>NZ_LXEW01000074.1 GCF_001655055.1 Providencia heimbachae ATCC 35613 | reverse complement strand
AGAAAGTAGAGCAATAGGCTACACGTGGGAGCGACATTCGCAAGAATGCGTTTTACACGAGATAAAACAACGTAAGTTGTGCAATATTTCGTGTCCCCTTCGTCTAGAGGCCTAGGACACCGCCCTTTCACGGCGGTAACAGGGGTTCGAATCCCCTAGGGGACGCCAATTGCGCCGATATCGAGTGAAAGACGATGTCCCC
>NZ_LXEW01000073.1 GCF_001655055.1 Providencia heimbachae ATCC 35613 | reverse complement strand
GCCGCAAAAGAAGATGTTGTAGTTGTTCGTGCTAGCCGTGTACCGACAGGCTATACAACGCGTAATGCAGAGGTTGATGATAACTTATACGGCTTTGTTGCCTCAGAAAGACTGAACCCACAAAAAGCGCGTGTTTTATTACAATTAGCATTAACAGAAACACAAGATCCTAAAAAAATCCAAACATTGTTTGAAAAATACTAATTAAT
>NZ_LXEW01000072.1 GCF_001655055.1 Providencia heimbachae ATCC 35613 | reverse complement strand
TTAAGTCGATGACTAGTACGAATGAATGCAGTCAACAACGCTGCAACTTGAAGTATACCCAAGCATACTCAAAATAATTCGAGTTGCAGCTAGGCGACAAATGAGGGAGTCGCTAGGAGCCTACATAAGTCGATGACTAGTACGAATGAATGCAGTCAACAACGCTGCGACTTGAAGTATACCCAAACATACTCAAAATAATTCGAGTTGCAGCTAGGCGAC
>NZ_LXEW01000071.1 GCF_001655055.1 Providencia heimbachae ATCC 35613 | reverse complement strand
GTGAGCTGTTGATCACAGCCAAGTAAAAATAGAAAAGGGAATAAGGCTATAGAAAAAGATACTTTCATTATTTTGGCTCAGATTTTGGAATAGGGGGACAATTGTTTACATACGCTAAGTTTCTTTGTCCACTATCGCAGCCTGATACAGTAAGGAGCATGGTAATAACACTGCAAAATAGAGTTCGTTTTATCATTGAATAATTAAGCAATTAAAGGGTTAAACAGCATTGTGTATGCCGGTATCAAGGATTTTCAACACACCGAAAA
>NZ_LXEW01000070.1 GCF_001655055.1 Providencia heimbachae ATCC 35613 | reverse complement strand
ATTCCAGCTGAAACGTGGCTTTTTGGTGGGATTCAAACATATAGACAAAAAACGTTGCAAGTCTATGATTTTCTTTTATATGCAAATGAAGCTGTTGCGACAACCGTGAAGCCTTTAATAACTATCGGGATTAACAGTGAGTATAAACAAACCCGTTATAGCGAAGCGCAAATGGTTGAAATTTGGGACAGAATCGTGGGCTCACTACGTTATAAACCGAATGCGTTTTAATACTTTTTTGTACGGCATAACAAACAAACTTGTGCTTGCCGTACAAC
>NZ_LXEW01000069.1 GCF_001655055.1 Providencia heimbachae ATCC 35613 | reverse complement strand
CTGTGCGTGGTGAACTTCTTCGTTGGGCAGGGTTCGCAATGCTCACGTACTACTGTACGTTGCGCTTGCTGCACGCTGTCCGCCTTGAATTTCACACTGCTCGCTCATGCCACTCGCTTGTGTGTTTGAAAAACACGTTCAAGTTGAGATTTTTTGAGAGACTCTCACATTGTTTAAGCAAAACAATGTGCGTTGTTTTCAATTTTCAGCTTGTTCCAGATTGTTAAAGAGCATAATTGTTAAACTAACTCATTGAATTAGTTTAATCATTATTGGTGCCAACACCTTTCGAGAAAGTGTGAGCGAAGATAGGTCAAGGAAGAAGTTGGCCG
>NZ_LXEW01000068.1 GCF_001655055.1 Providencia heimbachae ATCC 35613 | reverse complement strand
CTTCCCGTGACCTTTTGTTCTAAGGCTTTATCATAGACGCGCCAAAACACACGTGATTGACGTGAACCAACACGTATCATATCTATCGTGAGATTGCCTTCGCCATCATGTTCAAACTCAACTCTACATTTAAGCTTAGGCCCTTTCCCACCATAAAACGCATCGTCTTCAAACGCTTTTTTAGCGGCATCGACCGTAAACACACCATCATAATCATCGGTGGCTAAGTCAATTCGATTAATTTGCGTAATATCAAGGTGCTTTAACCAACTATAAATCTCTAATGGCGTAGTTGAACTAAACACATATTGGCAACCTTTTCCCGGGATTTGGACAAAAAACGTTTCGTTATTACCGCCCAAATAAACTAGCCCTAA
>NZ_LXEW01000067.1 GCF_001655055.1 Providencia heimbachae ATCC 35613 | reverse complement strand
ATACCCGTGACTTTCTGCTCAACGGCTTTATTATAAATCCGCCAATAAACACGGGATTGTCTTGACCCAACGGAGAACATTTCTTTCTGAACTTGCCCATAAGCATCTGTTTTTAGTGACTCATCTTTACCCGGTTTAGGTCCTTTTCCGCCATAAAAAGCATCGTCTTCATACGCTTTTTTAGCGGCATCGACCGTAAACACACCATCATAATCATCGGTGGCTAAATCAATTCGATTAATTTGCGTAATATCAAGGTGCTTTAACCAACTATAAACCTCTAATGCTGTGGTTGAACTAAACACATATTGGCAGCCTTTTCCGGTGATTTGGACAAAAAATGTCTCGTTATTACCGCCCAAATAAACTAGCCCTAG
>NZ_LXEW01000066.1 GCF_001655055.1 Providencia heimbachae ATCC 35613 | reverse complement strand
GTTCGTTGGAGCCTGGCCTATCCAGGCCTCCGTCGAAGACCGCAGGTGTTTCGCAAGAAACTTAATCCCCTGCGTAGACGGTGACAGAACGCTAAGATTATTTTTTAAAGTACTCTTTGGCTTGTTTCTGCTCACCGTATTAAGACGCTCTTCTCGTTGAGATGAGTGAAGTGAGTTCCAGAGCATAAGCTCTGGCAAACATCCAGGAGCAAAGCTAATGGCTTTAAATACTTCAAGACAAACAAAGCGATTGTTGCTGAAGTCAGCGAAGTAGCCAAAGGACGCGCTGTCTGCAGTAGTTGCGGATTCCCGTGGCGTAACTGTAGATAAAATGACTGAACTGCGTAAAGCAGGTCGTGAAGCTGGCGTATACATGCGTGT
>NZ_LXEW01000065.1 GCF_001655055.1 Providencia heimbachae ATCC 35613 | reverse complement strand
AAGTGAGGGAGTCGCTAGGAGCCTACATAAGTCGATGACTAGTGCGAATGAATGCAGTCAACAACGCTGCAACTTGAAGTATACCCAAACATACTCAAAATAATTCGAGTTGCAGCTAGGCGACAAATGAGGGAGTCGCTAGGAGCCTACATAAGTCGATGACTAGTACGAATGAATGCAGCCAACAACGCTGCGACTTGAAGTATACCCAAACATACTCAAAATAATTCGAGTTGCAGCTAAGCGACAAATGAGGGAGTCGCTAGGAGCCTACATAAGTAGGTGACTAGTGCGAATGAATGCAGTCAACAACGCTGCGACTTGAAGTATACCCAAACATACTCAAAATAATTCGAGTTGCAGCTAGGCGACAAATGAGGGAGTCGCTAGGAGCCTACA
>NZ_LXEW01000064.1 GCF_001655055.1 Providencia heimbachae ATCC 35613 | reverse complement strand
CGCCAACTGTTTTTGCGCCGCCGCATAATTTTGTTCGTTCTGCGCTAATGCCGTTTGCAGCTGTTGTTGCTGTTTTTGACTATCCGCATACTGTTTTGACAGCGTATCTTGCGCCGTTTGATGGGCTTGTAATTGTTGCTTCGCGGCCGCTAACTCGGCTTCTAAAGCAGCTTTTTGCTCAGCTTTTGCGGTTTGTGCCGCTAAAGCCGCTTGAATTTTATCCGCTTGCTGGGCTTTTTCGGCTAACTGCGCGGTTAGCTGCTGATTTTTCTCGGCTAATGCTTTCGCATCCGCTTGCTGTTTCGCTAAAGCCTCACGGGTGGTTTGGCTGTTGACTTCCGCGTGTTTTAGACCCTCTTCTTTTTGCTTCAGCAAGGCCAGTTGTTTGTTCAGATCGTCTGTCAACGCTTTCACTTGCTGGTCGCT
>NZ_LXEW01000063.1 GCF_001655055.1 Providencia heimbachae ATCC 35613 | reverse complement strand
TGGCGCTGTCTGTTGACTGTGGTGGTTAACAGACGACTTGGAGGTGAAAGTCCTCTACACGCCCGATAAGGGGAAGTGTTAGCTGAACGGCAAGGGTGTTCATCGCGAGGTGAAATCTGAAGGAAGCTGAAAGCAAAATGCCGGTCTGACGAACAGGAAGCGGTTTAGGCGGCGCAGCGGGGTAAGGCGGCATATATCGTCAACGCCCAATACTTATACGGAACGCTGTGACGTAGAGCCGACAGACATAGGCAGGAAGGTCGCGCGAATTACCTCGGGAGATCTGCTATTGTGCCGATAGGCTATGAATATTGTGAAGTATTCAAATGCAATGGCAGAAGTCAGCAGACGCCGTAGTAGTGCTAAGTAAACCGATAGCACGAAGGGCTGAACCTATCACGAGCGGCAAGTCACATGTGCTCTCTGAGCGGGTCGCAGGCACAAGCTATGTGAATAACATAGGCCTGAATAACAAGCCTGAAAGACCGGAAGTCAGGAAGGCTTATTGAGGTGCTTAGATTACGCGGGCGACACGATGAACGAAACAGACTCATGTATTGAAGCGATTTCAATATAGATAGGAACCGCCGTATACGGAACCGTACGTACGGTGGTGTGAGAGGACGACGGGAGTGATCCCGTCTCCT
>NZ_LXEW01000062.1 GCF_001655055.1 Providencia heimbachae ATCC 35613 | reverse complement strand
AGATATGTCGCTATGTTAAAAAGGGTTCTGAGCGATTGCGGTAGAATGGTTTTGGGGTTTACCGCAATCGGGAAGGCTCGTCTTTACACATAGAGCGCATTATGCGAGCCTATTTTTTATTGAAGTTGCTCTTCGCATTTTACTAAAAATAATAAATTTGTAGCTGTAAGGTGAAGTGTATAGCTGGCTAGATGTTCAGGGACGTTAGTAATATTAGTGCCTTGACCATGACCACCTTCTTTATTTCTTATTGTTGGAATCCCACTTTCAAGCAATATTCGTATAGAAGAATATTGATTTTGAAGATACTCTGGTATTAAATTATTGATTAAGCAACTATTAATTAATTTTTTAGCTGTATCATTTGGGTTATAATCCCAGTGATGTTTTTCATGGATTGCTTTCATTAAGCTCTCAAATGATTTTAAACAATCATTTAGAGACTCTTTGTATTTTTTATTTCTATAGTGTTCATGAGCAGACATAAACTCATGTAACACTCCGTCATATTCAGATGTGGAACTTAAAATTAATAGTATAGGTTTCACTACTTCGGAGTGAATCAGCTGGGAGTCAACTCGAATTATTTCGCCTTGCTCAAATTGATAGCCAACTCCGTTTTCTCGAAATCTATAATTTAAATCATTTATCGCGTCATCAGCTTTTTGGTTAAAATAATATTGTTTCTCGCGTACATAATTATCAATGTACTGAAATGATAACTCAATGATATCAATGCATTTTTCAACATCACTCTGGTTAAGGAAAAAATCAAAAATTTCCGAAAAATATGAGTCTGCATTTTTATGTAGTGCAAATACTCCATATTCACGTATCAATATTTTACATATTTCTTGGTATACAAAGTCTGCATGGCTCATATTGTAGCCATAACGCTTAATTCCGGAATACGATGTACAAGTACCTATTGTATCTTTGATGATATGTACTATTTGAATACGTAATCCATTAGGTATCTCATCATAAGAATATACATCACTAATTTCTCCCCTTAATTTTTTTTGCCTTTTGGAATAGATATTAGATATTGCCATTTTTCACCTATCAATAATTTATGCTTAGTATTACTTTATTAGAATATTTTCTCTGTAAAGAGAATAACTCTAAAACCCCCGAGCTGTAGAACGGGGGTAGTAGAAC
>NZ_LXEW01000061.1 GCF_001655055.1 Providencia heimbachae ATCC 35613 | reverse complement strand
TTTTTACTCAGTAGTTCTTTCTTATTCAGAAAGAGCCGTATTATGCAATGATTCTTGCAACAACACCTGCGCCTACTGTACGGCCACCTTCACGGATTGCAAAACGCAAACCATCATCCATCGCGATTGGATGAATCAGAGTCACGATCATGTTGATGTTGTCGCCTGGCATTACCATCTCTACGCCTTCTGGCAGTTCGATAGTACCCGTTACGTCAGTTGTACGGAAGTAGAACTGTGGACGGTAACCTTTGAAGAATGGAGTATGACGACCACCTTCATCTTTGCTCAGAATATAAACTTCTGATTCGAACTGGGTGTGCGGCTTGATTGAACCTGGTTTAGCAAGAACTTGACCACGTTCGATTTCTTCACGCTTAGTACCACGCAGAAGAACACCAACGTTCTCACCCGCACGGCCTTCGTCAAGCAGTTTACGGAACATTTCAACACCCGTACAAGTCGTTTTAACCGTTTCTTTAATACCAACGATTTCAACTTCTTCACCCACTTTAACGATACCACGCTCAACACGACCCGTTACAACTGTACCACGGCCTGAGATTGAGAATACGTCTTCGATTGGCAGCAAGAATGGACGGTCAATTGCGCGCTCTGGTTCTGGGATGTAGCTGTCCAGGTAACCGGCTAATTCAACAATTTTCGCTTCCCACTCAGGAATGCCTTCCAACGCTTTCAGCGCTGAACCACGAATAACCGGTGTATCATCACCTGGGAAATCGTACTGAGACAGAAGTTCACGCACTTCCATTTCAACGAGTTCTAACAGTTCTTCGTCGTCTACCATGTCACACTTGTTCAGGAAAACGATGATGTATGGAACGCCTACTTGACGACCTAACAGGATGTGCTCACGCGTTTGTGGCATTGGGCCATCAGTCGCAGCAACAACCAGAATAGCGCCATCCATTTGTGCAGCACCGGTGATCATGTTTTTCACATAGTCGGCGTGTCCTGGGCAGTCTACGTGTGCGTAGTGACGGCTTGGGGTGTCATATTCTACGTGTGAAGTAGAGATAGTGATACCACGTGCTTTTTCTTCAGGTGCGTTATCGATTTGATCGAAAGCACGAGCAGAACCGCCGTAAGTTTTTGCCAGGACAGTAGTGATAGCTGCTGTCAGAGTAGTTTTACCATGGTCAACGTGGCCGATTGTACCAACGTTAACGTGCGGTTTTGAACGTTCAAATTTTTCTTTAGACA
>NZ_LXEW01000060.1 GCF_001655055.1 Providencia heimbachae ATCC 35613 | reverse complement strand
AAAAATGAGCATTAGCCCCTTAAACCGAGTATGACTGCCCACGCGCATAATAATCCCCAAATGAATATGACTAAGTACCACAGTTCTGTCATCATAAGTAATTAGGGAGTGGCTAAACTCCCTATCCTTTTAGTAAGAAATCACGCCGTTTTCACCATTCGTAAGATCCAACGTGCACCGGCGGAACCGGCATAAAGCACAACAATAGATGACGCTACCGCCATAATTCCAATGAGTACTGAACCAAAATCAATCGAATTAGTTAACGAAGATAAATCAACACCAGAACCCGATTCACCTGCCGCTAACGTCGCCCCTGATGATAAAGAAGCTAATAGTGCCAACCCTAATTTAATTTTGTTTATTTTGTTACCTTTCATAATTATCCTTTAAGCATGTTTAACAAATTTAATAATTGTGCCAATTCCCAATGAAAATAAATAAAGAGAAATGACAGTAGTAAAAGCCAACCCCCAATATTGAGAAGCAATAATGTAATCAATATGTGGCATTGACTCTTGAACCGTTGAATTAATCGTAAGGTTAATAGTTTGACACTCTTTTCCTGATTCAGAGCAAAGCGTTCCTATTACCGAATTGTTATTCGACTGTTCTGACATAATGAATTTTATTTATTACTGATAGGGATAAGTTTAATTGATTTAATCTTTAATGAACCAAAATCCCCTACAGTAAATGAGCTATCATCTAAAGTATAAAAACCCGCTGCATAAGGTGATGCATCTTTGTCGAGTTGGATAATAAACTTTTCCAGGGTATACACCGCCATTATAAATATATGCCACTTGCTCTCGAAACGTTAAAACTTCCCCCGTTGATTTTGAGATAACCTGTTTATTATTGACTTTACCGTCAATGTCGTTAATTTCAATTTTAATCATAAATAAAACCTTATTTAAAAAGGACATAAATTTGTTTGTAACTTCTCATTGATTAATCTTTGATATATTGGTGGTATATCAAATCGTAATTTTAAATCGCTAATATGTTCTTCACGAATAATTATGGATAAAATGGATAATGCATCCCCTTCATAATAATGAAAGACTTTTGCTAGCGTTGCCGAGGCTTGTTTACGTAGCCATTGTACGTTTGCTTCTATAGAGTCAATCGCTTTTCGCATCATTGATTTTGGTAATCGGTTTCCTTTACACGGATTGATTTGAGCCGCATAGGGACATAACCCCACATAAATCCCAGCAAGGTCGAGCAATACATCAATCGATATTTTTTTTAATTCAACTTCTGAGCGATACCAA
>NZ_LXEW01000059.1 GCF_001655055.1 Providencia heimbachae ATCC 35613 | reverse complement strand
TGACCCGTCCTAAATAAGGTTGACACTTTTCCAACTTAAAATTGGAGAGTGTAATGAAACCAGCAAGTAAACGAACTCAACGTGATTATTCCCTAGCCTTTAAATTGGCGGTCGTTGACCAAGTAGAAAAAGGCGAATTCACCTATAAACAAGCTCAATGTCAATATGGCATACAAGGTCGTTCTACCGTTTTGGTTTGGCTTCGTAAGCATGGTAGGTTAGATTGGTCGAAAGATACGCCCAACGCTCTTTATAAAGGTGCCGCTATGATCCAATCTTCTGAGCAACAAACACCTGAACAACGCATTAAAGCGCTCGAAAAAGAACTTGAAGAAGCTCAGCTTAAAGCCGATTTCTTTGAAGCCGTTGTTAAAGTCATGGATAGAGATTTTGGAGTCCGCTTGTCAAAAAAGCGCAAAGCCGAGTTATTGAAGAAAAAACGGTTGAAAAACTCACAATAACGACCGCATGTCGCTTCATGAAAATTAGTCGGCAAGCCTATTACAAACGCCAAGATATGTCTGAAGAACGAAAAAAAACAGACGCCATTATTGTCGATGCTGTTAAAGGTGAACGCGTTTTTCAACCCAGATTAGGAGGGCGCAAGTTACATTTTATTTTAAAACAAAAACAATTCGTTATTGGTCGAGACCGACTATTTTCTTTATTGAAAGAACATCGGTTACTTGTCCCTACTAAACGTGCTTACCATCGAACAACATTAAGCCATCATCGTTTTCATCGTCATCCAAACTTAATTAAATCCGGATTTATCCCCACACAACCTGAACAACTTTGGGTGGCGGATATTACCTATTTATCGACTCATGAAGGTGATACGTATTTAAGTTTAATCACCGATGCATATTCACGAAAAATCGTGGGTTATCATTTAGATGACAATATGAAAACGAATGCGGTAAAGAAATCATTTCTTCAAGCCTTAAAAAAACGAAGTTCAGCAACCTCCTTAGTCCATCATTCAGATCGGGGTTTACAATATTGCTCAGCGGAATATCAGGAAATACATAAAAAGTATAATATTCAATGCTCAATGACAGATGGTTATGACTGCTATCAAAATGCATTGGCAGAACGGGTCAATGGAATATTAAAAATGGAGTATTTACTAGTCAAGCCGAGTAATTTGGAGCAGGCAAGAAAGTTAGTTGAAGAATCAATACAATTGTATAATGAAAGGCGACCGCATTTATCATTAAATTATAAAACGCCCAATGAGGTTCATCGAGCGTTTTATACCTGAAAAGTTGTCAACCTATATCAGGACTAGTC
>NZ_LXEW01000057.1 GCF_001655055.1 Providencia heimbachae ATCC 35613 | reverse complement strand
GCTTCATACAGAACACCAAGAAGCTTAAGCAGCCGAGTCTGATGCTCTTGAACACCCGTTATGAAGCTTTGGCCGCCAAATTCGAGTGTGTCGATACCTTCGAATTTTAAGAATACCCAACGTGCCGTCGGTTTAGTTGTCGTCTTGTTCTTTACCATGCTAGGAAAGAATTCCTCGGTCTTAGTGAGACTCTCTCGGATTTTGTGCTCTAAGCTTGCGTAGACGAGTAGGCTCAGCGTCATGATCATCAGTAGTGCCTCGATTCGCTGAGGTTTCTTCAGGAAAATTGATGATGTTAAGAACTCAGGGCTTTTCAAAAAGCGAAAGCCGCGCTCGACCTTTTGCTGAGACTTGTAATGTTCAAGCAATGCAACCATTGTTAGGTCGGTGTTGTCAGTATCGTTGGTGGCGAGAATAAACATACCTACTTTAAGCTTGGCCAGTTTCACCTTTTCTAGATCGGCATAAGGCGTAGCATCTATCAAATAGTGGTATCCCGTCGGCTTTTCATCTTTCTTCGGCCGACCACGACCTGAATAAATTGGCTCTTTAACGATGGTTGATTGCGCGAAGCCAAGCAAATGACACTGGTTGGCGAAGTCGCTCATTGCTTGCTCGGCATCCACTGCGCAAGCAAACTGCTTTTTCTTTAGTTGTCCCAGCGCTTTCAGCTCTTTGGTGATATTTTTGTCTAAGTTCTTATAAAACGTTACCTGTTCTCGCTTGGTTGCTTGTTCACTATGAATCAACAGCCACTTCTGAGATACCGAGCCATAATCAGCGTCAACCCAACAACCCGAGTAGCCATTACCGATATGGCTCAGCTGCTCTGGCTCAAGGTTCATTAAGGCCTCTTTGGCTGATTTAATGGTCATTGGAACACGCGTAATAAACTTCTGTTGTTGCTCATCCAGTGAACGAATGCTCTCTTCGGTGTATAAAGCGGCATCGGCAATGAAGTAGCGACTGTTTTGAGCTGCCTTCAGGCAATGAATATGCCGTTTAGTGACTTCTGAGAATGCCTTAGCATCATTGGTGTTACCACTAAGCGCTTGCATGTAAACAGGCAGGCCAGCTTGATTTTCGCAAATCAACTCAAGGACCACTTGATTTAGCTCTGGACGGTGGTCTCGGCTGTAGCCTTTTACCAGCTTGATGGCATTAAGATCTTCGTCCTGGGCGTATTCACCATCGACATGGAAGCTAGTGATATCAAGGTGTACAGAGTCTGTTTTAAGTCCTAGCTTATCAACGACATGCTCTGCAATCGCTTGATAAAGTGCGGAGACATCTGCTTCATATAAAGCATCTAACGTGCGTCCGAGTACATCGTCCGTTAAATGGTGAGCTTCAATATCTTTAGCAAGCAACTTGGCAACAGGCTTCGTCTCGAAAAAGTCAGAAAACATATGCAGCGTTCTGCTGTGAAAGCCAAGACCATTGAGAATCATCGCCAAGACCGCATCGCCATGTGAAACGTTATGATCCGAGTACTTGGGAATGACGCGATCAATAATACCAGGTAAACCGATTTCATGGCAGAAAGCAGCGATCAGCCCTAAGTGATCTAGGCGTTTAATGACAGGTTGAGCAGCAGACATAATAAAGTGACCGTTAAATAACAGTAATAGATCAAAACTGGGGATCGCGGTCAAGAGGTCTGTCGCACTAACATTTGTAAACGATCACTGGATCACATTATTTTAATTCTGAAATTGGCTGCGGAATGA
>NZ_LXEW01000056.1 GCF_001655055.1 Providencia heimbachae ATCC 35613 | reverse complement strand
TCATCCATGACCTGTTCATTATCGACATAAACAATTTCACCGAGGGAATCCGTATCCGCTTTACGATGAGCCAAACAATAGGCCGTGATTTTGTCTTGCGATATGCCGTACAAGTTGGTGACAATACGTCGCCCTTTCATAAATGCAGGAATAATGACGTTACTCACGACCTCATACGATTTACCGCTACCTGGCACACCCACATACGCTGAAATTGCCATATTCTTGCCCTATCAATTAACCAATTAGTGGGATACGACGAATAATAAAGCGCGTAAAGTGAGCACTTAGCAGCAACGTAATACCGTAAGGCACTAAAAAGAGGTTCATAAAATACCAAACACTATCGGGTAACTGAGAAAATAATTGTGGTAAATCTGAGCCATTGGGCAACCATGTCACCATGACTGAGACTAACTCATACACGGCAAAATACAGCCCGAAAAAAAGCACAAATTTAATAATTAGCGTTCTAAACACGAATTTTAAGGACGAATTAAAAACCGATAAGAGTAATTTAAACATAGCTTATGCACTCAAAATGATACGTAAAGATAAAAATGCCCACAGAATTCCCGCAATCAATTGAAATAAGACTTTATTTTGTTCGAGCAATGGACAATGGGAATCAATTTTATATTGCGTGTCGAATACGTTAAATTCGGCAACAGGACAACTCGCTTCTTTATTGGGAAGTTGGATGTTTTTAATAAACGGCATTAAATTTTCAATCGGTTCTAATATTTCTTTTCCCGTTGGCGGCTCTTCTAAATCGGGTTCATCTATTTCGGGATATTCCCCTAAATCTAATTCCACTTTTCCCGATTGCCCTGTTTCTGTAGAAATTCCCGGTGTTTTAATCACTAAATCCCCATCGGGCTTTACTTGAGCTGGATATAACAAATCAAAGTCGGTTAGTTTTCCATAATCGGGATATACGGATTTTATTTCATTCGCTGTAATGGGATTCGATGAAGTAATCGGAATACCGTCATAATCAGGTTGAGTTGCTGAGTGATAAAAAAGATTATTCAACATTGACGCTAATTTATCTAAATCAAGTTGGTATTCTTTGAGTTTTTCCAATGCCGCAAAACCATCTAAATCATTAGCAATCAGAAATTGTTTATCCATTACTTCATTATTGGGGATATAGTGTTTATTGTAATACACTTGTATGCGTTGAATAGGTGAATAAACTTGTTTCGCTTCTTGACCTAATTTATCAATATAAAACGCGGTATATTGATATTTCACATAAGAGGTTGAACCTTGATTAATTTCAATTTCGGTTGGCGTAAATTCATACGTACATAACCCACTTCCTGCGGGACAATTACGCGAACCACCTTCAGCGGTGTAATTGAAATATCCTCTTGCGACACTTTCCACAGAGCCCACAATATATTGCTCTGGCTTAGTGGATATCACTTGATACCATTGCATCGTTGAGTTCAATTCAGGTACGGTTTGGCTTGGAAGGTTGCCGTCAATAACGGGTGTGGCAATAAACGGATTGGATTCTGAGGGTAAAAAATCCGTAATATAGGTTTTTCCTGCCACATCAACGGCATAACGCCCATCACCCAGCGGTCGCCCTGTTGTTGCTACCATGATATCGGCTTTATTGGCAAAATACTCTGATGAAATATCACCAACGGAATAACCTACTCCAGCCCATGTTAATGCCCCCGACGAAGAACGAAAAAATGATTTTGTTCCAACCGCAGTAGCATTGGCTCGAGTGGCCGCTGAAATTGCGCGTGTTGTGTTATTCACTACCGTTACATATTGTGCATCCGTTACAGCAACTTGCATGGCTCGTTTCATGACAATACGCCCTGCAATCGCAGGAATAACTGCGCGCGCTGCTAATAACGGCAATACCGCGTGAGCATAATAAATGGGATAAAATGTTCCCACTAAAACAAT
>NZ_LXEW01000055.1 GCF_001655055.1 Providencia heimbachae ATCC 35613 | reverse complement strand
AATGTCTGGCAGTTCCCTACTCTCACATGGGGAGACCCCACACTACCATCGGCGCTACGGCGTTTCACTTCTGAGTTCGGCATGGGGTCAGGTGGGACCACCGCGCTATTGCCGCCAGACAAATTCGGTTCATTCCCGTTTAACCCCTCACCCGCTTGCGCTGTGTCGGTTAAACCAGAATATCAATCTTAAACAAGCTGTGTGTCCTTCACCTTTCGGCTTCTCACTGTCTCGAATCCAACTTCGTCTCTCTAAAACACCTTCGGTGTTGTCAGGTTAAGCCTCACGGTTCATTAGTACTGGTTAGCTCAACATATCGCTATGCTTACACACCCAGCCTATCAACGTCTTAGTCTTAAACGTTCCTTTAGGACCCTTAAAGAGTCAGGGAAGACTCATCTCAAGGCAAGTTTCCCGCTTAGATGCTTTCAGCGGTTATCTCTTCCGCACTTAGCTACCGGGCAATGCCATTGGCATGACAACCCGAACACCAGTGGTGCGTCCACTCCGGTCCTCTCGTACTAGGAGCAGCCCCTTTCAATCTTCCAACGCCCACGGCAGATAGGGACCGAACTGTCTCACGACGTTCTAAACCCAGCTCGCGTACCACTTTAAACGGCGAACAGCCGTACCCTTGGGACCTACTTCAGCCCCAGGATGTGATGAGCCGACATCGAGGTGCCAAACACCGCCGTCGATATGAACTCTTGGGCGGTATCAGCCTGTTATCCCCGGAGTACCTTTTATCCGTTGAGCGATGGCCCTTCCATTCAGAACCACCGGATCACTAAGACCTACTTTCGTACCTGCTCGAGCTGTCACTCTCGCAGTCAAGCTGGCTTATGCCTTTGCACTAACCGCATGATGTCCGACCATGCTTAGCCAACCTTCGTGCTCCTCCGTTACTCTTTGGGAGGAGACCGCCCCAGTCAAACTACCCACCAGACACTGTCCGCACCCCAGATAATGGGGCAACGTTAGAACATCAAACATTAAAGGGTGGTATTTCAAGGTTGGCTCCACGCAGACTAGCGTCCACGCTTCAAAGCCTCCCACCTATCCTACACATCAAGGCTCAAAGTTCAGTGTCAAGCTATAGTAAAGGTTCACGGGGTCTTTCCGTCTTGCCGCGGGTACACTGCATCTTCACAGCGAGTTCAATTTCACTGAGTCTCGGGTGGAGACAGCCTGGCCATCATTACGCCATTCGTGCAGGTCGGAACTTACCCGACAAGGAATTTCGCTACCTTAGGACCGTTATAGTTACGGCCGCCGTTTACTGGGGCTTCGATCAAGAGCTTCTCCTTACGGATAACCCCATCAATTAACCTTCCAGCACCGGGCAGGCGTCACACCGTATACGTCCACTTTCGTGTTTGCACAGTGCTGTGTTTTTAATAAACAGTTGCAGCCAGCTGGTATCTGCGACTGGCTTCAGCTCCATCCGCAAGGGACTTCACCTAACGCCAGCGTGCCTTCTCCCGAAGTTACGGCACCATTTTGCCTAGTTCCTTCACCCGAGTTCTCTCAAGCGCCTGAGTATTCTCTACCTGACCACCTGTGTCGGTTTGGGGTACGATTAATGATAATCTAGAGCTTAGAGGCTTTTCCTGGAAGCAGGGCATGAGCTACTTCATCACCGTAGTGACTCGTCATCGAACCTCAGCATATAGTGAACCGGATTTGCCTAATTCACCTGCCTACATTCTTAAACCGGGACAACCGTCGCCCGGCTAGCCTAGCCTTCTCCGTCCCCCCATCGCAATTATCACCAGTACGGGAATATTAACCCGTTGCCCATCGACTACGCTTTTCAGCCTCGCCTTAGGGGTCGACTCACCCTGCCCCGATTAACGTTGGACAGGAACCCTTGGTCTTCCGGCGTGCGGGTTTTTCACCCGCATTATCGTTACTTATGTCAGCATTCGCACTTCTGATACCTCCAGCATGCCTCACAGCACACCTTCGCAGGCTTACAGAACGCTCCCCTACCCAACAATATTTTAATATCGCTGCCGCAGCTTCGGTGCATAGTTTAGCCCCGTTACATCTTCCGCGCAGGCCGACTCGACCAGTGAGCTATTACGCTTTCTTTAAATGATGGCTGCTTCTAAGCCAACATCCTGGCTGTCTGAGCCTTCCCACTTCGTTTCCCACTTAACTATGACTTTGGGACCTTAGCTGGCGGTCTGGGTTGTTTCCCTCTTCACGACGAACGTTAGCACCCGCCGTGTGTCTCCCGTGATAACATTCTTCGGTATTCGTAGTTTGCATCGAGTTGGTAAGTCGGGATGACCCCCTAGTCGAAACAGTGCTCTACCCCCGAAGATGAGTTCACGAGGCGCTACCTAAATAGCTTTCGGGGAGAACCAGCTATCTCCCGGTTTGATTGGCCTTTCACCCCCAGCCACAAGTCATCCGCTAATTTTTCAACATTAGTCGGTTCGGTCCTCCAGTTAGTGTTACCCAACCTTCAACCTGCCCATGGCTAGATCACCGGGTTTCGGGTCTATACCCTGCAACTCATTCGCCCAGTTAAGACTCGGTTTCCCTACGGCTCCCCTATACGGTTAACCTTGCTACAGAATATAAGTCGCTGACCCATTATACAAAAGGTACGCAGTCACCCTAATAAATTAAGGCTCCCACTGCTTGTACGTACACGGTTTCAGGTTCTATTTCACTCCCCTCGCCGGGGTTCTTTTCGCCTTTCCCTCACGGTACTGGTTCACTATCGGTCAATCAGGAGTATTTAGCCTTGGAGGATGGTCCCCCCATATTCAGACAGGATAACACGTGTCCCGCCCTACTCGTCGAGTTCACAACACTAGCATCTTCGGATACGGGGCTATCACCCTTTATTGCCGGACTTTCCAGACCGTTTTCCTGACACTAATGCTGATTAAGACTCTGGGCTGTTCCCCGTTCGCTCGCCGCTACTAGGGGAATCTCGGTTGATTTCTTTTCCTCGAGGTACTGAGATGTTTCAGTTCCCTCGGTTCGCTTCGTTTGACTATGTATTCATCAAACGATAGTGCAACGAATTGCACTGGGTTTCCCCATTCGGATATCGTCGGTTATAACGGTTCATATCACCTTACCGACGCTTTTCGCAGATTAGCACGTCCTTCATCGCCTCTGATTGCCTAGGCATCCACCGTGTACGCTTAGTCGCTTAACCTCACAACCCGAAGGTGT
>NZ_LXEW01000054.1 GCF_001655055.1 Providencia heimbachae ATCC 35613 | reverse complement strand
GCTCAGCCTCTTCTTTCGCTAATCGTTCCGCTTCTATCTTAGCGAGTCTCTGTGCTTCAACTTGCTTTTGATTGTAGAGTGAGTTGCTGGGCATATTGACACGAACATCAATCCAGTGGCCGTTGGGAATATCAATAGGTTCACCGGCTTCCAATTCCACTAACTTACCGTCGATTTCTCGGGCAAATTCGGGATAGGTTTTCAATCGGGCATATTGCACGTTTTGTGGTAGGTCTAAGTGCTTTCTGTAGGATATGTAGATAACAATGTCACCGTGCTCATCTTGCTGAATAATTTCCCCATTAAACGGATGGCGCTCACCCGCAACCAGCACATCATAGTCAACGTAAATCAATGGAAGTTGATTAATACCGCTTGGGATTGTGATGCCGCCATTAACCCCACCCCAGCTAGCATCTGAATGCATACCGAGCACACCACACAATTGGTAGATACCAGTGTGAAGTTTTTTAAGCGTGACGCCCTCTGACTCTTCGTTTACGTCAATGTCATCTGCAAAAATTTTAACAATCGGGGATGCGGCTTTTAAGTTGCCGTTAGAGTCTTTTGTTGTGTTTGCGGTTGAATAAACAGTATTGATGCTTGTAAGGACTGCATTATTTTTCCCTGTTGAACACGTTCTCAGTGTTTTTAAAGCAGGGTCATAATGTAATACGCAACCATACGCATTCTCTGCAATATGCACCCCCACCCCCCACGGTAAACTATTGGCAACACCTGGCTCCCCAGGAGTTGCTACAAAGCGAGTGCTCCAGTCTTTTGCGATATCCTCTGTTTTTATTGGGGAAGCGGCAATTCCGATACCATACTCACCCACTGTCATTGCCGTACCTGACTTTCTCGGGATGATAAAGGTATTCAGTCGTTTGTTTTTAGTATCTCGATAAGAAATATCTAATAACGTTTCTGTAGTATTTGACGCTTCAATTCTAACTTCTTCGCCATTTTTCTTCCCAATCGAAAGTCCCGGCCAATCATCTGTTCCTGAAATTCTTATTGTTGAAGAATTAACTGTTACCCTGCCATTGATATCCCCTCCGGCTTTATCAAACTTCCCATCCAACTGCTTATCCATTTCTTTTGTTGTGCGTAGCTGTTGGGTGGTTTGGTCAGGCAATGTAACCGTGATAATGCCCTGCTCGGTCATCCAGCGCGTCAGTATGTCGCTGAATTGAACGTTTGAACTGTTCATGGACACTATCTTATTCATTGCATCTGAAACAGAGTGAACCATCGTTGTGAGAATGACGTATTTCGCATCTTTGGCTGCCGTAGGGAATGGGAAGTTAAGCGTTAATTCCGTATCAGATTGAATGGATTGAATACTGTTGTTGTGGACTGTCGCACCAATTTGAATTTGTATCGCTTGCTCTACGGATACGCGATTAATGTTATTGAGCCATTTCGTGCCGGTACCCACTAATTTAGTGCTGTTTGCTGTCGTTGTGACTGTGCCTGTGCTGTACATATGATTCTCCGAAATTTTGACGTAAAAAAACCGCAATTAAGCGGCCTGTTTTGATATTCGTTTGCTTACTTCATGCAGTGCTGTTGTTTAAATTCATTTGTGTCGGATTGTGTGACAATGAATAACCCTTCACAAACTTCATGCGTTACTGTGACGGGCGATTTACACGCAACAATAAGCGCGACTATTCCTGCGAATATCGCATATTTAAGTTTTTTCATTAAATTACCTTACGGAAATGGGAAGTAGTCTGCAGCGTCGAGAAAGATAGCGGGGATAGCGGTTCTCGCTACCGTGTAATCGCCGTGATAGCCCCGTTGCTGGGATGTACTGGTTTGATATAAACCTATTTGAGACTCACCTAAATTGCAGATATTTAAATCTCGCCACCAGCCCAAACCACCATTACTACTAAAAACCTCACCAACTCTTGTGGGTGTATACATTGGTCTACGGATCGACTCAATATTAATACCTGAACCAACGGGAATTTGATTGCCCGGTAGCGTTATAGGCCGAGTCATCACGCCCAGCTGAGAGTTAAACGTGACTTTCCCTTCTAGGTTGCGAATTTTCAAACCAAATCCCGGTGTATCTAACTGCTCTGGCTTCATGTTAGTAAACGCAATAACCCAGTACCATGCGGCGCTATAGGCTGTAATATCCGTGCTATTTTTATTTCGACTGACATACCGCCACCATTTTAGTGTTTCCCAGCTCATCACATTCGATGCCTCGAGTCGAATGAAGGATTTATTGTCATCGGTGTAAAAGAAAAAAACGGCATTTTCAATCGTTAGCCCGGGGAACGTTGCACCAATATCAAACCCCTCTTTAATGTAGACCTTTGCTTTGTGAGTGGCGTAGGCATAACCAAGCTGTGGAGTATTTTCTAAGAATATTGAGCTCCCTTTGATTTTCAAACCGAAGCGGCTTGCGTTTTTTTGTGACTCAATCGTTGGGAATGCGATTATTTTTACGTAATTTAAATCATAATCCGCTAAACCATTGACTGTAACTTTTCGATTATTTGAACTATAAGCAATTTTATCCGCGACCCCACTAACATAACGACGATCACCAGACTGCCTGAAAGTCACTTCAGCTGAATTCAGGGAGACTACCTGAAATCCATACCCCTCTGGAATTTCGTAGGGGCAAGTCCACTTATAAGACAACCAGCCCCCATCAGGCGAAAGGCCATCACTTCGCTTAACATACCGTGTCCATAGGTTTGTCGCTGGCGCAGTGTGTTCATTGAAGATAAATTCGCTACCGTCCAAATTACGAATTTTTAAGCCAAAGAGTTTATCAATCATAAGAACCACCCCTGCTCCATGATATACACCCCTTTATATTTGAAATAGTTACCCTTACTGTTTCGAATGACTGAGTAATCACCATCATTACTGTTTGTCTCAAATACACTATTTTTCATGTCAATACGCATACCGGATTTGCCCGGTACATAATCCGGTGAACGCATATCCGTTTGTACCACAATACTGCCAATGGTTGCTTTATGAATAAACGCTTCACTCATAAACACTTGTCCATTTTCAACAAAAAAGACGGGTTCTAACTTACCGCTGGAGGGGCTGAAAATACCGAATGTGTCAGCAGAGAAACCAATTTGTGTAACGACTTTGCCATTTTTGACTGTCGCCCCCATCATAAACTTGGCGTCAAAATACTGATCGTTCCAGTTAATACCAGTCTTGATAGTGTAAATCGCTGAACCATTCCCTTTATGATCGAAGATAGTTTGTCCGCGTAATTCGATTGCGGATGCATTTTCACCGATTTCTGATTTAATCAGCTCATTAACTTCGGCTTGTGCCTTTTCACTATCAGAAACCGACTTTTT
>NZ_LXEW01000053.1 GCF_001655055.1 Providencia heimbachae ATCC 35613 | reverse complement strand
AATCGTAGTGATATCAGCGCTAATTCCATCAAATTGAGTCGATATTTTCTCAAATGATTGAGCATAGGCAAGATGATTATTAGCAACAAGATTATCAGTACGCACAATAGCAGCTCGTGATTTGAGTATTTCAGTACCTTGTACGTTTTGCTGGACTTGTAGCTGCCCGATAGCTTCAACCTGTGAACCTTCCGTGGTGGCCGTCGTTTGTTGGAGATGACTGATTAACGCTTCATTATCTTCAAAGCGTGATTCAGTTTTCTCTATTTCCTTAGTTAGTGCCTTGTCAGTGCTAGCGGTGGTTTCTTTTAGCTGACCGATACTGGCTTGAGTATCCTTATACTGACTCTCTTGAGTTTGTGTAATGTTAGTGGTGGTTTCGTTCAGGTTAGCAATTGCAGTTTTTTGCTCATCAACAATACTGCTGACGCTTGATAACTTTTGGCCTTGCTCATCCAGTTGCCCTTGGATGCCCTCATCACCCATCTGGATTTCTGCACGTAACTGCTCTTCCGTTTTCGCCAGTGCTTCATCTTGCTTGGCTTGAACTTCTTTAATCGTGACAATAGCCCCTTCAGCATCATCAAACCGTGCATCGATTTGCACCTTATCTTCTGCTCGCGCTTCTGTTTCAGTTGCTAACGCGGTCTCTGTTCGAATGATACGCGCCCGAGAAACACGCCCCTCATCGTGTAATAAGTTAACTTGAGCCTGTGTTTGTCCTATTGACTCGACAAGGGCTTTTTCATTGTCAGAAAAGGCTTGTTCGATGTGCGTAATATAGCCGCGCATTTCACCAAACTCAGCGACTGTTGATTGTTCAAGGCTTGCTTGTGCTTTTTCGAGGTCAACCGTGGCTTTTTCAACCGTGGTCACTCGTCCTGTAATGATACCGACTTCTTCATTGGTACTTTCAATCTCGGCACGAACTTGCCCGATTTGCTGAGCGAAAGCTTCATTGGATTTGGCTAATGATTCTTGAACTGTCAAAACATCCGCTGCAGTACGTTCAAACTTTGAGGCAACTTCTTGCTGATACTTCGCTTGAGATACCGTGAAGTCAGCTTGAACCTGCTCTAACTGCTTGATAGATGCTTTGCCTTTGGCTGACTCTTCCTTGAGTTCATAATAGTTCTCGGTTGAGAATTGTGTGATCGTCATCATCGCTTCGTTAACCGCATCAAATTCGCGATCGATGCTGATAACTTTTTGCTTGAAATCATCACTGTCAATTTTCAAGTCAGACACTTGGTCTTTGTTGAAGTCGATTTGTTCTTGCATGATTTGACCAGCTTCGCTGCTGAGGAATTTGTCGCCTATAACTTCGAGTATTTCATCAGCTCTATCCTCTGGCTTGCCATTTGCTTCAACAAACTGCGATTTGCCCACTGGGTTAACACTTCTAACGTAAATATAATATGTCTGTCCAGCTTTCAGCTTTCTTCCCTGAATAACCCACATCGTACCGTTGCCGAGGTATTCGGCTAATAGCTCAACTTCGTTAATATTGGCGATCCGTTTTTCAGAGAACCAAAACTCATACTGCAGACGCAGCGCATTTTGCCCTGCAACGTGCGGAATAATTCCTAAGCTAAAAAAGCCCGGCTCAACATCAATGTATGACGGCGGTGGCGGTGGGTTAATGTCAAATGAGACCGAGGCTTGCTCACCCTTCTGTCCATCTTTATTTTGTGGCGCTACGGATAGCAAATAATTACCCTGAGGTAAGTTACCGATCCGATAGCGATTTTCTTCCGTTTTTGCGGTACCCACAATACGACCAGCTTGGGTTAATTTAAGCATAAAATCAACGCCACGAACGGCGGTTGTCGTTGTCCAGTTAGCTTCAACTTGCCAGATGTCACTATCAGGACTCACTTCAACTGATAAATTTTCAATCGGCGGAATATAGCCCCCCAATGGGGTGTCGGGTAAGGGTTCGAACTTTATCCCCTGATCGACAATAGCCTCTTTTTCTGGGACGTGCTGAACAGCAATAACCCCATACGTCCCATCACCTTTATCGGAAATGGTGATCGCCCTGAACAAACGGCGCGCTAAATCCGGTTTCGTTATTCCCCAAACTGTTTTAGGTTCGATACCTTTCGGTACCGACTCCACTTTAATTTGGCTATTGGCTAAGTACCCTGTCACTTTTACACGTTCATAACGTCCAGTGCTGTTCATTAGCGTAATAAATGCGGTACCCGATTTCGGTTTTGTGACTTCCCTGTCAAGGGTTAATACTTTTTGAGCCGCATCGATAGCAATCAATCTACCACCTATCGGATCCTCGCCGCCAACCCAGTCGTTATCCATAATTTCAATAATATCGCCCGGCGTATGACGCAACCCTTCCGCGCCAATATCAAACTCAACGGTTTGTGTTTCTAGCTTTTCAGTGAGCAATATCCATAAACCGTGACGCCTTGCTTGCCCTCGACTCGTACAACCGAACGCATCAACCCTGAGCACATTAATACCAAATTGAGCCACTAATGCATCATCAGAAATTTGCTCAACACTGGTTTTCCAGCCATTTTGCGGATCGATAAAACGGACTTCAATGACGGTGTGACGGGCTTTTAATGGGCTAAAACTGTAATTAAAACGACCGTTAGCTATATTGGCATTGGTATATGGCCAGACAACATCGCTTGGGCGATCTTGAATGAAGGTCATTTGCATCCCGTTCCATACGGGCATAATGCGCATGATTGAGCACAGGTCGCTGAAGTAATCATACGCTTTGCGAATATCAGTAATATAGGCATTACAGGTTGCCCGAGGTTCTTTGCCCCCAAATCCATCGGGTACTAGCTGATCACAATATTGGCCAATAACATACAGTGCGAACTTATCAACTTCCGCAATTTTAAGTCGCTTACCCAAACCAAAGCGCTTTGTCGTTAATAAGCTATACAAAACCCAAGCGGGATTGTTTGTGTATGCCGGCTTAAATGACCCGCTCCAAATGCCCGCATAGGTGCGAGTTTCAGGATTATAGTTATCGGGAACTTGAACAATTAAACCCCGCACCAAATAGTTGCGAGTGGGGTACTGGTTGCCAAATTGCTCGCTTTCAAACGTTAGCCCGGCAACGGCTGAGCCCGGATAAGTTTGATTAATATCCGTAATTTCGGTGTAACTTGACCAAATAGTGTTGTTTTGCAAACTATCGCTCGTGCTGTCTGCAGTAATCCGCACCATCCTAAGGCTAAACGGCGGTGGCGGCAGGTTGTCGATAATAACGGCCATTAAATACGGGGAGTTACTGCGTTTACCCCGGATAGTGACATTTTTTTCAGTTACCCAACTTCCATTGCGCTGGATTTGAATTTGTAATTCAACTGCCGTACCAACACGATCTCCATTGTCTTTGATTTCAACGAGGGCTTGAGTACCAAAGGTTAGGCGAAGGCGATCAATATTTCTGGAAGTAATAGTGCGAGTAACGGGTGTGCTTTTTTTAATTTCAATGCTAACGGGTGTTTCACTCGAGGAAGAGGAGAAACCTTCTAATGCAGGTTGCTCTAATGTGCCTGACACCCACTGCGCATTCATGCCGTTAACGTTACTGTTGCCTGACGAATCAATGACCGGGGTATTATTGAGATACACCCCTTTTAGATCACCGACCGGTCCCTCTATAGGGCCTTCACTCACTAAATCGATAATGGATAATTTTTGTCTTGATGTTAAATCGTTTGGCGCTTCATACGGTGTATGCTGCTTTCCACCATTCTTACCCATGATTATGTCTCCCCGCTGCCACCATGTTTGCCCACATCAATATCTTTTGCATCACTGTCGTCCATGATTTCAACAGATTGAGAAATCACCCTTGACCCACACATAATTTCACCGTAGGCAATGGGTACCGCCATGCCTTGTGCGACTGCGTTTTCTAAGTTACTGAAATAGGTATTCCCTTTCTCTTCTTCCGAGCGTGACATGCTTTGCGGCTTGGGCATTGGCGTTAGCATCTGCGCGACACCCCCGATCATCATTGCCCCGCCCGCTAACATCATTGACGCACCAAAACTCCACCCCGCAGGGTTCCACCAGCCAACAGCTAAAATGGCAGCGCCCGCAATGAACTGGAAAGCCCCGCCTGTTTTTGCCCCTTCAATACGAGGAACGATATGGATAACCGCGTTCGGCATTAATGGCTCATAGACACGCTGATGTAACTCATTAGGGTTAACATCGGAGCCGCTAATGCGTATTTGGTACCATCCATCACGGAATTGTTGTTTAAGGCTGGGAATTTGAAGAAATAAGGCGTGAAGGCCTTCTGCGGCGGTTTTAATATTTAAATCGAATCGACTGCCAAATCGTTGCAAATCCCCGTAAAAGCGGAGGGTTGCCAGTTGCGGTAGCGCCAAATCGAGTGCGTCATTTTTTGCCATCTTTCGTTATAAACCTCGCGCTTACTGAGTTGATTAGGGACGTGGTGCAAAATGGTTTGGTCGCCCAAGTAGATTGCGGCGTGATTTGCCCGGGAGCTGGCGTAGCAACACAGAATAATGTCACCCGCTTGAATATCTCTTTTGACTTGTTTAAAGCTATTTACAGCCAAATTATCTAAATAGAGCTCTTTTCCTTGCTTCCACCAGTTATCATTACGCTTAAATTCGGGCAATGGATAGCCGGCTAAATGATAGGCATCCCGAAATAATCCATAACAATCAGTGCCACCATGAATAAACTCACGCCCAAGCAATCGCGGTACACAGTCAAATTTGATAATTTTTTCATCACAAACTAGCCACCATGGAAGATGTGTTTTTAATTGATGCGCTCTATCCGCTGAACTTAAATAAGGCTGTCCATCTGGGTGGCTGTGAACAATAGCGATAACCTCGCCAAGTTGACTAGCTTGAATGTAATCTTCGACTGAAATAGAGAAATAATTTTCAGGGTCGGCATGGTTGTTTTTGCAGGGAATATATTTTTCTATCTCACCCTGCATGATGACAAGGCCGCACGATTCCTGTGGCGCCATGCTTTTTGCATGCACCAGGATGTGATTTTCTAACATAGTGATCCTTACTGGCTGAGGCGGGATGAAGAAAGGAAACAGCCAATTCTGGCGGTGTTACTCCTTAATTTGCAGTCGGATAAGCGCTTGCCGCATTTATCCTTGCTCGGGTCTTGTGTTGGATTTCCGAGCTCATCAGCTACGGGGACACCCTTGTAACCGCACTCTTCAGAACGATAACCAAAGTTGCACACATCCGAAAGGATCACTCGAGCTGGAAACGTCGCCCCATCGGTTTCTGTGGGTGCGGCTAGTTCCCACGTTGCGGTTTCAGTATTAATCGACGTTAATTGTTCGATGACCCAACGGCTTATTTGCTCTTGTGTCGGATCCGCATTTTCATTGCCACCCGCAAAATTAATTGCATCGAGGAATCGTGAGGTTGTTTTTCGGCGCGTAACTATGCCGCCTAGACCTGAGTTTAAGCGGCTGGCTATGCCAAAAATCAAACCAAATAGATTTGATAACGAGAGGGATGGGCGACTTGATGGACCTTTACCGTTAAATTCAAAACCATCCCCCATAATAGGATAAGGCTCATATTCTTGACCTTGCCAAATAACCGGTTTCAATAATTCATTGGTACCATTATAAAATCGATACTTAACCCCACCAATATTGGTCAGATCTATTTCATAAAGTATAATTTCCGCATCTGCTTCAAGCTTTGCAGTTGCGATGAGTAATTCGGGTGGGATGTTTTGCATTTATTTTACCCATTAAAAAACCACCCGAAGGTGGTTATTATAGTTTTAAGAGATTAATCAATCTTTGGGCGGAATATCACTCCCGCAATGCTTACACTTTATTGCCGCCTCCAATATATCCTCCGCACAATAAGGACATTGCTTTGTTTTTTTTCTACCCACACCTAAGTTTACATTAGCCATTATACTTTTACTGTTTTCGTCTTTACCGCCTAAAGCCCACACATAAGCAACAACCCAGCCAATTAACGTCCAGCCTAGTAAAATATTTACTACTAGAATTTGATTAAATCTTGAATGGCTTTTAATTTTAGCCTCGATTGCAGGTAAAACGTACAGCAAAGGGGCCGCAATAAAAAATGATAATGACACGACTCTACCAAAACTATTTAAACTATGTGCTGGTATCTGCCCCATAGAAAAACTGTAAAAAACAAGAAAGACCAAGATTAGGAGCCTTAATATAAACATAACAACCTCGTACGGAAATAGTTACTATTATATTAGCGGATTGAGATAAAAGAGAAAGCGATCTTGAATTAGCAAGCTACTTCTTCAAATTCTGCACTTATTCCAGTTCTAATATTCCCGCTATCTGATGACCATTTTTTACAAACAACCACAACTGCAGGCTCACTTTTGGCAGGCTGAAATAGAAATGATCTCACCCCCCCATGGCGCTTTAAAAACGCTAGAGCCTGTTTAGCTTTTTCAGGTCGCAATGATAAGCTAACATTATATTTTTCAAGGTGTGAGTTTAATCCGTCAGGTTTACGTTGTTCATAGCCATCACCAAACTGAACAGATTTAGTGCGAGGGGAGAAGTCTGTTTTCATCCCCGGTTTAATTGGCCAATTAAATATTTCCATTATTCCACCCATAAAAAAGACCGCTGAGCGACCTATTCACCTGTAAAATCAATTGGCTCAGTTTTGAGCCGGCGTAATTAGGTTTATTTGTCATGGGAGAGAAACTTACCGCCGCCGACTAACCCTAGCGCCATTTGGCTAATGTCACCTATTAGCTTTTCAGCGCGGTTTAGAATAATTAAATCATCTTGTCGCTTACGCAATCGACGACCTGCATCACTAGAATCTTCATCAGAAGCTTTTCTTGCTACCGCTAACATGTGTTGTAGCTGTTGAACAGTAAAACAAAAACCTGATTCAGACTCTAGCTCCGTCATATGATCAAAAACCTGCGCTTGAAGTTCATAGCTATAACTCATGGCCATCAGGCAAGCTTCACGTTTTGGGAAGCGATAGCATGAATATGAACGGCCTTTTGAATCGGTGTAATCTCCCAAAAATTTAGGAGATTGATTTCCACCCAATACCTTGGGGACTTTAACCATGAAATGGTCATGCCTTAACTTTCTGTATTCGCGACATGGAAACTTAAGGCCTTTCATTTCTGCTTTTGCCTTTCGATCGGCGTTGATGTAGTCAACCATTTCCAAACTGGTCATGGTTGGTTGTTCAGATATAGCATTGTTGATGACTGTTAATTTAGTCATGATACTGTCCTTACTTAGTAATGAACCCTTGCCACATAGGAGATCAGCCCATCGAAGCAGTATCAGCTATAACTGATCTCCTCAAAGGCTCATTCCTAAATAACGGTTCGATGTTTTTAGATGTGTGTGCATGTGGTGCGCAGGGTGAAATGCATGCTGCTTATTACAGAAACTGAATAAATTTAACTTTCTTTTAACTTTACTTTCGTAACATCACATTGAGAGGGGTATGGTTATTACATCGCTTAGTTATCACCCTCAGATATATTCCTAAGAACCATCCCTTCAAGCCCCAGCACCGGGGCTATTTTTTTTGATATAAAAAAGCCCCCGTAAAGGAGGCTTGGCTTGATTATTGTGTTATTTATGCGAATGAACCGCCATCGCGGCGCTGTTTTCTCATATAGTCTTCGGCACCTTTTTTGCCTATTTCATAGAACGCTTTGAGTGCTTGGGGTCCTATCTCACCATTTGAACCATCATTTTGAATAGTCACATGGTTTGTTTGATGAAAGCCACCAGCATTCTGATTTGCATTGGCTGCGACTACGCCCAACTTACCATTAGCGCCACGACGCAAAGGAAGGATAGCTTCAGGACCAGCTTCCCCCATCAAGCCTGCTCCGCGAGCAAATGGAAACAGTGTCGGTTTTGATACAATCTGCCCGCTATATGCACTGAGCCCCGGCGAGTTATAAACTCCACCATTAGCATTTGCCGTAACCGCACCACCGCCAAACCCGAAAGCCTCAAATCCTTTAACAATAGCCATTTTAATGGCTATTTCGGCTAACATTTTTAAGATGGATTTTGCAAAATCCTTGAAGTTAGCCTCACCACTAGTTAGTGTTTCTGCTAGCTGTGAACTAAAGCCATTTAACGTTGCCGAAGTGACGCTTTGGATCTGTGCATTGGCATCCAATGCTGCATCACGATAATTCCCCCATGCCGTGCTTGCGCCTGCAGCCCAGTCTGTTTTTGCAGTATCTTCCTTATCAAAAGTTGCTTGCTTTGCTGATCTAACCGTATCCCACTGAGGAGTCCCGCCATAAGTTGAGCGTAATTGCTCAACTTCTAACGCCCGCTGAAGTTCAAGCGATGACTTACCCAGTGAATCAGTAATCGCTTTTTGCCGCGCCTCTTGCTGCTTGGCGTATTTATCAGCCTGATCTTGTAATTTATTAAGATGCTCTTGCTTGGAAATTTGATCGCCCAAATCTGCCAGCATCTTTTTGTTTACAAGTATGCTTTCTTTATTTTTTAATAAAGATTGCTCATCAAGCGATAACTTACGTGATTTACTCGCCTCCTCCAGAACATCGAATTTAGCCTGCTCTAACTGCAAGTTTTTACGCTGCTGACTGATAAAATCAGTTGCAGATGAATGCTGTTGAAGAAGTTTTAATTGTGCTTGAAGTGAGGTTAATTCTGCTTGCGCAGATTCATCTTGTCTTGTTCCTAAGTCTGGTTTGTATGCTTTACCTTTTGGGGTTTTCGGTGTTTCTCTGGCTAATTCCTTTTTATATCTTATTTCCTCCTTTTTGATTGAGTCATCAATAACTGATGGTGTTGCGCCTGAATTTTTAATTTCTGCTAATCTTCTTTGGTGTTTATCCTCTGCTCCCTCGTAGTCTCTTTTCAGTTTCTGATCTGCATTGAAAATTTTCTTTTTCCGCTCCTCTTCATTACTTTCCGCTTTATCTCTAGCGGATTTTATGTCGTTTTGAAATTTAGTTTCCTTTAATAAGGCTAGTTTCTCCTTCCTTTCATCCATTCCAAATGTGTAGATAGTATCGTCAAAATTAGCAATATATTTTTCAAGGCGTTTTATTTCATCTTCAACTGGTGCTTCCCTGCCAAGATCTAACATTTTATCCCATGCTTTTTTCGCCTCATCCCCAGCCCATCTCCAAGCACTTTCCAGCGAGCCTATGTTTTCACTCATTTGCTTGGTGCGTTCATTTATAGCTGTGGAATAAAGTTCCCAAGCTAACTTTGTCGCCTCGGTTTTTCTTCCTTGCTCCTCAAGCGTAGTGATCTGCTCTAGCTGAGTCGCTGTCAGGAAATGCATGGATTTATCTAATTCCATGACGGCTTGGACAGGCTGGTCTTTAAGTCGCTGAAATTGCTTAATGGTTTCATCGATAGATTGACCGGTGGCCTTTTCCATTTTTGCAGCGACATTAGCAACCATATCCACTTGTGAGCCAGTGAAAGAACCGGAACCTACTACCTGTGCAAGCGCATCAGCCATTTTATACTGCGTGATGCCATCGCCTGATAATGACCTAGCGAGCTCGTTGAGTTGCCCCTTGGTTTTTGCCGCATAGTTACCGGTTAAGATAAGTTGCTTATTGTATTCAGTCAGTTCTTTCGAACCTTGGTAGGCTGCAATACCAAATGCGGCCAATACCCCTGCACCACCCACCATGGCAACTTTCCAAGGGGTAATTAAGGATGCGATCGCTTTTAGGGAATTACCAAAGCCCCCGAAGGAGTCTTTAATTTGGCCCCCTTGCTGAATAGCCACCAGCCATAGCGGCATACCCGATGCTAGTGAAGTCACTACATCCGTCATTTGCATAGGTAGCTGGCGCATCGCTTGTCGATACTGTCCAGACGTTAAAACGACCCCCTTCATGACACTATTTTGCTTTTCGAGTTTACGAATATAAATATCGGCTGAGCTCGAAACGCCTAGTTGAGCGGCCTTGATGCGCAACATTTCAGTACGTGAAAGATTTTGCTGAGTAACTTGTTCTTTGAGCTTATTAATAAAACGTTGTTTAGCTTGGGTTGCGGAGATTTCCGCGCGCTCCATCGATTTTGCCGTACCAACCGCTTGTGATGATAAAGCTTGATAATCTTTGGCGTTAAGTAACCCTTGCTGCATATCCCGATTCATGCGCCGGCGAATATCATTCAGGTTTTCCAAGCCCTTGCCGTACTTTTCAACCACATCTAATTGGACGTAATACTGTTCCGCTCGAAACTCTTGACCGCTTGAATTGGTTGATTTTTTTAGTTCAGCCTCATGCAAGGCTTTAATCTTCGCATGAATGGCGTCCATTTCTTTCATCGCTCGCTGGCGATCACTGGACGCCTTCTGCTCCGCTGAAATAGATTCTTTTTCAAACTGTTTAAGTTGCGTCCGTGAACGCTGCAGCGCCGCTTCCGCTTTCGCGGCTTGCTTGTCCATAAAATCTTGCTGGCGCTTTTTGGATGCCTGCTCTTTGCGTTCCTGCTCTGACAATTGGCGCTCAACTCGCCCCGCCTTTTCCAAAAACTCGGTGGTATCTGCACCAATTTTTATCTCAAGATCCGCTATTTGTTTGCTCATACCGTTGCCCTCCTGGTATGCCTTCCCCGATAGATTGAATTACTTCATCAGACATATCTTCTTCACTGGGCTCGATATCCGTTAACAGCATAAAATCAGTGAGTTCAGTTTTAGCGCCACACATCGCTGAATAAATTGAGGTGTGCAGAGTCGCAAATTCAATGTCAATTAACTGAGGTGTGAAGGGGGTTTTATCGAAGTGACCTATCCAATCGTTAAATTCAGAAGCACTCATCTCACTGAGCATTCGACGCCAGTCTGGTCGCCCAAATTCACGCGCAAGTCGTAATGCAAAAATACGTTCACGGCGAACTACTTTTCCAGTGATTCAGTCTCGCTCTCACTAGCGTCATCATCATTTTCCGCTGAGGTCATGCCGCTAATTTCAGAAATTGCACGTACCGCTTCATCTAATGATGAGCCGCTCCATGTTTGGGCTACTTCTTCGTAAACTTCTTCAACATCACGATCACGGTCATTGTGCCAAAGTGAACGAGAAACCAGCCAAGCTTGGCTTTCTGCCATTGCGCGCATCGATTTAGCACCAAGCTCAACGCCTTCTAGCCCTTCCATGCTCTTTTCTTGCTTAGCTAAAAAATCAAAGTAATCTGCGCGTTGCAGTGCCGATAGCTCATGCAAAACAATTTGTTCATCGCCGAAACTCACTTCTTTTTTCTTTAAAAACATAGTATTACCTTTTTCTGTAGGCATAAAAAAAGCCACAACAACTGTGGCTATCTTATTGATTGAACTAATTTATTAGTCTTTTGGTGCGGGCACTGATTTACCTGCTGGCTTCGGCTCAATTTCTTCCGCTAGCGTTGGGCGTCCTGTGTTTTGAATTTTTACTGTACGGGTGATGGTTTCTTTGATTGGAATGGTTTTTCCTAGCCCGCTTACCCACCCCTTAAACAAATCAACAGTTCCATTCGGGTAGGCAATTTTATAAAAACGGGTGTCCCCGCTATCAAACCATTTTACAAGATCTTTTTGGCCTTCTTCGCCCGGCTTCCATGCAAGTGTGATATTGGCTTCACCTGATGATTTTTCACCCTGCGATGTGTTTTCCCAGTCACCGTTAGGATCATCAAGATAGCTATCATCTTCACTGGCTGCAGTAATTTCACCGGGCTGTAGCTCTTTGACCTTCGCTAAACGGGTAAACCCTGTATCACTTAATGGATCGGTAATAGTTTCTTCCGCTCCGGTATAAATCCAGAGTGTTGTTCCCGCCCCTTTAGTCGGGGCTAATGGATTTGGTACTGTTGGCATAATTAAATTCCTTACATTTCGTATTCAATTTGATAGGTCAAATCAACGGATGCCCATAGCGCCATTTCATCGTCGCGATCATAATCAAACCCTTTCGGTGTCATATCGGTTAATACGTCACCTAAATTGCTTATGCTTTCGATTGCTGGGTACAGCTTTTCTTCTACCCATTTATCTAAATCAGAATCGGTTTTTGCCGCTTTTAAAAAAAGCTCAACATGAAGAATGGCCATCCATTGGTTGCTATCAAGGTAATTTGAGTCTGGGTGAGGCTCTGTTAAATAAACGGCAATAACGGGAAGCTCTGACTCATCAAAATTCACCGGTCTGCCATCGTATAGATTGATATTCGGAATATGCGCTTTAATTCCATCAATAATCAATGTGCGGATCTTGGTATGCTTAATCACTATCCCCCCTTAAAATAAAGCCGAAGTTGGTTATTCAAGGCATCTCGCATTTCTTTGCTCATGTCCTCTTCACGGACTTTAATGGCGTGTTCTTCAAAGGCTTCCGTTAGCGGTTTAGAAACGGGTATTTTGACAACATCAATTGGGTAGCGACTTAAGCTTAACCGTTGCATGACGTGCCACTTGCCATTTTTTAGCTGTTGAATAAACGCGCCTTTAAATGTGAATTTACCCACTTTTAAAACACTGCCGTGTCGACGCTCAATTCCTCGACTTCGGGACAATTGAACACGCGCCGTGCCGAGTACAATCGCCGGCAAGTTACCTCGGTTTACCGTAACCCGCGCTTTTGGCGTTCCCTGCTTCGCACTGGCCTTTTTGAGCCTTACACGTTTGCGGATGATCTTCTGCTGAATGTTAACTTCTTTAGAAACTTGCTTAACACTACGACTAATGGCTCTTGCCGCAATTCGATTAATCGCCTGCGCGGTTGCTACAGGAGTGACCTTATCAACAATCATGCTGAGATTTCGAATCGCTTCATCCTTCCCCTTCATCGTCATCAGCCTCTAAAAAAATCATCCACTTGCCATTAAATCTTTGGCGGCGAGTCGCTTTATAATGAAAGCCACCAGCAATCACGCTGTCATCTTTTTCGGGCTTATACGCATCAGAAAAAATGACATAGGAAAGTCCATCCCCTGTAACAGGTCCAAATTCGGGCAAGAAATGAGATTCCACCCCAATGTAGTCAACACCGTTAATTGTGATGGACTTTCCCATGCGTGTTGCGGTGAGTGCGTCCATGCGATCGGCTAACCGTTCAAACGCACTCATAAATTAACCGCCTGCAGCAGCAACTGTCGGGAATATATTCAACTTAACCGGTACAAGTTCTGCACTGGCTTCAGCCGCTTCCCATGTTACCCCGACAGCGACACCGCCCTTGTCTGCCACAATGCCTTTATCAGCGGTTACCGTCTGCCCTGCCGTTAAAGCCAAGCCTGCCTTTTTAGGCAATAAGAAAACACCCTCGGCGAACCCATCACCGGTTTCACCCACTTCAATATTTGTGGCTGCAATACAAGCCAACACGCCAACCATCACTAAAGCGCCACTAAGGATCACTGCGGTGCCGGTGTTTTTAATCTCAACAGTTAAACCCTGTTGTTGGTAATTCTTAGCCATAACTTCTCCTTCTGGCTCCGAAAAGCCAGATTTTAGGTATAAAAAAAGCCCATTAGGGCGAGAGATAAATATTAAGAAAACAAATTAGGCTTCGACGCGTACCAACCCACGATAATCTATTGGTGCAACACCGGCATCGATACGGACTTTGGTGGTTACGCCGTCAGCGGTGAAACCTTCCTGTTGGTCAATATACGGAATATCAACGCCATTAAGGTAAGCCACTTCAATCGTATCCGTACCTTTTGCAGATGCCATGTACCAAGTGGTATCACTTTTGTTATCTAAACGTGGCTCAGTGATAATCTCAGCAATATTGCGGATGGGGTTGATGATATTTGAGTTAACATCCGCACCTTTAACACTGCCAGAACCCACAACTTGGATTGCTGCTATTTCTAGCGCTGTCGGCACGATCATAAAGGCAGGACGAATATTTAACGCTCTCTCCCCTTCTTTTTGCTTGCGCATTGCCGTTCTACCCAGTCCGATCGTATCAACGTCCATACCGCCTTTCAGGGTGTTACCACGATCTGAACCAAATAATGCTTTACCATCAGACTGCATTTTTTTGTTATCGGTCAGGACAACATAAACCAAGTCACCAATCGTTGCTTTCGCCGCACGGCCGAGTTTCATCGGCACATCCGTTAACATGGACATGTCATCATTAATGATGGCTTGGCGAGAAATGCTGAACAACTCACCATAGGTTGCCAGTGCAATCGTCTCTTTTTTATCCCCTGTCGTGACGTATTTGTATTCAGCGCCTTCTCTCACCTGACGAAGTGAGTTAAAGCCACCCATACCTACGCGGGTTGCTGTTTTGAAATCGCTCAGCTGCCCTTTTTTGGTCCATAGATCAAACGTCTCTTCCGCTTCCGTCCAGCCCAGCAAAATGGATTTATTGGCGACATCCAAGAGGATGTTACCAAAATCAGAAGTGGTGTGCGTAAATGCCATTGCGATCATTTGCATTGGGTTGTAATTGGCGACACCCACACCTCGCTCAGTCAGTGACATGCGGGCAAGCTCACGCAGTGTCATGTTATTGAATTGATTGTCACCCTGTAATTCTTCATGGCCTGCGCGGCTCATTAAGGACGCACGAACACTATCACCGATAATGTTCCCGTTGTTTGCATAAATATGTGCGCCATAATTCGCGGTGTTAGTTGGGGTTGTATCTTTAGCGACCAAGTCTAGGACTTTATCTTTTGCCTGTTCAATAGTGCAATTAATATCCGTAATGCACTCAACCATTAAGTCGCTATGCTTCCCACCGAACATGGCAAATAAATTTTTAATGCCATTCATGCGAGATTGCTCGGCTTGTCGTGCTTGTGCTTGAATACCTGCCGTATCAGGTTGCGGTGAATTCGCGGGTTGAGGTTGTGGCGCAGGATCTGCAATCGGTGCAGTCGTATTGCGTGGGCTTGTTAGGCTGTTTTTTAAATTATTTTTTAATGTACTTGGCATGGATTTAAATTCCTCAATGCGTTTAGATGAAAGACTGGCCATCGCTTTAATTGGCTCAATCACTGTGTCAGCAAAGCCGTGCTCCACGCACTCCTCAGCCGTTAACCATGTTTCTTCACCGAGCATGGCTTCGAGTTCTTCTCGGGTTTTCCCTGTTTTCGCCATATACGCAGGGATCAGGACGTTTTCCACTTTATCAAGCAGGTCAGCATAATCACGCATATCACTGGCATCACCCGCAGAGACTCCCCAAGGCTTATGGATCATCAACATTGCATTGGTCGGCATAATGACTTCATTACCCACCATCGCAATGACAGAGGCCATTGACGCCGCTAGCCCATCAATAAAAACGGTAATGTGGGCATTGTGATTTTTAAGTTGGTTATAAATCGCGATGCCTTCAAAGACCTCACCTCCGGGTGAATGGATATGAAGGTTGATGTGATTGATATTGCCAAGGGAAATTAAATCTTCGGTAAATCGCCGGGCGCTGATCCCCCACATGCCAATTTCGTCATAAATATAAATGTCTGCTGAGGTTTCACTGGTCGCTTTCATTTGAAACCAGTTTTTCTCCGGCGCTGACATTAACGGTTTACTCGTCATCGTCGTCATCGTCGTGCTGTTTTTTGGCAGCATGAGATGCATTCTTTTCATCTGCATTATCGTTACCTTTGTCATTGGCTGGGTCAGTGTCAAATTGCAGCCCCAGTCGTTCATTTTCATCAATTTCCGCTTTACGGCGGCGCTTAACTTCCGCTGGATTACCACCTCTTGCGCGCACCCAATCACTTTCGGAGGCTGCACCACCCCGTATTTGCGCTTTCCATGCATTGGATTCTTTGAGCGGATCAATCCACGGCATAACAGGGCCGCTGTAAGTCGCATTAAAAAGGGAGTCCATATCGGTATCAAGAGGAACGCTAATAACCCCTGAAGCAATTGCCATTTGCAACCACTGACGATAAACGGGACGGCTGACAGACCCACAAAAGGTGTCCTGTAGGATGTAATAACCCTCAAAAGATTCCACTAACTCTTGTCGCTGTGAGCTGTATGTGCCGTTGTAATCTCGGGCAATACTGGAATAACTCCCGCGACTACCAGCTGCAACCGCGCGCAACTGCCCATTTCGGAAATTTTCAAGGTTTTGATTGGGCCGGTCTGATTTGATCATGCCGACTTCTTCGCCGGGTAGGAGGTCATCATAAATAATGCCCGGCTCTATCATGATGTTGCGATCTTTCTTTACTTCATCGTCATCGTATGCCGTTGCATCACCTTTTTTGATGTACATCCCTAATGAAGCCGCAATTCTTGCCGCTGTCAGCTCAGCATCTTCATAGTCTTTCAATGAGCTCAGGCGCATTAAAATACCGGAAAATAGACTATTGCCCCGTAATTGATGCAGTCGGCGAACATATTTAAGGTGAAGCATGTTTTCAGCTTGAATGGACTTAAGATCTCCCATTTGCTGACCTGTTGTTAACAAGCTTTTGTAAACAAAATAAGACTGGGGTCGCCCCCAATTATTGAGCTGAATACCTTGTCGGATCCCCTTTCCGGTATCACCAAGATGAATAGGCACAAAATCCGGCTCTAGCGCCTCAAGCCAAAAGGGAATGTTAGCTTGCTTATCTAGCCCCTTTTGGTTTCCTTTGACCAGTTGAGCAAAGACCTCACCATCCCGTAACCATGTTCGCACCAAAAGCCGCTCAAGCATCGGGCGGGTATATTGGCCTGTGACTTCGGGTTTTATTGACCATTCTGACCATGCGACTCTTATTTGTTTCGCCAGATCGGCATGAATTTCACCGGTTAATGAAAGCGGTTGAGGCTCAACAATAATCCCTTTCCCTCCGACAATACGCTCTTCCATCTTGTCGAGAATACCAATCACCAGGTCATGATTGTTGTCCAGCCACCGCGCTTGCTCACGCAACGATTGCCCTCCAATTTGGGTCAACTGATTGGCATTTCGATTTTCACGCCTTGCCTTATGAAGTCGGGTTGGGATAGCCGCTTCATAGGCTTGAATTTGTAATCGCGATTTCAAGCGGCTGCTACCCCAAGTTGGCGCAATAACCGATATCGCTTTATCCAGAAAATTCATTAGAACCTCGCCAATTTATAACCGGGTGATTTACGGCTTGAGGTGCTACTCTGTGAATATCGCCGCTCCCAATATTCTCGCCCCTTACGAATTTCGCTGAGGTTTTCCATTGTCATTGATTGGCCGTTAAACGTGATGCTTTTCCCCTGCAGTATTTCCATTTCTGCTTTTAGATAAGCATCCATCATTTCTTTAATTTGTTCACGGGTCATACCCATCCCCCAGAGGTTGAAGACACAGGAGTCCATGCCGAAATTGCGCTAGGCTTGGTTTCTTGTGTTTCTGTTTGAGTTTGAATTGGTTTAGATGCAGGAGAAGGTCGATTAGTGACAGGACGCGATGACTGAACATCATTAATGTCCGGTAACTGAGCCCACTTCGGTGGGGTCTCCCATTTTATTTTTTCGTACCCGAGTAAAATAACCAATGCATGCGCATAAACCGTTAAGTCAAACGCTTCGTTAGCCCCTTTGCCCGGTTTAGACCATTTCCCGCTGCTGTCACGCTCTTCATACGTTAACTCATCGTAAAAAGAATCATCAAGCCAGTCAGGGAAGTGAATGTAATTCGGCCCTATCGTTTCACGCCCAAGGTGAGCGGAAATGCGATCTTTTAATTCATTGGTTTGCAGTAAATAGATAGGAACATCACCACGCGCTTTTGCCCGTCGGTCTGAACGGTCAGTATTATCTGGGTAGGATTTGGTAATCAGTTTACTTTTTGCTTTACCGTCCCCTTTAAATAAATACACACGGCGCGCTAATCCCTCTTTTTTGCATTTGCGCCAAAATTTATAAGCGTTATCCGTTACCCCTTCTTCTCCACCGGTATCCACCGCCATGGAGTGAATGCCCATTTCGCTATTTTCATGATCTTGAAGTGGATAGGTTTTATCAAGTACATCAGAAATAAGCACATCCCAATCTTCTGCATAGGAGGAAGGGTTAATTTTTTCGGCTTCGCCCTCTTCGTTTGAACGAAATGATCGAGTGATGTCAAAGCGGTCGACTATCCAGCGTTCACCTTTAGCCCCGTACCCAGTAACCTGAACGACAAAGCGGCGCTTTTTACCCCCTTGAACGTCAATGGTAGCCACAAGAAATCGAACATCTTTAGGCACTGAACCGTAATCCCAACATTCCGCACGATCCTTAAGCTCATCACCACTGCGCTGTTCTTGTGCTATTTTTGGTAGGTAAGGCAACCCCCAGTCGGTATTAATGGCTGCTTTTAGGGTTTCTTCGCTACCTGTTTTTTCATAATCCAACTCACCTACAAGTAACTTATAAACCAATTGAGACCAAGTTTGATAAGCGGCTGCTGGCCCTTCCATCCAAAATGAGGCAATACGTGATCGCCGAGGCTCACCAGAAATATTGCCTTGTTTATCAATTTTCTGACCTTCAATTAACCAAATACCTTTGCTGTTTAACTCCCTTTTTTGCGATGGCTCTATCAAGCCTAAGCAATGAGGACACTGTAATCTTGCCGCCTCACTGGCGATAACAGGATCTACGTGGCTTCTGAACCCTGTCATGTTTTCTTTTGTTGGCTGAAAATACTCATTGCAGTGAGGGCAGGGCCAATACCAGCGACGACGGTCACCTCGATTATAAAGTGCCATTGTGCCCGTTGTTGGCGGGGCTTCATGTTCTGAGGTTCTTTTCCACTTAATGTCCGTAATGTCGCGACCCGGCGAGCTTTCAACCAGCGTCATGCCGGCAGACATAAAGGTTGTTGTTCGTTTTGATGCGAGAGAATAACCGTCCCCTTCGCCATCAATATCCTCTGGAAAACGGTCATAATCAGTCAATGCAACAAATTTAAAATCTGACGATGACATGACATTAATGGATGGCCAGCCCATTTTCAGAAAACTACCTGATAAAAAATACTTATCCAGTACGTTGTTATCGTTTTTTCGTGGGCTCAGTCGCTTAGCCACCTCAGCGCTTGCCCGAAAAGTTCTTGCAAGTCGTTTTTTGGAGTGTTCTTGTGCTTTATCCCGCGTCATTTGAACAATAAGCATGTCGGAAGGATCGCAAATAATGTTGTACACAACCCATCCATCAATCAAACCAATAGTTTTACCTGTTCTAGCCGGTCCCACAAATACAACGGCGTCGAATTCTCTTGACGCTAAGCAATTCATAGGTTCAACAATGTAGGGCGCAACGAGCGGATCCCAAGGAACGGAGTTGCCAGCGCCGACCGGCACTCGCATATATTTTGCTACGGCATCTGCAACAGGTATTCGGCGAGGGGCTCGCAAAAGTCCACCTACATCTTTCTTTATCGCAGCGGCAGTAATCTGCTTTATCATTACTCCTCCCCGCTATCCACCTCCTCTTCATTAATGACTCTTTCCGCAACTTGATCGCGTAAGTCATCGATAATACTTTGAACCCGAGAAACGGCTGAAGGCGCTAACGCGCAGTCTCTCTCCAAAATATCTGGCAGGGTTTCCAGTGTTTGTACAACAGCTTTTGCAAGAGAGGCGAACTCACGAGCAACATCGGACGCAAGAATTAATTCCCCTGTTTCCTGCTCAAACTTAAGGCGCTCACGCTCAGACTGATACCAGGCCTTTCGATCTTGCGGCAGCATTTCTTCACTAGAAACAGGAGGAGGTAATTTCATCAATTCCGATAATATTGATGTCAATGAGTACAATTTTAAATTTGAGCCATTCCCTCCGACGGGAGTGACATTTTTTAACCTTGCAGCCACTGTTTGCCGATGAACATCAGAAATCGCAGCCAATTGACTGACATTTAGTTTGAGATTTTTCAGTTCATTATCCATAAATATTTTTTCATTATTTACAAGGTTAACAGGTGGTGAGATTGAAAATCTCAAATAAATGAAATCCAAATATCGTTTTAAATAAGTGAAAAAACACACCAGTGATGAACAAAAAACAAGCAAATTCAACACCAGAATGAGATAAACCACAAGAAATACAGCAAGTTACGTCAGTGCTGACAGCCGATAAAAACACAAAAATTTCTCATTTTTCGCGTGGTCGCCGCCTCGTGGTAGGGGTACCCCCTCGGGAGTACCTTTTGAATTATTCATAAAATTAATCAATCTAATGAATTTATGATTTCTTTGGTGGTGGAATTGGCTCGCCTTTACAACTGCGGACTGGTTGATATCCATTGACATCTTTCCTTTCATCTTTTAGCTGTTTATCAAGCTGAGCTCTAAATCGATTCGGACTATCAAAGCCTTCACTCCCCATAAATACCTCTCTATTGATCATTAACTTTTGCGGTTATTTTAGATAGTACTTGCTTCACTCCCTTTCTTGCGCCCTCTTTTGCTGCTTGTTGCATTGCATCATCTATTGCTTGCTCACTAGCAGCTTGCGTACATTGCATGGCTGTAATTGAAGACTGCAGTTGGCTAAACTTATCCTCAACCATCCGATTAAGCTTTTCGAATTCTGACTCTTCATGAGATATTGTCTTTTCTAATCGAGTGATAGCAGCTGATGATTTCAATGCGATTGCAGCATCGGAGCTTTCACGACCCATATATCCCTCTGAACCAAACAAGATTGAGCCATCATGCATGATTGATATACCACAAATTCGGTGGGCTACCTTTGCGTCAAAGTCTTTTGATTTAATGCTATCGGGGTCAAGCTGAGCGTGGGTAGACTGTTTCTTATCGTCATAACAAACGCCAGTTCTTATTGTTGTGGTGGGTGATTGTATTGCTATCTTTTCAATCGCCGCTTTGTCAATGAATGCCTCATCAATAAATACCTGACCATTTGTAACAAAAAACTTATCAGCACTAAATCCAACGCTTGTTGATTGCTTCAGTCCTGTACTAACCATCAGCCCTTCAATGCGCTTTAGCTGTGCTTCCAACTTATCTAAGTCAGTGCTATCGACTGACATCTTTATAGATAGAGTGGCTATTTCTTTTTTATCTGACATGACTGTCTCCACAAATGAAAAAGCCACCAGTGATTAGCTGATGGCTATGAACCTTTACAAATATAAGATGGCTATTCGTTGGTAATAGCGTACTGTCAGTGAACTCATGCAGTACACCCGTTTTATTGGGGCATAATAATAAGATATACCGTAGCCCATATTTCAGACCCTCATTAGACACGCGGGTCTATTTTTTTATCCTATTTATCGCTTCACGCGTATATCGATTATCTATTCCGTATTTAGTAACAATTTATTAATAGATTGATTGATTTTTACTGATATTATTTACGTACCCATATGACATTTGGGTTATTCGTAAACAAAAAATTAATATCGTTGAACTCCTTGCCTCTGCCTACAGGGGCTTTTTTTTTACCCTCTACGTCACAACTCCCTTGCGCCTCTCATTATCATTAGTTCCATTTGCATATTTAAAATTACCCGCTAAGCTTTGTATGGATATCATATTAATCATCAACGCTGTTTTTTAGCCCAATTCTCTGTGGGCTATTTTTTTGCCTGTAAAAAGTCTCTTTAATAATGAGGGTATTATTTTTTGAGATGTATGAACGATAAGTGCTCTTTTTTTACTTTCCGGAAAAATTAAAGTCCAGATATTTACCTCAAGAGGCGAGTTAACGGCAATTAAATATAAAGCAATGAGTTAAGATTAACTAAAGCTCCCTGCGGTGTTAAGCTCGTATTAGATTGGTTTTCCCTGGTTGATATCCTTCCCCTCAAAAGTGGGGGGATTTTTTTATCTATTGATTTTAATTTCCCGTATTGCTTTCTAAATACTGAATTTGCTCATATAAGTGATATGTTATTTCAGCCCAGCAAAATCCACTTCTTTTGATAATTTGCTCGAATGACTGACTGTTACCATATTTACGTGCATATGCCTTATATGCTTCTTTGGCTATTTCGATGTCAATCTCTCTTAGGGGAGTTTGTTGTACTGGAACTTTCATGTCGTTCAGCCTCTATTTTTCGTATAGCCTTAAACCGTGCATTACCGCCATCAATCGTTGATATCAACGGATCAATCCAGAGTGCCGCTTGGCAATACGTTATCTTGTCGGAGGTAATGGGACTATCATGGGTTGAGTTAGAATTTCCGGTATCGGTGTACATTGCGCTGGTACGTAAACCTTTCGCGTAGTTGTACAGCCGGTTAGCAATATCATCAGGGATATACAAATCACAGGTAGGCTCTTTTTGGAGTATTTTTCGATACTCGATAACTCTATTTTCTGAATTTGCATCAGTGGTAATTCCATAACGATAGGCAGTGGTGGATATTTGATTGAAGCGGTTGAATTCAAATGATTGTTTGACTATAACTTCGGATTGTTTGGCGTTATCACTTTCCAATTGAACATTATCTTTTTTCAGTGAAATGTAATTATCCTTTAAGTTGCCGTAATCATGTATTACCCAACCAAGCCAAGCAACAAGGATCAAGCAAGCACTCGCTAATACTTTGGTTAGCGTATTCATGCCGAATATGACTTATGTGACAGCTGGAAATGAGGGCCATCTTTAAAGCTTTTCCAATTACCACCCCATTCGACATCGATACCAAACTCTTTACCCGCTTGCAGCATGGCATCAGCAACTAATTTAAACTTAGACCAATCATTCCATGGTATTTCACGATTGACCAATGGCGCGCAATCCACCGCGTGGCCTGTTAAATGCCGGCTATTCATCGTCTGGCTAGCGCCATTTTTTACTAATTGGCGTTGCCGTGCTTCAGTTCTCTTGCCTTCAATGACCATGAAGTCAATGCCAGTTAGCTCAATTGCTCTACGTGTCACTTTCACCAAATCAGGATGAACGCCTCGTAGATTTTCTTCACTGCGATTACTGAATTTAAATTTACTCACCTGATACCTTCCTTAAAAAACGCTTTTCAATTGTTTTAATGAGTTCAGCACCAGACCAACCAGCGAAGCCAGCAGCTCCACCAGCTATTTCAGGAACCCATTGATAGTAACTAGATGCAAGAAACACAATTGCACCAGCAAATACCGCAACAATTGCTTGTAAGATAAAAGTCCGCCAGCTGAACTTCTCTCCATTTAAAACCTTATATGCATAGCTGGCAGCCACACCGAGCATGGTCATCAATAAGATAAGCATCTCGCGGAACCAGCTATAGTTATTTGGATCTCTATGTGGCATACGCATATCCACCCCCAACGGAGTGCCCGACATTTAGTTAATAGGCAGCCACCAGCAACGTCATTGCAGTAATTAAACATGTTGATAGTGATTTGCGGTGGCTATATACGAAAAAGGCCACGCAACGCGCAGCCCTTAGAATAATTTTGGAATATTTTGTTGCTTGAGCTAGCTGGACCGCCATCGAGGCATCGAACCCCGACTCTTAGTTTCGCTAAGACTAAATACTCTTCCAGTTGAGTTAATGGCGGGTAGGTATTATTTAAACCAGTAAACTAATGCGAAGGTCGTCAAAGTCAATACAGCGATAGTTAACATACCTTCTGCAATTGATAGAATTCGGTGGTATAGCGCGTTCTGATCCATAAGGCTTTCCTTTGGATACCGCATCTATTGTTTAGATAAAAGCTCGCAGGTGCAAGATTTGCTGTTTATAGCAATGGGGTATAGTGACCTAAGCACTATAGCATGTCGGCTGTGAATTAGCGCGGTTAATAACCAGAAAGCAAAAAAACCCGCCATTACTGACGGGCTTGACCGGGATAATGATTCACAACTGATGTGGTTCGCTATATAAATATAGTCAATGAATTTAGTTGTGCAAGTTAGTAGTTATTGATTATTTAATCCAGTATGGAATAGCCACAAATAGAAGTATCAATACTAATGCCGCCATTACAGTTTGTAATGCACCAATAAGCCACATAAAAAACTCCTTTATAATTTTCAACTAACCTGACAATTGTTTGCTGTTATATAAAGTTAGTAGTTTTTGTTGTGTTGTAAAGTTTTGTATGTATTTATAACAAAAAACCCCGCATTGCGAGGTCTTAAAAATTCGTATCCTGCCTTGCGTGTAAAGCTTCGCGCAGCATATACAAAAACTATAACTTTATCGGCAAAATAGTCAAGCTTTATTCACTGTAATGATACTTACAGTCGAATTCGTCACGCATTGGACGATATAGCATAAATTCAGCAACGTTTAGCCATGCCTTGACTCTGTCCTGATATGTACGTAAACAGTAACGCCCATCTTTCTCACAAAGCTCTAATGCAATTTCATACTTGGATTTCTTATAAACGTAATGCTGCTTGAGAACATCCAATAAGCCAGCATCAGCATTCATAACCTCACAAATGACCTTATCCATTTTGCCGCCTTCCACATCCGAACAGAACCACATGCTACTTAATGTTTTTTTATCCTTGAACTCTTCCAAAAATATTAATAATGTTTCTTTAGATAGCCCAGATGTGCGCATTCTCTTCATTGCATCTTTTAAGGCTTTTTTGGTGATTGTCGGTTCTTCTAATAATTGATTAAACATACCTGCAGCACTTGAGTTTTTACTAAATGCCGCCCATCTGCCCCACATAGTTAAACGCCCACGGATCCACACGCTTTCCAATGTACGTAATTTAAAATGCTCTTCGCTTTTACCTGTTGTTAATGGATAAATCACTTAATACCTCTTTAGCAGGCCGCACCCTGCATTAACCGAAAACACCTAGCGCCGCTGAACGGTCTAGAAATTTAAATAACAAAATAATTTGGCTTCCGTGCTCACGTTCCCATCCCTTTTGATCGTCATGTAGATTTCGATGATGAATTCTACATAGAGGAATAGTGAACAAATCATGGGATTTAGTACCAATGCCGCCTTGACCGTGACCAATGATGTGATGCGCATCATCCGCTGTAGCGCCACATACGCAACATGGTTGCTTCTTCACCCACTGTAGGTATTTCGTACTTTCCCAGCGCTTAAGTTTTGGCTTTAGCATGAAACTAGCTGGTGGCTCGGGGTCAATGGTTAAATTTAATACAGGCTTTGATAACCGGACATCATTATATTGGTCGCTGAGGTATTGGTCAGAAAGAGAGATAAGGCCCGATGGTTGATGTTTTAATTCATCGGGTAATGTTGTGATCAGCATTCTGTCATTAAACATGTTAAGGCTTGCTCCTGGTCTAAACATCACAGCCTTAACTTCAGGAATAATGATTGAACTTAATATCCATTGGTAACTCATGATATTTTCTCCACATCTACATTGAGTACCCGTATCTCAATTTCAAACCGACCACCCTTTACGACTTCACACCAAGTGATATCAACGTGCCTAACCTGTACATCATCTTTCCAAACACCAGCATGTGTTAATGCATCGAAGGGGGCTTTCAAATAATTATCAATATCCATTCTGCGCTTTGTTGGCGGGTACATTCTCACAATGACTGATACATGCTCAGTGATTGCTTTTGGTCTTTTCCGTAACTGCTCATAAACAGCCGCTAGTGCATTCGCCCGAAACGCTCGCCCTTTTGTGCTGAGTAACGTTTTACCATTAATATTCCGCCAGCAAGCATTAACACTTGGAGGAAATGGCAATACGAGACTTAAAGATCTAGGCATATTTGGCCTCCACCAGAAACGATCGAGAACTCCCGACCATTAGCATTTAAATATTTACCCCAGTGCGCTTTACGGATGACTTCAGCTTGCTCAATAGTGAAGCTCGCCTCACGCAAGCCACCTTTATGACGTCGAACCATAAAGCCTTTCGCGTATAGCGGTTGGCAAATCGGACAATAATCCACGGTATCCATAAATCCAGCGGGACCAGAGAAAAAGATATTACTTTGCCATGTTGCACACTCACGACACATAGGGGCATCACAGGTGTGATTTTTTCTTAGTGTGATTATGTTTCCATTTTCATCTTCTTCAGCATCAAATCCCAAAAGGAAATCACATAGAAGTGTTGCCTTACCACCACAGAACATGCATTTATTGCTAGCCATTTGTCACCACCTGATTCCAAATTGCTACCGCTGATGGCTTGTCATTTACTGCAGGAGCTTTCACCCCACAACTATGGCAATAAACATAAAACCAAGTTCGATATTCAAGGGTTTGAAGATGTACATCTTCACTGCCACACTTGCAAGGCTGGATTTCTGGCATTTTATTTTTCACGCTCTTACCCCTGCTAACAGTGCATCAAATTTCAATACCAATGGGTTATGTGTTTTAGTAAGCTCTTTAACATCACAACGTAAATATTTATTCGTTTTCTTTCTGAATTTACTTGCAGCCTTATCTTTCTTCATTACTCGCTCATAAGCACCGCGCTGAATAATGTAAATCGTTGTTTTTCCATCCTTACGACCCGAGTTTTTAATTGCACGGCACTGAGATAAAAATTTAATCGTGCTGCTGGCATGGTTATCTGATGACGCATAAGAATCTTTAATTAGCTTCGTTGATAGCTCATGCCCAGCTTTAAAATCCTCAACAATTCGGATATGTAAAGGTTTCACGCTGCTACCTCCATCTTCTTCGCTAACCACTTAGCTTGCTCAATGAATGCTTTACCGCGCTGCTCTAATTCTTCGCGATTGATGTAATCAAAGGCTTTACCGGTCCATGTTTTATCGAATACAACGATTGCCCCGGCAAAGAATGCGCCGGTTGGTTTTTGTTTTTCATCAGCAGGGATAAACCACTTCGGAACATCAAAACCAATGCGACCACGGATAAAACAGATGTGATCTGCATTTTCTGGCCACCACACCTCACTAGTTGCCGCTTTCAAAAGGAAAACATAACGTCCACCCTTTTCACGCATCGCTGAAGCATGAGACATGATGTGACGAACACCAGTGATTGCCTGTTTTTCGTGGTATGACGATCGGGAATAAGGTGGATTACCAAAGGCAACACCGCCAATTTCTTTTAACTTTTCCGACCAGTCTTGAGTGAGCGCATTATCTTCAGCGGTGTAGAAATGAGGACATTTGCTATTTTGTCCATCGGTGAATAGATCTAAATTAAACGGGCCATATAGCGAATTAATACCCCAATAGATATCTTCTGGTGATTGCCACTGATCACCAACCTCTTTTAGGTAATGCGCAGGCCGAGTTTTAAGGGTGTTTAGAGCTTGAACGTATTTATTCATCAGATAGCACCTCGCTGCTGGTGGGGCTTCGCAAATAATCGGATGCGTTGGTATCGGCGATAAACATCAAAATGCACTGATAAGTAATTTAAATTGTTATGTTTTTTGCAAATATTTAAACAACCGCGATCAAAGTTCCAATCGGCACGTAGTCCACGAATAACCCACCAGCGGCGCAGTTGATGCAACATAGCGACCAAACCGAATACATTAGTTTCGTATACTTCTTTAGATTCACTACGCATCACGCTGTCACCTCTTTCGCTGCTTGTTCTACTGCTTGCATCCAAATTCCTGCCCACGCTTTACGACCTACAAAATCAGTCATGCGGCGAACGCCCGTTTTACCTGCTAGCTCAGCGGCAATTTCTTCAATGCGATTTTTGGGTTGTGAGCGAGAGCCGATAATTCTTGTGAACGCTTCATCACGTTCAACGGTATCCACTTTGATTTTTTGCTCGCCAGCAAGACGCAGGGTTAAATCATCCCACTGGGCGCGTAGTGTTTTCGGGCACTGAACATTCTTTTTCCAGAATTCGTCTTGACTAATGCGTTTGTAGAACTGGCAAATCTCTTTGTGGGAGTGACCGTCAATCTCGCTCATCAAGCGAACATCATTTGCCCATTCAGTGAAGTTAGGCTCCTTGGGGTCTTTCAAGCCAAGCTCTTTGAAAACTTCGCACTTGAGGCCAAACAACCACTCTGCGCATTTTAGGTCATTGGCTGAGCCCCACTTCTGGAAGTTAGTGCTGAAAATCACGGCTTCTGGATAACGGTTTAAAAAATCAATTTTCGACTGGTCGCTGGATTCGTTAGAATTCTGCGACGAAGAGTTAGTTATTGATGGATCTTGTTTTGAAGTTACTGACGGATCGCCCCCAGATTCTGGCGGGTCAAAACGGTTATTTTTGCTCGATTCTGACGGGACAGATTTTGAGGCAACAGATTTTGAGGGGTCAGAATTTGATGCGTCAGAATCTGGCGGTTGAGAAATTGCAGCCATCGCCGCTGAAGCTAATTTGCCAACATTTAATTGATAGATATTGCTCGTGTTGCGGTTACCTTTACGGCGTTTCTCACTTGATAACCAACCTGCTTTCTCTAAGTTTTTGATTGCTGTACGCACCGTACTTTCACCTGCGCCAATTTGACGGGCAATAGTGGGTACTGATGGCCAGCAAATACCTTCATCATTCGAGAAGTCAGCGAGACGTGCCATGATAGCAACTGAGGTTATCTTCAAACCTGCACTCGCACAGCCATCCCAGACATAACTTGATAGTTTTACGCTCATGCTGCTACCTACTTAACTTCTGTATAATGTTTTTTAAACTCAATGAGGGGCACAAAGCACGGATGCTCATAATTATCGAGCATGAAAATAACTCGCTGCTTTTGCCTATCCCACTCAATGACTTTGACGATGCGACCGCGCCTATCTTTAAAGCGCCGATTGAGGTTCTTATGCTTTTCATTGGACATAGCCCCTCTCCTTAGCTTCGTACTCCAGTAGAAACTTAGCGTTCCCCACAGCCCAATCAACATACCTGCGGTTTACGGGAGTCCAGCGACCCTGTACCATTAATTCATATTGAAAGTGCGGGTGAGAGCTACTGCATACACAACGAAGTTGCACTGCATTATGATTACCTGCTAGACTGCTCATGCTAATTACTCCACACAAATGTTGTTAGCAACCGACGCCTCGGACCGCAATATCTGGGGCGTCACCTTTTCTGCCCGACAAAACACGCGATAAACCAACGAAGCATGCTCTTGTAGCCTCGCGCTTGCCTGATACAACCTTTCTTCGATTTTCTCGCGCTCCGCATCATCTACTTCGCCATCGGCGATAGATTCCTTGATGCACTCGCAATATTCACCAATCGCAGATAAAGCCTCCATTAATCGGATGTTGATATCATCATTATCAATATCGCCAATATCAGGTTGCGGAATAAAAACACCACCAGACGCTTTAGCGACTGCATTCGCGATAAAATGATTACCGCTGGCTTGCTGGAGTACCATTGCCCACCCCATAGGGAATAGCTGATCTCCTTCAGTGCGTAAACGATTAAAAAGGGATTGAGTTGTTACACCTGATGGATTGTCAGTCTCTTTTTTACCTAGCCATTCTGGCGCTTCGTCATAACCACCCGGTAATGACGAGATTGTTTTTCTAATTGCAGCCACCAGCCATGCTGGTTGTTTATCTGCTTGCCAATTTTGTTTCATCCCACATCTCCTATAATTTTGCTGTGGTTAACACTTGCCATTAAATTGATAAAATGCCTTATCTTGAGGTGTAAATGTCATCGAATGTAATGGGTACCCCTCTTTCACCTGCAAGATTAATTACCCTGCTAGCGATATCCTGAGGAACTCTTTGACTACCTCTTTCGTAGTGGCTTATATTGCTTTGGGATACCTCAAGCAATGAGGCTAACTCAGACTGGGACAACCCAAGTTCTTTTCTAATTAGCTTTATGTTGTTACTTTTTTTCATGTAATCACCCTAAATGGAACCTTCACAGCGCTAAATATTAGTCCGACTACTAAATGAAAGCAATAGCCTTACTGTTTTTTGATTATTAGTACTTGTAATAGACTATTAAAAGCTACCCTATAATTCTGAAGACGCGAAGATATGCCAGCAAAACCATTAACAGATGAACAAAAATTTGATGCTGCTAGACTCAAGGCTTTATTCCAAGCTCAAAAGGGTCTAACTCAGGCTGTATTGGCTGATGATCTAGGGTTTGCCAACCAAAGTGCGGTTAGTCAATATCTGAATGGGCGCATCCCCTTAAACGTGGAGGTTGCGATAAAGTTCGCAGATAGATTTGGCTGTTTGGTTTCTGACTTCAGCCCGTCCTTGCAAAGTGAAATCAATAAGATAGCAAAATACTCCCTCCCCCTGCAGGTCTTACCGTCTGCTACTAAGGAGGCAGAGGAGCAGCTAATTATTTCATCCCTCAACTCAGCACCGGAAGAAAAAAAAATACTTATTAAGGCCATACTGCTAGACTCAAATCCTGACTGGATAGATGCAGACGCGAGAGCTTATATTGACTCGCTGGAGCTAAAAATACTAAGGTGGATTCAGACAGGAAAAAGCAACTCGTCCACTCAAAGGCTCAAGGCCTAAACTGATTTGCGTTAACGGAATTCAAGTCAATCCTCCACCGACCTTCCCCTAAACTTCCTCGCGAAATATTATTTATCCAATATTTATTAGTAAGAGTGTTGACTTAAAATATAAGTCGGACTAATATTAACTCATCAACAAAACAGATACTGATTTTAAATGTGTGGGGTGTCGGCGTGGTTAAGGATGATGCGAACAAATATCCAATGATAGTACCTGGTGAAGAAGTTGTTCGCATTTGCCCTTGTGATGAGTGCCAGGCAACGTTAAAAAAACTTATAGATGCCTACAATGACAAGAATCAAGCCAATAACATCGATAAAACGACCGAGCGTGGAATTTTTTCTGATATTGACCTTAGTGTAGAGGCGGCTCCCATGGAATTGAATTTGAGGTGGGTGATTAATCCACTCTCCAATGCCAATAAAAAAGACGCCAGCGGAAATAAAAGCGATCGGGATGGTGGGGTATCTATCCAAAATCCCCGTGCCATTCAAGATAAAAATAGCCGCACCGATGATGATGAGCGCCTTATACCAGTAATTGATTTCCATGCCCCTAAATGGGTTGTTTATATTAGACATATTGTTATGCGTATCCTGAAGAGGTAAGAGACTTCAATGATACCATCCACGAGCCGGGCGTGGTTAATTCCCGGCACTAATTGAATTTAACTGTGTGGGGTATTAGGTATGTGCAATGAATGCAAGTGCCAAGAAATTAAGCAAGCATTACTAGCTAGAGTTGAACATTTTGAAGACTCAGCCAATAGAGGAAAGCAATTCGCTGGGCTGGCAATTGTGCTTTCCGCTAAAGGTAGATTTATTTCGCAAGAACACCACGAAATGATGCTAAAAAGCTATGCCTCTTTTAGGCAAATCATCCACGAGTGTTTTGGATCATGTGAATAGATCGCTGCTCTGACATACCAGTGCCTTGAACTATTACTGAAATACTTTCGCCAGTAGTTTCATTATAAAAAGTTTCATCGCCTTCTATGTCTAAGTTGCCGCGGATAATATGGCCTTTTTCTACATCATATCCGCCTTGTAATTCAGCGACAGTATATTCACCATCTGAGTTCTGTATAACGATAAACCCTATTCGGTATTCATGATGAACAACAATGCCCTTAGTTGAATTGCACATATAAAAGATTCTCTTGGTTGTGTAGGGCTTCCAAGAATACCACAGCAGCCTGATGTGGCTAAGTTAGTTCAGGCATCTTATTAACATGTGGAGTAATGGAGTATAGGAATGCTAATTTTAACTCGTCGTGAAGGTGAATCTCTGAATATCGGTGATGATATTAAAGTCACTGTTCTGGGCATTAAAGGTAACCAGGTGCGGATTGGTATTGATGCCCCTAAAGATGTTCAGGTTCATCGTGAAGAAATATACAACCGGATCCAAGCTGAAAATAATAATGCCACTGCTAGTTGATTGTTGATGTTCTTGGCGGTGTTATGCCGCCCTTTTTCATAATACATAAGGCCACTGACTTTATGTCAGCCCATACTAGGTAATATGTCTTTATATATTGTCAGTGGTCTTATTTATCGTGTGGAGTTAATAATTATGTGGAGATTAACAGATGAAACGTTTTCCAATTACTAGCTGTGTTATTTTTAAAGCAGAATTACCCAGCGCTGAAGTTTTAGAAGAACATTTAAAAGAATTACCTTTTGTTGATATTTTAGAATCACATTCAGTTAGCTATGGTTTTATTCCTAACAAAATCACAGGCGAATTAGTTACACCAATTGAAGGTGGTTATATTATTACTTTTCGCATTGATGAAAAGATACTACCTAAGGCAGCTATTGCGTTTGAAGTTAATAGACGTATTGAAAAACTAAAAGAGCAAGGTACTGATGATTTCCTTGAGACTGAAATAAAGTATATTGCAATAGAAGAAATGCTTAAAGTTGCTCTAACTAAAACTAAAATTATCACTGCGCTTTATCATGTTGAAAAAGGCTTTCTTATCGTATCAAGCACTCGAAAACCAGAGCATCAAGCGCTTGTTAATTGTTTAATTAAGGCTTGCGGATCGGTAAAAACAGAAACAATTCACATTGACGATGCAAAAAATGGAATAACAACACGCCTAATAAACTATATCAATAGTGAACCATCAGCTGACTGTTTTGGTGGGCGATTATACCCTTGCAACTTCTACTTGCTGCAACGTAAGGTTGAGAAAAAATTAGAATCTGTTAAATACGACGCTGAACTGCACTATGTCCAACGTGAGTTAAGTGAGAGTTTATCAAATGGCTTTCGTGTCAGCCTAATGGAATTAGCCACTCTAGATATTGTCTTTAAATTAAGTGATAACTTCGAATTTAAGGGAATAAAACCAATTAGCGATGTTGACTGTGATGGTGATAGAGCTTTCCGTCATCGACATGTAAATTCTGTTTTTATGTTTTATATGATTGACACCATCGAGTTATTAATTGAATTATTAAAATACAAAGAAAAAACAGAATAACTATTTAGCCAATACCAAGGAATTTAATTCTCTTTATTAAGAGACGGACTTTTATTATCTAAATTTTGTGTGGGGTATTAACTATGTCTAGCCATGATAATGCAGAAAGACATTTTCAAAATGAAACCAAAAATCATGAGATGATTATTATTCATGAAGATGGCTTGTACAGACACGTTAGATTTAAACAACCTAAAACAAGCGTCTATTATTTCGACTTAGTTACATACCCCGGTTATTTGGTTTTTTCTGGTGATATGGGTACGTGGGTTTTTAGTCGATTACACGATATGTTCGATTTCTTTAGAGGAGATAGCATTAATGCTGGATATTGGGCTGAAAAATTGCAACATGGCGCGGGTGGCGGCAGAGATATAGCTAAAGAATATTCACAGGAAGAAACTGAAAAGTGCCTTAAAGGGATTTTTAATGATTGGGTTAAAGAAAACGAATTGGCATCTGATGATGGCTCAACACCAGAAGAAATTAAACAGTATCAACTCGAATACGAGCATCACAAAAGCGAATTAAACGATCTACTTAGAAACAGTGATGAAGAGTGGTCAATGATTGAGGCAATACAAAATATTTCAAATGGTGGCTTTGATTATTCTCCCTTTGAGGAAACTTGGGATTTGATATGCAAAGACTATTCTCATCATTATTTGTGGGCTTGCTTCGCTATTCAGTGGGGAATTAATAAATATAAAAATAATAAAGTAGCAATTAAAGCTATTGATACCTTTTTGTCATTTAAATAATAAATAGTGTGGAGTATTAAATATGCAACTTAGCCAAATTAATTTAATTTCCGCTATTTCTACTGAAATAGAAAAACAAATACCCGGTATACCTGCTGAACCTCGTTATATGAATGCCATTATTAAGGCTGCAACATTGGTTTGTGATGAATTCAAAAAGCCGCTTGTTAAAGCTTCTGAAGGTATAGGGCTTACTGCATGGCTTGCTAGTGATGATGTCGGCGCAAGCTCTAAATATATGGCTGCGGTGCTTTCAAAACGGTTTGATGCACCGAATCATTATCCTTTAGATCCTGCTGATTTAGGCCGCTGTATTCGATTGGTTAACGCCGTACCTGAATTTAAAGAACGACTATGGATAATGAGAGCACGGTCAATGCAGTGGTCTTTTGTTATTGACAACTGGGACAAATGGAAAGAGCTATACGACGCTGGTGAAGGTAAAAAGCTTTATCAAGAAATGAAATTAACTTACGAATCATTAAGGGATTAAGTATGAAAGAGCGCGGAATTATTTTTAATACTGAAATGGTACGCGCCATCCTTGATGGCCGTAAAACTCAAACTCGTAGCGTAGTTAAAGGCGCGACAAGCAATCATATCTTTCATGGTTGGGTAACATCAAGCATACACTCAAGGGATGAAGGTAGAGCCTGCTGGTCTAATAACACCCTGTCCATGCGTGGAAACTCTATTAGATTACATTGCCCGTTTGGTAAAATTGGTGATCGCCTTTGGGTTCGTGAAACATGGCAGGGCCCATTATTAGATTATGAGAACGCCAACCGGTTTTATGAAGCGCCTGAGCCATTTCAGATAACTGAAAATTGCGTATACAAAGCGGATGCTACTGCGGTGCCAGAGTATTTTGATGCTGATGACAATCTGAGACAGGGCTGGAAGTCATCATCACAAATGCCTCGCTGGGCTTCACGTATCACACTAGAAATTACTGATGTTCGAGTCGAGCGCTTGCAGGACATAAGTAAACAAGACGCGATTTATGAGGGAGCACCACGGGGGCATCATTCTATTGACGTAATTTCTAAGCGATTTGGATTTCCCGACTTCTCTCGTTCCTGGTTCGCTCAAATATGGATGGATATATACGGAGAAGATAACTGGGCTGCTAATCCGTGGGTGTGGGTTATTGAGTTTAAGCGAGTGTGATTATGAATAATAAAATACTTGAATTAGCCAAAGAATTGAAGGCCGATGCGTTATTAACCCGTAGATATCAAATTGCAAAATGCTCTGTATGGAGTGACCAGTTAATTGATCTGTGTGAGCATGTTGAGAAAATATCTCAAGCAAACGAAGATAGCACTAAATTAATTGAAGCCTTCTGCGCTGACGATGCTGAATGGCATAAGTTACTTGATGCAAGGGAGCAGGAAAACTTAACCTTGATTGGTTTGGTAGTTAAGTTAGCTGATAAATGTTCTGAAATGCAGAAGGAATTGGATCACATAAATAACCTAAATCCCATTGGTTACATGGAATCAAAAGGCGAGAAGTGGATCAGGATTCATGGCTTTACGCATATTAATGAAGAAAAAAGCAGGGCAAATAGCATCCCGGTATATCGCTTAAATAAATAAGGACTAACAATGAAATATAAACACTTAATGGTAGATTTAGAAACTATGAGCAATAAAGGCAATGCCGCTATTGTTTCTATTGGTGCGGTGGCTTTTGAACCTTTAACGGGTGAGATTGGCCCTACATTTTACCAAGTTATCGATTTAAGAAGTTGCGAACGTGCAGGCCTTCACATCGATGCTGACACGGTTCTTTGGTGGATGCGAAAAAGTAGTGAAGCCAGAGCCGCAATTGTTGCTGAGGGCACTGATTTGTCATTAGCCCTTTCTAATTTGTGCGCATTCTCCCGAAAAAACCTAACTGATGATGTTCAAGTGTGGGGTAATGGCGTTGATTTTGACAATGTTATTTTGCGTAATGCTTACAACGCTACAAAATTAGAGCCATTCTGGGAGCATTGGAATAATCGCTGCGTGAGAACCATTGTTGAACTAGGGCGCAATACCGGCATTGACCCAAAAACTACACTCCCTTTCGTGGGTGTACTTCATAACTCTTTAGATGATGCAATTCATCAAGCTAAGTATGTGTCTATTATCCACCAGCACTTAATCAAACCAGTTAACGACGATATTTAATTTTAAATCTGTATGCGGCAGATGTGTGGAGGTATTTACTGTGACACGTACAAAAACATTGAAAACTTGGGCTGAAGAAGAATTTGAAGCTCCAGTGCCAAGTTATCAAACGCTAATACGTTACGCAAAAAACGGCATGATATCACCCCAGCCATTCAAGGCTGGTCGCTGTTGGCGAGTCGACACAAATGCAAGATTTATTGGTATGAATACCAAGCCAACAATCAAGCACAATGACGACCCGCGATTATTGAGGATATTAGAGGATGGCTCGTCCACGTAAATACAATGTCAACATACCGGGCTTATCTTGCTACATTGACGCCAGAACAAAAAAGGTGTACTGGCGTTATAAGCACCCTATAACTGGTAAATTCCATGGATTAGGCACAGATGAAAGCGCAGCAAAAGAAATTGCAATAGAAGCAAATTCTCGCCTTGCTGAAGCCAAAATGAATCAATTAATAAAAGCTAAAGATGAAATTAGTCGTAAATTAAAAAAAGGAATCACCGTCCATACATGGCTAGATCAGTTCTTAAAAATACAAAAAGAGCGGATCGAATATGGTGAAATAAAGCTTAATACATATAAGCAAAAAATAGCACCAGTAGAAGCATTCCGGCAAGCCTGCGGCAATCAAGTTCTATCAGAAATTGACGTTAGAGATATCGCCTCATTATTAGAAGAATATAAAGAGCGCGGTCAAACTCGAATGGCTCAAGTAGTTAGAATGGTTTTAGTTGATGTATTCAAAGAGGCTCAGCATGCCGGTGAAGTCCCTCCCGGTTATAACCCTGCACAAGCAACAAAATTACCAATGAACCGAATTAAACGTCAACGACTAGATTTTGATGAATGGCTTGTGATCTTTGATGAAGCTGAAAAAACCCAACGCTATTTACAAAATGCGATGCTACTAGCGGTCATAACTGGTCAGCGTTTGGGTGATATTGCGAAAATGCGGTTTGATGATATCTGGGATGATCACTTACACATTATTCAGGAAAAAACAGGCTCTAAGATTGCCATTCCTCTTTCATTGTATTGTGAAAAATTGGGATATTCATTAAGAGATGTTATTGCTCGATGCAGAGATCTAATAGTTAGCCCTTATATACTTCATTATCACCACACAACATCACAAGCAAAGCGTGGCGGACAAGTTTCAAGCAATGCAATCACAACGTTATTTCAGCGAATTAGGGATCAGACCGATTTGAAGTGGGAAGATGGAACCCCGCCAAGTTTTCATGAACAGCGCTCTTTATCTGAAAGGTTATATAGAGTGCAAGGTATCGATACTAAAACTTTATTAGGCCATAAGAGCCAAGCGATGACCGATAAATATCATGATGATCGAGGGAAGAATTGGCAGGTTTTAGCGATAAAATAACGCTTATTTTGTAGCCCGTTTTGCAGAAGAGTTTTGCAGGAGTTTTGCAGAAGAATTTTTCTAGACAAAATAAAGCGGGAGTTTTTAGGCTCCCGTTTTTAATATCACAATGCAACTAATTACATGTGCTTAATCATTGCATCGCCGAATTCGCTACATTTCAGTAGTTTAGCGCCTTCTAGCTGGCGTTCAAAATCGTAAGTTACAGTTTTAGCCGCGATTGCGCCTTCCATACCTTTAACAATTAAGTCAGCTGCTTCAACCCAACCCATGTGACGTAACATCATTTCTGCGGATAGGATAATTGAACCTGGATTCACTTTGTCCTGACCTGCATATTTTGGTGCAGTACCATGCGTGGCTTCAAATAGAGCACACTCAGAACCAATGTTAGCTCCCGGTGCAATACCGATACCACCAACTTGTGCAGCCAACGCATCAGAGATGTAGTCGCCGTTTAGATTCATACATGCAATAACATCGTATTCCGCTGGGCGTAAAAGGATTTGCTGTAGGAATGCATCAGCGATAACATCTTTAACAATGATATCTTTACCCGTTTTAGGGTTTTTGATTTTAACCCAAGGGCCGCCATCAATTAATTCGCCACCAAACTCTTCTTGTGCTAATTGATAGCCCCAATCTTTAAATGCGCCTTCAGTGAATTTCATAATGTTACCTTTATGAACTAAAGTCACTGAATCACGGTCATTATCAATTGCGTATTCAATTGCCGCACGAACTAGACGTTTTGTCCCTTCTTCTGAACAAGGCTTGATACCAATACCACAATCTTGTGGGAAACGGATTTTTGTTACACCCATTTCATCTTGAAGGAATTTAATCACTTTATCCGCTTCAGCAGAACCTGCTTTCCACTCAATACCGGCATAAATATCTTCAGAGTTTTCACGGAAGATAATCATGTCTGTGAGTTCAGGTTGTTTAACTGGGCTTGGTGTACCTGTGTAGTAGCGTACAGGGCGTAAGCAGATGTAGAGGTCAAGTTGCTGACGAAGTGCAACGTTCAGAGAACGAATTCCACCACCAACGGGAGTGGTCAAAGGACCTTTGATTGAAACACGGTAATCACGGATTAAATCGAGAGTTTCTTGCGGTAACCAAACATCTTTACCATACAACTGCGTAGATTTTTCGCCAGTGTAGATTTCCATCCAAGAAATTTTGCGTTCGCCGTTATAAGCTTTCTTAACTGCGGCATCAACCACCTTTAGCATTGCAGGTGTTACATCGACACCAATGCCGTCACCTTCAATATAAGGAATAATCGGGTTGTTCGGAACGTTTAGTTTGCCTTTAGCATCAATGGTGATTTTAGCGCCTTCTGCCGGAACTACTACTTTGCTTTCCATTAACCTCTCCTTTCACTTGCGTATTTTGCTTGTTAATTTTTTGTAAGAGACCTGTCAATATTACTTCAATCTGAGTCGAACGCCAATGATTACTCGCCTAAGCTTCAATGGGGATCGCATTTAACGTCTCTATTCGCGCCATAAGTTTCGACACAATAAAAGTACAATCACTTTTAAATCAAACAATTAATTCTATGAATATTATTTTCAATACTTGCTTAATAAATGATAAAATGAGGTCTTCCCTTGTAATAATATTGATGATTTATAATACAAGCATCTCATAATTGTATAACTTTCATACTAACAGAGCATGAGGCATTAAAAATACGTTTTGCTCACAAAATTAATATATCAACACTCATTTATGTGCTTATTTTTAAATGAAAAAATGATTTTTTTGTTTTAAATGATTTTAATGTTTTTAATTAAAATTCACATCTGTAGTTTTTATTAAAAATAATTTTTTAATGAAAAATATTATGATAAATAATATCTCTTATAAACTTTAACATTAAATATCTCTCTTCTATTTTATTTTGATAATTATTCGCGATAAATTATATATTACGCTTAGAGTTTAAATCTTAACTCTATTATAGGTTATTTAATGAATAGTATATCGTCCTTAATTAATGAGCATAAATATAATTTTTCTCAGCATCCTTTTTTTTCTCAAGAGAATTCATCTCTATCATCTGTCGATAAGAAACTCTGTTTTTTACCTAATATGTCTTTCTTTATTATGGGTTTTGGCGATTTAAATAAATTTACCCTTCCTTTTATTGAACCCAATGGTGTTTTAGAAGATGCCGTTAATACTCATGCCCATGAAGACGCAAACCACTGGCCATGGTTTATCCATGACTTACGTGAGTTAGGCTTAAATCATGTACTGCCACTCAGTGATACACTTGAATTTCTTTGGTCTGAACAGTTAGCCCCTAGTCGAAAGTTGACTTACGATTTGGTAGCCATGTTGTCAAATCAGCCCGCTAAATTTCGTCTCGTCATAATTGAGGTCATGGAAGCGACCGGAAATGTGATGTTTTCATTTTTAAAAGAATTAGTCCAAGGTTCTAATTTTAATCTTAAATTTTGTGGTGACTTGCATTTAAGTCATGAATCGGGCCATGCGATGGGCAGTGAGTACGATCTTATAGATACACTTGATTTCAGTTATGACGAACACCAATACTCCGCAAAACTTATTGAGAACAGTTTTCAAGCCTTTCAACTATTTATTGATCAATTAGATAACCAATTAGAAATAGCATAAATTTATTGCAATAATAACGCTATTTTGCTGAGCTGTTATTATTGCACCCCCTAGGTTTTAATCCTTAAATCACCTAAACTAGGGGGCATAAAATAAATTTTAATAAATAACAAGTTACTTGTTAGCTAAATCACTAGGTCATTATGGCAAAGCCAAACACTAAATTAGCCGCTCCTCAGCACAAAGCTGGATTAGCTACATCACACTCAAAGATACGATCAACTCGCAAACCACCAATGCAAAGCAAAATCATTTTATTTAATAAGCCTTACGATGTACTCCCTCAATTTACCGACGAACAAGGTCGTGACACGCTTAAAAATTATATTCCAATCAGTGATGTCTATGCTGCTGGTCGATTGGATAGAGATAGCGAAGGTCTGCTCATCTTAACTAACGATGGAAAATTACAAGCCCGTTTAACTCAACCACAAAAACAAACGGGAAAAGTATACTATGCTCAAGTGGAAGGTATTCCTGATGAGGCAGCGCTTTTAAAATTTCGTCAGGGATTAACATTAAATGATGGACCTACTCTGCCAGCGGGTATTGAATTAGTCACAGAGCCTAGTTGGTTGTGGCCTAGAACTCCTCCTATAAGAGAACGTAAAAACAAACCCACTAGTTGGCTTAAAATTACGTTATATGAAGGAAAAAATCGACAAGTTCGCCGAATGACTGCCAATATCGGTTTTCCTACGCTAAGGTTGGTTCGATATCAAGTAGGTGAGTTTAATTTAGGAAGTTTAGCGCTTGGTGAATGGATGGAGGTAAGCTTTGTTTAGACCCAATATTACCGTCGCAACAATAGTGCATACTCAAGAAAAATTTTTAGTCGTTGAAGAGTGGGTTAACGGAAAACCGACTTGGAACCAGCCAGCTGGGCATTTAGAGGCAAATGAAAGTTTATTACAAGCGGCAGAGCGTGAACTTTTTGAAGAAACAGGGATCCACGCTACTCCTCAAAAACTGCTCAAAATACATCAATGGATAGCCCCCGATAACACGCCGTTTATCCGATTTTTATTTTCACTCGAGCTCCCTGCGCCTTGTGAAACATCGCCTCAAGACAGTGATATCACATGTTGTCACTGGGTAAGCGCCCAAGATATTCTTGAGAGCAATAATTTACGCTCCCCACTTGTTGCCCAAAGCATTCTTTGTTTTCAAGAAAATATCACCTATCCTCTGGATATGCTTTCCACATATGGGCACATTTTTGATCATTAAACTTTCTTTTATCCCTGTTTATCGCAGAAGTACATGGTTGACAGGGAAAATAGAGCAAAACTAGGCCAAGAATATTCCCTCTAGCGCTGGTGTAACAAGGGTACAACATGCTAAAGTATGGGGCTTGATTTTTCCGCATTGAGACTATTTCCATGTCAGATAACAGTACCGTGTCAGTTAACAGCCTAAAAAAAGTCATCGTCGGTATGTCCGGTGGTGTTGATTCATCCGTTTCTGCTTACCTGCTCAAGCAGCAAGGCTATCAGGTTGTTGGTCTGTTTATGAAGAACTGGGAAGAAGATGACGATGCGGAATATTGCTCTGCTGCGACTGATCTTGCCGATGCACAATCTGTTTGTGATAAGTTAGGTATCGAACTTCATACCATTAATTTCGCGGCTGAGTATTGGGATAATGTTTTCGAACATTTTTTATCCGAATATAAAGCAGGTCGCACACCAAACCCTGATATCTTATGCAACAAAGAAATTAAATTCAAAGCATTCTTAGAGTTTGCAGCCGAAGATCTCGGTGCAGACTATATTGCCACCGGCCACTATGTCCGACGCCGTGATGTTAATGGAAAAAGCCAGCTTCTACGCGGTCTAGATGGCAATAAAGACCAAAGCTATTTTCTTTATACACTGAGTCATGAACAAGTATCCAAAAGCCTCTTCCCTGTTGGTGAGCTCGAGAAACCAGAAGTTCGCCGTATTGCAGAAGAAATTGGTTTAATTACGGCAAAGAAAAAAGACTCAACGGGTATTTGCTTTATTGGCGAACGTAAATTTCGTGATTTCTTAGGCCGCTATTTACCTGCTCAACCAGGCCCAATTATAACCGTAGATGGTGAAACCATTGGCCAACATGAAGGGTTGATGTATCACACTTTAGGTCAACGTAAAGGTTTAGGGATCGGCGGAACAAAAGAAGGGTCTGAGGATCCTTGGTATGTCGTTGATAAAGACGTTGAAAACAACGTTCTTATCGTCGCGCAAGGCCATGAGCACCCGCGCCTAATGTCCGTTGGCTTAATCGCACAACAACTTCATTGGGTTGATAGAAAAACACTGGCACAGTCACTACGCTGCGTTGTCAAAACACGTTATCGCCAAGCAGATATCCCCTGTACTGTCACGCCATTAAGTGAAGATAGAATTGAAGTCCGTTTTGATTATCCCATTGCTGCTGTTACCCCAGGACAATCTGCGGTATTTTATATCGATGACGTTTGCCTCGGCGGCGGAATTATTGAAGCCCGTATTCAGGAGTAGATGTGGCTAAAAATTATTATGACATTACCCTCGCCTTGGCCGGTATCTGCCAAGCTAGTGGCATAGTGCAAAAACTGGCTCATGAAGGTATTTGTAGCGAGCAAGACTTAGCAACTATGGTCAATAGTGTCACCAATATGAATCCATCCTCTACATTGGATGTTTTCGGCAATGACCCTGCGAACTTAAAAACCGGTCTCAGTGCAATGCTTGGCATGTTAACTGGCGGTAATAGCGGATTATCCGCTGAAATGACCCGCTATATGCTTAGTATTATGGCCCTTGAGCGCCGTTTGAATAAAGATCAAAATGCGATGGATCAATTAGGTCAACGTATTGCACAATTTGAACGCCAAGCAAGCTATTTCGAACCTATGTCTGACGGTGTGTTTAATGCCTTAGCAGGTATTTATGTTGATGTCGTGAGCCCTGCTGGTCCTCGAATTCAAGTCACCGGCTCCCCTGATATTCTAAAAAATACCCTTGTTCAAGCGAAAGTTAGGGCTACGCTGCTCGCCGGTATCCGTTGTGCGGTACTTTGGCAGCAAGTAGGCGGTAGTCGAATACAATTAATGTTTTCCCGAAGCCGTCTGTCTAATCAGGCGAAAGATATTTTGTCTCACCTTTAAATTTGGAGTTGCAACCAATGGAATTATCCTCACTGACCGCTGTATCCCCGATTGACGGCCGTTACGGTGATAAAGTCAGCGCTTTACGCACTATTTTTAGCGAGTTTGGCTTACTGAAATTTCGCGTACAAGTTGAAGTTCGCTGGCTGCAAAAACTGGCAGCAACAGCCCAAATCAAAGAAGTTCCACCATTTGATGCTGACGCAAACGCTTACCTAGATGAAATAGTTGTGAACTTCTGCGAAAAAGACGCTATGCGCATTAAAGAAATTGAGCGCATAACTAACCATGATGTTAAAGCTGTTGAGTATTTCTTAAAAGAAAAAGTCGCAAGCATTCCTGCTCTGCATGCTGTCTCTGAATTTATTCACTTCGCATGTACTTCTGAAGATATCAATAATCTGTCCCATGCATTAATGCTGAAGACCGCACGCGAAAATGTTTTGCTACCACAGTGGCGCCAAATTATCGATAAAATCAAAACGATGGCACACGAATACCGTGATCTACCTTTACTCTCTCGTACTCATGGCCAGCCTGCAACACCGTCCACTATTGGTAAAGAATTTGCAAACGTCGCTTATCGCTTAGAGCGCCAATACCGCCAGCTAGAACAAGTGGAAATTTTAGGTAAAATTAATGGTGCCGTTGGTAATTATAATGCCCACATGGTGGCTTACCCTGAAGTTAATTGGCATGAGTTTAGTGAAACATTTGTTACTTCCCTCGGCGTTAAATGGAACCCATTCACCACTCAAATAGAACCGCATGATTACATCGCAGAGCTGTTTGACTGTGTTGCGCGCTTTAATACTATCGTGCTGGATTTTGACCGTGATATTTGGGGTTATGTTGCTCTAAACCATTTCAAACAAAAAACCATTGCGGGCGAAATTGGTTCTTCAACCATGCCACATAAAGTCAACCCAATTGACTTTGAAAACTCTGAAGGCAACTTAGGTTTGTCAAATGCCGTGCTGGGCCATTTAGCCAGTAAATTACCCGTTTCTCGCTGGCAGCGTGACCTCACTGACTCAACAGTTCTACGTAACTTAGGTGTTGGCCTTGGTTATGCTTTAATTGCTTATCAATCCACCATGAAAGGGTTGAATAAACTCGAAGTTAATGAACAGCACTTGCTGGATGAATTAGATAAAAATTGGGAAGTTCTCGCAGAACCAATTCAAACCGTAATGCGCCGTTATGGTATTGAAAAACCGTATGAAAAACTTAAAGAACTGACTCGTGGGAAACGTATTACTGCCGAAGGCATGAAGCAGTTTATCGATAATTTAGAACTACCTGAACATGAAAAAACGCGTCTAAAAGAAATGACGCCGGCTAACTACATCGGTTACGCCGTCTCTTTTATTGATGAATTAAAATAATTATAAGTTCTCTGCATGATTAAGGCGGCTTAATAGTCGCCTTTTTTACACCATAAATATTTATTATCGATTCTTTACTCCTCGTTTATTGAGTTTATATATAATCAAAATCGTTTAAACCATCTTAATATCACATTGATTAATCACTTAACTGGCTAATATGAAGCTGTTATCTTAATGATTTTTACGATTTGTTTGGTTTATGTTTACTTAATCACTTGCCGCTGTACGCTTCTCTTTTTACCATAGCGTTTCAAGTGCTAATATAGCCTATCGGCTTGCTGTTTCTTCTCAATATGAGGTTTTCAGATGCGTATTCTTATCGTCGAAGACAATGCTTTACTTCGCCACCACCTAACCGTTCAACTTAAAGAACTCGGTCATCAAGTTGATTCTGCTGAAGACGCAAAAGAAGCAGATTACTTTCTCAATGAAAGCTGCCCTGATATTGCTGTTGTCGATCTTGGTTTACCTGATGAAGATGGTTTATCAATGATAAAACGCTGGCGTAATCTACATGTCAATATTCCTATTTTAGTGTTGACTGCCCGTGAAAGTTGGCAAGAGAAAGTTCAAGTTTTAAATAGTGGTGCTGACGATTACGTAACTAAACCCTTTCAGTTAGAAGAGCTCGTCGCACGGATGCAGGCATTAATGCGTAGAAACAGCGGTCTCGCCTCACAAATCCTTGAGCTTGGCGATTTTATTATCGATTTATCACGCAAAGAATTCACTGTTCATGGTGAAGCAATCAAGCTTACCGCCTTTGAATATACCATTATCGAAACACTGTTACGTAATAACGGCAAAGTCGTCAGTAAAGATTCTTTAATGCGCCAACTTTACCCAGATGCTGAATTAAGAGAAAGTCATACTATTGATGTTTTAATGGGGCGACCGCGTAAAAAAATTCAACAATTTCATAGTGATGATGTCATTGTCACTGTTCGTGGTCAAGGCTATCGCTTCGATGTGAATGGCTAATATGTGGCCGCGTAAATCTAAGTTTAAACCGCTCTCGCTACGTGCGCGTTTTTTATGTGCGACGTCTGCGGTGATCCTAGCTCTTACCTTATCGTATGGCATTGTCGCTATACTTGGGTATCTTATTAGCTTCGATAAAACAACCTATACGCTACTGCGCAGCCAAAGTAATTTAATTTACAGCCTAGCGCAGTGGCAAAATAACAAAATTGATATTCGTGTTCCACCTAACTTTACCTTAAACAATCCCACGTTGGTGATCATTTATGATAACCATGGAAAAGCACTTTGGCGACAGCGTGATGTTCCCAATGTTGAGCAATTAATTCGCGCTGATTGGCTTAAAAAAGAAGGATTATATGAGATAGACACTGACATCAGAGAGACTCGTCAACTCCTTGATGATAATCCTGAATACAATAACAAGCTCGATGATATGAGTAATGACGATGAACCTCTCACTCACTCCGTTTCTGTTAATCAATACAGTAAAAGTGAAAATCTTCCACCTTTAACTATCGTTGTGGTCGATACGCTTCCTCAAGATTTACAAAAAACGGGTTTAGTCTGGGAATGGTTTGGCTATGTGCTACTGGCTAATCTTATTTTGGTTATCCCACTATTATGGCTGGCAGCATATTGGAGTTTACGCCCCATAAAATCGTTAGTTTCCCAATTAAGTAGCCTTGAAAATGGTGAACGCGACACATTAGATGAAAATCCCCCCTCCGAACTTAGGGGGTTGGTACGTAATCTTAATATTCTGCTCACTAATGAGCGTAAACGCTACAGTAAATACCGTACAACTTTGTCTGACTTAACTCATAGCTTGAAAACACCGTTAGCGGTTTTGCAATCTACGCTCAGATTATTACGCTCAGGCAAACAAATGAATATTGAGCAAGCTGAACCTATCATGCTTGAACAAATCGGACGAATTTCTCAGCAGGTAGGCTATTACTTGCACCGAGCATCAACGCAAGGGGATGAAAATTTGATGCTCCGCGAAATTTCATCAGTGCCCTCTGTTATTGATAGCTTATCGAGTGCGCTACATAAAGTTTATCAGCATAAAGGTGTCTCAATCACCGTTGATATCTCTCCTGAAATCACATGGCTAGGTCAACCGAATGACTTTATGGAAGTCATGGGAAATGTGATGGAAAATGCTTGTAAATACTGCCTTGAGTTTGTCGAAGTCACCGCTCACGTAGGGCAAGATAGTTTAACACTCATTGTTGATGATGATGGCCCTGGTGTACCCGAAAGTAAACGTAGCGTTATTTTCGTCCGTGGACAACGCGCAGATACCTTAAGACCCGGACAAGGCTTAGGGCTATCAATTGCCGTTGATATTATCGACCAATATGATGGCGAAATCTGCATTAACGATAGCCCACTCGGCGGGGCTCGCGTTATGGTGACATTTAAGCACCAAGCAGTGATTGAAGATAGCTAATCTGTGACACGCAAGCCATTTAAACCCTACACCAAGGCCTATTTCCGGTATACTATTTAAGAAGTGTTTTCTTACTAGGGACAATAAGATGGATTATAAACTGAATCTCGACTGGCAAAGCTTTCTGGACAGTCATTGGCAGAAACGACCTCTGCTCATTAAACAGGGCTTTACAAATTTTATTGATCCTATCTCTCCCGATGAACTTGCGGGACTTGCGATGGAAGATGAGGTTGATAGCCGTTTAGTCAGCCACAAAGAAGGCCTATGGCAAGTAGGTCATGGTCCATTTGAAAGTTATGAGCACTTAGGCGAAGAAAACTGGTCTATCCTCGTTCAAGCTGTCGACCACTGGCATCACCCAAGTTCAGCGCTGATGAAGCCATTTAGAGTGCTCTCCGACTGGCGCATGGATGATTTGATGATCTCCTATTCCGTTCCCGGTGGTGGTGTAGGACCGCATCTTGATCAATATGATGTCTTTATTATCCAAGGTGAAGGTCGTCGTCATTGGCGTGTTGGGGAAAAAATCCCGATGAAACAACATTGCCCTCATCCTGATCTTTTACAAGTCCATCCTTTCGATGCCATCATCGATGAAGAGATGGAACCCGGCGATATTCTTTATATTCCACCGGGATTCCCTCATGAAGGCTATGCGATTGAACCTTCCCTTAACTATTCAGTCGGTTTTCGCGCACCAAATGCCCGCGAGCTTATCAGTAGCTTTGCTGACCATTTGATTTCAAATGATTTAGGCAGTTACCGCTACAGCGACCCTGACCTTTCATTTAGAGATAACCCAGCAGAAATATTGCAAGGTGAGCAAATAAAACTGCGTGAAATGATGGAGTCATTAATTAATGATCCTGATGTATTCCGCAAATGGTTAGGCGAATATATTTCTCAATCGCGCCATGAATTAGATATAGCACCACCTGAACCACCTTATGAGCAAAATGAGATTTATGACTTGCTGAAATCCCAGCAAGAAACATTGCATAAACTCAATGGATTAAGAGCATTACGTGTTGGCGATCAGTTCTTTGTCAATGGTGAATGCTTAGAAACCAAATGCTATGAAGCCGCAGATAGCTTATGTCGTTTTGACTCAGTGAATAGTGAAACTTTAGGTGAAGCTATTGATGATGTGAATTTCATTGCATTAATCACCGCTCTAATTAATAACGGCTATTGGTATTTTGACGATTAAATTTTTAATTGTTCATTAGCCTGATAAATCAATGCCCCAAACAATTTTTTTGAGTGGGGCATTTTTATTTTTATCTACTTGTTAAATTAGTCATTACTGATTTTTTTGTGCATGGATCGCAGTGAGCTCTGCAATTCGCATGATGACACTAACAGCCTGCTCCATTCCTTCATAGGTAATAAATTCATGCTTACTGTGGAAGTTATATCCACCCGTAAAAATATTTGGGCAAGGTAAACCACGGTAAGAAAGTTGAGCGCCATCAGTTCCACCACGAATAGGCTGTACAATAGGCTCAATACCACAATCAATCATCGCTTGTTTTGCCAATTCAACTACATGGGGGAACTTCATCACTTCTTTATGCATATTGTAATAAGTATCGTCTAGCGTCAGCTCGATATAACAACTCGGGTGTAACCCCTCACCCACCTTCTCTGCGATACGAATAATATTTTTCTTTCTTGCTTCGAAACCATTAAGGTCAAAATCACGCAGAATATAATTCATTTCTGCTTTTTCGACAGTACCTTTAATGGATGTTAAGTGATAAAAACCTTCATATCCATCTGTATTTTCAGGCGTTTCATTTTCGGGTAGCATTCCATGAATACGGCTAGCTAAAGCCAACGCATTAACCATAATCCCCTTGGCTTTTCCTGGATGTGTATTGTTCCCAACAATTTTAATCGAGACATTGGCAGCATTAAAGTTTTCATACTCCAACTCTCCGACACCACCACCATCAACGGTATATGCCCAAAGTGCATCAAATTCTTTAAAATCGATATGCCGAGCACCACGCCCTATCTCTTCATCCGGCGTAAATGCGAGGCAAATTTTCCCATGGGGAATTTGATTCTCTTTTAAACGAACTAATGCGGTAATTATTTCTGCAATACCGGCTTTATCATCCGCCCCTAACAGGGTTTTCCCATCAGTCATGATCAGTGTTTTTCCAATCATTTCATGCAAAATGGGGAACATGACTGGTGACAGGACTTCATCACCAATACCTAAAGCGATATCACCACCTCGGTAATTTTCTAATATTTGCGGGCAAACATTTTTACCTGAATAATCAGGCGCTGTATCGAGATGAGAAATAAAGCCAATAGAAGGTACATCCCAGTCAACATTGGATGGCAAAGCGGCCATCAAGCAACCTTGGTCAGTGAGCGTTACCTTCTCAAAACCTAATTCACTAAGTTCTTTAGCTAACGCACGGGCAAATTTTAGCTGGCCACTGCTGCTAGGTACTGTTTTTGCATTCAGTTTTGATTGCGTATCAAAAGCAGTATATTCAAAAAACCGCTCCAAGAGTTTGTCCATACTCCATCCCCCTTAATATTAATATTCATATTATGGGAAAGATCACATTATCAATTATTGTTTCAAATCAGCTTTGCTGTTAATCAGTGCATATTTTTAA
>NZ_LXEW01000052.1 GCF_001655055.1 Providencia heimbachae ATCC 35613 | reverse complement strand
CGGTTTTAATTAAATACATCAAGATTATTTAATACGATAGTCTCATTTTTCCCAAAGTACCTATTTATTGCTTTTATCTACTCCCTAAATAGAAAAAAATAATAATTTAGTATTAGTTTGGTTTTATTTATTTTAATCATAATAAGTTAAATATCTTGGCGTTAAGTTAAATATCATAAGCCATTGCATTTTTAGCCAATCATAATCTGTGTTATTTATGCTATATAATCTAGCTTAATATTTAATTTTTATTATTCAATTTATAGGTAATAGAATGTCTAAAACATTTTTAATTTACGGCGTAAGTAAAGGGTTAGGTAAAGCGTTAGTTGAAGGCATTCCGTCCAGCAATGACCTTATTTATGGCGTTTCACGCTCAGCACCTCCTTTCAAACAAGATAATTTTCATTGGATCCAAGCTGACCTTAATACACTTAATTGCGCTCAATCAATTAAGAATGTGATTGAAAATCAACCCATTAATACGCTTATCTATAATGTGGGAATTTGGGAGAAACTCGCCTTTATGGATGAATATTCTTTTGAGGAAACTGATGATGTCGAATTACTCAATATAATCCAAACTAACATCAGCGCTTGCCTATTAAACCTAAAAGCGATGTTATCAAACTTAAGGTTAGCAGATAATAGTAAGGTGATATTAATTGGTTCGACATGGGGATTAGATAATCACAATGGTAGAGAAGTTGCCTTTTCTGCAACAAAATACGCGCTTCGAGGCATTGTGCAATCACTTAGAGAAACATTACGCCAAGATAGAATCGGAATATCTGTACTTAATTTAGGTTACTTAGCGACTGAATACCCATTATCGTTACCCCTTGATGAAGTAATAGAAAAAAGTGAAGGCAATTTAATTCCATTGCAAGATGTTGTTAGTGCAGTTCAATTTATTCTTAGTACAAGCAATTCAACCTGTGTAAAAGAAATAACAATGCCAGCAATGATGGACATGAACGTTTAAAGCATGAAACACAAAGGGAGTATGACACTCCCTTTAATTAGATGTTATTTACTTTTATTTAATTTAGCTTCGCTGACCACATTGAGTTCAGTAATTAAATTATTGATGTATTCAACAACCACTTTACTTGCTAAGCCATAGTATTTTTCTTCAAACTCACTTTCCACTTGACTCGGTTCTAAGTTAAGCTCAACGGTATGTGCGCCATGTAATTTAGCCTCATGGACAAAACCTGCTGCGGGATAAACATGTCCAGACGTACCGATAGAAATAAAAATCGTTGCCTGTTCAATCGCTTGGTAAATACGATCCATATCTAATGGCATTTCACCAAACCAAACAATATGGGGGCGCAATGGTTGTGGGAATTGGCAGCAATGGCAGCGTTCATCCATATCCAAATCGCCTTTCCATTCCAATACCTGATTTGACCAATTGCAACGTACTTTGAGCAATTCACCGTGCATATGAACGATACGTTTGCTTCCCGCTCTTTCATGCAAATTATCAATGTTTTGCGTAATCAATAAAAACCGATCACCTAATAATTCTTCTAGCTGTGCTAACGCAAAGTGCGCTGCGTTAGGCTTAATATTTTCTTGTTGCAGTTGTCTGCGTCGCTCGTTATAAAAGCGTTGGACTAATTGAGGATCTCGAGCAAACCCCTCGGGTGTCGCCACATCTTCAACACAGTGCTCTTCCCATAATCCATCAGCTGAACGAAATGTTTGAATACCAGACTCAGCAGAAATACCTGCCCCTGTTAATACAACGATGTTCACTTTTTTCATATTCGTTAGTCTACTATCTATATAGAAAGCACGATTGCGAAGTCGCTGACGGCGTACACTCTTGTTCTTTTTGGTCTTTTTTAATCTATAACGATATCGCAACATCAAAAAACTTCCTTTCATCCATGCATTTAACGACAATTTTTAGTGAAATATGCTTTGCTCAAAATTATTCCAAACAATAAATCACACCATACATTATGTCATCACTTATAATCTTAGATGCTAACATACTATACGCGAAATAATTCAAGATGCATTTAGCTATTGCCCGAGTAAATCAATTTCAACTCGATACGAAAATTTACGTTAGATCTGTGGTTAATCTAATTTTATTTATAACAAACTAATATTAACAAAAAAAAACTTTATCCACATGCCCTCAAAACGTTAAAATGTGACATACAGTTTTACTTATTATCATCTTTCATTACATAAAAGGGTTTACATGGAAAAGTTCTTCGAAAAAACAATGTATGCTTCGCGCTGGGTACTTGCTCCAATCTATTTTGGGCTGTCCCTTACATTGCTTGCATTAACGATTAAATTCTTTCAAGAACTTTTTCATATTCTACCTAATATTTTAGCCATTCCAGAGGCTGACCTAATCCTCACGCTATTATCATTGATAGATATGGCACTGGTTGGCGGATTATTAGTCATGGTGATGTTTTCAGGCTATGAGAATTTTGTCTCTCAGCTTAGTATCCCTGAGAATAGTGATAAATTAGGTTGGATTGGTACGATGGATGCAACTTCCCTAAAAAATAAAGTCGCAGCCTCTATCGTCGCTATCTCATCGATTCATCTATTGAAAATTTTCATGAATCTACAAAATGTCGAGAATACCAAATTAATGTGGTATGTCGTGATCCACCTAACCTTTGTTCTTTCCGCCTTTGTCATGGGCTATCTCGATAAGATGACGAAAAAAGAAGCTTATTAACTGGCTAATTTAATTGACTTCCCCACTCTGAGTGGTTACATCACATTATCTATTGAGATAATAACCCATTACTAAGTGAACAAAAAAATGAGTAACCATTTTGTTGGCAAGTACGAAGCTGAGATTAAATTTAGACTAGCAGACCCACAAATTTTTTTACATCAGCTTATGCAAGACGGTGCTGAACCCTTTACTGAAAATAATATAGAAACTGATTATTTTTTTGATAGCCAAACAGCGACCCTTGCTGAGCAAAATATCAGCATGTGTGTTAGAGAAATGACACCTTCAGGTATTAAATTATGGATAGTTAAAGGGCCGAGTTCCTCAGAGTGTAAGGCCATTAATATAGATGACTGCAATCACGTCAAAAATATGTTGATAACTCTAGGTTACCAATGCAATTTAACAGCGTCGAAGACCCGTAGTATTTATTTTTTAAAAGATGTTCACATCACCCTCGACCATCTTGCTGATATTGGTTGGTTTGCTGAATTTGCCATAATGACGGACGATGAAACGTTGTTAGATACACTTAACCAAAAACTGCTGTCTGTGGCTAAGAATTATGGGTTTGATGACGAATTAATTGAAAAACGTAGCTATAAGCATATGTTTTTAGAAAAGAAAAATAAAGAGACCGTTAATTGAAAATACATTGAGCCGGACAATTAAATACTCCGTGTCCGGCTCTATTAACAATAAATTATTGCCCGCTTAAAATACGTGCAGGGTCTAATTTGCTTGCTCGTCGCGCTGGATACCAACTTGCAATTAAACTCAGTATCACGGTTGTCAGTAGTACATACACAACATCCATTAGGTGTAATTCTGACGGTAAAAAATCAATAAAATAGACATCGCCCGAAAGGATCGAGTGCCCAATAATACTTTCTAACCCTTTAATTAACGTGGTTAAATTAAGCGAAATCACCACACCCAGTACAACGCCAATAATAGAACCAATTAAGCCACTGAGTAAGCCATACCATAAGAAAATGGCGCGAATTTGTCGGTCTTTAGCGCCTAAAGTACGTAGCACTGCAATGTCACTGCTTTTATCTTTTACTGCCATCACTAAGGTTGAGACAATATTAAAACACGCCACGCCAATGACTAGGATCATGGCTAAGTACATAATACTGCGAACCATTTGGATATCATTGTACATATAACCATAATCGCCAATCCAGCTCTTAACGATCACATGGTGCATCGTTTTCAAACCCGCATCATAGACAATTTTATCGGCTTCAAATGGGTTCGTTGCTTTGATTTCAAAGCCCGTAATCCCATCCCCATAGCCTAAATACGCTTGTGCATCCGCAAGCGGAATGAGTGCGAGTTGGTGATCAAGTAAACCACTTAAACGAAAAATACCTGAAACTTGTACTCGAATACGCTTAGGCTGCTGGATTTTTAAGCTAGCATCTGTGTTAGGGATCATAATAGTCACCCAATCACCCACTTTAACATTCAGTGAGTTAGCAACACCTTGCCCAAGAATAATGGATTGCTTACCCGCTTCAAAATGTTGCCACGCATCATTAAGAATAAATTCTGGCAATGCACTGACTTGCGTTTGAGTTTCACGGGAAACCCCCATGACTTGAATCGCTTTTAGGTTAGCCCCCCGCTCTAATAACCCCGTAAAATTAATATAAGGGCTAACTCCTTGCACTCCCGGTGTTTTACGGATCGCTTCTTCAGCAAAACTCCAATCTTTATACGGCGGTTTAACGGCGTAGATTTGCCCATGAGAAACAACCGAAAGTACACGATTGTTTAGTTCTCGCTCAAAACCATTCATGGCACTTAATCCAATGATCAGCACCGCAACACCCAATACAATACCGAGCGTTGAAACAATAGAAACCAACGACACCATACCGGTTCGACGGCGTCCTCGGCTAAAACGCAATGCCGTTAGTAACGTAAGAGGCATTTTTGACATTACATCGCCCCCAAAGTAACTTCCTGCTGCAAATGCCCATCACGCATCTCTAATTGTCGCGATAAACGATGTGCAAGTTTCATATCATGCGTGACGACTAAAAATGCGGTGCGTTGCTTACGGTTAAGTTCGCCCAATAATTCAAAAATAGCATCCGCATTGCGTAAATCCAAGTTACCTGTCGGTTCGTCCGCCAGCACCAACGCAGGGTCATTAACTAAAGCACGCGCAATCGCGACACGCTGGCGCTCCCCTCCTGAAAGCTCAGAAGGCCTATGCCCAGCTCGGTGAGCAAGTCCAACCGCATCAAGCATTTCGGTTGCCTTAGCAAAGGCTTGTTCTTTTGACGTTCCACCAATTAGCAATGGCATTGCGACATTTTCTAGTGCACTAAAATCAGGTAACAAATGATGGAATTGATAGATAAACCCAAGGTCTTTATTACGAATAGCAGCTCTCGCATCTGAAGAAAGCTGATTAATATGCTGCCCACGAAAAATAACATTACCTTCTGATGGCGTGTCTAACCCACCCAATAGATGTAATAGAGTACTTTTTCCCGATCCTGAGCTGCCGACAATCGCCATCATTTCGCCTTCACTTATCGAAAAACTGACATTTTTCAACACTTCTGTCGATAATGCGCCTTCTTGATAGACCTTGCTTAAATTTTCGCAGACAAGAAGTGGTTGTTTATTCATAACGTAAAGCCTCAGCAGGTTGTACCGCAGCCGCTCGCCAAGAAGGATAAAGCGTAGCAAGCAATGAAATCAGCATTGCAGAAACTGCAATAATTAAAATTCCCGAATAATCGAGCACTATCGGTAGTGCAACACCTTTTGGAAGCAATCCAATTAACGGCATCAAGACATTTAATTGGCTAGAGAGCAATATCCCTAACAAGGTACCAATCACACTACCTATGATACCGGCGCCTGCCCCTTGGATCATAAATATCGCTAATATACGGCTGCGTTTTAATCCCAAGGTTTTCAGAATAGCGACTTCACCTTGCTTCTCCATAACGAGCAACGAAAGTGAAGTAATAATGTTGAATGCCGCCACAGCAATAATTAAGCTAAGCAGTAACCCCATCATGTTTTTTTCCATTCTAACTGCTTGGAAAAATTCACCTTTCCGCTCTCGCCAGTCAGTCCAAACCAACCCTTCAGGTAATGTTTGTTTACTCAAAACATCCACTTTAAGTGGCTCATCCAAATAAAGACGCCAACCTGTCACGCGGCCAGCGGGATAACGCAACATACGCGCAGCGTCCTGCTGTGCAACAACAAGTTCGCTCGTATCCGCTTCGCCATTTGTTTGAAAAATACCCGCGACCGTGAAAAGACGTTGGCTTGGAATGCGCCCCATTGGGGTTAATTGACTCACACCCGGTATAATTAAACGGACTTCATCTCCACGCTTAAGACCTAAGTTTTCAGCCAGTTTATTACCTAAAAAAACGTTATAGCTGCCGGCTTGCAAATCGTTACGGTCACCGCTAATCAAATTATCTAATAAAAGAGAACGTTCTTTCGTGTCAATACCCGCCATCATGCCAACACCTACATTGGCGCGACTTTGCAGTACTACATCTGATTGCACAATGGGTGAAATGTGATTAACACCCTGCAAGTGCTGTAAGCCCGAAATAGGATATGCGTTTGGATCAATATTTCCTGTTGGCGACGTCAATATAGCCTGCGGCATGTAGGCAAGTATGCTATCTTGTAGCGATCGCTCGAAACCGTTCATGACTGAGGTGACTGTGATTAACGCCGCAACCCCTAGTGTGATACCAATTGCCGATAAGCTAGATACAAAACGGCCAAATTTATCGGCAGCTCGTCCGCGCATATAGCGCAGGCCTATAAATAATGAGACAGATTGCTGCATGAAATCTTTGATGCCCCTGTTGCCAAAGCGAAGTGTTCAGCGATAATAAAGGGTACGATTGATGAATGGAACCACCCAGCCTCGGTTTTGTGGTTTTTTTTATTATTGACTGCCTGTTTGCGTTACTTTCAGACAAATTACGGGGTAAAGCAGGTTGCTTTACTCATAATTATTTAACTCATTGCTGTGAGAAGCCGAATATTTTTATGTCGTCAAAAACTCGTTATGAACTCCCTAGTCGTAGTGGTGATGTCCGCCATTTAGGATGCCTGATCGGGGCTGCTGGTGCGCTTGAATGTGGAGAGATGATAGAACGTCATCAGGGGCCTGTTGTCATTATTACTCGCGATATGCAAAATGCGCTGAGATTAAGAGATGAAATTCAACAGTTTACTCATTATCCTATCGAGACACTCTCCGATTGGGAAACCCTACCTTACGATAATTTCTCGCCTCATCAAGAGATTATATCTCAGCGTTTATCGACGCTTTATCGTTTACCAAACTTGCAAAAAGGCGCATTAATCTTACCGGTTAATACCCTAATGCAAAAAGTGTGTCCTTCTGACTTTCTAACGGGCCATGCCTTAGTGATGGCAAAAGGAGATAAACTATCCCGTGATAATCTCAGAGATGAACTCGATAAAGCAGGTTATCGCCATGTGGAACAAGTATTAGAACATGGGGAATATGCAACTCGTGGCGCATTGCTTGACTTGTTTCCGATGGGCAGTTCATTACCCTTTCGTATCGATTTTTTTGATGATGAAATTGACAGTTTACGCACCTTTGATGTGGATTCTCAGCGGACATTAGAAGAAGTTAGTCGCATTAATTTGCTACCGGCTCATGAGTTCCCAACCGATAAAGAGGCAATTGAACGTTTTCGTAGCCAGTGGCGCGAACGCTTCGAGGTTCGTCGTGATCCTGAACATATTTATCAACAGGTGAGCAAAAATACATTACCAACCGGGATTGAATATTGGCAACCGCTATTTTTCCCTGAACCGCTACCGTCTTTGTTTGACTATTTACCGAACAATACCTTGCTCGTCTCACAAAGTCTGCAAGAAGCTGCTGAGCGTTTTCAAACTGATACACAACAACGTTTTGAAAGTCGTGGCGTCGACCCGATGCGTCCTTTGCTGCCTCCGAGTGAATTGTGGCTGACAGTTGAACAACTTAATCAATCATTAAAAAAATGGCCTCGCGTTCAACTCTCCACGGAGCAACTCGCCGATAAAGCAGCAAATACTAATTTAGATTATTTACCACTGCCGGATATTGGCACTCAAGGCCAAAGTAAAACACCGCTCGAAAAATTGCGTCAATTTACCGAACACTTTGATGGCACGATTGTTTTTTCAGTGGAGAGTGAAGGCCGCCGTGAAACCGTGAATGAGCTATTAGCTCGGTTAAAAATTCGACCTGAAATAATTGATAGTTATGCTAGCCCAACCCATAATCGCTTCGCCATCACCATTGGTACAGCTGAACACGGTTTTATTCAGTCTTCCTTAAACAAGGCGTTGATTTGCGAAAGTGATTTATTAGGCGAGCGTGTTGTGCGCCGGCGTGCAGATAACCGCCGCACCATTAACACCGATACTCTGATTCGAAATCTTGCCGAACTACGGCCTGGACAACCGGTTGTCCATATTGAACACGGTGTCGGTCGCTACCAAGGGTTAACCACTCTGGAAGCCGGTGGGATCAAAGCAGAGTATCTGATACTCACCTATGCGGGTTCCGACAAGCTATATGTTCCCGTTTCATCATTACATCTCATTAGCCGCTATGCTGGCGGGGCGGACGATAATGCGCCATTGCATAAACTCGGCAGTGATAGCTGGGGTCGTGCTCGCCAAAAAGCAGCCGAAAAAGTCCGTGATGTCGCTGCAGAATTACTCGACGTATACGCCCAACGTGCGGCAAAAGCAGGCTTTGCTTTCAAGCACGATAAACAACAATATCAAGAATTTTGCCAAGGTTTTCCTTATGAAACCACGCCTGATCAAGAAATGGCAATCAATGCTGTTTTAAGTGATATGTGCCAACCATTAGCGATGGACAGGCTTGTTTGTGGTGATGTTGGGTTTGGAAAAACAGAAGTTGCTATGCGTGCCGCCTTCCTTGCCGTTAATAATAACAAACAAGTTGCTGTTTTAGTTCCTACAACCCTACTTGCTCAGCAGCACTTTGATAATTTTAAAGATCGATTTGCTAACTGGCCGGTTCGTATTGAAATGCTCTCGCGTTTTAAAACAGCAAAAGAGCAACAACACATTATTGCTGAAACCACTGAAGGTAAAGTTGACATCCTCATTGGTACCCATAAATTACTGCAAAGCGATATCGTGTGGAAAGATTTAGGTTTACTCGTGGTTGATGAAGAACATCGATTTGGTGTTCGCCATAAAGAACGTATTAAAGCGATGCGCGCCGATGTCGATATCCTTACCCTAACGGCAACCCCTATTCCACGAACATTAAATATGGCAATGAGTGGAATGCGTGACTTATCGATTATTGCCACACCACCAGCACGTCGTTTGGCGGTTAAAACCTTTGTACGTCAATATGATGAATTAGTCGTACGCGAAGCAATACTCCGAGAAACTTTACGTGGCGGCCAAGTTTACTACCTGTATAACGATGTAGAGAACATTGAAAAAGCAAAAGCACGCTTGGAAGAATTGGTTCCTGAAGCACGCTTTGTTGTTGGTCATGGTCAAATGCGGGAACGTGAATTGGAACGAGTTATGAATGACTTTCACCACCAACGTTTCAATGTGCTTATCTGCACAACCATTATCGAAACTGGGATAGATATTCCAACCGCAAATACCATTATTATCGAACGAGCTGATCATTTCGGCCTTGCTCAATTGCACCAATTACGTGGTCGTGTGGGACGCTCTCATCATCAGGCTTATGCTTACTTGCTAACGCCTCATCCAAAAGCGATGACAACCGATGCCCATAAACGGCTCGAGGCAATATCATCCTTAGAAGATTTGGGTGCTGGATTTGCACTCGCAACTCATGACCTTGAAATTCGTGGCGCAGGTGAGTTACTCGGTGAAGACCAAAGTGGCCAAATGACGACAATTGGCTTTACCTTATATATGGAATTATTGGAAAGCGCCGTCGATGCATTAAAAGAAGGACGCGAGCCTTCCCTTGAAGATCTCACCAGTCAGCAGACTGAAGTTGAATTACGTATGCCAGTCTTGCTACCCGATGATTATATTCATGATGTTAATATCCGGCTTTCTTTCTATAAGCGCATTGCTAGCGCCAAAGAAAAATCAGAACTTGATGATCTACGGACTGAATTAATCGATCGCTTTGGTAAGTTACCTGACGCCGCTAAGTTCTTACTTGCATCTGCGGCAATACGTTTACAAGCACAAGCACTTGGCGTGAAACGTATCGAAGCGCATGAAAAAGGTGGATTCATCGAGTTCGGTGAGAAAAATAAAGTCAATCCGAGCTTCTTGATCCGTTTATTACAGGAACAATCCAAGACTTATCGCCTCGATGGCCCTGTACGATTGAAGTTTTTCCATGATTTGGCAGATAGAGTTGTGCGACTTGATTTTATTAAGCAACTTCTCACTGATTTCGAAGAAAATTTATTGCCATAACAATTTATTACCATAACAACAAAAAAGGCTATCAATACAACATTGCTATACGCAATATATTGATAGCCTTAATATTTCAGTGCTTCAACCGTTTATTCTTTACTCAAAAAAACCATAAGTATTTTTGCTTGGCTGTAATTCCAATACTTGAGATGCATCTTTATTTAGGGCTAACTCACTCTGCTTGATACAGTAAAACGGAACGACATCTTTAACATCACTACGCAAAGTTTCACAGACGGTTGCATTAGAAAGCGTTAAATTTAATCGACCATCGTCATTGAGAGGAATAAACATACCTGGATCGTATCCTGCCCTCACCTTACCAATGCTATTACCTATACGGTAAACCACATCATAACCAACAATAACCTGCTCCATTCTTTGTGTCTTCACACAAGTTCTCTCTTCATCATTAGAAAATGGAAAAAACAATTTGCCTTGTAGCGCCTCTATCATAAAAACCATTTTGCATTCACTTTGCGCTGGATGAAAACGAGAAAGTGACTCTTGGCTAAATGAGCCCAGTACACCGGTTACTGAACAATTTTCATATTCAACAAGCCGATTTGATTTAATCGGCTCTGTCGATAATACCGTTGCGAATTTAGCATCTGGAGAACGAACGAAAAAAATAAGCGAAAATACGATAAGGCAAACCACTAATGCTGCTAATAGCAACTTAAACTTTAGCTTCATTGTGCGCCCCAGTAAAAATAGAATAACCCTATTGTAGCCTTTCATCAGGATAATTCGATGATTACATACAGTAAGTGTGTTTTTTTGGAATAATCTTAAAATCGAGCGATTTATTCATTAAATTTGTTATTTAATTCATCAATATATCTAATATCACAAAACAAATAACGCCCATTTAATTAACAATTAAAGTCAAAAAAAACTAACAACCATTTATCCACATGATTTTAATGTATAAATTAAAATTTTTAACGCCATGTTAATTTAACTAATAACAAAATAAATCATTCTAGTATTCAGAAAAAAAATCGCCTTATCATCCAATTATTTGGTTGAAAATTTATTTAAATATCATATCTAGTTTACTTTTAACTTATTTAGCATCGATAGTTTTTAGTTATATCCAGAGTAATTCAAATTGCAGTAGTCTCATCGACAACTTAAAGGAGTACAAGCAGGTAAATCATTAATAAAGATAAAAAGCACCTTATTATTTTAAATAATTAAGGTGCTTTTTATCAAGAAGGCCTAACGCGAGATAGGTTAATTAATGTAATTTTAATTTAGGACGGATAATACGATTGATACTCCCGACTAGCATCATTAATCCCGTTTTTACATAACCATGTAATGCAATTTGGTGCATACGATAGAGTGAGATATAAACAAATCGTGCAATGCGACCTTCTACCATCATATCACCACGCATCAAGTTACCCATCAGACTACCAACCGTACTAAAGCGAGACAGTGACACTAATGAACCATGGTCTTTATAGATATAATCTTTCAATGGCTTATCTTTCATCATGGCAATAATATTATCATAACAACGACTTGCCATTTGATGAGCCGACTGCGCTCTTGGTGGAACAAACCCGCCTTCAGGTTTAGCACATGAAGCACAATCACCAATCGCAAAAATGGTGTCATCTAATGTTGTTTGCAGCGTTGGTTTAACGATGAGCTGATTGATACGGTTTGTTTCTAACCCTGCGATATCTTTCATAAAGTCAGGAGCTTTAATACCTGCCGCCCAAACCATCAAATCTGCACGTATTTTGCCATCATCTTTGGTATTAAGGCCATCTTCATCCGCACTAGTCACCATTGTTTTGGTTAGTACGTTGACTCCCAATTTATTCAGTTCTTGATGGGCCGCCCCCGAAATACGTGAAGGTAACGCAGGTAAGATCCGCTCACCAGCCTCAACCAATGTCACATTAAGAGCATCCGTATCTAATCCTTTAAAGCCATAACTCGTTAATTGTTCAACGGCATTATACAACTCAGCAGATAACTCAACCCCTGTAGCACCCGCGCCAACGATCGCGATATTTACTTTTTCTTCCGCGTTATCACGTACTGAATAACGTAAAAAGAGATTCAGCATTTCATCATGAAAACGATGTGCTTGATGAGGACTATCTAAGAAAATACAATTTTCTTTCACCCCAGGAGTACCAAAATCATTAGAGGTACTGCCAAGTGCTATGACTAAAATATCGTAATCCAATTCACGCAAAGGCACTAACAGTTCACCATTTTTATCGCGTAATTCACCTAAGATGACTTTCTTAGTGTCGCGATCAATACCTGTTAGAGAACCTAATTGGAAATTAAATGCGTTATGACGAGCGTGAGCCAAATAGCTGATGGCATCAACACCATCATCTAAAGAACCGGTCGCGACTTCATGTAATAACGGTTTCCATAAATGACTTGGATTACGGTCAACCAGCGTAATTTCAGCGCGTTTTTTACGGCCAAGTTTACGGCCTAAGCGAGTGGCAAGTTCTAATCCACCAGCACCACCACCGATGACGACAATTTTAGGTTGAGAAAAGGTCATATGCCCCTCGATATAAAATATATTAATGTTATTTAAGATTTTTCATCACAAAAGTCTTAAATAACATTAATTAACCAACACTTACACTATTTAACTAAAGAATATCACGCTTGGTCATTTGGTCATACCAAATATTGATTCATATCAATTTGATTGATTATTATGACAACAATCACAATCGTCAAATCATTTTACGAAAAAAATGAAACGAGTCAGCCATGGACTATTTGATACTAATCAAATAACAGCTCATCGTCTACATCATTTGATAATGAGAATTATTACTTTAATTTGCAGTAAGGAAATAAAACGAGAAAAGCCCGAAAATAATCACTATTTTCAGGCTTTAGCAGTTATTGAATGCGATGCTTTTTAAATCGCTAAGGTGACGTTTACCTTAATTAACTTTTTTGATGCGCACATCAGTCGGTACTGAAACTGGCGAGTTATCTTTAAAGTATTCCATCAGTGCTTCGTTGTCAGGTAAGCTATAAACTCTATCTTTACCTTGTTTAAATGCAGAGAAACGGCTACCACCTGTTGCTAAAAATTCATTCGCTGCGACGCGATAGCTTTTATTCATATCAACGGGTTTACCATTAAACTTCATCGAACCTGGGATAACTTTATCACCTACAGCACGATTATCATCCCACTCATAATAGAAGCCTTTAGATACTGGCATGATTTGTGGGCGAGCACGATCCCATTGTTGTTCAAGCGCTTGTTTAATTTGTGCACCTGTCAGTGACTGCGTTACCACAACGTTAGAGAAAGGCTGTACCGTAAAGATATCACCATACGTTAATTCACCCGCTTTCAGGTCTGCACGGATACCACCGCTATTCATAAATGCGATTTGTGCCCCACCAGCTTCTTTTGAAGACGCAGCGTAGAGCTGTCCATCTGCAATAATTTTACCCAGAGACGAATCACCTGCTGGCGTTAATTTTTTATCTGCAGACGCATTCAATGTTCCCATTACTTGCTGAGCGATAGGCAAAGAAATGCGCTCATATTTCTGAACAAAAGAAGTCAGCTCAGGATTTTTTTCATAACGTTTTGTTTCAACTGGAATATTTTTTGCTTTAATGCTAACAATATCTTTGGTTTTCTTATCAATTTCAATATTTAATTGCGAAATTAATGTACCGTTAGATTGTGCTGATATAACTGTTTTACCATTAATTTCACAATTATACGCTTGGTGTGTATGACCACTCACCACGAAATCTACAGCACCGTCTAATTGATTCACGATATCAACAATTGGGCCTTTGATATTATCACAACGGTTAATATCTTTAACTTTAGTATCAACTTGTTGCGTTGCACCTTCATGGATCAAAACACCGATACTATTAATACCTTGTGCTTTTAATAGTTTCACTTGGTTATTAATAGTTTCAACTTCGTTTTTAAATTCAAGACCCGCTGTACCACTTGGCGTTACGATCGCCGGTGTCCCTTCAAGCGTTAAACCAATAAATGCCATAGGAACGCCATCAAACTCTTTAATAAAGTATGATGGGAACAGGGTTTCACCTGTTTCTGTTACTATCACGTTAGCGGCCAAATAGTTAAAGTCAGCCCCTGCGAATGAATCTTTCCCAACACAACCCGCTGTTGGATGACATCCACCATTTTGCTTTCTGAGTAACTCTTCTTTGCCTTTATCAAATTCGTGGTTACCTACAGCACTCGTTTCCATGCCAATAGCACTTAATGCTTCGATAGTGGGTTCATCATAAAACATAGATGACAGCAATGGGCTCGCACCAACAAGGTCACCGGCTCCCACAACGATAGTCTTATTATTTTCCGCTCTTAATTGATTAATTAGCGTTGCAATAGATTCAATACCACCTAACTTGCCATCTCCCGGCGCTTGTAACGCTCCATGGAAGTCATTGATACCAATAACTTGAACCTTTACCGTATCTGTCGTTTTTGGCGCACAGCCTGCTAATAAAGCAGCTGATATAACCAGTGTAAGCAGCCCAATTTTATGTTTCATTCTTTTTACCTTCTTATATATCACTAATATATACACAAAAAATTCTTATTGCAGATGAGAGTTAAACCTAACCCTCCCATCTACCATTTGATATAGCTTGCGTATAGCTAGATTACATTTTGAAACGATATGTCGTTGTCATTGAACCAGATAATGAGTGCGCACGTTGTGAGTGGCCATCATATAATTTTGGTGTTGTGTAATCGTTTTCTTGCTGGTGATGCCAACCAATACCACCACTTAAAGAAACAGATAGGTTTTCCGTTGGTTTCCAGTAACTAAATAGACCCAATTGACCTTGTTTTAATCTTTCGCCTGAATAAGAAAATTCACTGTAGTTAGTTCGTGCACCAACAGAAAGTTCTTTACTCACTTTATATTCGGCAGCCATTGCTAACATGGTCTCACCATCACGAACATAGTCGATATCCGCATATGCTGGTGAATTAAAGCGACCACGCGTATTTCCGATAGGGTTACGTGCAAATTGCCCTACTCCATTTTCTTTTTTGGCTGTTGTGTGGGTTAAACCTGAGCTAAGTGTCCATGGTGACTCTGGAATTCTCCATTCAACAGTTCCAGCATAGTGCCATGCTCTTTTATCGAAATTGCGTTTACCCTTTGCGCCATCTGCTAGAGTACGTTTGCCATCGCTACCATACTCATGACCGTAAATTTGCGTACCTAATGTGACATCGGATGTCAGTTTATATTTCGCTTCAAGACCTTGTTGGCGGAATAGATCATCTGCCTGTCCATAAAAATAGAAGACTTTTAGTGGTTTTGAATTGTAGTTAATTCCACCAGTGATCACGTGGTCTACATTTTGTCTAACACCATTCCCATCAGAGAAATACATTCTGTCAATATTTGGGCTATCACGGCGCATAACTTTGCTATCGAGATACAGTAAATCTAAGCTCCAATCGCCCATTGCGGTATTGGTGTAATAACCACTATAGCTGTTTAAAGAAAGGCGTTGTGAGTTACTAAAAATACCGGTATTTTTCAGTGTAAACCAACCTGCTTTACCATTTATCAAAACAGGATCAAGGTCGAATTTAACTTTTGCGTAACGTTGACCAATTTTGTTATAACCTTTCGCATGTCCATCATCGTTCCATAAAATGGCACGAGAGGCGAAATCTTTACTCGCCCCCAGTTTAATACCACCATAATAAGAGGCATCAAACCCGATAATGTCCGCGAAATAACCCGATTTAAAATCCGCCTGAAAGTTTTGGCCCCAAGCGTTAGCCACTTGTTTTCTGTAACGCTGCTCTTCTTTATCGAAACGGTTTTCTGTTTTTAAATACTTCCACATATTGCGCGTTGATAACTCTAACTCAGAATCCGCAATAAATGAGTTTTCTTTGATTGTATTTTCCCAATTGCTTGCAGTGGCTGCAGCTACGGCTAAGTAGCAAGGAGAAAGCATTAATAAAACAATATTTTTAACTTTCATTGAAATAAACCTAGTTAATGATTATTTGAATTAATTTTATGTTTGCCAATGTTTCCATTGGCAATAAAACACCATCTTTATATTTAGCTTAAAAAATAACTTCACTGACTTACAAAAAATAAACATCCATTTCAAACACAAAAGTCTTTTTTTTCTTCGCGAAAAATTCAATGCTTATATTAAACAGCACCTGTGTTTACTTAATTTTTGACAATATAAGGCTCAGTATTAAGAATACGACTTAACACTTGTATAAAATCCAATCAATTGTCGATTATTTAGTAAATTTTCAAATAGATATCTTCAAACTCACTATTTTTTATTTATATTAAATAGCAGTAAAATATAGCCTTGAGGTGTTTCCCCCTTGAGCTGCATATCATTTCTGCTTGAAATTTTTGGCTGTTTTTTTATCGATTTTCATACTTTGACTCGTTAGCCTTTAATTATCCAAATCGTTAGGAAGCCATCATAAAGTGAATGCTATAGGAATTTTCTGTCGATTAAAACGATCACTGTCACAACCTGTTACATCACTTGCATTTTATTATCTTCTTTGTGTGATAAAAGTCACAATTGAATGTTATTTAAACATGATTATCACTTTTCAGGTTAAATACCTAAAAACTATTTGAATTACATTTAAGATAAAATAAAAATTGAATTAAACGTTGATCAAAAATTAACTTTGCTTATCAATTTCTAGATTATTTATTTTAATTATCGCATTCTGTTATTTTTATCACTCTATATCTGAATTAGTGAAAATATACGTTAAATATTAATAGCTCTATGTTAAACATTGCTACATTAATATTATTTACACCACTATTTATAATTCTGTATTTTATGAATTATTTAGATTTATCCCAGCTTTAAGCTAATATTCAACAATTATCATTAGTATTTTATTTTAAATTAATCAATATATACAGACAATACCCCCAACAACAAGAGACTAAAATCACTTGTCAAATTTGGTTTTTCTTTCGTAATTAGTTTAAAAAAAGTAAAACAGACATTCCACATTTAACGCAATAACCGAATATATTTAATCAGTATGTTACTTAACCTCTTCTGGCTAAGGCGATAAAATAGTCAAGCCCAAACCAAAATGATAATTATTTTTAATGTATATTATAAATTTACTATGGGGAAAGCCCCGACGTTACGGGTAACTTTTTATAGACAGGTATTAATGACGGAAAGTACATTAAGAATGATTATGAATATTTTTACACCAGCCAAAACGTTAATTGGCTGGTGTAACGAAATTAATGTCATTTAACTACTGACGATGCGATTGCCATTTTTGGTGTAAATCGACTAATTGACGATGGCTCTCTTTCCAACGCTCAACTTGTTGTAACTCTTTTAAGCTATATTGGCGACCACTATGGTAGAGTTTAGATGCTTGGCTAGCCTGCTGTTTAGGCAAATGGTCAAGTACACTCACCGCACCTTCACGATTATTACAGACTAGGATCATGTCACAACCTGCATTTAATGAGGCTTCCGCTCTTTCTGGATAGCTCCCCATTATGGCAGCGCCTTCCATCGATAAATCATCCGAGAAAATCACACCATTAAAACCAAGCTGTTCGCGAAGTACTGATTTTAACCAAAATGGGGAACCACTCGCGGGTCTTTCATCTGCTTGGCTATAAATAACATGTGCTGGCATGATAGCATCAAGTAATTCTCGCTGAATGAAATCTTTGAAAATTGACATATCTTTGCCACGAATAGTTTCTAACGGGCGATCGTCTCTAGGGGTTTCTTTATGAGAGTCTGCTTTTACCGCACCATGCCCTGGGAAATGTTTTCCTGTGGTTCTCATACCCGCACTGTGCATTCCCTTGATAAAGCGTTCTGCCATTACCATCGCAATTTCAGGATCTTCATGGAAGGAACGCTCACCGATAGCAATACTTTGGTGTCCAAGGTCGAGTACAGGTGCAAAGCTGATGTCAATATCCATCGCGATCATTTCAGATGCCATTAGCCACCCTGCTTCCTGTGCTAGCCTACCGCCATCCATCGAGTTATTCAATGCAGCAAAAGCCTGTGCTGATGGTAATGCCGTAAAACCATCTCGAAAACGTTGTACGCGGCCACCTTCTTGATCCACCGCAATTAATAAACGGTGTTTTGATGCATCACGAATTTGACGCACTAATTCTCTTAACTGTTCTGCATCATGAAAGTTACGGGTAAATAAGATCAAACCGCCAACCAGCGGATGTGCTAATATTTCGCGTTCTTCATTATCCAGTTCGTAACCCTGAACATCCAGCATTATCGGACCCATAACATGCCTCACTTATTTAACGATTTCACAAATTATTATTTGCTCGGTAATGTTCTTCAGTCATTAACCCAACAAGTTAAAATACTGCCTTAATGAAGATGATTGTAACAAAAACTGGGGTTGATGACTTTCATTCCACTGCACTTCATACCACATTAACGTCATATATTTGACCCAAGGTGCCCACAGTTTACAGTGATGAGATAAACGTTGTTTATCCTTGTAAGCGCCCTGAGTAATACAATATTGACTCAGGAAAAAATCCTGCTGTTCTTCACTAAGACCATTGAACTGAAAATAGGTTTCTAACGAAAAAGCGATATCAGTATTAGCGGCATATTCCCAATCTAATAAAGTCATTTTTCCGCGATCATCAACGACAACATTCCCGTGATGGATATCCATATGGGCAGGCGCAAGTTTCAATATTTTAGGCATAGGAATAGATAGAAACTGATGATGGAGTTTGCTCCAACGAGGAGATTGCCTTTTTTTATCGATTAAATAACCGTAATGAGCAATTTCATGGCGCAGTTGTAATTGATAATTAAATAATGGACAGCAATGAAGTTGCCCGATGATATTGGCAAGCTGGCTTTGAAAATGCGTTGAAAGGAAAGCACTACTCGTTGGGTTTTCGCCCTCACACCAATTTAGCAGCAACCAATGCTTATTCCGACCAATAAACTTTGGTGAATAGGGAAATTGTTGAAGCTGCTTTAAAATTTTCGCTTCTTTAGAGCGGTTCACATACAAACAGGATTGCGCTTTTCCATCCGCTCGAGCAATTAAAATAACAGGGTTAATCTCGTGTTTGGCTTGTACTAAATAACTCCCACCAGACAACCCTGTTAATGACGTTATTTCCCAATTTTGTTGTAAAATACGAGGATAATAACACGCAAGCAGAGAATATAACGCCCTGACATTACTCAATATTATGTTTTCCAGTCCAAACAATTTCACCGTTTTGCACTTCCATAAGCTGCATTTCAATACTGCGATCTTTGTTTGAACCAGAAATGACACTATAAATCACATAATCAGCCTGCACATAACGCCCTAAACCAATTGCTTTGCTACGAGTTACTAAACTATCCTCTTGTGACAGTCCTAACGTTTTACGCGCCGCGCTCACTACCCCTTGTGGAACGACTTTAAAGCGGTTGGTATTTTCCACTGCTTTCGTCATGGTAGAGGTGACAACTTGTACGGGCAATGTGCCGTTAGTATTGTTTTTTACTGAATCGACCAATAATACCTTGCCACTTTCAACCCCTTCCGCTGACGCCATTTGGCCAACTAAAGGACTTATCGATGCAGACCAATCCGTTGTTTGTTGCTTTGGAGGTGTAGGTACAGTATCTGTTGGCGGTGGTGTCACTTGCGGTGGTTGATCAGGCTCCACCGGAACTATAGGAGGTTGTTTAACTGGTTCTTGTGGAGGATAGGAAGGACACCCAGCCAATACTAACGTTGCCACTGCAACCCATAAGATCCGTTTCATTACTATTCTCCAGCCGTTGGTGGTAAGAAGATATAAATGCGTACATTACGCGCAAGCGGTGAGGGATTAATCGCCTTCACACTCACCGAAGAATTCGCCGGTATTTTTTTCTCTAGGCTCGCCGTTGTCTCTATTTTTAAGCCCTTTTCATCATACCAATAGATGCGATATAGCACAGCCACAGGATATGCCTGTATATTACTCATATTAATTGTGGCTACAGTTTGGTAATTTTCCACTCGAATTATTGGATTTTCAACAATGATGCCTTCAGCAAGAACAGAAGGCTCCATAACGATGCGCTGTTGTTCATTAAAAATAAGCCCATTATTTTTACCCCAGATACAACCGCTCAACACAAAAGTCATAATACAGAGTACAAACAATCGGTTAATATTTATCACAGCGCACCTCATTGGCTTATTCATTATTTTGCAAGCAATGGACCTAAATGACGTCCACCGACAAGGTGCATGTGGATATGAAACACTTCTTGTCCAGAATGCGCATTACAGTTCATAATTAAACGATAGCCGTCTTCTGCAATGCCTTCTTCTTTCGCAATCTTAGCAGCAACAATAAATAAGCGTCCCAATACTTGCTCATCTTCTGTCGTTACATCATTTACTGTAGGAATAAGTTTATTAGGAATGATTAAAATATGAGATGGAGCCTGCGGAGAAATATCACGAAATGCAGTCACCAGCTCATCCTGATAAACCACATCCGCAGGAATTTCACGTCGAATAATTTTACTGAAAATTGTTTCTTCTGCCATTTCAACTTCCTCAATAATTCAATGTTGACTAATTTATTATAAATTAATGTGTTATGCTTTTTCGCCTACATTCAAATGGAATAAACGATTAAAATTTTCCGTCGTAATTTTCGCCATTTCTTCCACGCTAATACCTTTTAGCACGGCCATATATTCAGCAACATCACGTACATATGCAGGTTGATTTTCTTTACCACGATGCGGTACCGGCGCTAAATACGGTGAATCTGTTTCGACTAAAATTCTATCCAAAGGAACAATGCGTGCAGCTTCACGTATTTGCTCCGCATTACGGAAAGTAACAATACCGGAAAATGAAATATACATCCCTAAGTCGAGTAATTCTGTAGCCGTATCTTTATCTTCTGTGAAACAATGTAAAACACCGCCACAATCCGTGACTTTTTCTTCTCGTAAAATTGAAACTGTATCTTCACGAGCTGCACGAGTATGCACAATCACCGGCTTGTTAACTTGGCGGCCAATGCGAATATGCTGACGAAAAGATTCTTGCTGTAATGCGGCATTTTCTTGTTGATAGTAATAATCAAGCCCAGTTTCACCCAAGGCAACGACTTCATTTCCCGCGGCAAGTTGTGCTAAACGTTCAAAGTCATATCCCTCGTCTAAATTCAAGGGATGAATACCACAAGAAAACGCAATATTATCGCGCTTACCAATAAGTTGCTTCATGTTGTCAAACCCGTGCAGTGTCGTGGCAACGGCTAACATAAAACGGACATCACGTTGTGATGCTTTGGTGATGACATCATCGATATTCGTGTGGAGCTTTTCATAATCTAAACAATCGAGATGACAGTGCGAATCAACAACAAACATATTTCACTCTTTTCTATAATGAAGGTGAAGCAATTAATGCTTCCCATTGTAATAACTGATTTGTCAGGATCAATTCCTGATTAAGTGCTGGTACAGTTAACAATTGATAACGGCAATTTTGCCATTGCTCATAGGCTTTAATTAACTGTGAGCTGGTCATCGTCGTCGCTAACAAGGTGACACGTGGTACTTGATCATGATTAACACAAAATTGCCCTGCATTTTGCTGTAATTTTATTGCATCCGCAAATAACCCTAATAACCACCCTATTAATTCAGGGCAATTATCCGTATTTAAAGCGGGTAGTAACTTCAGCATATCTGCGCATTGCAGTGCAATTTCAAGTTCATTACACAGTGTACCTCGTTTATGCCAATTACCCGGTTCGAGCAATGTTGCCGCAGCAATAGGCGCACCTTGACACAGCATCAACGCAGTAACGGCATTATCTAAGTTTACGTTAGGAACGTTTTTTTGTAGCCAGTATAGCGCGATTTGTTGGTCTGGCGCTGGTAAATAATGCGTTAAACAACGGCTGCGTAAAGTCGCTAATAGGTTTTCTTGCTTTTCACACCCGAGGAGAAAATAGGTCTCTTTTGAGGGTTCTTCTAACGTTTTAAGCAGTGCATTTGCCGCCGCATCCGTTAATGCTTCAGTATTGGGTATATAAACAACTTTTGCACCACTTTGCTGCGAATGGCTACTCAACGTTTCGGTTAGTTTTCTAACCGCATCAACGCTAACCGTCTGCTTACCCTTTTCAGTTTCCAAAACATGGTAGTCCGGATGTGTACCTGCGAGCATTAGACGGCAGCTATGACATTCACCGCAGCTTTTCAAGCCCTCTTTATTTTGACAGATTAACCAACGGCTGATCCCATAACAAAGTGCTTGAGCACCATTACCCGGTAAAGAGTGCAATAGCAATGCATGATGCCCACGACCACCTTGATATGCCGCGATTAATTGGCGATATGTCTCATTTAGCCAAGGGTACCAATTCATGACATAACAACCTTATTTTGCGAGCCATTGCTGAAGAGTCGTGCGAATATCTTCTTGTACCTGTTCAATATTTTGACTTGCATCGATAGTCAGAATACTGTCATCTTTTGCGACAAGCTCAATATAGCGTGCTCGGGTACGCTCAAAAAAAGCAACAGACTCTTTTTCAATTCTATCGAGCTCACCACGAGAACGAGCGCGCTGCAAGCCCAAATCAGGCGGTAAATCAAGATATAACGTTAATGCGGGTTTAAAATCCCCTAAAACTAAATCGCGTAACGACTGCATAAGCTGCCGGTCTAAGTTACGTCCACCACCTTGATAAGCTTGTGACGAAAGGTCGTGGCGATCGCCAACGACCCATTTACCACTGGCTAAAGCAGGCTTGATAACCGTATCGACTAATTGAACTCGAGCAGCATACAGCATCAGCAGTTCGGCTTTATCAGTGACTTTATCCCCTTCGATACCTTGTTTAATCAGCTCACGCAACCGCTCTGCGAGAGGTGTCCCACCGGGTTCTCGGGTAAAAACAATGTCGCTAATTCCTGCTTGATTGAGCGTTTCAACAACCGTATTAATTGCCGTTGTTTTTCCCGCACCTTCTAATCCTTCAATAACAATAAATTGATTTTTCATTTTACTTATCAGTTTTGCTGTTCGATTTTTCGATAAACTTTGACCGCACGATTATGGTCGTTAAGGTTATGACTAAATGTGTGTCCACCTGTGCCATCTGCGACAAAATATAAATAATCTGTTTTAGCTGGATGCGCCGCAGCTTTAATGGATGCTAATCCCGGCATTGCAATTGGTGTTGGCGGTAAACCCTCTATACGATAGGTATTGTAAGCAGTATAGTTATCTAAGTCGCTGCGAAAAATTTTACCACGGTACTTATCACCTAGCCCATAAATCACGGTTGGATCTGTTTGCAAACGCATATTTTTCTTTAATCGATTAACGAATACAGAAGCCACTTGCGACCTTTCGCTATCAATACCTGTTTCTTTTTCAATGATAGAAGCCATTATCAGCATTTCATACGCGTTTTTATACGGTAAATCTTTGTCACGTCCACGCCACTCTTCATCAAGACTCGCTTTCATTCGTGTATGCGCGCGTTTTAGTATATCGGTATCCGCTGTTCCTGCTGTATATAAATAAGTATCAGGGTATAGCCACCCTTCTAAAATACCGTCTCCATCAAAACCAATCATCGCATACAGCTCAGCTTGAGTTGTATCTTGTGATTTATGTTCCAAATAAGGCGCGTCACGTAATATGGCGCTCCAATCAGATAACCGGTTTCCTTCGATAAAGCGAATAGAAAATTGAGCCTCTTTTCCACTGGCTATCAAACTTAATAGTTGCTCTACATTCATAGCAGGCTGTAAACGATAAGTCCCGGCCTTCATTTTAGCGAGCTCTGGGCGGAGTTTTAACAGCCACTGAAATTGATTGTTTTCATCAATAATATTTTCTTTAACTAGCAAAGCTTCTAACGCAACACGTCCCGTGCCTGAAGGAACCGTGAGTATTTTTTCTTGCGCTAAATTAATAGGCGCCTGTGCATAATTAATCACTTGACGGTATTGCAAATAAATTGCTATTGCCGCAATGAGGGCAACAGCAAAGACAACAAGGGTGATTTTTTTCGCTAGTTTCATTTATTGTCCACTTAAACAACGATATTGACCAAAACTATATTCGACAACGTAAAAAGAGGTATTCAAATAGCTCTCTTGATGGGTACTTCAGTCGTGATTTAGGCTCGCTCACTTTAATTTCTGCAACAGGTATTATTGGCATCAATGTATTACACATTAAAACCTCGTCACACTGCGCCAATATCGCAGGAAAGCGTTCAACTTCTTCCAAAGAGTAATGGCTGTTAGCAAGAAGCGCTATTATCTTTTGTCTCATTAACCCATTTACGCCTGAATACGATAATCTAGGTGTAAATACTTGATTACCGATACGCCAAAAAATATTGGCGCTACAACATTCAACGATAAAACCGTTAGTATCCAGCACAACGGCTTCATCGCTTTTTTCTTGATCTATCTCTTGACGGATCAACACCTGCTCCAGTCGATTAAGGTGTTTCATACCCGCCAATACTGAATTTCGGCTCAATGGTATTTGGCTTACAATAAGTTGAGCTCCTGAGCACTGAAGCTGACAGTAGTTATGTGGAAATGCAGAAACACTCACTATCACTGTCGGCTTATTAAAACCGATGGAACTATAACCTCGTCCCCCAGATCCTCGGCTAATTAGCACTTTAATCACAAATTCATCATCGGTTTGATCACGACAGATGGATTCAATATGCCCTGTAAGTGCAGCCCAATCCGGTTGAGGGAGTTTCAATCTTTGGCTATCACGCATTAATCGAGCGATGTGATTATCGAGCATTTGTGCTTGCCGATTTACACCATGTATCGTCGTAAAGCAGCCATCCCCAAAGGATACAGCACGATCAGTGACCTCTATTTGATTGTTGGCAATACCATTAATCCAATATGACATTGATTTTACTTATAATAAAAGCTGATAAATCAGACATTAACAGAGTGGAGTTATCATAAACTAAAGCAGGAAACACTGCAAAGGATGGGTAAAATAAAAGCCCCAGTACCAAATGGTAGCTGAAGCTTTTATTTAAATAGGTAAAACGGTTATTCAGCGTGGTAACGGCGGAAAATCAATGAGCCGTTTGTGCCACCAAAGCCAAATGAATTACATAGAGCGTATTCCATGTTCTCAACTTTGCGCGCTTTACCAGGAACAAGATCAAGTTTGCAAGCTTCATCTTGATTTTCCAAATTAATGGTTGGCGGGACGACCTGATCACACAATGATAAAATTGTGAAGATAGATTCAACTGCACCCGCAGCACCGAGTAAATGCCCTGTCATTGATTTCGTTGAACTGACTAAAACATCAGTATCTTCACCAAATACAGAGACAACGGCTTGAGCCTCAGCTAAGTCACCTGCTGGTGTTGATGTACCATGAGCATTAATATACCCAATCTGGCTTGCATCAATACCCGCATCTTTCAATGCGTTTTCCATAGCACGAGCGGCACCTTCACCATTTTCTGGTGGTGACGTCATATGGTAGGCATCGCTGCTCATACCAAAGCCTGCTATTTCAGCATATATTTTCGCACCGCGTGCTTTCGCATGCTCATATTCTTCAAGAACAATGATGCCGGCACCGTCGCCTAAAACAAAACCGTCACGGTCTTTATCCCAAGGGCGGCTAGCGGCTTGAGGGTCATCATTGCGAGTCGATAATGCACGCGCTGCACCAAAACCTGCAACACCCAGTGGTGTTGATGCTTTTTCTGCACCACCTGCAAGCATAACATCTGCATCGCCGTAAGCTATCATTCGAGCTGCATGTCCAATATTATGAACACCCGATGTACATGCGGTAGCAATAGAAATACTAGGACCACGCAGATCGTACATAATGCTCAAATGGCCAGCAACCATATTGATAATTGTCGATGGAACAAAGAATGGGCTTACTTTTTTAGGGCTTTTATTAAGGAGTGTCTCACAGTTAGTTTGAATTAACCCTAACCCCCCAATACCAGAACCAATCGCTGCACCGATACGCGTAGCATTGGCTTCTGTTACTTCCAATCCAGCATCATTAAAGGCTTGGTTGCCCGCAGCAATACCGTACTGGATAAATAGGTCCATCTTTTTTTCATCTTTAGATGAAATGCCAAATTCTTCGTAATTGAAATCTTTTACTAAGCCAGCAAATTTAGTTGCGTGGTTAGTAGTATCAAAATGAGTTATAAGGCTGATACCACTCTGTCCGCCACAAACAGCTTTCCATGATGATTCAACTGTGTTGCCGACAGGAGATAACATGCCGAGTCCAGTTACGACTACACGACGCTTAGACACGCATATCCTCCTAGGAGGGAAATATTACAAAAGAAACATAGGCGATCGAGTGATCGCCTAGACATGATTTATCACAATTACTTAGATGCGTTCTCGACGTAGTCAATTGCAGCCTGTACTGTCGTGATCTTTTCAGCTTCTTCGTCAGGGATTTCGCAATCGAACTCTTCTTCCAGAGCCATAACTAGCTCAACTGTGTCAAGAGAATCAGCGCCCAAGTCATCAACAAATGAAGCTGTGTTTACAACTTCGTCCTCTTTAACACCCAGTTGTTCAACGATGATTTTCTTAACGCGTTCTTCGATAGTGCTCATACTATTAAAATTCCTATCAAAACTCGCTTTCGCGATGGTTTTCGTAGTTTATGAATACAGGAAAAGATACAACCCAATCCCGACTGTGGAAACCATTATTTTGCATTATTTTTGATACAGATAAAACTAATAATGCAAATGGTTCCCTCATTTCTTTAGATCATGTACATGCCACCATTGACATGCAATGTTTCACCTGTGATGTAAGCCGCTTCATCAGAAGCTAAGAATGCTACAGCACTGGCAATTTCTTGTGCATCACCCAATTTACCCGCAGGAACCTGAGATAAAATGCCCGCACGCTGTTCTTCTGTCAATGCCCGAGTCATATCAGTTTCAATAAAACCTGGAGCAACAACGTTAACAGTAATACCACGAGAAGCGACTTCACGAGCTAATGATTTACTAAAACCAATCAGCCCAGCTTTCGCTGCTGCGTAGTTTGTTTGCCCTGCATTTCCCATAACGCCCACAACAGATGCGATGGAAATAATACGCCCACAACGTTTTTTCATCATGGCACGCAAAACAGCTTTTGACAAACGGTAAACGGATGAAAGATTGGTGTCAATAATATCTTGCCACTCTTCTTCTTTCATTCGCATCAATAGGTTATCACGTGTTATACCTGCATTGTTAACCAAAATATCAATTTCGCCAAATTCTTCACGAATTTTGGTCAAAGTTTCTTCGATTGATGCAGGGTCAGTCACGTTTAGCGCTAAACCTTTACCCTTACCATCAAGATAAGCAGTAATTGCTTCAGCACCTTTTTCGCTTGTTGCAGTACCAATAACCGTCGCGCCACGTGCAATTAACGTTAAAGCAATGGCTTTACCAATCCCACGACTCGCACCAGTTACCAGTGCAATTTTTCCATCAAAGCTCATGTCGTCCTCAGATATTTTCTAAAGCAGTGTTTAATGATACAGGATCATTAACTGCTACGGCAGTTAAATTAGAGACAATTCGCTTGGTAAGACCAGTCAATACCTTGCCTGGCCCCATCTCAACAAGATGCTCGACACCTTGTTCTGCCATTAACTCTACCGTTTCTGTCCAACGTACTGGATTATACAATTGACGAACTAATGCATCACGAATATTTTTCGCCGATGGCTCAATTCTAACATCAACATTGTTGATAACTGGATAATCTGGCTCACAAAATTCAATTTTTTCTAACGCTATGGCTAATTTTTCAGCCGCAGGCTTCATTAATGCACAGTGTGATGGCACGCTTACGGATAAAGGAAGTGCGCGTTTAGCACCCGCTTCTTTACATGCCGTTCCGGCTCGTTCAACCGCATCTTTTTCACCCGCAATAACCACTTGTCCCGGTGAATTGAAGTTAACAGGGGAAACTACTTGCCCTTGAGCCGATTCTTTACATGCTTTTTCAATCGATTCGTTGTCTAAGCCAATAATCGCATACATCGCTCCCGTGCCAACAGGAACAGCTTCTTGCATCAATTTACCGCGCAGCTCAACTAGTTTTATTGCTTCTTTGAAATCGATCACACCTGCACATACCAATGCAGAGTATTCACCGAGACTATGGCCTGCCATAATCACTGGCATTTTGCCATTTTTGTCTTGCCAAACACGAAAGATTGCCACAGATGCTGCTAATAATGCAGGCTGTGTCTGCCATGTTTTGTTTAATTCTTCTTCTGGTCCATTTTGTACTAATGCCCAAAGATCGTAACCCAATGCTTCAGATGCCTCAGCAAATGTTTGTTCAACCAACTGATTTTCTTCAGCTAGTGATGCTAACATTCCAAGAGACTGAGAACCCTGTCCGGGAAATACCATAGCAAATTGTGTCATGTTTGTTTTCTCAGTAAATTAAAAACGAACCAGCGCCGAACCCCAAGTGAACCCACCGCCAAATGCTTCTAATAGCACAAGCTGGCCTCGCTGAATGCGACCATCACGTACAGCCTCATCGAGTGCTGTTGGAACTGACGCCGCAGAAGTATTCCCATGACGATCTAGCGTAATAACAACTTTATCCATTGTCATATTAAGCTTTTTAGCCGTCGCAGAAATAATTCTTAAATTAGCTTGATGTGGTACTAACCAATCAAGTTCTTCTTTTGCAATACCGCTTTGCGCTAATGTTTCATCAACAATATGCGCTAATTCACGCACTGCAACTTTAAATACTTCATTACCTGTCATCGTCAAATAAGCCGGATCTTCAGAACAACGGCTACGATTTGGTAATGTTAATAGATCACCATAACGGCCATCTGCATGTAGGTGCGTCGAAATAATTCCGGGCTCATTGGATTCACCAATAACCGCCGCACCCGCCGCATCACCAAATAAAATAATGGTACCGCGATCACTCGGGTCTAATGTTTTCGATAATGCATCCGCACCAATCACCAGTGCTTTTTTGGTCATACCTGTTTTAACAAATTGATCCGCGATACTGATTGCATAGGTAAAACCGGCGCAAGCCGCTGCAACATCAAATGCGGCACAGTCATTAATTCCCAGCATTTGCTGGATTTGGCATGCCGCACTTGGGAATGCATGTGTTGCCGACGTTGTTGCAACAATGATTAAGCCAATTTCGCTACTATCAACACCCGCCATTTCTAATGCGTTTTGCGCAGCGCGAAACCCCATAACGGAAACACTTTCGTCTTCACCCGCAATTCTTCTTTCATTTATGCCTGTGCGAGTGACAATCCATTCATCAGAAGTATCAACCATTTTTTCCAGGTCAGCATTGGTGCGAATTTGCGATGGCAAATAGCTGCCCGTTCCTAAAATTTTACTGTACATAGACATAGGTTATTGATCACTCCTGGGTAAAACAGTATTTAGTCGAGCTGCTATTCTATCTGGAACTTGTCTTTCCACAGCTTGAACTGCACGATCGATAGCGGCTTGAAACGCTCTTTCATTCGCTGCACCATGGCTTTTGATGACAATCCCTTTTAATCCTAACAGAGTCGCACCATTATACTGGTCGGGGTTCATATCCCCAAAACGTTTCATTAAACGTTTTTTTAGCCATTTCTTAGCCAGTTGAACAAACCAGCTACGCTTTTTATTTTCTTCGCCTGCCGACTTTAATAAAGATAGAATAACGCGAATTACGCCTTCCATCGTTTTAAGTGAGACGTTACCTGCGAAGCCGTCACACACTACTACATCTGTTTTACCTGTCAGCAATTCATTGCCTTCAACATAACCAATGTAATTAATTGATGCCGTTTCTTTTAAGATTGCGGCGGCTTCGCGGATATTATCCAGTCCTTTACTCTCTTCTTCACCAATATTAAGTAAAGCAACTTTGGGCTTAACGGTATGAGCAATTTCTTCTGCCATTACCGAACCCATCACGGCAAATTGCACTAACATTTCACTACTACAGTTGACGTTTGCACCGAGATCCAACACAACGGTTTGACCTTTTCGCTGGTTTGGCAATATCGTCATCAATGCTGGACGCTCTATACCTTCAATTGATTTTAACATCAATTTAGCGAGTCCCATTAACGCACCGGTATTCCCTGCACTCACGCACGCCTGTGCCTGCCCTGTCTTCACTAACTCTAAAGCCACACGCATTGATGTTCCTTTACTTTGCCTTATTGCATTTGATGGTTTTGCATCATTTGCGATAACGCCTTGTGCTGGAATAATTTCGACGCGCGAAATTTGCTCGGCACTATATTGTGCAAGCAAAGGTTGAATGGCTTCGGGTTGACCGACAAGCAGTAATTTTAGCGCTGGATTAGATGCTAGTGCCTGCAAAGCAGCAGGCACCGTGATGCGGGGACCAACATCCCCGCCCATAGCATCTAACGCGATGGTTAGATTAGCCAAGGTATCAACTTGTAAGTTAAAAACTACTTGTTGATAACCTTACGGCCACGGTAATAGCCATCTGCAGTCACATTGTGACGCAGGTGAGTTTCACCGGAAGTTTTGTCTACTGATACTAGGGTTGCAGTCAGTGCATCATGTGAACGACGCATACCGCGTTTTGAACGAGTTGGTTTATTCTGTTGTACGGCCATTGACCTTACTCCTTAAGTACTTTTCTTTAAACTGGCTAATACGGCAAATGGGTTTGGTTTTTCTACCTCAGGAGGCAGTTCACCAAAGACCATGTCCGCTTCGGACACTTCACAGTGTTCAGAATCATGAACCGGAACAACTGGTAAGGAAAGAATTATTTCATCTTCTATCATTCCCAGCAAATCTATTTCACCAAATTCATTTACATGAACAGGTTCATAGTTCTCCGGTAATGCTTCGGCCTTTTCGTCATTGACGACAGGACTAAAACAATACGTTAAGTCGACATGATGCTTAATATCTTTTCCGCAGCGTTGACATTCTAAAGTGACATCCGTAACGGAACGACCCTCTATTACTGTCAAGCGTTGGTTATCAATTTTAAATGATAATTCGCTATCAACATCGCTGTCTACACTGACTACCGATTCCGCAATTCTCGTCACTTGCTCAGGGGTATAAGTCCCGACATAATCGAGGTTTTTCTGAGCAGTACGCTTTGCATCAATAGTCAGGGGTAATTTTACCTTTTGCATAAGGCGCGCATATTAACTTTCTAATGAGATATAGTCAAAGAAAAAGGCGGGGTAAACTCGCCTTTTCACCAAAAATCGCAGGTTTTGCGGTATATAGTTTAAAATGAGTTATCCCTTTTGGCTATGAGTTTTGAGAAAAATCATGAAATCGATTATTTTGGCATCAACTTCTGAGTATCGGCAAGCCCTGTTAAAAAAATTAGGATTACCTTTTTTAGCGGCTGCGCCCAATATTGATGAATCCCCTATACTGAATGAATCCGCACAAGCTTTAGTCACTCGACTCTCTCAAGGTAAAGCGAATGCTTTGGCATTGCAGTACCCACAACATTTAATCATTGGTTCTGACCAAGTCTGCGTGATTAATGAAAAAATTGTGGGCAAACCCCATTCATTTGATAATGCATTCAAACAACTTAAAGCGGCTTCCGGTAACAAGGTGACTTTTTATACCGGCTTATGCTTGCTAGATACTGAAACAGGCCAATTCAATGTTCAGTGCGAGTTATTTGATGTGTATTTTAGACAACTAAGTGATGTAGAAATCACCCATTACCTTCATAAAGAAGAACCCTATCAATGTGCAGGAAGTTTTAAATCTGAAGGACTTGGTATCGCTTTATTTGAGCGATTGGATGGGCGGGACCCAAATACGTTGATCGGGTTACCGATTATATTATTGCTCAATATGTTACGACAGCATGGAGTGAACCCACTCGTAGACTAAATTAAATATCACTGGCAGGTTGAACCTGCCAGTAGAGGATTATGCGTTTGTTTTACGCGAACGCATCACTTTCAGACATTGATTTAATTCTGCATTCAATGGTGCTTGGATACACATCTCTTCACCGGTTTTAGGGTGAGTAAACTTCAATGAACTGGCGTGAAGAAATAAACGTTTTAGCCCCGTGCCTGCTAATTGGCTGTCAAATTGCTTATCACCATAACGATCATCAAAAGCAATAGGATGGCCGGCATGCAAGGTATGAACACGGATCTGGTGGGTTCTACCCGTTACAGGACTTGCTTTTACCAATGTGGCATTATCGAAACGCTCTTCAACTTTAAATCGCGTTTCAGAGGCTTTCCCTTCACTGTTAACCCGCACAATACGCTCGCCACTTTGTAAAATGTTTTTCAGTAGCGGTGCTTGAACGACTTTCATGTGTGACTGCCAATTTCCACGCACTAATGCTAAATAGTCTTTTTGCATTTGCTTAAGGCGCAGTTGCTCATGTAACGATCTCAATGCTGAACGTTTTTTTGCCACCAGCAAAATACCTGAGGTATCTCTATCTAAACGATGCACTAGTTCAAGAAAACGCGCTTCAGGACGTAAAGCTCGCAGCCCTTCAATCACACCAAAGCTTAAACCACTACCACCGTGTACAGCAGTACCTGATGGTTTATTTATCACCAATATCGATTCATCTTCATACAAAATGCAATCGGCTAGCGCAGCAACTTTATCTAATTTTGCTGAAACGGGTGCTGTATCACGTTCTGCGACTCTAACAGGAGGAACTCTGACCTGATCGCCCGCCAAAAGCTTATATTCAGGCTTAATACGCCCTTTATTTACTCGGACTTCACCCTTACGAATGATGCGATAAATCAGGCTCTTAGGGACACCTTTAAGCTTTGCTAACAAAAAGTTATCGATGCGTTGGCCAGCTTCGTCATCGCTAATATCAATAAATTGTACTTGGTTTTGTGTTTTCATTAAGGATTGCGTTAACTCTAATTGATTAAAATATGCACTTATTCGCTATCTCTATCATACCGACTCCGCAATTTTTTTTATCTTTTTTTTCAAATTGGTTATTTTCTGCCTGAATAATCCTATTTCTAAATAAAATTTCCATATAAGTTACGTCGCAACTTGCTATAATGTACATGACAATGGAATAATATGTAGTGGCCAAGATGCTTAAAAACAAGAATTGGCTTTTATGTAGTCGTTTTATGTAATGATACCCCTAATAGGTCGGGTTACATGTAGGCATCGCGTAGAACTGCCCCAATGGGCATAGATGAATATGTAGTTCGGGAGTTAGACAAAGATAACACCTAGGTAGCTTGAAGGACTAAGGGTATAGAATTTGTTATTTGATGGCGTAACGATGCTGCAATGGCGTAAGACATTTAACAACATCAAATAAATTAGCGAGCAACGAATTTTAGCTTATTGGGTTAGGAACTTCCGTTTGTATAAACATTTACGGCATCCTGATTAAGAACGCTGAATTTTTAATCTAAAAATCAGGTTCACCGAATATTGCGCGTCTCTATACGAACGACTGCCGGGAGGCAGGCGGTTTTGTAAAAATCATGAGGCCATCGGTTTACAGTAGCTCTTTTTTTCGCTGCTCTTTATTTAAAAGTAAAAAATAATGAGTAAGTAACAACATGAAAAGAATGTTAATCAACGCAACTCAACAGGAAGAGCTGCGTGTTGCCCTTGTTGACGGGCAACGTCTTTATGATTTGGATATTGAAAGCCCAGGTCATGAGCAAAAAAAGGCAAATATTTACAAAGGTAAAATTACACGTATCGAACCGAGTCTTGAAGCTGCTTTCGTAGACTATGGTGCTGAAAGACATGGTTTCCTTCCGATCAAAGAAATCTCTCGTGAATACTTCCCTAGCAACTATCACTCTCAAGGTCGTCCTAACATCAAAGATGTTCTAAAGGAAGGCCAAGAAGTTATTGTTCAAGTTGATAAAGAAGAACGTGGTAATAAAGGTGCAGCGTTAACAACCTTTATTAGTTTAGCCGGTAGTTATCTTGTCCTGATGCCAAACAACCCACGTGCAGGCGGGATTTCTCGTCGTATCGAAGGTGAAGACCGTACCGAACTTAAAGAAGCATTGTCTTGTTTAGAAATCCCAGAAGGTATGGGGTTAATTGTTCGTACTGCCGGCGTTGGTAAATCAGCAGAATCCCTGCAGCAAGATTTACTTTATCGCCTACGTCACTGGGATGCTATTCAAAAGGCTGCTGAAAATCGCCCTGCACCTTTCCTTATTCATCAGGAAAGTAACGTTATCGTGCGCGCATTCCGTGATTATCTGCGCCCTGATATTGGTGAGATACTTATCGACAACCCTAAAGTTGTTGAAATGGCACGTAACCATATTGAAGCAATTGGCCGTGGTGATTTTGCAAGCAAAATCAAACACTATAGCGGCGATGTACCGCTGTTTAGCCACTATCAAATCGAATCACAAATCGAATCTGCGTTCCAACGTGAAGTGCGTTTGCCTTCCGGTGGCGCGCTGGTTATCGATACTACTGAAGCTTTAACCGCTATCGATATTAACTCCTCACGATCGACTCGTGGTGGTGATATCGAAGAAACCGCATTTAGTACTAACCTTGAAGCGGCTGATGAAATTGCACGCCAATTACGTCTTCGTGACCTTGGTGGTTTAATTGTTATCGACTTTATCGATATGACGCCAGTTAGGCATCAACGTGAAGTTGAAAACCGTTTACGTGAAGCGGTGCGCCAAGACCGTGCGCGAATTCAAATCGCCCGTATTTCTCGTTTTGGCCTGCTAGAGATGTCCCGTCAACGTTTGAGCCCATCGTTAGGTGAATCAAGCCATCACGTGTGTCCGCGTTGTACTGGTACAGGCACTATCCGTGACAATGAGTCACTGTCTCTTTCTGTCCTTCGCTTAATTGAAGAAGAAGCATTAAAAGAAAACACTCATGAAGTTCATGCGATTGTTCCTGTTCAAATCGCATCTTACTTACTGAACGAAAAACGTAACGCCGTTACCGAGATTGAACAGCGTCAACGTAATGTTCGCGTGATTATCGTCCCAAATGACCAGATGCAAACGCCTCACTTCCATGTGCTCCGTATTCGTAAAGGTGAAGAAGTCAGTACCCTGAGCTATAACTTAGCTCAATACCACGAAGCTGAAACCCTGAATCAAATCGAAGAACCAACATCTGAGCGTAAAGCACCTGAACAACCGGCTATCTCTGCTTTTGCATTGCAAGAGCCTGTCGAAGCCCCTGCAATTCAACCTAAAGAAATTCCCGCTAAAGCACCGGTTATCGCTAAGTCTGATAAACCCGCTACACCTGGTCTATTTAGCAAAATTGCAGCCTTCTTTAAGGGCCTATTTGGCGAAGAAGAAAAAGTCGTTGAACAGCCAGCGCCTAAGAGCCGTCCAAACTATAATAATGATCGTCGCCGTAATAATGATCGTCGTAATAACAATCGTCGCAATAATAACCGCCGTGACCGCGATGACAATAACGACAATCGTGAAAATAAAGACAATCGCGACAATCGTGATAATAGAGATAACCGCAATAATCGTAATGCTCCGTCTGACGATGCAACAAATCGGAATAAAGGCAGAAACAATAGAAGTACCAGCCAACAAGATGAGCCCGTTGCAGAGACTAGCAATAATGAGAACCAACAGCAGCGTCGTGACCAGCAACGTACTGAGCGCCGCCGCCGTCAAGATGAAAAGCGCCAGCAACAAACGGTTAAGACACAGCAAGAAACTCAGAATAATGTTGAAGCACCTGCGGTTAAAGATGAAGAAGAGCAACGCCCTGCCGCTCCTCGCCGTCAACGCCGCCAACTGACTCAAAAAATTCGTATCACGGATAACGACCAAGTTGTCGCCGCTGTTGAACCAGTCGCAATCGTGACTGAATCAGTATCGGTAACAACAAGTCCTATTGCTGCATTACCAGCGCCAGTTGTTGCTGTGCAGAATAAAGTCACAAACCAAGATTATTCAGTGACTAATATTAATGACGAAGACTTGCAAGATGTTAACGACCAAGAGACTGATGATGAAAAGCAAGACACGATCATTCCTCGTCGCTCACGTCGTTCACCACGTCATTTACGTGTTAGCGGTCAACGCCGCCGTCGTTTCCGCGATGAACGTCATTTGAATAAATCACCAATGCCATTAGTTGCAGCGGTTGCTTCACCTGAACTCGCATCCGGTAAAGTCTTTATTCGTTACCCAATTGTTCAGCCTCAGCAAGAGAGCTACCCAATTATTACGAATGAAGAAATGCTTGAACAGCAAGGTGCGATTGCAAATCAATCCGCTGAAGTGACGGTGTCACAAATTGCTGTTATTGCTCCGGAAATGGAAATTATTGCGGTTGAAGAGTCAGTAACTACGCCAGTTGAACAAGATGTTGCAACTCAAATTGTTGAGCCTGTAATCGAAAAAACTGAAGCGGTTGCTGAAGTGCTATCACCTTCTATTGAAGCCTCTACTTCAACAGAAGAATTGGCTACTGAGACGCATATTGAACCTGCTACTGTTGCGAATGAAGAAGTTGAAAGTATTCAAGAAACGGCTGAAGAACAGGTAATCGAATTGCCAGCACAAGCTGAAAGTATCGATACTGTGATTGAAACCGCTATTGAGCCAACAATCGAAGAAACTCAAGTAATTGCGCCAGTAGTTGAAGTACCCGCTCCGGTAGTCACTACCCGCGAAACGGTTAGTTTACACAAGCATTATGCTTATTCTCCAATGACGAAAGCGCCTGCGCCTGATGCTGTAGCATCAACGTTTGAGATTAAAGAGTATCAACGTGAAGCCTCTACTTTTGAAGGTAAAGGTGGTGCCGGTGGTCATGTTGCATCTAATGTTGCGACGTCTGAAATGGCAAAACCAGCAAGTTTCTAGTCTTCCACACTAGAAACAAGGAAGCCTTGGTAGGAAACTACTGAGGCTTTTTTATTACCTGCTATATCTCAAAATAACCTCATATTTAGATTTACAATTAAAAATTATCATCATAAATTTAACTTAAGACTATTGTGCTAATGCTAGCCGTATGTTTATATGTATGTATATACAGTATTTTGGATTATAAAAGGAAAGAGCTATGTTAAAAGTTATTGCAGAGAATTTTATTCGCGAAGATGCAATTGAAAGTGTACTCCCCTTATATCGTGAATTAATTGAAGCAACAAAACGTGAACCTTTGTGTATCAGTTACGATTTATACCTTGATCACAATGATCCAAGCCATTTTATTTTTGTCGAAGAATGGCCAAACCGTGAAGCTTTAGACATTCATTGTGCCACCGAGCATTTTCAACGACTTATCCCTTTAATCAAAGAGTTCAGCAAAGCAGAATCTAAGCTTATGTTGATGGGTAATGCATTCCCTCTATAAATTATTATAAAGGACTAACTAAAGAGTTCGTGTTGTAACAAGGCGGCAAGCTAAATGAGACACGAGGAGCAGATACAAGTATGTGACTCGGCCGAGTGTGCAACGCCAATGCAGGGACAACACGAAATACCTAAAGGCAATCCTCTAAATAGTTCGTGTTGTAACAAGGCGGCAAGCTAAATGAGACCCGAGGAACAGACTCAAATATGTAACTCGGGCGAGTGTGCGACGCCAATGCTGGGGCAACACGAAATATGACGAGGTGATCCTCTAAAACGTTCGTGTTGTAACAAGGCGGCAAGCTAAGTGAGACCCGAGGAACAGACTCAAATATGCAACTCGGGCGGGTGCCCGACGCCAATGCTGGGGCAACACGAAATACCTAAAGGCAATCCTCTAAAACGTTCGTGTTGTAACAAGTCGGCACGCTAAATGAGACCCGAGGAGCATACACGAGTATGTGACTCGGGCGAGTGTGCGACGCCAATGCTGGGGCAACGCGAAGTATGACGAGGTGATCCTCTAAAACGTTCGCGTTGTAACAAGGCGGCACGCTAAGTGAGACCCGAGGAGCATACACGAGTATGTGACTCGGGCGAGAGTGCAACGCCAACGCTGGGACAACACGAAATACCTAAAGGCAATCCTCTAAATAGTTCGTGTTGTAACAAGGCGGCAAGCTAAGTGAGACCCGAGGAGCATACACGAGTATGTGACTCGGGCGAGTGTGCGATGCCAACGCAGAGACAACGCGAAATATGACGAGGATTGTTAGAACCAGGGAGCCTGTACCATAACCCCTCCATAAAACAATGCCCTGGCGGCTAATTCACCACTAAATATCAGCACTATCATCAATATTAACAATATTTTATTCGGCGCTGTTTTCGTAGTGGATCTATTGGCGATCATACTAGGCAGTATCATACTCATGACCACTTGCCACCACAGTAGATAGCTACCTACTTGGCTTCCCGGTATTTGTGTGCGAATAATTTGAGCAACGAGTACCAATGCAACGCCGATTAACACACCGATTTTTATCGCCTTTGGTAATGGTTTTTTTTGTCCTGTGACAAATAATGCAACAAAACTAAACCCAAGCACAATTGCACTGCCGATAAACGCAATTTGTGTTGCAGGTGAATGCCAAAGTGGATGAGCAAGCATTTGATAATACACTTGCGCTGTGACTAATATCGCTGCAAGACCACCAATCGCACTTATGCTGCCTAAGAATTGATTACGTACATTCGCCGTTGGTTGTAACCAACAGGCTAGCGCCCATAATGTCGTGATACCATTTAATAAAATAAACGTCACTGCTTCTCTGCTTAGCCATGAATGGCTTAGACCAAGAACGGAACGGTATGCCTCTAGGGGAACACCTAAATGCCCCATCGACATAGAAGAACCGATAACTTCAATCAGCCAAATGATAACAACTGCATTTCGCAGTGACTTACCGGATAAAAGGTGATCTTTAGTGGCACTAAATTGATAAATTGTCAGAGCCAAGATAGCACCGATCCCCCATTGGCTCATTACTGTGAAGAATACTAATGGGAGTTCCATATGTTTAATATCCATGGTTAGTCCTCCATCCCAATAATAACAATGTTAGGGTTACTAATCGTGTGATCGGGCATCTTGTATCTTTTTTCAAGCACTTCCCAATTGGTCGTGTGTTTTTTGCGTAATTCGGATATTTCACCGAATTCAATCGCTCCCGTTGGGCAAGATTCAACACAGCGGGGTAATAATTCTTCATCTAAACGCTCTGCACACATATTGCACTTACTGGTTTTCCCTTCTGCTGGGTCAAAAACAGGAGCATGATAAGGACATGCCATAATACACATTTGGCAACCAATACATTTTTCATGATCTTGTACCACAATACCGTCGGCACGTTTTGTGTAAGTATCTGCAGGACAAACTTTTAAGCATTGAGGGTCATCACAATGATTACAAGACATCGTAATAAAAGCCTGTGTATTGGGTGAATCATGGTTAAATTCGCGGACTCTACGCCACAGCACTCCCGGTGGAGTAACATTTTCCGATTTACAAGCCATTGAACAAGTACGGCATCCGTAACAATCTTTGGTGTTGATTAAAAATCCATATTGCTTAACCATGGCTTATACCTCCCTTCTCACATCAACCAAGGTGCTATTACAGCAATGGCCTGTCCCTAGATGCTCGACTTGGTCATTAGTGACATGACTACTGCTACCACCTTGTTGCTCCCACCAGCCATTATCTAAAGAGACAACCCCTTTCTTTATGTGCGTAGTGACAACGGCTATTGCACGATGTTCACCACGATCATTAAATGCAATTGCCCATTCACCATCATTGATGCCTCGTTGTTTAGCATCTTCAGGATGAATAAGTACATTCGGCTGGTTACGCTGCACTTCGAGTATCCACTCATTCATACCATGGCTGGAGTGAATACTGCGTGCTAGCTTGCGCTGTACTGCCATTAATGGATATTTCTGCGCCAGTTCAGGCGAGCCTTTTATCGATTCAGTCACTTGATAATAAGCAACAACTGGGGAAAAGTTTTTCTTTTGCCATTCCTCAATAAAGAAGTGTGCTTTTTTAGTTGGGGTTCTAAATATGCCATCTTTAAATGGGATCCAATCCCCCTCAACTGGCCTTACTGGGCCTTTTTCTAACATCTGGCGGGTAATACCAGAACCTTCTAAACAAGCATCAATATAATGTTCAATTGGTTGATTAAATACCTCACCAAAACCGAAACGCTCAGCAAGACGGGCAAAAATCCAATAATCAGGCTTAGCTTCACCCACCGGTTCAACCGCTTTTTCCATTAATTGCACGTACTGGCTGCGTACCCCTGCCATTAAGCTGGTATCTTCAAAGATAGTGGTCACAGGAAGGACTAAATCTGCATATAACGCGGTTGAACTCATTAGGTTATCGGCAACAACCACAAATGGGACTTTCTTCAAAGCCTCACGGACTTTATTAGTGTTTGGTAACTGGGTCATAACCCCCATCGTCATGATCCACCAAAAATTAATCGGATGCGGCTTATCATTGACAATATAGTCACCCACTTTTGAAACCGGAATCGGGGTTATATTTTTTGCATTTGGCGCTGGAGGTACGATTGGGCTAAATTTAGCCATTTGCTTTGCCCCACCTGCATCGCATATTCCCGCTCCGCGTTTACCTATATTTCCGGTTAATAAGGCGAGATAAAATTGACTTGCAGCAACGTAGGTACCGTGCTCAGTGCGCTGTGCGCCAGACATATTTTGCACGATCATCGATGGCGTAATTGAAGCGTAATCACGGGCTAAGCGAACAATAGTTTCAACCGGGATATCCGTTTCCTGACTCACACGGTTAACATCCCACGCCTTCGCTTGACGATAGATTTGTTCAAATACCGTTGTATAACCAAGTTCTGGGGGCAATTCATGTTGAAAAAGTGCAGCTTTAACCCCCGTGGAATCATGACGAACTAGTTTCTGTGTTAGCGTATCGAATACCAGATAACTCTCTTTATCATCCTCATTTTGTCTAATTTGTTGCTGGTTTTGATCAACTAAATAAACCGCTCCTGTATGCGCCCTTAAAAAATCTTCATCAATATAGTTTTCTTCAATAATAATTTTAATCATTCCTAATGCTAATGCGGTATCTGTACCGGGAATGATAGGGATCCATTCATCTGCTTTTGCGGCTGTCTCATTAAACCGCGGGTCGATAACAACAAGTCGAGCGCCATTTTTACGCGCTTGATTATAATTTTTAAAGTAGGCTTGCATCGTGACGGCGGGGTTGTTTCCCCAACACAGGATATAGCGGCTATCGGCTATCGTATCCCTCGTGTCGGCATAACGTAACCCAACCATGGGGATCATCGCAGCGGTTACTGCTGAGCAACACAATGAACCGGCTTGTTTTGTCGACCCACCTAGATAATCAAAAAAGGCTTTACCCATATCATTTTTGATTGAATCCATATTGCCAGCATGAGTTGAAATAAAAAGCCCTTCGTTACCATATTTAGTGATGGTTTCTCTGATATTTTGTTCGATTAAGTCGAGTGCTTCATCCCAACTAATAGGTTTAAAGTTAGCGTCACCTTTTTCCCCGACTCGTAATAATGGCGTGGTGATCCGTTGATCATGATAAACCCATTTTGTTCGACTCATCCCTCTAAGACAACATTTAACATTGAAACCCTCTGTGGCTTGTATCTTCATTAATTTACCTTGATAGGTATAAGCCGTGAGGTTGCAATGCAAACATTCCATTGCACAGGTTGAACGAAATGTTTTGTAGTCTGATAGCTTTAATCTCACTCTTGGAAGCGGCTGATTATTATTCACTTGGGCAAAAGAGCATGGTGCAATTGTTGCTAACCCAACAACACCAAGCCCTTTCAGTAAAGTTCGACGCCTTAAGCGGAACTCATTTGTTATTTTCATTATAGTAAACCTCGACATTGCCTTTAAAAGTTCACTATACATATACTCCATTCATAAATAGTTAACCTGAGGCATATCAAAGCAACACGCTATTAGTGGGTATAATTGCACTACTCCTTTAGGGTTAAGCAGCAGTGTTTTGGCAGTTGTTAGCTGCAATAGGTAACTCGTGGTAAAATTATTACCATTGTTAATGTGAGGTTTATTTATGTCTACACTGCAAGGTGTTAATTCTGTTGATATTGCAATTAATATTCTGAATTTTATTGCTCAAAATGGTGGGATTGCTCGCGCTGCGGATATCTCTAAAGGCTGTGAAATATCAAAAAGCCGCTTGCATAAATATCTTGTCTCTCTTTGCCGGACACAAATGCTCTACCAAGATACACAAACTAGCCGCTATGGGCTTGGTCGTAATATCCTACTTTTATCCAGCTTTGTTGAACCTGAAAAATCTTATATTGAAGTTATTAATAATAGCTTAATTAATTTTCGTGATGAGCAAAATGTCTCTACGGGTGTTGCGTCAAGGCTTGGAAAAACAATATCTTTGGTAAAATATAACCGTAGTTTTAAAAATGTAGATATCGATTTTTTACCTAACACCCCTCTTCCTTTAGAAAAAAGTGCCGCTGGACTTATCTATTGCGCTTTTGACAAGCAATTAACACAACACCCTTTTTCATCTCAAGAACTTGATACTATCATTAATCAGGGTTATGCCATTCGTTATACGCCAACAGAAGGAATACCCGGAGCACAGTCCATTTCGTGCCCTGTTTTTAATCAGCAAGGTGATCTCGTTGCAGCGGCGGTCACGATGGGTTTTATTGATGCAGTGGATATGGAAAGGTTAGCAAACGCCTTAATCAAGCAGGTCAAAACGATTATTATTTGATGGTAGAGCAGAAACAAAAAAGCCGAGACAAGCTCGGCTTAAAATGTTTAATCTCTAAAAGATTACTTAACGTCAATACGTGGTAATTCGCCCATCTCTTTTAATTTTTTAGAGATATCACGACGCTCTTTAGAGAGTTCCGCATTTTTAATAATGTAATCATCAACGCGGTCATCATAGTCACTACGCATATTTGCAATGATCGCCTGAATATCATCAATTGACATACCCGGCTTAATGTATTCACTCAGGTTATCAAGTAATAAAACGCGCTTTTGGTTATCACGAATTTTCTTTTCATTATCCGTAATTTCACGGCGGATCTTGTTTTTACGGCGAAACATACGCACAAATTCCAGGACATTTTGGAAAGACGGCTTGCTAGCGTTGTCCATGATTAAAACCCTCTATTAAATATTCAAAACAAATTAACTATTAACACAATACCTTCTAACTGCATCATGTTACAAGTCAGTTTCGTATATTTATTGATTTATACACTTCATACTTTAACTTATCGGCTTGTTGGTAGTAAATAAACTGAACTTAGAACCTTCTCGTTAAGCTTTAGTGATCAGATTATCTGTATTATTTTGACTGTTTTCAAGACTCTCTATTTTATCGCTACGCAAACAGAACACAGATAAAAAGGTGGTTAGTACCACAAACGAGCCCATAATTAAGTAAGTATTTGCAAAACCAATTTTATCATAACCCCAACCAGCCAATGGCGATAAAATACTCGCAACAACGGATGTGATACAACTAAAACCGACTAAATATAATGTTGATGATAAACGCTTATCAAAATGTCGACTGTTATATTTAAAAATAGCGATCAACAGTATTGGTAACTCGACAGCATGCAATAACTTCATTGCCGATATCAAGATTGGACCTTCGACTAATCCCGAACCAATAATGCGGATTGCCATTACACTGCTGGCGAAAAGTAAGCCATTTTTAGCCCCAATTTTATTAACAATAAATGGCGCTAAAAACATGCCACCCGCTTCTAGGAATACTTGCAATGAATTGAGATAACCATACATCTCATTGCCCATTGCTTCATCTGTAAACTGGTGAGCAAAATAGACCATAAACTGCTGATCATACACACTATAAATACAAACCCCGAGAACAAATAAAATGAGAGCCCAAAACCGCGGTAATGAGAATAATTGCAAAGCATCTGAGATGGTAATTCCTGACGGATTACCATGCTCAAGACTATTATAAGCATCTGTTTTAGCTGTTTTTAGTCGCAGTAAGATAATTAAAAATATGACACCGGATATCGTTGCCATAATAAAATTATAATTAGGGTTAATATTTATATTACGGCCAGCAAAAAAAGTCGCGGCAGCCCAACCTAAAGAGCCCCACATTCTTGCTTTGCCATACTCGAAATCGCGCAGACGACTGACTCTTTCGGTATAAGACTCAAGAACGCCAATTCCTGCATGGAATGTCATCCCAATAAATAGTCCGCCAATAAAGCTACCAATCACCACATTCCATTTTAATAAGCTACCGAACACCATAAAAAAAGGGCCAGAACAAATCAGTAAAATGGCAATATAGAGTAAAAGATTCTTACGCAGACCTAACTTGTCTTGTAAAAATCCATAAACCGGTTGTGCACACAGGGCAACAATAGAAATAAAAGAAAAAATAATCCCTGTATCCGTTCCCTCTAGGCCGACATATTTACGTAGCCATATTGCAACTACTGAAAATGTTGATGACCACGTGAAAAAGAAAAAAAACAGCAATGCACTTAGTGATGCATAATATTTTTTTGATTCACTATTCATATTTCATCCGCTGGCGTATTCATAATGATGAAATGTTAAGGTTAACATGGTTATTAAACTAGAAATTTGACTTATACTTGTGATGTTACTCACAAATGTTAACGTTAACAAATTCTATTTGAGATGCAGATCACCTAATTCGTTATCTGAGCGGTTATCATAATTATCATCATATCCACCATCCTATAAAATAGATTTATATCCATTCTAACAATAGAAATAGCTAACATCTCAATTTTTAATCATCTCAAGCTTCATTTTGTCAGGTTTAGCTTTCCTTACGGATAAGGTATTATTGATAAGTAACACAGTGAATATGCTGTCAAAAATATCCACTTCTCTCGCGATAAAACATAAATTAAACGGTGAATAACGTTGCAAGACAATAAAAAACAACCCTCATTTTTTATTCATGACTATGAGACTTTCGGCAAACGCCCCGCGCTTGACAGGCCAGCCCAGTTCGCAGGCGTGCGGACTGACCTTGATTTTAATATCATCGATGAGCCTGAAGTTTTCTATTGTGCTCCTTCAGATGACTATCTTCCGCAACCTGAAGCGGTGATGATAACAGGTATTACACCGCAAATAGCCCTTGCTCAAGGGGTTAATGAAGCTGAGTTTGCAAAACGTATTCATAAAGCATTCACTGTCCCGAACACTTGTATTATGGGTTATAACAATATTCGTTTTGATGATGAAGTCACCCGTAATATTTTTTATCGCAATTTTTATGACCCCTACGCATATAGCTGGCAGCAAGGAAACTCACGTTGGGATTTACTCGATGCATTACGTGCTTGTTTTGCTTTGCGCCCTGAAGGGATTACTTGGCCTGAAAATGACGATGGTCTACCGAGTATGCGCCTAGAACATTTAACTAAAGCCAACGGCGTTGCCCATGAAAATGCCCATGATGCAATGTCTGATGTATTAGCAACAATCAATATGGCAAAATTACTCAAAGCAGCTCAACCCCGTATGTTTGATTATTTTTACCAGCTGAGAAATAAAAATAAAATTAGTCAATTAATTGATATTGTTGATATGACTCCCCTTGTCCACGTTTCAGGTATGTTTGGTGCATTGCGTTCTTATGTCAGTTTAGTCGCCCCACTCGCATGGCACCCTGACAATCGGAATGCCGTTATTATGTGCGATCTATCTGCTGATATGTCTCCGTTAATTGAGTTAGATGCACAACAATTACGCACCCGCCTTTACACGCCAAAATCTGAACTTGGTGATGAATTGCCAGTCCCTGTAAAACTTGTCCATATCAATAAATGTCCAATTTTAGCGCCAGAAAAAACACTGCGTGATAGTGATGCTCAACGAACAGGGCTAGATCGCGACCTCTGCATGCAGAATTTAGAAATCCTGCGTAAAACCCCAGAAATTCGCAATAAATTAATTGAATTATTCAGTGTTGCGCCTGAATATGAAAATTCTGATGATGTGGATGCACAAATCTACAGCGGTTTCTTTAGTACTTCAGACCGTTCAACGATGGATATTATTCGCGAAACATCCCCGCAGAATTTACCTGCTTTAGATTTAAGCTTTGAAGATAAGCGCATGAAAGAGCTATTTTTTCGCTATAAAGCACGTAATTTTCCAACGATTTTATCGTACGAAGAGCAGCAGCGTTGGCTGCAACACCGTCGAAATTACTTTAGTGAAGCTCGCCTAACAGAATATATGCAAGAAATTCAATATTTATTGGCGGAACATCAACACGATGAAAAACGTTGCCAACAATTAAAAGCCTTAGTTAATTACGCGACAGAACTCGCCAGTTAAAAATGAAAAAAGATGGGCAGAAGGCCTGTCCATCTTTTTACTCTCTTCATTCAAAAATCATTAACTAAATAATTAATGCTCTCCCGAATGATTACTGCAACCACAATCCCCTTCCCAATTTTTCCGTTTTGTTGTCTTGCCTAATCCCGGGTTCATGGTATTGGTTGGATCGGCTTCTTTATAAAATGATTTTAATTGAGGTTGCGCCTTATATAGGTGCCCAACATTATGCTCTGCAGGATACTGAGCACCACGTTCATCAAGTAATGCGAGCATTTTTTCTTTTAGCTCTTTAGGGTCTACCCCTTTTTTCAAGACATAGTCTTGGTGCATAACATGACACATAAAATGACCACAGTAGAGCTTATGCACGAGTAAATCTTCAATTTCAGGGGGTAACTTTTCAAACCAGTTTCGGTCATTACGACGAAGGGCAATATCCAAAGGCAATACATCTTCAACATCTTTATTGTGTACCGCATGGTAACGTACCGCAGAACCCGCCGCCGCAAAGCGATGTAAAAATGCTTTAGCACCCTCTTCTGGTGTACATTCAAAATAACCACCATCTGCACTCGCAAAGAAAGATTTTAACCAAACTTTAGCTTCATCAATACCGTCACCAGCCATTTTCAGCATTAAGTGGTGTTCATAGCGATCACGAAATTGCTTCATTCGTGGCGGTAAGTGAGAAGGCCATAATTTACTGAGTAATTGCATTGAGCGGTCAACGATATTGGATGGTAAGAATGGGATCTTATTTAAAATTGCGTCCATACGCCCTTTGATGGTAAAAAACATTGGCATTTTATCGGTGCCAAACTTATCAATCATCAAGAATGTGTCTTTCCCGTAAATTTCAGCAATATCGAAACAACCACGATGCATATATTCGCCAGCAACCGGTAAGTTTTTAAATTCACTTAAAATATGACGACGGATATCTTCCAACACATCCGGGTTATTTGAACCGATGTAAAATACTTGTGTTGTCTTATCTGCCGGGAAGGTATCTAATCGCACCGCGAAAACCGCTAATTTACCCGCACAACCTGCGGCTTCAAATAAACGGCGCTCATCCGCATTAAAACGTGAAGGTGAATCAGCATCCACATCTCTAACACGCTCAGCATACTCATGGTCAGAAGCCAGTTTTTCACTCACTTCAACATCTTCGCTGCTATAGCCTCGGTTCTCTAAGTTGGTTAGTATTTCTTCAGGGGTATCACCAAGGTTAATGCCAAGATGGTTAATTAACTCAACTTTGCCATCATCATTGACTCGCCCATAGAGTGCAAGCTCAGTATAAGCAGGCCCACGACGCACTAATGACCCACCGGAGCTATTGCAAATCCCACCAACGACCGATGCGCCGATGCAAGATGAGCCAATCAATGAATGCGGTTCACGTCCGAGTGGTTTTAGAATTTTTTCTAGGTCATACAAGGTACTACCCGGCATTGCAACCACTTGGTTTAATTCCGGTAAGACTTGTATTTGGTTTAATCTGAGCGTACTGATAATCACAATATCGCGATCATAGTCATAACCGCTCGGCGTTGAGCCTTCCGTTAGACCGGTATTAGCCGCTTGCATCAAGACAATTTTATCGGCTTCAACGCAGGCCTTAAATACATACCATTGCTCTAGTAATGTGGTTGGAAAAACCACCGCAATTGCATCGCCAACACCTGAACGAAATCCTTTGCGGTAACGTTCTGTTTTATGCGGTTCTGTTAGGATGTTTTTTTTGCCGACGATGTTCCTGAGTGTGAGTAATAGTCGTTGGTTCTCAGGTTTTTTTACATCATTCATTTGTGTGCCTTCTTAATCGAATTCAAGTTTATTATGAGTTGTGCATTATTTGTTGTAACAACAATATCACATAATATTATGATGTTAATAGGCTACACGTTTTATCTTAACTAATTCTTAATAGATAAAAAAATAGCGCCCGAAGACGCTATCTTATAAATCATAATTTTGACTTTATTCGAGTTAGACATCGCTCATTTGTGGCATAGGCCGTCTAAACATACGCGTCAGAATAGCCATATAAACCAGTCCTACCGCCGTCCAAATCAGCCCGTATACCATGGAGTCTTCTTCAATATTGAGCCATAACACGCACACCGTGAGTGTCCCTATTACAGGTAAAATCAAATAGTTGAAGATGTTTTTAAACCCTTGTGTACGTCTTTCACGGATAAAAAACTGGCTAATCACGGATATATTCACGAAGGTGAAGGCAATCAATGCACCGAAGTTAATTAACGCTGTAGCAAAATCCATCTCGAACCAGATAGCGCCAAGCGCCAGCACGCCGACTAATAAGACGTTATACGCAGGTGTGCGCCATTTTGGACTCACGTAACCAAATACTTTCTCTGGGAACACGCCATCACGACCCATTACATACATTAAACGGGCGCTTCCTGCATGCGCTGCCATGCCAGATGCCAGTACTGTCACGCATGAGAAAACAAGAATAATGGACTGGAAGAAAGCACCCGCAACAAATCTCATAATGTCAGGCTGAGTTTCATTAATATTCTTGAAACGCGAAACATCTGGGAAATATTGTTGTAAGAAGAAAGATACTGTAATAAAAATTACGCCACCAATTAATGCGGTTAAGAAAATCGCACGTGGGATAACCTTACCTGCATTAGGTGTTTCTTCTGACAATGAGCTTAAACCATCAAAACCTAAGAATGAAAAACAGAGGATGGTGGCGCCAGCAATCAGCGGGATCACTTCTGTTTTTTCATTCGCAAATGGATTAAACGACCAGACTTCGCCTGAGCCTTCTCCACTTGATACGCCATGAATAACTAGCCCTGTAAAAACCACCATTACCCCAACTTGGATAATCGCGATAACCGTACTTAGGTTAGCAATGACGTTGATCCCTCGTAGATTCGCCGCAGTCATTAAAATGACCAGCCCCACGACAAATATCGCAGGTTCTACTGTTGGGAAGATGTCTTGTAAATAAATTTTCGCCAATAAGATATTGATCATCGGCATAAAAATATAGGACAACAGTGATGTCCAACCCACCAAGAAGCCAATATGTGGGCTCATCGATTTTTGGGCATAAGTATATGCAGAGCCAGCCGATGGGAAGCGTTTCACCAATTTGCCGTAGCTCAGTGCGGTAAACAGTATCGCAGCCAGTGCAATAATGTATGAAGTTGGGACATGTCCACCGGTTTTATCCGATACCATTCCGAAGGTATCAAATATGGTCATTGGCTGGATATAGGCGATACCAATCATCACGACTTGCATTAACGTCAGCGTTTTAGCAAGTTGCACACGGTTATTCGCGCCAGTTTGGTTATGACCGATGGATAAAGGAATTGAATTATTCGGCATGTCTAAGCCTCCCCATAACTATCGACTGAGTCTGACTAATTCGACTCAACCGACCGTTACTGGGAAGACTTTGCATCTGCCTATAGGCAGAAAAAAACGAAGAAAGGTGAAATGGTAAGCGAGCGAAAGCAGTAATTGCCCCGTAGTCGTCGATACGGCAGCGTCGACCAGTTGGCCCAGCCGCGAATGCGAAAAAGTAACCCATAAAAGCATTCCTCAAATCGGTAGCATTAAATTTTAGCTACACGTAAATATTAAATTTATCTATCCGGACGATTTTCCGGCCCCACAAGAATGAAACCACCCTAAAAGCAAAAAAACCGATGCTATTTTTTATTGAGCATCAGTCATTTTTTAGTCCGCGCATTTTGCACGTCAAGTCTGGAAATAGCAAGTCAAATTGTCACTAAATTGCCCTCATTTTGATGAGAAGTTTTGATCGTTTTTACGATTTTGCACTTAGTGCTAATAACCTGACTTTTTCTCTCTTTTTCCCTGCTAAAATTTAATTGTTTATATTTTTACTCAATCAATAAAAAACCCTTTGGGATTTAAGCCAAAGGGTTTATATCAACAATAATCAATCGATTTAATTAAAAGTTGTAGTTAACACCGATATTGTAGCGACGGCCTTCTAATTCTGCACCGTAATTTCCTGAATCAATACGGCGGTCGAGAACGTTGTAAACACCACCAATTAAGTTAGCATTTTTATTTAAGCGATAACTTGCACCTAAATCAAATAATGCATAAGATGGCGTACCATTATTCATTTTTTCGCCACGTCCTTGGAAATCAGAAGTTTTGCCACGGAAATTCATACGCGTCCATGTTTGTAAATCCTCCGTTGTATCCCAAGTTAATGTCGTATTTGCCATATGTTTAGGCTGTTTATTTAATGGCTTTCCTTTATTCACACCACTTTTCTGTTCTGTATCGGTATAGGTATAGTTAGCCGCAAAATCTAAATTGTCTAAAATACCCCAATTAAATGTTAGCTCAACACCTCTCATACTCGCTTTATCGACATTAGCGCGCTCACTAATAAAGTTGTATGGTTTATTTGGCTTATCACCTTCGCCATCTATAGGTACAGTACAGTCTCTTATATTTGGATTACTATTGTCGCAACGTCTAACTTCTGTGATCTTATCTTTAAAATCAGTGTTATAAATAGTTATTCCTGCAGTTATATTGTCTTGATTATTCCAAATTACACCAATTTCTTCAGTAATACTCTTTTCTGGTTTTAGATCTGGATTACCATAAATAACGGCATTACCCGCGCGGCCACCGGTTGATTGCCCCCATTCAGCTGAGGATTGGCGTAAATCAGGTGCTTTATATCCTGTGGATACTCCACCTTTAATCGTCCATTGTTCATCTGCATGCCAAACACCGTATAAACGAGGTGTCCAATGAGTACCGTAGTTTTCATCTTTATCCATACGCAAACCGCCAGTTAATGCAAAATCACTTGTCATTAACCACTCATCTTCCGCAAATAGTGCCCAGCTATAACGATCCAACTTGCTTAATGCAAATTTATTATCACCTGCTTCTAATTTTTCTTTACGATACTGCCCACCAATACTTAAACTATGATCACCTAATAGAAAAACACTTTGATTGCGGAAGACTAAATCCTCCGCTTTCATCTTACGCCCAGGATTTTTGGATTCATCATATTGAATATATGTATCAGTTGAAGCAACGTCATAAATACCTGTATGTGTCAATGCAGTGTGCGTTAAATCATATTTACTAAAGCCGCTACCATCAGCGGGTTCAGAAGTATACCCTTCACGTGAATCACGATGCTGATTGTCTTTTTTAAAATCTAAATCGAAAGTATTTTTCTCATCAGGTGTCCAAGATAATGTCCCACCGCCACTCGCTGTAATTTGACGGTTAAAGCCATCAATAATTTTATCTTCACCACGGTGTGAATACTGACCTTGTAATTTAACACCCAGCAAACCATCAATTAGTGGACCTGATGTATAGAAACTGCCCTGTCCTGTATTGCCTGAGTTTCTGCGCTCAGTAATCGTGGTATCTGCACGTAAACTCGTTGTCCACTCTTGCTGCACACGGCGAGTAATGATATTAATTACGCCACCCATTGCATCTGAGCCGTATAATGACGACATTGGCCCACGAACCACTTCAATACGTTCAATGGCGGGTAATGGTGGCAACCATCCTTGTTCGATACCTGAGCCATCACTGTTTGGTCGAGTACTGCGAGTATCAACACGCTTACCATCAATTAAGATCATGGTGTATTTCGCATCCATACCACGAATGCTGATATCTGAGCTACTCCCTCCACCAGTGACTAATACGCCGGGGACATCTTTCAATGCATCGGTTACATCACGATACGCTTTCGTTTCAAGTTGTTCACGCGTCACCACCGAAATAGAAGCAGGCGCATCTTCAATTTTTTGCTGATAACCCGAAGCCGTTGTTACATAAATTTTATCTTTGCTGTCATCAGCAAATGCAGGTACGGCAGCGATAGCGGCGATAATGCTAACTGCGATTTTTCTTTTATTAAAAACAACCATTCCCAACTCTCCAAACGATTTTTTGTTCTATATGTATGAATTGATTTATGCTCGACATTCGGCGCTAAGAGCCGAGTAAAACTATTATTTTTATTATTCAAGTAGTTAAATACCCAAAAGAAAGTCATGGTAAAAAACCATTCAATTAAAAAGATGCTATTTTCTATGGGTAACTGACTCTCATTTACATTCGATAACAATAAAGCAAATAAGAATACTTATCAATACGATTATTGGTTTAATAATGGCTTGAGGGAATGTAATTATGTGAGCCACATCAAAATTCATATGTTTGGAGGGAGATTGAGGTTTTTTTGGTTATTTTCTGCATAAAAAAACAGCGCCTTATTGCAAAGCGCTGTTTTTCATTATTATTCGATTAATTTTCAATTCTGATAAAACTTAGCGATTAAAGCCTTTATTTATTCAGACTCTCAGAGTAAGAAGGAAAATCCATTTCTTTGTATCGGATAATCGAAGTTTTTCTAACTATTTTATAACCAAACCAAATGGCTAAGAATAAAGGGATCCCGATATAGGTTGCGGTTACCCCAACCCAATCAATCTTATCTTCTAAGAATGCTTGATAGTTTTGCCCAAGCGTAATGATTAAACATAAAACAAAAGCAAAGATTGGGCCGATTGGGAAGAAACCAGAGCGATAGGGCAAGTCATTAAGATCTCTACCTTGAGCCATATAACCTTTACGGAAACGATAATGGCTAATCGCGATCCCTAACCAAGCAATAAAACCTGTCATTCCCGAGGTGTTCAGTAACCATAAATAGACCGTTTGGTTGCCAAACATAGAACTTAAGAAGCATAGCCCCGCAATCACCGTGGTTGCGACCAACGCATAGCGCGGTACGCCGCCTTTCGATAATCGTGCAAAAATACGCGGCGCTTTACCTTCACGAGCAAGGGTATACAACATGCGTGTTGATGCGTACATTCCGGAATTACCCGCAGATAATACCGCTGTCAGGATAACCGCGTTCATCACTGCGGCCGCAGATAATAGACCTGCATTTTCAAAAACTAGCGTAAATGGACTTACACTAATATCTTTGACATCGTTACGCAGTAGGCTGGGATCAGTGTAAGGAATAATCAAGCTAATGATTAAGATTGCAAAGATATAAAATAAAAGAATACGCCAGAATACTTTACGTACTGCTTTTGGGATATTTTTAGCAGGATCTTGTGATTCACCCGCAGCAATACCAATTAACTCAGTACCTTGGAATGAGAATCCTACAATCATTGCCACCCCAATCATCGAGGCAAAACCACCGGCGAATGGTGCGTCACCAATTTCCCAATTATGCCATCCTGCATTTGGCGCACCATTCATGATGCCAAAGATCATTAGGACACCAACGCCAATAAATACCACGACAGTGACAACTTTAATTAAGGAGAACCAATATTCAGCCTCACCAAAACCTTTAACTGAAATAAAGTTAAGTAAGAAGATGATAACAAGGAAGATGGCGCTCCAAATCCAGCCTGGTGTATCCGGAAACCAGTAGGTCATGACGAGTTGCGCCGCAACGAGGTCAACGGCAATCGTGACTGCCCAGTTGTACCAATAGTTCCAACCCAGTGCAAAACCGAAGCCTTCATCAACGTATTTAGCGCCATAGGTAGCAAATGAACCTGACACTGGCATATACGCCGCAAGTTCACCCAAACTGGTCATTAAGAAGTAGACCATTAAGCCTATAATCGCATAAGAAAGTAGTGCACCACCGGGACCTGCTTGCGCTACCGTTGCACCTGATGCAACGAATAGGCCTGTCCCGATAGAGCCGCCGATAGCAATCATTGCAAGGTGGCGGGCTTTTAATTCACGGCGTAGTCTTTGAGGACGCTCGTGAGTGCTAGTATTGGATTGTTGTTCTGACATCTGTACCCTGTATTTTATTATCCAGCCAATATCGCCGGAATTCTAGCAAAACATCCTGCTAGAACTAAGCAACTCTTTGCTGTTATAAGATACCTTCATAATCCACCAACTATTATAAGTAAAACACGTTATCGCCTTCACGCTTCACATTACCACTTAAATTCTATTGAGCTTTAGGCAGAATAAATTACACCTCAAACATATTCTAAATAATTCGAGTTGTGGCTAGGCGCCAAACGAAGCTATCCCGATGAGCATACATAAAGTATGTGATTTGGGTAGCGCAGTGTGGGCAACAACGCCACAGCCCGAAGTATGACGGATATGAGTATATGACGGATATCAGTTGCAATAGGCCAACAAATTCGTAATTGCATTTGAAAGATGCTTTTGTCGGTGATAAATCAAATAAAGTGTTCTTTCTAGTTGAAGCTCACTAACTTTTAATTCAACTAGCGAGCCATTATCGAGTTGCTCGGCAATAACGCGTCTTGATAGGCAACTAATTCCCATTCCAAAACGGACTGCATGTTTAATCGCTTCTGAATTACCTAATTCCATTAAAATGAGGAAACCCGGAAGATGTGCAAATAATAGTTGATCTAAAACATCTCGCGTCCCTGATCCTCTTTCACGTAAAATCCAAGGCGCATCTCTCAAGTCTTTTAATGAAACATTTTTCTCTGCCAAAGGATTACTTGGTGCAGCAAAGATCACTAATTCATCTTTTAGCCACGGTTTTGAGATTAATTCAGGGCTATGACACACCCCTTCAATTAAACCGACATCGGCTCGAAACTCCATAACCGCTTTGATAACTTCTTCGGTGTTTCCAATAAAGAGCTCAAGAGGAATATCGGGATGGTCATTACGATAGCCCGCCAAAATTTCAGGTAACATATAATTACCTATCGTGGTACTCGCGGCGAGACGCACTGCCCCCATCTCTTTCTTAAAAAGTTGTTCGACTTCGAAACCTTGCTCAAGTAAAGCCAATGCTTTCGGGTATAAAAGCCTACCATGCTCATTGGTAACGAGTCGTTTACCCACTCTGTCAAATAATTGAACACCCAACTGTCCCTCTAAATCCGTTAACGAGGCACTGACTGCTGATTGAGAAAGCGCGAGTAGTTGTGATGCTTGTGTCGTGGAGCCACTTTTTAATACTTCTGTAAAAACCTCAAGTTGCCTAAGTGTTATTCGCATAAAAGTAGCCCCAGCATGACTTATAGTATTTGTAATAATATTGTTAATATTAATGATTTATTAGCAATATACCAGTAGAAACTTATTAACCTGTTTTTTAGATAGATTATACGCAAACAATCAATTTAAATTATTACTCATTATGTTATATGCTTATTCCAAATTCATCTAAGCTGTAATGAAGAGTACTATCATGGATAAAACAAACACTATGTCAGCCACAAAACATAACTTATCCCCAATATTAAAATTGGTACCGGGTATAATTTTAGCGGGTATATTAACCGCAATTGCTATCTACCTTGGAGAACTGCCTTGGTTTATGGATGTTGGCCTTGGCGCATTAACCCTAGCCATTTTATTAGGTATTTTAGTGGGTAATACGGTCTATCCTGTCGCTAGCCAGTCCTGTGATACCGGTATTAAATTTGCTAAACACTATTTTTTACGTGCCGGTATCATTTTATATGGGTTTCGTCTTACTTTTCAGCAAATCACGGATGTCGGTGCAACTGGATTATTGATTGATGCCCTAACCCTAACCTCGACTTTTCTACTGGCTTATTGGTTAGGGAAAAAAGTATTTGGATTAGACGATGAAACAACCCTTTTAATTGGTGCGGGTAGTAGTATTTGCGGTGCTGCTGCAGTCATGGCGACGGAGCCTGTCCTTAAAGCTTCAGCCAGTAAAGTCGCTGTCGCGGTATCCACCGTAGTGATATTTGGAACAATCTGTATCTTTGTCTACCCATGGTTATACCAACTAAATATGCACTTTGGTTGGTTCCCAATGACCCAAGAAACATTTGGTATTTATATTGGCTCAACGGTACATGAGGTTGCTCAAGTTGTTGCCGCAGGTCATACCATTGGGCCAGAAGCTGAAAACGCATCCGTTATTGCTAAAATGCTTCGCGTAATGATGTTGGCTCCTTTCTTAATTATTCTGTCCGCTTTTTTGAGTCGTAAAGCGGCTAAAAATAGCGGTTCACAAGCACAAAAAAGTAAAATAACCATCCCATGGTTTGCGGTGATTTTTATTCTGGTTGCTGCATTTAATTCATTTAATTTATTACCACAAGAATTAGTTCAGCAAATCATTACGCTAGATACTATTTTATTGGCGATGGCAATGGTTGCCCTTGGTCTCACAACGCATGTGAGTGCAATACGTCAAGCGGGGATCAAACCGCTATTAATGGCATTAATTTTATTTATTTGGTTGATCGTTGGTGGTTTACTTATCAACATTATTATTCAATCTATTTTTTAAGCTTACACTTCCCTTCTTAGCCGCTTTTCTAAGCGGCTTTTTTGTTGATTTCATTTATTGCTTTATTAATGTCATACTCCACAAAAAAGGAGTCAATAATGAAATATGTTGGAGCACATGTCAGTGCCGCTGGTGGCGTTGACCAAGCCGTTATTCGCGCCCATGAAATTAATGCAACGGCCTTTGCATTATTCACCAAAAATCAGCGTCAATGGAAAGCCGCCCCACTTTCAGAAGAAGTGATTAAAAAATTTAAGCAAAACTGTGTCCAATATGGCTATGGCAAGCATCAAATTTTGCCTCATGACAGTTACTTAATTAATTTAGGTCACCCTGAAACGGAAGCATTAGAAAAATCTCGGGTGGCTTTTATTGATGAAATGCAACGTTGCGAACAACTCGGCATCGATTTATTAAATTTCCATCCGGGAAGTCATTTAAAAAAAATCGACATTGATGACTGCTTAGCACGTATTGCCGAATCCATCAATATCGCGTTAGATGAAACTGAAGGGGTTATTGCGGTTATTGAAAATACCGCGGGTCAAGGAACTAATTTAGGCTTTGATTTTGTCCATTTAGCCAAAATTATCGAAGGGGTAAAAGACCAAAGTCGTGTTGGAGTCTGTATCGATACTTGCCATGCATTTGCAGCGGGATATGACCTACGAACAGAAGAAACCTGCGAAAACACGTTCAAACAATTTTCGGAAATAGTCGGTTTTGAATTTCTCAAAGGCATGCATCTTAATGATGCAAAAAGTGAATTTGCGAGCCGCGTAGACCGCCATCATAGCCTAGGTGAAGGTAATATTGGTTATGCACCCTTTAGCTATATTATGAAAGACCCTCGTTTTGATGGGATCCCGCTTATTTTAGAAACAGTCAATCCCGATATTTGGCCTCAAGAAATCGCATGGCTGAAATCTCAACAAACAGATT
>NZ_LXEW01000051.1 GCF_001655055.1 Providencia heimbachae ATCC 35613 | reverse complement strand
GATTAAATTAAAAAGGCGACTTACGTCGCCTTTTTATACCAAACAGTGTATTACAGCGATTTCATTTCAATCTTCGCCATCATATCCGCTAATTTGCTACGATTTTTAAGCCCGACATCAGGTTGTGAAACAGATAATGCAGAGATGGCTGTCGCCATACGCAATGTATGTTCGCTCGACTCACCATTGAGTAAACCGTAAGCAAGCCCTGCCACCATTGAATCTCCAGCACCTACAGTGCTAATGACTTCACAATGTGGCGGTTTCGCTAGCCAAGACCCCGAAGCATTGACCCACAACGCCCCCTCTTCCCCAAGCGAAATGACCACGTGAGAGATACCTTTTTCTCTCAGTTCATGTGCCGCTGAGATAACGTCTTTTAAGTCAGGCAATTTCCTACCTACCCAACTTTCTAGCTCGTGACGATTGGGTTTAACCAACCATGGTGATGCTTTAAGGCCCGCTTTAAGCGCTTCACGGCTACTATCAAAAATAATACAAGGGCATAATTGACGTAAGCGGATCATCCAGCGCGTAAACTCCTCTGGAATAATGCCGTCTGGTAGACTGCCGCTGACTACCACCATATCAAATTGACCAAGCCAATTAAGCGACTCTGTTGAAAAACGGTTCCAGTCTTCTTGGCTTACGTCAAAACCTGAGAAATTGAAGTCAGTTGAGTCACCATTTTTTTCCGTCAACTTAACGTTGATGCGAGTACGACCGGGAACCATACTAAATCGGTTTGCCATCCCATTTTCGCTAAAAAAATGTTGAAACTCTTCTTGATTATCTTTTCCCATGAAGCCACTAACGGTGATATCAACACCAAGATCACGCAGCACTTTAGCCACGTTAATGCCTTTGCCCCCAGCATTGAGGCTAGCAGTCTTAACAAGGTTGACTTCACCGACTTCGATGGCGGGACAAAGTCCAACAAGATCATAGGCAGGATTTAATGTAATTGTAGCAACCCGGCGAGTCATAACCACTAATCTCCCTTATCATTATTGTCATTTCATAAGATGTTCAATGCATAGTTATAACATTAAAGCATATTGTTTTCAGTGAAATTTGTATTTTTTCCTGATTGAATTTTGGCGATAACGTGGCAATATTCTGATGCTTAAAAACGCCATAACAAGGAGAAATAATGTCCAATTCTGCTAACGTCGTTGTTGGTGTCGGTGTCATTATCACCAACAAACAAGGCCAAATTTTGGTCGGTAAGCGCAGTAGTCGACATGCGCCATATTGGTCAATTTTTGGTGGCCATGTTGACCCAGGCGAATCGTTTGAAACCTGTGCAATACGGGAAATAAAAGAAGAGATTGGGATTGATATCGATAAGCCAACGGTATTTGGGATCAGTAATAACTTACAAACTTTTCGACAAGAGGGGAAGCATACGGTTTCTATCTGTATGCATGTGCAATACGATGGTGAAGTCAGTCCTAAAATCATGGAAGAAGATAAGTGTGAAGCTTTAATATGGATTTCTCCCGATGCCTTGCCTGAACCTCACTTTGAAGCGAGCCGTAATGCCATTTATCTTTGGCTAAACCAGCGCTTTTATCATCATACTGCCTAATCTGGTTCTAAAATGAGCAAATAGATTTATTTTTTAACTACTTGTTCATTTATTGCACATCTCGTTCTAATTATTCATTTTTTCCTATTTTTATTGTGCTTTTTATATTTACATCAATACATTCGCCACGTATCATCAAGCTAGTACATTGAAACATTAATTTAGGAGTCACCATGGCAGTTGATGCTACAACACAACAAAAACGCCCTTCAATATTAGGCGGTTCAATGATTATTGCCGGTACTGCAGTGGGTGCTGGTATGTTTTCTATCCCAATGGTGACTTCTGGCGTATGGTTTTCAGGCTCCGTTGCCCTTCTTATCTATACGTTTATTTGTATGCTGCTATCTGGGCTAATGATTTTAGAAGCCAATATGAATTACCCAGCAGGTGCAAGCTTCCATACCATGGTTAAAGATTTGCTTGGTTCTAACTGGAATGCAATCAATAGCCTATCCATTACTTTTGTTCTCTATATTTTGACTTATGCTTATATCTCGGCGGGTAGCTCAATTATTACAGGCAACTTGTCAGAATATGTGCAAATTCCACAAGCGGTAGCTGGGCTTGTATTCGCCCTAATTGTTGCTTTTTTTGTTTGGATTTCAACCCGCGCAGTCGATAGATTAAGTACTATCTTAATTGGTGGGATGGTGATTACCTTTATTATGTCCATCGGTGGCATGGTCACAACCGCTTCACCTTCAATTTTATTTAATCAAATTGATCAGGGTGATACACAATATCTACCTTATGCACTTGCTGCATTGCCTTATTTATTAACCTCATTTGGCTATCATGGCAATGTTCCGGGCTTAGTTAAGTATTATAACAAGGATAGCCGCAGTGTTGTTCTCAGCCTTATATATGGTGCGGTTATCACGGTAACTATCTATATTTTATGGCAGTATGCGATACAAGGAAATATCCCTCGTTCGGCATTCATTGAAATCAGAGAAAATGGCAATAATATTGATGCCTTACTCAAACAGATGAATATCTCTACGCAAAATAGCTTGGTATCTCAATTCCTAAATCTGTTTTCATATATGGCATTAGCAAGCTCATTTTTGGGTGTTTCCCTAGGCTTATTTGACTTTATCGCTGATTTTTTTAAATTTAATGATAACAAACCAGGACGCTTAAAGTCTGTATTAATCACATTTTTGCCGCCAACCGTCTTAGCCTTAATTTTCCCTAATGGCTTCATTTACGCCATTGGTTTTGCCGGACTCGCCGCAACAATTTGGGCGGTTATTGTTCCCGCTTTAATGGCAAAAGAAAGTCGTAAACGTTTTCCAAATAACAGCTATAAAGCACCCGGGGGCACCTTTATTATTATTTTTGTCATCCTATTTGGTGTTATCAATGCGGTAGCTCATATTTTATCTTTAATCGGTGTTTTACCCGTTTTCTAATAAAATTCTGACTGAAATATCATCCCTAGCACTGACTAGGGATTTTTTTCACTTAAAATTGATATCAACATCTTGCCTATTCGCTTATCTGCGAGTAATTTTGTCGAACTCTTTTTGACAATAACGAAGAAGGTTATTTATGGCCAAGGCCAACGAAATCAAACGTGGTTTAGCGATTAACTACAACGGTAAATTACTGCTAGTTAAAGATATTGATATTCAAGCACCAAGTGCTCGTGGTGCAAGCACTTTGTACAAGATGCGCTTTACAGATATCAAAACGGGCCAAAAAGTAGAAGAGCGCTTCAAAGGTGATGATATTTTAGAAACGATTTCGTTAACTCGACGAGCTGTTAGCTTTTCTTATATAGATGGTGATGAATATGTATTCATGGATAATGAAGACTATACGCCTTATATTTTTAAGAAAGCAGATATTGAAGAAGAATTACTGTTTATTCCTGAAGAAGGCTTACCGGGAATGCAAGTGTTGACCATTGAAGGACAAGTTCTCGCTTTAGAATTACCCCAAACCGTTGATATGGTGATTATCGAAACCGCTCCAGGCATCAAAGGTGCATCTGCAAGCGCTCGAAATAAGCCGGCAACCATGGCAACGGGTTTAACTGTACTGGTACCGGAATACCTCACCAGCGGTGAAAAAATACGTATTCATATCCCTGAACGTCGTTATATGAGTCGCTGCGACTAATCCTTGTTATGCCTAGGGGGGAAAACGCCCATAGGCATAATCTATTATTCAACCGCATATGCCCTCCCCGCTAACTGGCTTGTAACCCCTGCTACACTAAAAATCAATCATACATAATGGTATAAATACCTAATGTATTATCTTTATTAATCCAATTAAATTTTTGTGTACCTTTACTGTTAGGCAACGCAATTTCTTTTCCATTTAATTTTTTAATATTAACTGAAATCCTTTTTTCTTTTCCATTGTCATGCCAGCATTTGGTTTCAATATTTTGCCCTAAGGACTGAACAATACAAGGCGGTGCAACAATTGCCCCCGTAAATCGAATAACACCTGAAGACGCATGCTTAATGTCACTATTCTCTGATGCGAATGCCGAAAAATTCAATGTTAGCGCTACAAGTACAAATGCGGTCTCGATAATTTTTTTTACTAAGCTAGCCATATTATTCCCTCCTCTCAAACTTAAGTTATCGTCACTTTCGGTGATTTATTTACACCTAATTATTTATTTTTGTTCTCAAGAACATTAGCGACATATTAATTTGAGAGGGTGAATATATATTTCACTTCTAGTCGTAGTTTTTTATTTTTATCAGAACCTAATATTTGAAATTATATTAGTCGACTTGATCACACTTTTAAGCTTAACCACACATTCTGCAACTTTAATCTAATGATTTATATTAAAATAAGTCTGTATTTTAGTGTTTTTCAATATGGAACCTTAATATTCTAACTTTCTACTGCCGATTTTAAATAAGTGTTATTTGATATGAAAAAATTATTCTCAAAGCAGGTTAAATTACGCCCTGAAAATATCATTGCATCGGGTAGGCAGCGTACATGCTACCAACACCCTGAGCATGATGACCTATGTATAAAGGTTCATCATGCTGATAGAGATGAAAAAGAAACTTTACGTGAAGTACGTTATTATCAGCGGATGTATAAGAACCATTTTATTGCCACTACGGTATCAAAATATTATGGTACCCAAACTACAAACTTGGGAACAGGTTATATTTTCCAATTAATAAAAGACAAAACTGGAAATGTTTCCCACACACTCGATTTTTATTTAAAAAATGATAAATCGTTTTTAAAACATAAAAAAAATATTAGACTTGCCTATCAAAATTTCAAAGCTAGCGTATTTAAAGAAGCAATTACGACGATGGCATTAAAATCCTATAATATTGTTTACCAATTAGGATATAAGCCATCAGGACAATTTTTCATCATCGATAACTTAGGTTCGTCAAATTTAATTCCTCTTGATTATTATTCAACCACCATCGCACGAGCAACTCTTGCTCGTCGATTTTCTGATTTTGAGAAACGTATTTATCGGGAATATCATATCAAACTCTGATCGCCAACAAAGGCTGACCACTGTACATTAACACAGCCATTATTGATTTTAATCGATAAACTTCAAACTTAAAATATTATAAGATTATCTTTAATTAAAAACATGACCAAAATACAGGCTTAATTAAGGCCATTAATTGAGTTTGTTTGAATTTAAATTTAAACTTCTTTACAATTGAATTTCTGCTCTTGTTAGTTATTCAAATAAACATGAAAAACAAGCCAACAAATGTGAACTTGATCTTCTTTTTTCTTGTATAAATCACCACGCAAGCAGCGAAAACACGCTATTATTAATGATTAATGTTTCAATTAGTGACTGATAGCATTTCCAATCTAATGTTTTGTAAATTCCACCCCGAATAACTCGCCATTTCAGCTTTGTTTATGTATGCTCTTAATGTTTGGTTTAAACGTCGTTGTTATACCAAACTCAAGGAGTGATTGTTTTAGCGAGTTTTGGTTATTGTCCTATAATCAATAAGGTGGTTAGAGCACCAAGAATGCAAGCTAATTCAGATAATGACTTTAGGCATTTTGAGTAAACACTTTCTGCGAAAAATACACTGTTGTCGTTCTAAAATGCGTTTTTCACAGGGATTAGTTTAAATTTATTGTGTCTATTTACACAGCAATAAGAAGATTGAATGGCAAGGGATATATACAATAATGTTAACCACTGAAAAATTTAAGCGCTATGCTTGGCGCATTGTTCCGGCGATTGCAATTGCCGTTACACTATCAGCATGTACCAATCCAAAGGCGACAAAGAATCCTCAATATTCAGCAAAATCAGATGCTCGCATGCTTAATACAGCGTCTAATGATTCTCTCGCAAAAGCTTCCCAAGATGAATTTGAAGAACTAGTTCAAAGTGTCGATACCAAATCTAAAATAATGAATCAATATGCCAACTGGAAAGGTGTAAGTTACCGTCTTGGTGGTACAACGAAAAATGGCATTGATTGTTCAAGTTTTGTTCAGCGCACGTTTTTCGAGCAATTTGGTGTGCAGTTACCACGTACCACTTCAGAACAACAATCTTCGGGTAAAAGCATTAAAAGAAATAATTTGAAAGCGGGTGACCTTGTTTTATTTAAAACAGGTCGAACCATGAAGCACGTTGGTATTTATATTGGTGACAACAAATTTGTCCATGCATCAACAAGCAGCGGTGTTATTGTCTCTGAAATGAGTAATGATTACTGGAGTAAAAGGTATTATGCAGGCCGTCGTATCATTAATGGATCATAATCACCAATAACATTATTCTTGCCATGTATTCCCAATAAAAAAGCTTCCAGGCTCTAAACCGGAAGCTTTTTTATTGGGAAAAATTAATGATTAAATTCAATGATACTTTGCGATATAGAGGTGATACGTTCACTATAATGCAATTGCATGGACAGATATTCGAATCAAATACTTTTTAGTTCAAAAGCCCAAACGAAGTGAGCTAATTTAAAATCCAAGGTCTAATCCTCAGAATTAAGCACAATAATATCCGGATGCCAATTCAGCAATGGCAACACCTGAAGCTTTTAAACGGCACATCGCAGGCAATTCATCATTAGCATGAATAAATAAGCAAATCTCTTTCTGCCATTCCAAGATAGCACTATCAATTTGCATATCTGATAACGATTCAGACAACTGCTGCATCGCAATACAATCTGTTGCACAGTCATGACTAAGTAATTTTAGCCCCACAAGTTTATCGCTATTGACATCGTTCATAGGAACAACTTCTACATCTTTTCCTATTTTACCTGATAACCAGCGGTAGCTTTGCGGTAGCCTGTGCACCACCGAAAGACCAAATTTTTCCACAAAAATATCCTATTAATACATTGAGCATTTGCGGTATAAAAGCCAAATGGCGCTATTTATACAACTGAGTATTCTACTAAATAAAAATGCACTTTCTTTTGTGATCCACAACCAAAAGTAATGGCCTCACCCTCTCCCAATAACACAAATCAGGTCTAAGTAGAGTTACATAACCTTCTGCGACCCCTCGTTCAAACCGAGCTTTATCACAGACCAAAAGTAACATTAATGTTAAAATTTAGAACTCAAATATAACATTAAAAATATAATATGTCGTTAAATTTTTGTGACATAAATCATTGCAAGAGTATTTTATTAACATATATGTTAAATTTTAAATTACTTTTGAAAAAAAATCTCAACATGACAGGTAATTCACAAAACTATTTTTTACATTTTTAAACCTACACTTATAACAATAGCCTATTTTTTGAATTACAGTCGATTTTTACTCATCTTTTTAGGTACTATTACAATGTGTAATTTACACATAAATTTAACAAATAATCATCGATTGATAATTGATTTAGATCATTTTTTACGATAATTTTTAATACCGCTACTTTATTAATCATTTTTTACGAATGATTGTAGGGGGAGATGGATGCTTAAGATGAATAATGTGTTCGAGTAATAAATATCAAAGAGAAGAGTTTTGCGAGGAAATAACTTATTTCAGCTTCGTCCATGAAACTGAATATGATCAAAACAGATTATTTAGCTTTTTTAGCCAGTAATACAAATAGCATTGATAATGCCACACAGGCAACCATTGAACCCACCATTGGCCAAGCATTTTTTGCCGGGATCAAAGATAATAAAGTCCCTACCAATGCCCCGATAGAGAAACGAATTGTCCCTGCTAATGATGACACTGTACCCGCTATGTGGGGATAATTATCTAGAATAACCGCCATTGCATTTGATGTGATCATCGCAATGCCACTGACGTAAATCGCTACGCCAATAACGAGAGTCCAAAAATCTAACCCCATTGCCGTCGTCGCCAATAACCATATTCCCATGACAAATTGAATAATGATGCCAAAATAAAGCATTCGTTCAGCACCAAAATGTCTAACATAACGCCCATTAATCGTGGTCATTATAAATAGAAATACAATATTGATACCAAAATAGTAACCAAAATGCTGAGGAGAAACACCATTCAAATCAATATAGACAAATGCCCCTGCATTCAAAAATGAAAACATACCCGCAAATGAAAATGAACTGGCAAGAATATAAAAGAAAACCTGTTTTGCTCTAAATAAAGTGACGAACTGCCTTAATGTGGTACCTACATGAAATTTTTGTCGTTTTTCAACAGGTAAGGTTTCACGGATAAAAAAGCTTACCAGAATGACCGCAATAACTGCTGCAATGGCAATGCTCCAAAAGATAGCGTGCCAAGAGAACCAACGCATCATCTCTCCCCCTAGAATAGGGGCAAGTAACGGTGCAATGGTCATGACCAATACCACAAAAGACATGCTGCGAGAAAATTCATCTCGCGTAAACATATCGCGCATCAAAGCATTGATGACAACACCGGCGGCTGCAGCGGCAAAACCATGTAAAAATCTTAACCAAATAAAGGTATCAATAGATTCGGTAACTGCACAAGCTACTGAAACAATTGCAAAAACAACAACGCCGCCTAAAATAACGGGTTTACGCCCTATACTATCTGCCATTGGACCATAAAAAAGTTGCCCGACTGCAAATCCAAAAATGTAGCTATTCAGGGTCATTTGGATACGCCCTGCATCTACATTAAAGTATTCAGCCATGATCGGAAAACCGGGTAGGTACATATCAATGGCTAATGGCATTAGCATTGATAATAATCCTAAAATTAGTATCAGCCCCAGATAAGATGAACGCTGCTGTTGCACTCTTAAAACTCCTGATTTTTTTGATGATTAACGTGGCACAATTATACTGTTGATTTCTTCTTCAGTCAGTGGACGATACTCTCCAGGTTCGAGATCTGCATCCAGCCAAATTCCCCCAACACGCTCTCGGTGCAATCCACAAACATGGTTTCCGACGGCTGCAAACATTCGCTTAACTTGGTGGTATCGGCCTTCACTTATCGTCAATAACACTTCTTTTGGACTAATGATTTCAACTTGAGCCGGTTTTGTTGCCGTTTTTTCACCATTTAACATCACCCCTTGCTCAAGCTGCGCAATCGCCTCGGTGGTAATATCTTCACTAAGTTGAACTCGATAGGTTTTTACGCAATGATGCTTTGGTGAGGTTATACGGTGAGACCACTGTCCATCGTCCGTCAATAGTACTAAACCTGTAGTATCAATATCTAAGCGCCCTGCTGAATGCAGTTTTTGTGCCACAGGCTCTTCAATAAAGAAAAGGATTGTCGGGTGCGTTGGGTCGTCAGTTGAACAAATATAACCTTGCGGTTTATGCAGCATAAAATAACGAGGGCCGGTGACTTGAACTAAGACGTTACCATCAAAAGCAACTTCTTTATCTGGCGTGACTTGAAAGGAGCCTGATTTTACGATTTCATCGTCAACGGTTATATTGCCAGCTCGTAGCTCACGGGCTACTAAACTCCGGCTTATCCCTAATTGCTGGGACAAAAATTTATCCAGTCGCATAGATTCTCTTAACTTGATGGAATGCCAGCGAAGCGTACAATAGCGCCTAGCTGTCAGAATATGGAAAGAAAGGTTGCTGTGATTAATATCACATATTTCATTATATCAATAACGTCATACAAGTGATAGCTTCACTGAGCTAACTCGCACTTTTAGGTTGAGCCGTTGTTTTAACTAAAATTTAACATTCATCATCTAACTTTTTTGAACAAATACTGAATAATATGCCTTCTGCATCACTTAAGCCTTTCGTACTGCGTCCTTATCAGCAAGAAGCTGTCGATGCAACTGTACGTTATTTTCGCCAGCATCCTGAGCCCGCAGTGATTGTTTTGCCTACCGGCGCTGGGAAAAGTCTCGTTATTGCCGAACTGGCACGCCTTGCTCGAGGGCGTGTACTGGTACTTGCCCATGTAAAAGAACTCGTTGAGCAAAACCACGCCAAATACCTCGCTTATGGTTTAGAAGCCGATATTTTTGCTGCGGGTCTCAATCGTAAAGAATCAAACAGTAAGGTTGTTTTTGGTAGTGTTCAATCTGTTGCTCGTAATTTGAATCATTTTGATGATAATTTTTCCTTAGTTATCATCGATGAGTGTCACCGCATTAGTTTGAATGAAGACAGCCAATATCAACAAATCATTCATCATTTGCAAAAACATAATCACTTATTGCGTATTTTAGGCCTGACAGCCACACCTTACCGCTTAGGCAGCGGTTGGATTTATCAATACCATTATCATGGAATGGTCAAAGGTGACGAACGCTGTTTTTTTCGCGAGTGTATTTATGAACTCCCGTTGCATTATATGATTAAAAATAAGTTCCTTGTTCCCCCTGAAAGGCTCGACATGCCTGTTTTGCAATATGATTTTAGCCAAGTTTCAATCAATAAATCGGGTATTTTCAGCGAACAGGAACTGAACTTATCGCTAAAAAAACAACAACGGGTTACGCCTAAAATTGTGGCTCAAATTATAGACTATGCATTACCTTTACAAGGTTGTATGATTTTTGCTGCAACGGTTGAACACGCCAAAGAAATCCTCAGTTATCTACCTAAACATACCGCTGCGCTTGTGACGGCAGACACACCAGCCGCTGAGCGACAAGATGTCATAAAGCAATTTAAGAACAAAAAATTACACTTTCTTGTAAATGTCTCCGTACTCACCACAGGGTTCGATGCACCTCATGTGGATGTGATCGCCATATTGCGCCCCACTGAATCAGTCAGCTTATATCAGCAAATTGTGGGTCGAGGACTACGTCTCGCTGAGGGTAAAACGCAATGTTTAATTTTAGATTATGCCGGTAACCCACATGACCTTTTTCGTCCTGAAGTTGGCAGCACTAAGCCCAACTCATCTAGCGTTCCCGTACAAATTTTTTGTCCCCTATGCCAATTTGCCAACACCTTTTGGGGGAAATGCACCTCTGACGGACAAATCGTTGAACATTACGGCCGTCGCTGCCAAGGCTGGGAAGAAGATGAGAAAGGGAAAAAACAGCAATGTGAATTTCGCTTTCGTTTTAAACAATGCCCGCACTGTGGCGCTGAAAATGATATTGCAGCACGTCGATGTCATCAATGTCAGGAAGTTCTTTCTGATCCCGATGACATGCTAAAAGCGGCGCTAAAACTCAGAGATGCCTTAATTTTGCGCTGTGGTGGAATGCAATTCACCACGGGCACTGATACGAAAGGTGAATGGCTTAAAATCACTTATTATGATGAAGAGGGTACCTCAGTTTCTGAACGCTTTCGGTTAGCAACACCTGCGCAAAGAAAAGCGTTTGAATACCGTTTTTTACGCCATCATCATCGGGCACCCGGCGTACCTTTTGTGTGGAATAATGCAAATGATATTATTTCTCAACAATCATTACTTCGCTATCCACAATTTATTGTTTCTCGTAAAAAAGATAATTTCTGGGAAATCCGTGAAAAAATTTTTGATTACCAAGGTCGTTTTCGGTTAGCCGCTCAACTTTATTAATATTTATTGTCTTAAATTCAACTTTAGGCTGTGATGTGATTAGATTAACTCATTGAAAAACTAAGGGGGTAGATCTTAATGATTGCCCGCTGAGCGTTTTTTCGCTAAAATACTGCCGCCTCTTAGTATCTCTTACACATTATGGTGTAATTGTTCTCAGGGCCAAATATCGAACCTGCTGCTGGGTCGCCTGTAGCAGGATTTTATTTTTTCTTTTATAGAGAAATAGTAATGTTAACTATCAATGCAATTGAACGTAAAGAGCAGGGCAAGGGTGCGAGCCGCCGCCTGCGCAGAGATAACCAGCTTCCAGCTATCGTTTACGGTGGCAACCAAGAGCCTATCTCTGTTACTCTAAACCACGATGAAGTCATCAACCAAGAAAGCAAAGCAGGATTCTATGATGTTCTGACTCTGGTTATCGATGGTAAAGAGACTAAAGTAAAAGTTCAGGCAGTTCAACGTCACCCATTTAAGCCGAAAGTGACGCATATTGACTTCCTGCGCGCTTAATTAAAGCCCACAGCCGAGCTTTAAGTATTTTCGGGACGCCGAGTAAATAACGCCGCAATTGCGGCGTTATTTATTTCTAGGACAAAACTTATTTAGCTTATTTCCCACTACGACGCTGCAACTGGTCACGCAAATTCGGTGGAGTGCCTCGAATTGTCAGCGTATCCGTCACGGGATCCCAAAAAATTCGCTCCCCCATCAACATCGCATCAAAACTCATCGTTATTCCTCCACCACTACCTGAAAATTTCGTGAGTTGCTTAAGAGTTCCTCTATCTGCAGGAAAGCTCTCCTCCAATTGATAGTCATTTTGGCGGGCGAAATCATCAAAGCTTTGATCTTCAACAACGGGTAACTCTTTCGCAAGTCCTTGAAGCTCGATTTCCTCACCTGATTGCATTTGCTCAGTGCAATAACTATGAACCTGCTGGCGATAAGCTTGGCGCGTGTTTTTATCCATCTGCGCGTTATCACAAAAATCGTCCAATGCTTGCACTAAACCTTTATTTTGGACTTTAGCATTCAAGCCTTCAGATGCGGCCAAAAAATCCATAAAAAAATCAGAAACTTTTCGCCCTACCCGTCCTTTTAGGAAAGTTAAATAACGCTTTGATTCAGGATTTGTTTCCCACTCTGTTAAATCAATGCGAGCCACAATATCCGCATGAGGAATATCTAAATAATGGGTTGTTCCTAAATCTAAGGTATCCGTGACAAACATGCTGTCGCAGCTGTTTAAAACAGAAATCAGGAGGTATTCAACGGCGAGGTAGCGATATTGGCAAAACAGTACGACTCCGCCTTCTGCAAATGGATATTTGGCTAATTCATCTTTTAAGCGCACCGTCATCGCACGGCTAAAACCTAAAAATTCCTCATCACCTTTACGCAATAGCCTCAATGCATCAGCAAGTTCACTCTCTTCGTTAAACTCACCAAAGGCTTTATTTTTCGCACTGTATACACGATGTAATTCAGCCATCATGTCTTGCACAACATCATTCGTCGTTAATAAAGAATCACGTAACATCACTTCCAGTGTTTGTTCATCTCGTTTAATCAACTGATGTAACGCTATCTGGGAGATTTCCAGACTCATTGTTGGCTCCTTGTCTTCGGGAAAAATATTGTCGCGCGTATTCAAACATTGATACTATTCCTCTGCAATAGAAACTCACATTTTCTATTTTTTACTATTCTAATGCTGAACTAATGCACAATTATTGAATCTGAATAAACATTATTATCACTTAAACGAAAATTTGTTGAGAAGAAAGAAGAAAAACATCCCACTATGGGCTATTATATGGAGCTTTCATTAATTTAGGATGTCACATTTTATGCCACAATCATCTCGCTATAGTGATGAAAAAGTTGAAGGTTTACTCTCTGACCTCGTTACCGTGTTAGAAAAAAACCATACCCCTGTTGACCTATCACTTATGGTGTTAGGCAATATGGTCACGAATCTGCTTAATACCTCGGTTGCGCCAGAGCAACGTAAAATGATTGCAGAATCTTTTGCAAATGCCTTACTTTCTTCTGTTAAAGAAGATAAATCACACTAATTGACTAATGAAATAAACAGTATGGTCACCCATCAGCGCTACCGTGACAAAGTCTCCAATATGATTGGTTGGGGACACTGGTTTGCACTATTTAATATACTGCTTAGCCTCGTGTTAAGTAGCAGCTACCTGTTTATTTTTGACTGGCCAGATACATTAACTGGCCGCGTCTATGCTTTTGTCAGCTGGTTAGGTCACTTCAGCTTTGTGGTGTTTGCCGCTTATCTTCTGATTATTTTCCCACTGACCTTTATTGTTATGTCCCAGCGGCTATTGAGGGTGATCTGTGTTGCACTTGCTACCGCGGGTGCTACGTTGTTAATCTTTGATATTCGAGTTTTTAGTCAATTTGGCCTTCACCTCACCCCACAAGTTTGGGATTTAGTCATTAACCCAACAAAAGGGGAAATGGCGCGTGAATGGCAATTAATGTTTATTAGTATTCCGATAATTTTCCTTATTGAGATGCTATTTGCCACATGGAGTTGGCAGAAATTACGCAGTCTGAACCGCCAAACATTCGGTAAACCGCTCGCAGGGATTTTCATCGTCACCTTTATCATGTCTCACTTAATGTATGCTTGGGCGGATGCGAATTTTTATCGCCCTATTACCATGCAGCGTTACAATTATCCATTGTCTCAACCAATGACTGCGCGTAAGTTATTAGACCGATATGGCTTGTTAGATTTAACTGAGCATCAAAATAGAGTCTTCCAGCAAGGTAGCCCAACAGCACTTAAGCTCCAATATCCCCTAAAACCACTCAGTTACCAAAGTCAAAGTGCAGGTTATAATTTATTATTATTAGTTGTCGATAATCTTGGCAATGAAACACAGCAAAATAAAATGACTGCGTTGAATGATTTCAAAGCAATTAGTACACAATTCACTAATCACTATAGTGCTGGATTACGTAATGATACCGCTTTGTTCGGCTTGTTTTATGGTATTTCGTCGACATACTTGGACAATATCCTCAATGGCCGCCATCCCTCTTTATTGATTGAGGCTCTCCAGCACCAAGGCTATCAATTTGGCTTATTTTCAACAGATGGCTTTAACTCCCCGCTGTTCCGCCAAGCTATTTTATCTGATTACTCACTGCCTGCTAAAACAGCAGATAGCGACAAGCTAACAATTTCACAGTGGGAAACATGGCTTAATAGCATTCAAAATAATACGCCTTGGTTCTCATTCGTCAATATTAAGGGCACACCGGGTAGCTCACAGACTAACGAGCAAATTAATCAAGTTATCAGTAGTCTAAAACGAGAGAATAACTTAGAAAACACCATTGTTATTATTACCGCAAATTACAATAACAACGGTGATCAAGAAGATAACTGGGTCAATAAAAAGCATTTTAATCGTGATAAGATGCAGGTTCCTCTATTTATTTACTGGCCAAATACACCTGCTCAGCAAATTGAAAAACTGACAAGTCATCAAGATATTATGACCACCATCATGCAGCGATTACTCCACGTGAGTAATCAAACTGATGATTACAGTCAGGGTGAAGATCTATTCAGTAGCCATCGTATCTACCCTTGGGTTATTACAGGTGATAATGATGACGTGGTTATCACTAAAAATAATGCGACGCTGTTTATGGATAGCAACGGTCAGTTCAATATCTATAACCGCCAAGGTGAAGTTGAAAAAGGTGAAAAACCTGACTTAGCTGAATTACTGAAAATTTTCACTGAACTGAAGCGTTTTAATGAAAATTAGTGCTTAAATATCAATCAATCATAGTACTAAGCTATTGCCTTTAAGCACAATTTAAGTACTATTAATTGAGTTATATCGGCATGTAGCGCAGCTTGGTAGCGCATCGTCATGGGGTGGCGAGGGTCGTAGGTTCAAATCCTATCATGCCGACCAATTTTTTATAGAAAAACCAACCTGTTAGGGTTGGTTTTTTTGTATCTAGCTTTTTCCTATCCACTTTTCATCATCTCATTTTAAATACGCCTCGATAAAGAATAGCGCGCAAAACTTAATGTGTAATCGATTTAGAAAACATCTGGATGATAATAATTCCTATGGCAATGCAACCCATACCTATTAGTGCAGGCAGATCAAGCTTTTGTTTATAAACAAAAAATGATAGTACTGAAACAAGGAATATCCCTGCGCCAGCCCATATTGCATAAGCGATGCCTATATTCATGCTTTTAACTACTTGCGATAAGCCATAAAAGGAAATCGCATAACCTACAACGACTATAATACTTGGTATTAACCGAGTAAAACCATCAGACGCCTTTATCATGGTTGTCGCTGCTGTTTCAGCTAATATAGACACCATTAAAATTGCATATACTTTCAGCATAAAGACCTCTTTGACTTATTTAAAAAACAGCATAGGACGTTACCGATGTTACCTTCGGTAACGTCTATTGATTAAAGTGATAAATTTTATATTGGATTAACGGGCTCGTCGCCATGGTAGACGCTTATACCACGGCACAGGAACTGGATGTACGATAGCACTCAAGGCTCGAGAGTAATCCATAATGAGCCCTGGAGTCCATGCCATCATAAGTGCGCGCCGGCGAACCTGAGCTGCTATCCACAATTCAGGCATACAAAGCACGTTTAACATCTCAAAAAAACCGCTTCTTTTTTGCATCGATAAGACACCATCTAACGCAGCTTCCAATCCATAAGCGACACTACTTGAACAATTTTGATATGTAAGATTATACGTCGGTTGCTGGCGATATATTGCCCAAAAATTCTGCAACGATGCTTGATTATAAACTTTGAAAATAATTTGCCTATCCGATTCACACCATTCAGCGGCTTCAGTTTGGTAGCTAGGTAAAAAACGGCCGGGAACATTATTATCGGCGGTAGCTTTTAACAACCTAAAAAATTCTGAAGGTGATCGATCGATATCGTCCGCTGGATATAAGCTAATATAAAGGTGAGGATAAAGTTCCAATGCCGCATGCCCTGTTGATATAACACCGTCAGAGTCAACCGCTGCAATATAACGGTTAATAATTGGACGTGCTACTGGTCGCTGATTAGCTGAGCCTTCAGGTGTCCAGACATGAACAGTTAAAACAGATTTTTCTTCTGTTTTTTTATTGAGATTATCTTCTGAGGTAGCATCATTTTTTTGAGTGATAGACCCTTTTTTCTTAAATGACAGAGGTAAAGGCCGCATCAATTCAAATATCGCCGTGCCTTGACGTATATAACGTGCACGTAATGCAATGCGTAAACACCCAAGGCCACTGGCTATCATTAAAAACCCAAGGAAAAATGAAATAGTGGCTTGGTGATGGGTAAATAAGAAAAAGGCAAAAAATATCTCAATTCCACCCCAAAGCATAATTAGCGGCCATCCGGGGAAACGCACAATCCAAGCTGAGGCAACAACAAATAAACCCGTAAAAAAATACGCAAAACCAAACATCGCAGAGAGTAATACATTGCTGTACTTCTGATTAATTAAAATCACTAATGCACAAAAAAAGAAAAGGCCACCTTTAAAAAAAAGTATCGCTTTTTGCGCACCAACGCCACTGGATGCAACACTTAATGTCACCAAACTTTCTAGTAACAATAAAATACCAAATAAATGTATTGGAAAGAAAACATTGCCATCGAGGCCATCAATAAAAATTGAAATACCGATCAAACACCAAAGGACACCTATCCCCCAAAGATAATGAGCTTTACCTCTGATAAATTCAGCGCCAAAAAGTAATAACGCAATCTGTAGCATCACTTATCCCTGTTCTTATTCAAATTCCAAGAAACTTCACTTGAAATAAACCAATTACCAACAACCATTATCGGATCGCTGTCACCAAAAATTACACTTCCACGATCTTCTATATTCCAGCAATCACCATTACTATCAATAAAACGAAAAGTCATTGTAGGAAGAGATGCGTAATTCTGTGAAGAATGCCAATGCTGATACATTTTTTCATAATCATCAGGATGAACCGATTGCATAAGTTGTTTTGAATTAGACAGACCCGTGATTTCTACTTTTGGTAATATATCCTCCTGATTTCCCCATTCAATATCGCCATTACTCAAATTCAGTTGATATACAAGATGCTGTTGTTGATAAGCGCCCTGCTGTTCATCAATCTGATGAGTACTTTTCCTGACAACCCGCAGAAAAACCATCAATAGCGATATTACAGTCAAATAGCCCTGTATCAACCAGAGAGACTCATGTTGATATAATCCACGAAGATAAAAAGGCCCCAATTGAGAATGGGTATAGTAAATCGTAATCGTCGCAAGAATTAATAATGCAATTGAACTACCACGATTACCCCATAGCAAAGATAGAAATACTGCCAATAAAACAGGGATACAGAGTAAGGATAAATTCGCAAAATTTCGTTGATAATTAAAATATGTGCGATATAACTGTATCGCGCTGTCATTAAATATCAATATCGTGCTGATAATCAGCAGGACAAAAATAATCCCCCCCCACATTAGGCTTATTTTTGAAACTTTAGATATTTTAAGACGTGAATTAATCAGCCCCATAATAACGGTTGTCGCGAAAATATTACCCGTAACATCAGCAACAACGCCATCCCAGAAAATATCTTTTATTGGTAGATTATTCAGCCAATACATGAAAATCGAAAATAGGGCCGCATCAGCAAAACTGACAATTATCGTTGTTGAAAACCACAATAATATTATTTGTAGATCGTCCCCGTTGCGAGCATATCTCCGAACAATCCAAGCAATTGCTATACATGAAATCATGGCAAGAGCCGAATAGAGAAGCGATAGAAACACATCTTCACGCTCAAAACCATCGAGAATAAGATTTAATGTAATAAACCCAATTAACAATAATAGCCAATGCCGCTTATGCATGCATAAAAAAGCTGTCGTTGCGACTCCCGCAGGGAACCAGACAACGGAAATTTCGGAACCAGCCGGCGTGAGTAAATCTGAAATTTCACCTGTTACATAATAAAGTAACAGCCAGCCTATAATGGCAACTAGCGGTGAGTAGCGTGATAACAGAGATGTTTTCATAAATTATCTCAAACTTGGTAAAATCATATTGTCTTATCTTGACTTAAAAGTACTCATTCCATCTTTTTACTTCAAAAAACATCAAAATTAAGCCTTAAGGTAGAGCAATTATACCTAGTCTTGATTTAAGAAGAAATATTGATAGGTTCCATCATCTAAATAAATACACTAGAAATAAATTTTTCATCAAAATCATTCCCACTCTATCCAAATTTAAAAAACTATTTTATTATTAAATAGAGCGAGCAAGCTTACGAGTACTAAAAAACCCACCCATACATGGGAGGTTAGTATGTTCATCGTATATACTATTATCGTAGTTGCTTTTTTCATTTCACTCGCGACTATCGATATTCCTGATAGCGAATTCATCAGCGTTGATATTGAAGATAAGCAAATAGGACTGATGTATGTTATGTAATCATCTTTAAAAGCCCTTTCAGATTATCTGCAAAGGGCTTTTAGTTATTATTCTACCGCCTTACTCCAAATTTGACATTTAGTACCCATATAGCCTATTTATTCATAGAGAGATAACAAAACATTGTCACTTGGGATAGTATGAACATAAGTATTGTTATTTGATTTTTATTTAGTTTTACTTTCTCAAATAGGAATTTGGCATGTTACGTTACGCTGTTCGTATCACCCATGTTTTTCGACATGTCTTTCATTCTCGTCCGCGTTTTGTCGTTTCATTACTCGCTGCATTAGCGACTTTTTTAGCCTTATTTTCTTATCAAAGTACAATCATAAACCTGATCATCAGCTGGAATACCTTTGCTTGGAGCTATTTGATTTTTTTATTTCAACGGATTATTAGCCGTAAATCCAAAGATATTCGGAAAATAACAAAAATAGAAGATGAAAGCGCAAAAATGGTTATATTTTTCTTGATGTCGGGCTGCTGCGTGAGTTTGCTCGCTTTATTTTTTGCCTTAGGTGGGCACAGTGAATTGGCAAAAGGTGAAAAAATATTTCCTTATATTTTAACTGCCTCGACATTGATCTCATCATGGTTACTTTTACCCGCAGGTTTTACCATGCATTACGCCCATCTTTACTACAATAACCCTGAACAAGATAAACCTTGGTTACTTTTTCCAGATAAGATTATAGCGCCAAATTATTCTGATTTTATGTATTTCTCTTTTACTATCGCCGTTGCATCACAAACTGCAGATATTGATGTTGCCTCAACCATAATGCGACGAGCAGTACTGCTACAATCTATTATTTCGTTCATATTCAATATGGCAATACTCGGATTATGTATCAACATTTCCGCAAGTTTATTCTAGCTAATAAGGTAAACCCTGTACAAATAACAAATTAGTGACTTCCACGAGGGATCCCCTACTAAATTAACGGTGACCATTAGTAGCGATTAATAATGCTATGATCACCTTGCTCCCCTCTCATGATTGCTCTTTGCTGTTCATGCACTGAGTCATTCACAGCTCTTTGTTCTGAATCTGTCCGACTTTTCTTATGCGTTCTATGCATCGGATTATCATCACTAAATATAGATTTCGGATCATGCGTTTTACTATTTGGTTTATAGCTAATAGGCTCAGTGCAGCCCACAAGAAATATTGTAAAAAAAAGAAAAAAGAAGTTAGTCTTCATAAAAACGCTCATTATCAATAGATAAATTCATTTTACTTTAAATTACCAAATGATAATAGTTATTATTTACTCAATAAGTAGATATTTATATGTTTGAAAATACCGTCATTGATAGCACGATATCTTAAAAGGTAGGCGGTCACTTCAAGCGAGTTGATTCATTATCTTCGGTTTCTGCGGGCGGAACACCCAATAATACAATGCCAGCAAAGGTTACTATATAACCAATATATTTGTTATTAAGTAATTTATTTAGCATAATTTGACTCCGAATAAAGTGAGATTTCTTCTAAATTAACACTTAGAGAAAGAATTGAATAGTTTTTTTACATTCTCTTAAGCAGAGGCTTTATCACTTTTGCGCATAAAAAGAGCCACATAGCATCGATAATATGCATATGTGGCTCTAAATTAAGTTTAATAACAGAAATTAATTATTTTTATCTTTGTTTTCTATCGCTATTACCTGTGGTTTCTCTTCTTCTGGTAATTCGTACTCAATACCAATGCTTAAAAGCCCACTCGATAGATCTGCTTTTTCAATTCTAACATTTTTACCTAAGTCAAACTGCAAACTAAACTGACCTTGTGAAATACCTTGATGGATCCACTTTTCATTCTTTTCTTGGATCTTCTCTTCTTTTTTCCCTTCAACTACTAAACGCCCACCTTTCAATGAAACATTTAAATCACTTTCTTGGTATCCAGGAACACTTAAGGTCAATTCATAATGACTGTCATCAACCTGCTTCAAATTGTAAGTTTGAACTGGTGATGAAATAGGTTTGCTACCTGTTAATTGACTAAATAAGCGATCTATCTGGTCAAAACGATTTGATAATAAATTATCTGAAATTACAGGAAATAAAGAAAAAGGTCTAATACTAGCCATAACTCCTCCTTCAGTATGAATTGAATAATGATGATGACATCGTGACTTATCGTATAAATATGTATCGAATTTTAGTTTTCAACCCTAAAAAAATATTTTTTTACTTTCTCAGGCCGTTAACTCTAATGGCTCTAAAAATAATATGGCGATAAGGCTGAGAAATTCAAGAGGAGAAAAATTCGAAATTAATATTGTATTAAATACGGATTTTTCGAAAGATTACAGATAGGAAGGAATTATAAAGACATAAAAAAACCCCACCAAAGTGAGGTTTCAAATTCTAACTATTGTATACTCTTAAACATTCGTACTTACTATTTGAAGTACAAGTTAAAGCATAAATAGATATCTAAGATAAGCTCTTAGATAGCAACAACGTTTGCTGCTGCTGGACCTTTAGCGCCGTTCTCGATAGAGAAAGAAACTTTTTGGCCTTCAGCTAATGATTTGAAGCTGTCGCTTTGGATTGCAGAGAAGTGAACAAACACGTCTTTGCTGCCATCTTGTGGAGTGATGAAACCAAAACCTTTCTCGTCGTTAAACCATTTTACTGTACCAGTCATTGAAGCTGACATAGGATTTCCTTTTAATTATTTAAAATGCCATAAGGCGTGTTGGAGGTTTGATATCGTTTTTCTTACTTATGGGTAGTAATTAGAAGGAATTCGCATTGACAGGTATCGAGGATAACTTTAAATGGTGAACTACTTTAAACTGCACTACATAAATAGGCCTGTACTTCCAAACCAGTGGCGCTATTTACTCATAAAATTGACCATATAGCAAATGATTTTAAGCTTTATTTATTAAAATCGTAATAAAACAATAACTAAAGACACTGATGCTGAACGAAATATATCCAATTTATTTTTAGTCAACCAATTGAATATCTAAGTGTTTTAATAATTCTAATGCTTCAAACCTTGAAAACGTTGCTTTGTTGATTTTATTTTGGCGAATATCAATATCAAATGAATGTGTGCCCGTAAAATCGACTTCCTCTAGGCTTGTCTGCATAAATAAGCTATTCGATAAATCAGAATCAATTATAGTTGATTTGTTTAGTTCACTATTTCTAAAATCAATATCATGCAAACGACAACTTTCAAAATTTGACTCGTGTAGTTTTAAACCAAAAAAGCTACTACCACTTAAAATGCTTTCTTTAAAATTAAGCTGTGAGTAAAAGTCAAAACGGGGCCAGTAAGCTTTTGTCCAATCAATTCCAACAAGCTTACAACCAACAAACTCGACATTAGAAAAGCGAGTATTAGCGATGTTAATTAAGCTTAAATTGCAGTGTTCAAAAGTACAATCAATAAACTTGCATTGCACAAATAACGTTGAAGAAAAATCACAATGTACAAACTCACAGCGCTCAAAAACCACCTGATTAAGCTGGCCTTCTATTAATTCGATATGTTCAATTCGCTCATCAAAATATTCAGTATTGTTAATAAAATCCACTTATTTTCTCTCACTTATGTATTTATCTATTACCTGACCACCAGCAAACTACTGTACATATTAACATGCCAATAAAACTAGAACCCCCGCCTAAATCACAAAATGAATCTAGTAATGAAACGGTTAAATTATTTTATTCATTTCTATTAGTTTCTTAATTTTAGATCTACACTAATGGTACGCTTTAACTTATTGTTTATATTATCGATGAATATTAAATTTAGATTAGCTACACATCAGGATATCAACCAATTGAATGATATTGATACCGTCGGTACGACTGAACGCTATCAAGAAATAGCGCTATGGATAACACAACATAATTGCTATTTAATAGAGCAAAATGATGAAATATTAGCCTATGGCGTATTTCATTATCATTTCTTTGCACAAGGTTTTATTGAATTATTGATGGTTGCTCGACAACATCGGCGACAAGGTTTGGGGTTAGTGTTAATTACAAATTTTAAATCTCTGTGTAAAACCCCAAAACTTTTCACCTCAACAAACCAATCTAATCGACTAACACAACAATTATTTCAGCGTGCTGGGTTTATCAGAAGTGGGTTCATTGAAAACCTTGATGATGCCGACCCTGAACTAATCTATTGTCAGTTACTGAAATAAATAAAAATTAATAGCGGTTACAGTAATGATAGCGCCATAACCACTGTTTGTAGTTTTTGATTAAATATTTGATAAGTTTGCTGATTGATGCTGTCAGGAAAATAAACCTCATCGTAATTAAATTAAATATTTTATTAGCATACGCATTTTTATTAAACTGACAATCCATTTTCGGCTTCTTAAACTATCAAAAATAATAACTAACTAATTGTTTTTAAATTATTATTTAAATTCACTCGGATCAATGCACTGTTTCATCTTCGTTTTATAAAAAAATATTTTCTAATCGATATTGACATTCCCCCTTTATCCATCTAAAAATACTGTATATTAATACAGTTATCGATAGAGGTTATTATGTTACGCATCGAAGTGTTATTTGATAAAAATGCACCACAAAAACCAAACAATAATGTTCTGGATGCGCTTGAATGTGAGATTTTGCGCAAACTACAAACTCAATACCCTGATATGGTTACGCGGGTTGGCTTTAGTTCACAACAGCGTATTAATATTTCAGGTACTAAAATTGCCGAAGATAAGCTAAAGATTGAAGAAATACTGGAAGGAATTTGGATGGATGACGGTTGGCTTCCAGAAGAAAATTTATCCGAGTAATACTCGAACCATAAACATCGCTTAAAATTAAGAAAATAGCTGATATCTTTTTAATTAACTTAACCTTATTTTTTCTTGGCTGTGGGTAGATTTATCAATTGCACAAAATTTAGCGCATAAAATAGGGGCTGTAATTCGTGTTACGAATGGACTTGACAATCAAGGTGTTGGCTTCGTTATTGACTTACCTTAAATGTGATTATGCTATTAAGTTAACTGTGCTTATGTATATTTATGACTATAATGATTTTTCATACGTCAAAATACTTATGCATTGAAAGAGGTAATAATGTCACAAGCGTTAATTATCATTGATCTAATTGAAGATATTATCGGAAAGAATGGTTTATCGAATTCAAGTTATCAGCAAACTCAAGCCCGTCATATTGTCGAGCAAGCAAACATAGCGGCCAATTATGCACGAAGTAATAATATTCCTGTAATCTGGGTTAAAGTTGGTTTTTCTGATGATTACCAAGATATCCCTGCGGGTTCTCCCATGTTTCAGCAGGCAAAAAAAAATGGGGCATTAAAACTTAGCGGAAATGGGTGCAGTTGGGTACAGGATCTTGAAGTGCATTTTCGAGACCCTATTATGGTTAAAAAAGGTGTGTCTGCGTTTACAGGCAACAAATTAAACAAATGGCTTATTGATAATGAAATTACCCAGTTATACCTAGGGGGTGTTAGTTCATTAATGGCTATCCAAAGTAGTGCACGGCAAGCCCATGATTTAGGCTATTCCGTGACAGTTTTAGAGGATTTATGTGCTGCTGCAACGCTTGAACTTCATGAACAAAGTATGCAAGCATTGCAAGGAATGGCTAAAATCTCATCTATTAAAGAATTTATGCAAACAAAGTAATCGCGTTTTTAAATAAGCAATTTTATTTGTTTTCAGCTACTGTTTGTAGATATATCTCTCGTAGCCGGATAGCAATATTGCCCGGCTTACCTTCACCAATTTTTTGCTCATTCACCATAACTACAGGCCAAATTAATGTGGTCGCAGAAGTAATAAATACCTCTTTAGCATCCAGCATTTCTTCAACTGTAAATGCTTTTTCAATAATGTCTAATCCCTGCTCTTTTGCTAATAATAAAATAGCTTTGCGCGTGATCCCCGGTAATATTTTATTATTCAGCTCACGCGTTCGTAATTTATTTTCTTGTGTCACAATAAAACAATTACTTGAGCTTCCTTCAGTAACATAACTCTCTTTCGTAAATAGTGCATCGTCTGCCCCATGTTCATGGGCATACTCTTTTGCCATAGATGCCGCTAATAATGCGACTGTTTTAATATCACAGCGCTGCCAACGAATATCGTCAACAGTCACAACTTTAATACCTATTTTTGCTTTTGTGCTATCAACAATAGCTAATTTTTGGGTAAATAATACGAGTGTGGGATTTATGTTTTGCTCTGGATATAAAAAACTGCGCTGCATTGCATTCCCACGACTCAGTTGCAAATAAACCAGCCCTTCGTGAAGATTATTTTTTTCGATCAACTGAGTGTGGATCTGTTTTAATTCAATCTCACTGTAAGGTAGCTTTAGTTTTAATGCTGCACACGAACGTTGTAATCGGGCAATATGATGATCAAAATCCACTAAACACCCATTAATTACCGCTGTGACTTCATAAACGGCATCCGCAAATAAAAAGCCTCTATCAAAAATTGAAACAGTAGCTTGTTTTTCCGGTAAAAAATCACCATTAACGTAAGCAATCATAGATATCCCTTCCTTTAAAATTTGCTAAGTTGATAGGTCACCATAATAGCACGACTCTGTTTGACTTAAGAGTATGTATCGTCGCCTCACAGATTTCATTTTCCGCCTTAGATTCCCCTTTTATCCCTCTTAGTCGTTGTGAAAACACCCCCATAAAATTAAGTTTAATTTTTAAAATAGTTTTTAAACTTAACTTGACTTTAACATCGTAAAAGCTAAAATGCCCTCACGTGATCGAGATCACACTTTAACATTTGGAGTTAAGATGAAAAGTATCAAAGAATTTATTAGCAGCGTGCAAGAAGTTGTTGAATTGCTTTCTAAACGTTTTATGTAGTTCCGCTTTCCCTAGTCAATCAACCTTATTTTAGCGTTAATTTAAAATGCAACTTTGCATAGCGGCCTTAAAAATTTAAGGCCGCTTTTTTATTCAAATACATTTTCAATAATCTTAGCCACATTCGCGGTACTAATAGCGACCAGTATTAAGCCCCTACGACTCACCCTTCACTTTTAACTCAGCAATCAGAAAAACACGAATTATTAGTAATGTTACTTAATGTTATTATTTTGTTTTATATTATCGCTTATTAGAATATGCCTAAAATGCATTAAATCATCATGATTGAAACAAAAATTGAGTTAAAGCATTGACCAATCTAAGGCTAATCAATTAATTCATATCACTATTTTTCTTATTCTGAAATACATTTTTACTGCTCGAATAATGAAATTTAATTTTGTTTATGTTAGTGTTTATGACGATTTACAATATTTTCTCTACCCGTATTATATTACCCAAAGAAGGAGAACACATGCAGCAGCAACTGCTAGACTGGGTACGTCAGTTTAATCAAGACTACGCTAACCTTGCCTCACTTTTAATGGTTCTTGGATTAATCCTCGTAGTCGCCCTTATCTTACATTTAGTTTTACACAAAATAATTCTCCCTCGAATAGAAAGAAATGGCCAAAAAGCAGGCGCTGGCTGGCAACATCAGTTAACTCAATTCAGTCTTTTTAACCGTATTGCGTTTGTTATTCAGGGTGTTGTCGTAAATATCCAAGCGACACTATGGCTTCATTCAGATTCCACTGCTCAAGTTATCCTTAAAGTCGGTTCCCAAGCATGGTGCTTACTATTTGGCTTGCTAACTATTTATTCGGTTCTCGATATCGTATTAAGTATGTTGCAACGTGCAGCTAAAACTGCACATTTGCCTTTACGTGGTATTTTTCAAAGCATCAAATTAATTGCCTCTATACTTATCGCTATCATGATCATTGCCTTGCTCATTGGTAAGTCACCACTCATTATTTTAAGTGGCTTAGGTGCAATGACCGCGGTAATGATGTTGGTATTTAAAGATCCTATCATGGGATTAGTGGCAGGAATTCAATTATCTGCAAATAATATGGTCAATATTGGTGACTGGCTTGAAATGCCTAAATATGGCGCGGATGGTGCAGTTGTTGATATCGGGTTAACGACCGTTAAAGTACGCAATTGGGATAATACTGTTACCACAATTCCAACCTATGCACTTATTTCTGATTCATTTAAAAACTGGAAAGGAATGACGGATTCAGGTGGGCGACGCATTAAACGCAGCATTCGCTTAGATGCTAATTGTGTTCATTTTTTAGAATCAAATGAAATTGCCAATCTTGAAAAAGCCAATTTACTTGAACCTTATATAGATAAAAAAGTTGCTGAAATTCATACATACAACTCAGCATTGCCTGAAGATAAAGCAATCCCACTCAATCAACGCCGTTTGACCAATATTGGTACCTTCCGTGCTTATATTGAGGCTTATTTGAAGTCCCATCCAAATATTCATAAAAGTATGACCATCATGGTGAGGCAACTTGAATCTGATTCAAATGGTATTCCGATAGAAATATATGCCTTTACTAATACGACTGTCTGGGTTGACTACGAAAGAATACAATCCGATATTTTTGACCATATTTTCTCCATATTGCCGCAATTTAATCTAATGGTTCATCAATCACCTACCGGAAATGACGTTAGAATGATTGGTAATACCAAAGAAAAACCGTTAACACTTAGTGATTAGTTAGTATTTCTTATTTTTCTACATCTTAAGTAGTAATCCTAAGAGGGGGAAACCCCTCTTTTTTTCTACCTTCCATACTATTCGTTATATAAATAAAAACATAACTATTGTTAATAAAAATAGGATGAACACTTACGCTTTGTAGAAAAAAAAGCCTTATAAATTATATAAATAATGTCACTTACCACCCATTTATTAAGGATATTGTTGATGTAAATCATGTCACTTTGCGCTGACTTTTTTTAACATATAAAACAAGAAGGTAATATCGTTATTTACATATAGGCAATGTCAATGCATAAAATTAAAAAAAATACTCATTTTGGAGCACTGAGCAGGAGGGAATTTATACAAACCTCTGCAACTGTTGCGGGTGCCGCCGCAGTTGCTGGCTCAATCACCCTACCATTTTCCGCACAGGCGAAAACACCCGCCATGATGCCAGATGAAACCAGCGAAAAAATTAGTTATAGCGCTTGTTTAGTTAACTGTGGTAGTCGCTGCCCACTTAAAGTTCACGTCAAAGACGGTGTCATTAGTCGTATATCAAATGAAACGATGTACGATGACTCCACTTTAGGTGAACATCAAATTCGCCCGTGCTTACGGGGTCGTTCCGTACGCTGGAAAACTTACAACCCTGACCGTTTGAAATACCCAATGGTACGTGTAGGCAAACGTGGCGAAGGTAAATTTAAAAAAATCAGTTGGGATGAAGCAACCACCATTATTGCTGAAAAATTAAAGTACACTATCGATAAATACGGTAGCGATGCGATTTATTATCAATATGGTTCAGGTTCTACTGGGGCAAATTTACATGGTCGTGCAGCCTGTAAACGCTTACTAAGCCTAACCGGTGGATTTCTTGGCGATTATGGTACCTATTCCTACGCTCAATTGATGGAAATTACACCATACGTTTATGGTAGTGTTGAAGAATCTTATCTTACCGAAATTCAAAATTCTGATTTGGTGGTAATGTTTGGTCACAACCTAGCAGAAACGCGTATGTCAGGTGGTGGTCAGTTTTATGAAACACTGAATGCACTCGATAAGAGTAAAGCCAAAGTTATTATTATCGACCCTCGTCGTACCGATAGCGTAACCACTTTAGGGGCTGAATGGATCCCTATCTATCCGGGTACTGACGCAGCATTAGTGGCTGCTCTTGGTTATGTCATGATCCAAGAAGGCCTAACGGATGAAGAATTCTTAAAAACCCATTGCGTCGGTTGGGATGAATCAACACTGCCTGCATCTGCACCACGAAATGCCGCTTATAAAGATTACATCTTGGGTAATGGCCCTGATGGCATCGTTAAAACGCCTGAATGGGCAAGTAAACTCACGGGGATTTCCGTTGCACATATCACGCAACTTGCTCGTGAAATTGGTAATGCAAATCGTGCATGGATTTCACAAGGTTGGGGACTGCAACGTACTGAAAATGGTGAGCAAGCTTGCCGTTCAATCATGATGCTACCAATCATGTCAGGTAATATTGGCCGCGCAGGTACCAATACGGGTCTGTGGGGTAACAGCTTTGCCTACCCAGTAGCGGGCTTTGGGTTACCGAACCCTGTCAAAGCACTGATCCCAACGTATATGTGGTCAGAAGCGATTTCTCGCGGTAAAGAACTCACCGCTGAGAATGGCGGGGTCAAAGGTGTCGATAAACTCAATAATGATATTAAATTTATGTGGTGCTATTCCAGCAACGTGATTGGTAACCAACACGGTGACTTGAATAAAACCCATGAAATTCTATCTGATGAGTCAAAATGTGAATTTATTCTTGTTTGGGATAACCATGATACTCCTTCTGCAAAATATGCCGACTTATTGCTACCGGACGTAACAACCGTTGAAACAAACGATTTGATCAATAACTCCTATGCTAGTGGTGCTTATCACTATTTAGTTCGTTTGCAAAATGCGATTGAGCCACTGTGGGAAAACCGCCCTAACTATGACGTTTTAGTCGATGTCGCTGAAAAAATGGGTGTAAAAGATCAATTCACTGAAGGTCGTACCTATGCAGATTGGATTGAGTTTTGCTACAACAAGACACGTGAAAAAATGCCACATTTACCTGAGTTTAGTGAAACGGACGGGGCTGGGATCATTGATCGTAAGTTCCTCAATAGTGCTGAGAATATTGCGCTTAAAGATTTCCGCGATGACCCAATCAATAACCCATTGAAAACACCGTCAGGTAAAATTGAAATTTACTCTGAACAACTGGTTGAACGCGTTAAAAACTGGGAACTGCCAGAAGGACAACGAATTCCTGGTGTTCCAGAGTACTGTATGAATAAAGAAGGTGTCGAAGCCCAAGCTTCACAACAAAAACATTCTTTACTTATGACAGGCTTCCACGATAAAGGTCATGTGCATTCAACTTACTACAATGTTGCCATGCTGCGTGAAGCGATCCCTCATCAATTCTGGTTAAATCCAATTGACGCACAAGAACGCGGTTTAAACAGTGGGGATACCGCTGAAATTTATAATGACCGTGGTCGTATCCAAATTAAGGTAAAAGTAACAGAGCGTGTATTACCAGGTGTTATCGCTGTTCCTCAGGGCGCATGGCGCACCCTCAATAGTGAAGGATTAGATATCGGTGGTTGTATTAATACTCTAACTTCACACGTTCCTTCTCCGTTAGCGAAGGGAACACCACAGCATACCAACCTTGTTGAAGTTAAACGCGCTTAAGGAGTTAATCGATGAAACAGTATGGCTTTTATTTTGACTCCACAAAATGCACTGGCTGTAAAACCTGTCAGGTCAGTTGTAAGGATGAAAAAGATTTAGATTTAGGACCGAAATTCCGCCGCGTATATGAATTTGGCGGCGGAAGCTGGCAGAAACAAGATGGTATTTGGCAGCAAAACGTATTCAATTACTATCTGTCCATTTCTTGTAACCACTGCTCAAACCCAACCTGTGTAGAAGGCTGCCCTACTGGCGCGATGCACAAACGTGCGGAAGATGGTTTAGTTGTTGTCGACCAATCTATCTGTGTCGGTTGTCGTTACTGCGAATTGCGCTGCCCGTATGGTGCACCACAGTATGACGAAAAGAAAAAACTGATGAGCAAATGCGATGGTTGTTATGAACGTGTCGCACAAGGAATGAAACCGGTTTGTGTTGAATCTTGCCCGCAGCGTGCTTTAGATTTTGATGACATTACGGTGCTTCGCGAGTTACACGGTACAGAATGTGGCATTGCACCAATGCCAGATCCTAGCCTAACTAACCCAAATATCGTCATTAAGCCACACAAAGATGCCAAACCATTTGGCGATAAGAGTGGCGAACTTAAAAACCCTGCGGAGGTGTAAAATGCATGAATTACCATTAGTCTTTTTCACCGTCTTAGGACAATCCGCAGCAGGCTTATTTCTACTGGCTTATATAAGCCGTAGAATGGGTTCAATTGATGATAAACAGCTAAAAACAGCCAATATCGTTGCTTTTATTATTATGATTATTGGTTTAGTCATTGGTGGCTTACACGTAGGTCAGCCACTGCGTTTTTTCAACATGTTACTCGGCGTCGGCCGCTCACCAATGAGCAACGAAGCCTTTTTAAGTGGTGTGTTTGTCGGATGCGCAGCGGCAACGTTATTTTTCACGCTGTTTTATAAGCAAACATTGTTACGTGAGCTAGCGAATATTGCTGCTGTCATCACCGGCCTTGCTTTTGTTTGGTCAATTCCGCAAGTGTATAATATCGCTTCAATCGCTAACTGGAATACAGGTTATACAACATTACAAATGTGGATGACCATGCTCGTTGGTGGTGGTGCGCTTGCTATTACTATCGGTGCTCGTGGTTTAGGTATCACCTCTTTCCTCATCGGTACATTTGCGATTTTTGCCAGCCGTGCTGGATACCAAGCTTTCTTAACAGAAACAGGCCCTGCGCTTAGCAGTGAACAAACTGGCTTTTGGGGCTTCCAAGTTGTGGTATTAGCCGTTGCCCTCGCCGCTTTTGTCGGCATGGCATTAAAGCAACGTGCGCCAAAAGCGACTTTAGCCGTCTGCACTGCAGCTGTGTTATTAGCTGAACTATCCGGTCGCATTGCATTCTACAACCTGTGGCAAATCACCATGTAAGCTGCTGTTCCGACTGTGTTATAGTTATTTATCAAAGAGCTCAATTAATGGGCTCTTTGTTTAGAATTCGCTTGCAAATTATACAGCCAAGCGCAGCCAACAACGTTGTAATTTGAATTA
>NZ_LXEW01000050.1 GCF_001655055.1 Providencia heimbachae ATCC 35613 | reverse complement strand
TTGATATCCTAAATAGTTCGAGTTACAGCTAGGCGGCAAGCAAAGATATCTCGGGGAGCATACACAAGTATGTGACCCGAGGAGCCAAGCGCAGCCAACAACGCTGTAACTTAAATTATCGATATCCTAAATAGTTCGAGTTACAGCTAGGCGGCAAGCAAAGATATCTCGGGGAGCATACACAAGTATGTGACCCGAGGAGCTGAGCGCAGCCAACAACGCTGTAGCTCGAAATATGACGGATATAACATGATAGATACAACATTAATACGTATATTAGGCGCTTGTTTTTACTACTCACCGCAAACCGAAACACTGCAAAATTTGTTGCCCGTTCTGTGTGATATCCCTGCTCTTCACCAATGGGAAGACTCTGAACAACTGCAACAAAGCTGTATTTCGCTTTCCCAAACCAAGGCTAATGATATCGTCTATGACTATTCAATCTTATTTGAAGGTCAAGGTGCGATGCCTGCCCCGCCTTGGGGTTCAGTTTACTTGGAACACGATAATACGGTCATGGGTGAATCGACCGCTGCATATCGCCATTTTTTGATGGAAAAGGGATTAGTGACTGAAACTGGCGTTCGTGAGCCTGAAGACCAGTTTGGCTTAATGTTAATGGCAATTTCTGCTTTAGCAGAACAAGGGGAAGATGAAGCGATTATTATCCTACTAGAACAACATTTACTACCTTGGTCATATCGCTATCTAGAATTGGTTCAACAGAGTAAAACAGAACAGCCTTTTTACCCTAATCTTGCGATGGTGGCAGAAAAATATTTACGTTCGCTGCAACAACAACTTGATTTATCGCCAGTAAAAGCTGAGCTATACCGCTAGTTTTATTTTATCTGCGACCTGAATGAGTTTGCAAAGTTGCATCGCAAACTCATTCAAACTCAGACTTAAAATGAAGAGTTAGGTTGCATCAAAAATTCAATTTCTTCTTTCGTCGAAGGACGCCCTAAAATTTCATTGCGATGTGGATAACGCCCAAATTTATCGATAATCGCTTTATGGCGCATTTCATAATCTAAGGTATTGTCATCACCAAGCATACGGAATAACTCAACAGCCTGAAGGTGAATGAAGCTCGACTCTGAGTGCATAAATGGCATTAATATAAATTTGCGCTGAGATAATGTCAGTAAATTATAATCATGCTGTTTAATTGCCTCTTGCGCTAATGCTAGCGCCATACAATCTTGGGCAAAAGACTTTGGCGTGTCACGCCATAAATTACGCGAAAATTGGTCTAATACAATGATTTCTGCAAGCCTGCCGCGAATTGAAACCCGCCAATACGCAAGTTCACCCTGTGCCGCCCGTTCACAAACATGACTAAAGCGCTTTGTAATCGCCAAATCAAATTTTGAGTTTTTTTCAAACCATTGTTTTGGGGTTGATTCCTCGAACCAAAATGAAAGCACTTCTTCCATGGCTGTCATATATACCTGCTCATATTTATCGTGAGTATTTATGTCATCGTAGATAAAAGTTGTTTAAATTAACAGTCTTGAACTCTTAAAACGGTAATTTGTAGATAATTATTTTGTTTTTTTGCGAGCTACCACGAAGAAACTAAGCAGCTTACACTTCTGCATTTTTTCTATTTTCAGATTTAACTGGTAACTCAATTGATCAAAATTAATAGTATGCTCACTATCATAAAACGAAAATTTGATTGATTAATCGTGTGAATTTGTATTTTGTTCAATTCCAAATACATACATTTAGTTAATCCAATGTTAGAATTTCACTTATAATGTGTCAGCAAGATGATGTTATCCCTTGATGCCGTATAATTTGGCTGTAATTTAATATGGGTTTAATTAGGAAGGCAATGTAAATGGCGGGACATATGGTACTCATTGGTTGGGCATTATGGGTCAGCCCCTGTGGTACAGATTCATGTGATGCACTGCCGGTTACCGAAACCATCTTCACCCAAGAACAATGCATGAGCCGAAAATCTTATCTCGAATCAAAACGCCCTAACCTCCATTTTCTCTGTGGCGAAGTCTATCGTGACAGCGACGATGTTGTTGATACAGAAACCCATTCAGTACCCGCGCCTAACCCCCCTCTACGCGCTATTCCTGAACGCCATTCACGTTAATCTGTTCATACCTTAAAAGAGCAGGTAAAACTTACCCTGCTCCTAAAATTAAAAACTAATTAATTTCAGCAAGTTTGCCGTCAGCTTCAATAAAATCCCCTTTATTGGCGCTATATTTTAGTTTTCCTGCTCGATGTGCCACAACTTGTACTTCCATTTTCATTGCTTCCATCACACCAATCACTTCACCTTCCGTGACACTTTCACCTTGTGGGATCAGCCAGTTAAATAACACCCCCGAAATAGGTGCACTCACGACATCCGGATGAGTTTCATTTTGCCCTGTCATTACTTTAGATTGGGCAGCGCTATTCGCAGAAAAACCAGAAAATAATTGCGCAGGTAAGCCAAGTTCGCAACGTTTTCCATCTATTTCAATAAACGTTCGTGTTAATTCACTACCTGATTGCGGAATTTGTCTTTTTGCTGGTGGAATTTGTGCGCTAAATTCAGTTTCTATCCAACGCGTGTGAACGTTAAATTGATCACAAAAGTCAGTATCTTCCATCACTGCTCGGTGGAAGGGTAAAACCGATGCGACTCCTTCAATCTTGAATTCCGCTAATGCCCTACGAGCACGATTAATCGCCTGTTCTCGCGTATTTCCTACCACAATTAACTTTGCCATCAAGGAATCAAATGTAGCTGGAATGGTTGTTCCTGCAGTCACACCACTATCAACCCGAATACCGGGACCTGATGGCGCATCAAAGCAAGTAATCGTTCCCGGCGTGGGTAAGAAGCCGTTACCTGCATCCTCCGCATTAATACGGAATTCAAATGCATGGCCTCGTGGTACCGGTGTTTCAGTGATACTTAATGGTAGGCCTTGTGCAATACGGAGTTGTTCAATCACCAGATCAATACCTGCGGTTTCTTCCGTCACGGGATGTTCAACCTGTAAGCGTGTATTAACCTCCAAGAATGATAATGTGCCATCTTGGCTTAATAAAAACTCAACCGTTCCAGCCCCTACATAACCCGCCTTACGGCAAATATCTGTTGATGACTTAATCACTTTTTGTTGTTGCTCATCAGTCAAAAACGGCGCTGGGGATTCTTCCACCAGCTTTTGATTGCGGCGCTGCAAAGAGCAATCCCGGGTTCCTACCACCACCACATTGCCATGCTTATCCGCAATGACCTGAGCTTCAATATGTCGAGGGTTATGCAAAAACTGCTCAAGGAAACACTCTCCTCGACCAAATGCAGCCGTCGCTTCTCGAACAGCTGAATGATAAAGTTCTTCAACTTCATTTAGTTGCCATGCGACTTTTAGGCCACGGCCACCGCCACCAAATGCTGCCTTAATCGCGATGGGTAAACCATGCTGATGCGCAAATGCGACAACTTCTTTAGGATCTTGCACAGGATCTTTCGTTCCGACAACCAGCGGCGCGCCTACTTGCATTGCAATATGACGGGCCTTAACTTTATCACCCAATACATCAATACTTTCAGGACTAGGACCAATCCAAATTAAGCCGGCAGACTCAACTGCCCGCGCAAACTCAGCACGCTCAGATAAAAAACCGTATCCCGGATGCACCATCGTTGCACCTGATTTTTTTGCAATATCAATCAGCTTTTCAATATTTAAATAGCTTTGAGCTGGTGTACTTCCATCTAACCCATAAGCTTCATCTGCCATATTGACATGGAGTGCATCAATATCGCTATCAGCGTAAACAGCTACTGATGTAAAGCCGTAGTCACGGCAAGCGCGAATAATACGAACCGCAATTTCACCTCGGTTGGCTATCAAGACTTTATGAATTTCATGATTATTATTTTTCATCAGCGGCGTAGCTCCCTTCTAATTCTTTAAATGTATCCAATGGATTAAAGCGAATTTTAGCGTTAGTTGGAATTTGTCCGGCTAAATCCAAATGATACTCGCAGACCGTTCCAATGACGGGGTATCCCCCGGTTAATGGGTGATCATTTAAAAATAATACTGGCTGCCCATTAGCGGGAACTTGGATGGCACCAATACAAGTTCCTTCGCTTGGAAGTTCTTGTCGTTTTGCCCGCTCAACGGGGCTTTCCCCTACGAGGCGTAGCCCAATGCGATTTGATGCTGCCGTAACCTGCCATAATTGTTGGCTTAATAGCTCAATAGCTTGTTGAGTAAACCAATCAGTTCTTGGTCCAAAGACAACATCCAGCACCACCACATCCTCAGAAGTTGGATATTCAAAAGCCGGTGTTTCATTCAGCGAAATTGCGTGTTGGTCGCTCTTAGTCAAGTTAATAGACAGTGATTGGCCGTTAATAATCGGCGTTGGTCCGACTTGTGCCAAAGTATCAAATGAGCAACTGTTTAACACAGGCGCGACATTAAAGCCCCCTCTCACCGCTAAATAACTACGAACACCTTTACTCGGTCGTCCAAGTTTGATCACATCCCCTTGAGCTAAATGAATAGGCTGATAAACCTCGCCTTGGTAGCTTTCATTTTCATGAGTAATGATTTCAATCGAACAATCCGCCCCTGTAATAGCAACTAATAAATCTCGATTTGCTTGTGCTTTGAAACCGCCTTGTGTTATTTCAAGGGCAACAGAGTTGGATGGATTGCCAACCAATCGATTAGCACTATGCAGGGCTGTTTTATCCATTGCGCCAGATTCAGAAATACCCAGCGCGGATTGCCCAATACGACCGTGATCTTGAAATAGCGTCTGCAAACCCGCAGTTAAAACAATCAAATCTTCCGATTGTGTCGGTAATTTTACGTCTACGGGTTTTGTGATTGGCAAACTGTAAGTAACTTGGCTCTTTGCGCTATCCACAAAATTAACCCGGTATCCTGCTTGTAATAAGGCGGGTTCTTCACGATGAATATCCCACACAGCGATATCAGTTATACCGATGAGTTGCCAACCTCCCGGACTTGCTTGCGGATAAACACTGCTAAACTCCCCGGCAAGCGCAACCGACCCCGCAGGAATTCGTATCCGGGGCGACTGCCGTCTATGCACATGTAATTGTGCTTGTTTGGATACCATGTAACCGAAACCGGGCGCAAAACCCGTAAAAGCGACTTGATATTCATTTTCAGTATGGCGTTGAATAACCTCGTTGATCGTAATTCCAAGGTATTGTGCGACTTCCGCTAAGTCTTCTCCATTATAATGCACAGGAATAGTGACCAGTTTGCTGGCTTTACACGCTGTTTTAGATACATCACGCAAGGCTATTTCGCGAACCAAATCATCCACCAAAGATATGATTGGGTTATAACGCACTAATATTGTTCTTGCCGCAGGGATAATTTCTTCGATCCCCTTGATTGGCCTATCATTCAATGAATCGGTAAGTGCCATTGTCTGTTCCAGACTTTGCAACTCAACCATAAACGCACTCAAATTGACGGGTAAAAAACGCAATGGGCACCTCTATATATGGTATGCAGCATCAGGAACATCAGTAATAAACATGTAACCCGGTGCATGGCTAAGCGCGAATGGTACGCCTGATTTCATTACAGCCGCTTGCGGCGTTACACCACAAGCCCAAAACACAGGAATTTCACCCTCTTCTATCCGCACTGCGTCACCAAAGTCTGGCCGCATAATATCGACAATACCCAGCTGTTCTGGTGCACCAATGTGAACGGGTGTCCCATGAACCGCAGGGAATCGTCCGGTGATACTTACCGCATCAGCAACTCTATTAGCCGGAATTGGGCGCATTGAAACGACCAGCTCCCCTTGTAAACGGCCGGCGGGACGGCATAAGCGATTCGTCTTATACATAGGAACATTCGATTTATCGGTGATATGACGAATATCAATACCAGCCTCAATCATTGGCGTTTCGAAGGTAAAGCTGCAACCGATTAGAAATGTGACTAGATCCGGATGTTGCTGATAAATCACTGTTGCATCGGTGATTTCATCAATTAACTTACCGTTCTCCCATACCCGATAGCGCGGAATATCGGTACGCAAATCCGCACCATCCGCAAGGGTCGTCTGCCAACTTCCCGCTTCACACACATCAAGAACGGGGCAACTTTTTGGATTCCGCTGAGCATACAATAAAAAATCAAATGCCCAATCACGCGGAAGCGCAATCATATTGGCTTGCGTCATACCCGATGCTAAGCCTGCTGTCGGTTGATCAAAACCATTACGGATAGCTTCTCTTGCCGCTTTTGCTGCCTCAATGGCTTGTTTAGATGCCTGTATTAATCGGCTCATTCGTGGTCTCCTTTATGGGCAAAACCATAAATTTCGATACCTTGTTTCTCAAATGCAGTTCGTACCTGTTGCGCCATTTCAAGTGCCCCAGGGCTGTCCCCGTGCACACAAATAGAACCCGCTTCAATCGGCGTAAACTTACCATCAATAGCAGTGACGCCACCTTCATTAACAAGTTGCAACATCCGCTCAGCCACCTGTTTAGGATCATGTAACACCGAACCGGCTAATTTTCGAGAAACTAACGTACCATCGCTGTTATACGCTCGGTCAGCAAAAGCTTCAGCAACCACATTTAGACCACTTTCACGCGCCCAACTAATTAATGGTGATCCCGCTAATGCAACCAGTATTAGCTGGCTATCGATGGCTAAGATTGCGTTAATAACGGCCATTGCTTGGCGCTTGTCATGCGCTATGGTGTTATACAGTGCACCATGCGGCTTAACGTATTGCACCTGTGTACCTGCGGCTATTGCCAACCCTTTGAGCGCACCAATTTGATAGATGACATCCGCCGTTAACTCATTAGATGCGATGTCCATATTGCGACGGCCAAATCCAACGAGATCCGGATAACCCACATGAGCACCAACCGCGACACCATTTTCTTTCGCTGCCTTGAGTGTTTTCAAAATACCTTCTGGCGACCCAGCATGAAAACCACAAGCGATATTGGCACTACTTACAATAGGGAGGATCGCTTCATCATTTCCCATCTGCCACTGCCCAAAACTTTCCCCAAGGTCACTGTTTAAGTCGATTTGTTTTTTCATTATGATTCCTTGACGTTATTTCAGACGATTATTTAAGGTAGTTGAAGATAGCCTCAACCGACATCACACCCATATACCATGTCAATGCGCAGGTCACGACACCTGACCACAGCAACCAACGAGGGTAATGATACCCTGACATCAAATCTGCTCTTTTCCAGCCAATATAAACAAAGATGGTCAAACCAATCGGTAGGATCAGACCATTAAATCCACCCGCGAATACCAGTAATGCCGCAGGCGCTGTTCCCATCATTAAATAAATAACTAATGAAATCGCAATAAAAATAATAGTGGCAAAATTACGCTGTCTTTCGGTTATCGATTTTTTGAAAGCACTAATGAAACTCATTGAGGTATAAGCAGCACCAATCACACTCGTTAACGCAGCCGCCCACAGAATCAAGCCAAAGATACGCAATCCAAAATTACCGGCAGCGGCTTGGAAAGCTTGTGACGCAGGGTTTGCTGCTTGGCCTGAGATATCAATCGTAACACCACTGGCAACAACGCCAAGGATCGCGAGAAAAAGAATATAGCGCATCAAACCGACGACTAAGATACCTTTGGTTGCCGCACTGGAAACCACATGGATGTTTTCAATACCGACGGCACCTTTATCCAACAAGCGGTGCGCGCCTGCATAACAGATATAGCCACCGACGGTTCCGCCAACAATGGTGGTGATCATGGCAAAATCGACTGTGTCGGGTAATACACTTTGGCGTAATGCTTCGCCAATTGGTGGGTTCGAGGCAATCGCAACAAATAGCGTCAACCCAATCATCACGATACCTAGACCAATAATGAGTCTATCGATAAATGTGCTAGCTTTACGGGAGGAGAATATATAAATAGCAAGTAATGCGCTGATCAACCCACCCCATTTTGGATCAAGCCCAACCAAAGCATTTAAGCCAAGTCCCGCACCTGCAATATTACCAATATTAAAAATCAATCCACCAAAAATAACCAATACCGCCAGCAAATAACCACTACCCGGTATAGTTGCATTGGCAATATCCGATGAATGCATTTTGGTTAAAGTTACTACTCGCCAAATATTTTGCTGAACAACAAAGTCAATAATGATAGAAGCCAAAATACCAAACGCGAATGCCGCGCCGAGTGTGACAGTAAAAGTCGCCGTTTGCGTAATAAAACCGGGTCCAATTGCTGATGTCGCCATTAAGAAAATAGCGCCTATCAGTGAAGAACGCCGGTTTTTAACATACTCTGCTGTTGTTGTGCTTTCTTGAGCTGCCATATGCATACCCTCTAATTGGTTATTTTTGTAATTATTAGCGTGGTTGTTGATGTCGTTATGAATTAAATCTATCTGAGTTAGATAATAACTGACGTTATTACCCTACGATTACTTAGGCAATTATCGTGCCATTGTTCTACCATGAACAACGATTGTTAATTCATGTTTAATAGATTGTTGAACAATTAATATGAAATGATGGATAAACAATCAATAAAAATCGTCTTTAGTAGGTTGAAAATCAAATCTTGATCACTTTTTTAACAATTAGCTGGGATCATTAACATCTCAAAGCGTCTTGACGCACCAAATAAGAGCAAATTTAATTTATATGCACTATTAAAGTTCAGAAAAAGTCGCCTTGCCGCTATACCCCGAATGTGTGAAGATAGCGCCTTATCCCCATTTACCCTCAATTTAAGTTTGTCTTTTTATGAAAAAACAACCTGTTGCCCAAACTTTATCTGTCACAATTGCTGAAATCATTCGGTATAAAATTACCATTGGCTCACTTACACCAGGGCAACGACTATCAGAAGCAATGTTAAGTGAAGAACTCGATATTTCCCGTAATACCTTACGCGAGGTATTCAGGGTATTAACCCAAGAAGGTTTACTCACTTATGCACCAAATAAGGGCGTTTTTGTTTCTGTTCCAGATATGGCTGCAATTATTGATATTTACCAAGTCCGCCGTTTGATTGAATGTGATGCACTCATTCATTCATACGCCCTTCATCCTGCGGTTCAGAAAATGAAACAAGCAGTCAATGAAGCGCGTGAACATGAAAAAATTGAAAATTGGATTGGTGTAGGTACGGCGAACATGAAATTCCACACTGGAATTGTTGAGCTTTCTGATAGTGAGCGTTTAATCAAGCTCTATCGCAATGTTTCTGCGGAACTACGTTTAGCATTTGGCCACTTAAATGACCCTAAAATACTTTATGCACCTTATATTGATAAAAACCAGTCTATACTAGAATTACTCGATGCAGGGCAAAACCAAGAAGCTGCAGAGAGTTTACGCCGCTACCTTGATTTGTCAGAAAGAACACTTTTAGCCGCTTATAAACGTAGCCAATCCCTATTTTGATCTACCCTAAACTTAACGTGTTTTTTCTACACACCTTAAAAGTATCATTGAATATTTTATTAATTAATCTATATCATAATAAAAATTTCAGTGAGAATGAAATCCTTCTCTTTTAAATAAATATTTAATTATTTATATTTATTGCTTATCGAGCTTTATATCCG
>NZ_LXEW01000049.1 GCF_001655055.1 Providencia heimbachae ATCC 35613 | reverse complement strand
TTATATATTTTTCATGTCTATTTTCATTTATTAATTATATTTAATACTTTTTTCACTTCCTTTCATAAGACCATTCTCAATAAAGTCTATTATTCAATCTGTTTTCATTCATTGATTGTTACAATCTCGCCAAATTTACACAAACAAAACATTAATAATACATTTCAGAAACAATTGATTATAATTAATGTTCCTCAAAAATTAACATTTAATGAAAATAAAATTACACAATAAAAGATGACATTTAATATTTAGTTACAAATAACTATAAAACAGAAACATATGTAACATTTTGATATAAATCACCTATAGAAATCATTCAACTTTAACGAGTTAACAGTTGTAGTTTTCTCGAATATTCGTTATAAAATTTATGATAAAAAAAATACATACATAAAAATTATTAATATAAAAGAGATTTCATCTATGACATTAAACCACATGACTAAAAAGAAACCATTTAAGTTTGGCCTAGGATGGCAAATTTTGGTTGCTCTTATTTTAGGTGTTGTTGTTGGTGCGCTATTGCATGACAATACAGAGTATAAAGACTGGCTTATCTTAAATATATTATCCCCTGCGGGTAAAATATTTATTCAATTAATTAAAATGATTGTTGTCCCTATTGTTATTTCAACATTGATTGTTGGTATTGCAGGTGTAGGAAATACAAAACAATTAGGTACATTAGGTTTTAAAACGATTGTTTATTTCGAAATCATTACGACAATTGCGATTATTGTCGGTATTTCATTTGCCAATATTTTTGAACCCGGTGTCGGTATTGATATGTCTCAACTAACTCAAGTTGATATATCTCAATATGAAAAGACCACTCAAGAAGTCGAGAGCCATCCTTCCGGTATCATCAATACGCTTTTAACATTAGTGCCTAGTAATATATTCGCAGCAATGGCAAGTGGCGATATGTTGCCGGTTATTTTCTTTGCTGTTTTATTTGGCTTAGGTCTTTCTTCACTTCCTTTAGAGAAAAAACAACCTTTATTAAACGTTTTACAAACTTTCTCTGAAACCATGTTCCGTGTAACTAACATGATCATGCTGTATGCACCGATCGGGGTATTTGCACTCATTTCTGTTACCGTTGCAAACTTTGGGTTTTCATCTTTGATCCCACTGCTAAAATTAGTTGTATTAGTTCACTGTGCGATCATTTTCTTTGCAGTAGTCGTACTAGGACTTGTTGCACGTTATTGTAAAATTAATATCTTCATGCTGATGAGGATATTAAAAGATGAGCTTTTACTCGCTTATTCAACCGCCAGCTCTGAAACCGTTTTGCCTCGCATAATGGATAAAATGGAAAAGTATGGCGCACCAAAATCGGTTACCAGCTTTGTTATTCCTATTGGTTACTCCTTCAATCTTGATGGCTCAACCTTATATCAAAGTATTGCCGCTATTTTTATTGCTCAACTTTATGGCATCGAATTATCCATCGGACAAGAACTTATTTTAGTCTTCACCTTGATGATTACGTCGAAAGGTATCGCAGGCGTTCCCGGTGTCTCGTTTGTAGTTCTTTTGGCAACATTAGGTAGCGTTGGTATTCCCCTTGAAGGCTTAGCCTTTATCGCTGGTGTTGACCGAATTTTAGATATGGCAAGAACTGCACTTAACGTAGTCGGTAATGCCTTAGCCGCACTCGTTGTGGCGAAATGGGAACATAACTATGATGAGAAAAAAGCACGAGAATATGAAGATAGTTTTTGATCAGTAATGAGTGCCAAAGTTAACGGCACTGCGCTAATACAATGACAAATTGCACCTTTATTTTGTAATAAATATTAGGTGCAATTATCTCTAATAAAGAAAAGTCTAGTTATTAGTACGTAACATCAAGATTTCTTTCATCTATTTCATGATTTTTTTTTAGCAAAAATTTGTTTTACTGCTATTCTAAAAACACTAAATAATTTATTTTTAGTCAGCAGTTTGTTTAGTGAGTTTAAGCAGGAAACAATGAATCAAATAAGAAGATTTCTTTTGTTTTTAACGGTGCTTCAGCACCTGATGGTAATATTTGTTTTTTCGTTATCATATTTAATGCTACACAACTGGTTTTAACAGCAAAAAGCCTCGCTATTTAAGCTGTCCAAAAAATGAGTGCAATTCAATTGCGGGGCTTTTTATTTGAAGCATTATTTCTCTATTTTTCTGTGTAGGGGAATCGCTGCAGACTTAATAGATATAATGACTCACCTCAAGAAGAGGTTAGATTAATTTTGTCGTATCATAGCGCCGAGTATTTTAATGTGATCCCCATACCCATTACAATCTGCCCTTATCACCCGATCAGGAAGTAGAAACCAATTTTTTTGGTCATAGTACCCTTTTCTATTTATATCTTTTTTATTACGGCTTGATATTTTAATGAAGCTAAAAGGTAAGTTACATCGATCGTTAACTTACATAAATTAAAATGGCTCTCACCTTCATAAATGACTGACCAGCCCTTAAGTTGAATTATACTTCCGTCACTTAATAAAGTACTTATTTCTCTATCATTTGCCATTGCATAAATGCCCACACAACATAGGATTGTCCCTAACAATAACCTTTTCATCTCACCATCCTATAAATAGTTTCAATAATGCTAGTTTATAAGGAGGGGAGTTTGAAGCAAGCATACTGAGCTATTTCCTATAAACTTACCTATAAACTATAATTTGCTATGTTGAAAAGAAAATAATAACAAATACCTTTAATGGCACAAATATGTCCCATCAGCTATTAAAGGCCGTAAAATAACATGAATTACAAGATAGAAAAAACCCGTTATCTCTTTCGAGATAACGGGTTCTTATTTGGTGCCGGCTACCGGAGTCGAACTGGTGACCTACTGATTACAAGTCAGTTGCTCTACCAACTGAGCTAAGCCGGCTAATGTGGCGGAGGGATAGAGATTCGAACTCTAGGATGGTTACCCATCGGCGGTTTTCAAGACCGCTGCCTTCAGCCGCTCGGCCATCCCTCCATGGGGCGCGATTATGTAGGAATCCCGTCCCCTTGTCTACCCCTGTTAGTAAAAAAATTGCTTTTTTTACATCGTTTGGCTAATCTTCACTCAATTACTCTCTATTTAACAATAATAATGGTAATATCTGGGCAAAATTGGTATCTACAATATACCTAGGCGTATGATTTTTAATCTAAATAATATATTTTTGCCGACAGGACTACGCACGACAATATGTACAGACAATCAATCTTAAAATCCACCACACTTTCGCGCATTTTTATTGCGTTTATTCTGTTACTTATCGTGATGCTTTCCCTGTCACTATATAACTACTATCATGCATGGCAGCAAAATCGACAAACTGCGCTTGGTAGCATGGCAACTCGTTTGGCCTATCAAATTGAAGATTACCGATACCAAGCTAGCCATATGTATAAATTGGCTAATGATAAATCAGTGACAGTCCCAATTGATCAGCACGCTATCACCGAAGTTCGCCACGATGTCTATTGGATTAGTAGTACTAACCAAACCATTGATTCAATTGTTTTTGGTGATAATAAAGAAAGCAACAGTATTCTTGCCACAAAATTGGCTAACTATATGGAGATTGTTTGGGGTGCGCGTAATGAATTTAACTCTATGTATTACCTTAATGGTCAAGATAATACACTAGTCCTTGTAACAACCCATTCAATCCTGAAACCTGAACTACGTTATAAAGAAAGCTATTTAACATTAACCGCTGAAGAAAAGCGGGCTGATATGCTGACACAGTCAACATTGCTTGATCGCCGAGAAATTATTTCGAATGTCCAGAAATATGCACCGGACAATGTATTCTATTATACCTATCGACTGATGTTTAACTCACCGGGCCAGCTGACCAGTGTCATCTCATTTGATATTTCAATTAATTCACTTATTCCTTTTAGCTTACAGGGCAATAACCTAACGATTAATCCACGTACCAGTAGTACAAGCAACACTGAGGCGTTAGTTACCATCGCTGGAACTAATCTTATATTTTCTCAGTCTATTGAGGGTACGAACTATCAAATTCATTACAGAGTCTCAGCTAAAGATATTATTATTGAAATCCTTAGTTATAATTTTTGGCTAATTACCTGCATATTAGCTGTAGCACTCCTAGCGCTACTTGCTACTATTTTTATTCGTAGTCGAATTATCTCACCCAATACGACAATGTTACGTGAGTTACAGTTTAAGGAAGGCGTTAATAACGATATTATCAATAATATTTCTTATGGTATTTTAGTTTATGACTTTAATACCAACAAAAAAATATTAAGTAATAATATTGCGAATCAACTACTTCCATCGATGGATTTAACACACATAAAAGAAATGGCGACTGATAACCATGATGTTATCCAAGTCTCCATCGAAAATAATGTATATGAAGTCATTCTGATCAATAGCACAATGATGGAAAATGCGGTTCTTTTTATCATTGTTGATAAAGATAAAGAGGTATTGACGCAAAAGCGCCAAGAATTAGCAACCAGAGAGTACCAAAAGAATATTCTGTTAAGAAAAATCGTATTTGAGAATATGATCAACGAAATTTCACCATCTTTAAAGAAAATCGATGCTGCGATGACTCATATTGCTCAATCAATACATATCGAAAACCTTAATCATGATATCTCACAACAAGTCATAGAAATTGAAAATCACCTTCATCATATTAATAACTGGTTTACCAATATTGAGTTACTAAACCAACTAGAAACACAAACAGATAAGCTTAAAACTGAAAAAATTTCTGTTTCCAACTTAGTTAGCCACTATCTCAGACAAAACTTATCTCATTTTAACCACAAAGGCTTAGATTTGTATTTTTATAACAATATAAATCCAGACTCGTTAATCGAAACTAGCCCAACTTATTTGCAAAATTTATTGCAGCTTATCTTAGAGTATTCAATTGCGACGACATCCTTCGGAAAAGTTTCAGTTTATTTAAACTATCAAAGTGATCAGCATGTGGTCTCGATCAGTATTAAAGACAGTGGCATCGGGCTTACAAACCAAGAATTAAATAATCTACAAAACCCATTTGCAGGGCAGATTCCAAACCCTGCTCAGTTCACTCGCTCTGGAATAACATTTTATTTATGTAAGTTATTAACAAAGAAAATGAATGGCATGTTTTCGATCAAAACAAGTGGCACTATCGGTACTCACTACGAAGTCACTCTACCCGCAATGAATGCCGCAATCGTGAATGATTACCCTACATTACTGGAAGATATTTACGTCAGGCTCAATATCCACAACTTGGATATTTCTCGCATTGTAAAAAGCACCTTAACTCATTACGGTGCTGAGTCTCTTGATATCAATGAAAGCTCACCTCATTCTGACTGGGACCTGCTGGTCACCGACAATAATGAAGAAGGCTTCAAAAATATTATTAAGATAAATGGCCGCCTCCCAGAAATTGATATAGTCTCACCAAATTATATTGAAGCTAATGCTAATTTTGCTGACCAACTCATTGATGCAATTTCATTGTTAATTGAAAATTCAGAGTTACAAGACAATAACTCTGTCTCATTTTTTACTGAATCACTTGATAATCAAGAAGCTTCCGTGATATCAAGTGAGTCGTTAGAAAGTACACTTTGTACTTATCGTTCAATTTTATTAAACAGCGATTATAAGGATTTGTTTATTACAACAGTACCGATAGATATTAATAAACTGTATAATAGTGATAGTGTTGGGGATTTGACCGAATTGAAAAACACTGCACATCGTTTAAAAGGAGTTTTTGCTATGCTCGATTTTAAATGTCTCCACAAACTTTGTGAAGACTTAGAACGTTTTATAGCAGATGAAAACGGACTTGAAATAAGAAATCGCATTAGAGAACTGGATATCTCAGTGAAAAGACTAATGCCAGAAGGTAACTAATAATATGAATAACCTAAATGTCATTGTTGCCGATGATCATCCTATTGTTCTTTTCGGTATCAGAAAGTCACTTGAACAAATTGAATGGGTGAATATCGTTGGTGAATTTGAAGATTCAACATCTTTAATTAACAACCTAGCGCGTTTGAATGCCGATGTGCTTGTTACTGATTTATCTATGCCAGGCGATAAATATGGTGATGGAATTACGTTGATCAAATACATCAAACGTCATTACCCTGACCTATCCATTATTGTTCTAACAATGAATAATAATCCAGCAATTTTAAGTGCTATTCTCGAATTAGATATTGAAGGAATTGTTCTTAAACAAGGTGCACCCGCTGATCTACCTAAAGCTCTAGCCGCTTTACAAAAAGGGAAAAAATTCACGCCAGAAAGCGTTAGTAAGCTTCTAGAGAAAGTAAATGCAAGTGGTTATGGTGATAAGCGTTTATCACCTAAAGAAAGTGAAGTGCTACGTTTATTTGCAGAAGGTTTTCTTGTCACCGAGATCGCGAAAAAACTTAACCGCAGCATAAAAACCATTAGTAGCCAGAAAAAATCAGCAATGTTAAAGCTTGGGGTTGAAAATGATATCGCCCTACTTAACTATTTGTCTTCTGTTACCATTAATAGTACACCTTCAGAGTAACAATTAATTTGCTTTTTCTGACAATAAAAACCCGGTTCTCGGGTTTTTATTTTTTCATGTAACTCTTAAGAACAATATTGAATAAGTGTGCCTTTCAATACAGCAATCGTTGTCGGTTTAGAAAGACAATCATTCATTCCTGCATCAATACAACGCTGTTTTTCTTCTGCCATTGCATTTGCTGTCAGTGCAATAACGGGCAACTTAAAGCTTCGATTACGGATTTCACGCGCTAATTGGTAACCATCCATATTTGGCATATTCACATCCGTTAGAACAATATCAACCTTATGATGTTCAAGATATTTAAGTGCATCAATACCATCAACTGCAGTGCCAGTTGTAAATCCAATGCTGGCAAGCTGCTCACTCAGTAATAAACGATTGATTGGATGGTCATCAACAATTAAAACATTATACCCCTTCAAAGCGCTATCTGTTTCAAACAAACTGCTGCTTTCCTGTATACCTCTTTGTGGTAAATCGTTTGTTTTAACAATAACTTTATCTATCAATATCGCTAATTTATCTAACTGATAAGTGTTATAGCACCACTCATTTGAAGCTACCTCTCGGAGATCCCCTGTATATAGGCTGGATAACCGTATTATTTTGTGGCTTAGAATATTTACTTGGTTATGACGATCGGTAATCAACAAATCATAAGTTGTATTTTCATCAATTTGATCCTCATCAAGCACAATAAATTGCTTGTGCTTTAATAACCTAGATAAATAATTCATCAAAAATTCATTTTGACAAATAATTGCAATTTGATAGCTTAAACGATATTCAGGCGTTAAATGTTCCAGATATTTTTGGCCATAAAGAGGAATTCTTATCGTAAATGAGCTACCAATACCCGATTGAGAACTAACTTCAATGTCACCATCCATCAAACTGACCAACTTTTCACAAATAGCCAACCCTAAGCCGGTTCCTTTATGACCGGTATTGTTTTGATCATAGACTTGGAAGAATGGGTCAAAAAGTTGCATAACCACAGGTTGAGACATACCAATCCCAGAATCTCTGATTTCTATTTTTAGATAATGGTCATCTTTCCTGACATACAAAAGCACGAAACCAGAGTCAGTAAATTTGATACTATTATTAATGATATTTGAGATAACCTGCTGTAATCGAACAGAGTCATTCAAAATAAGATCTGGAATATCCGGTTCGATATAAGAATATATCGAGATACCTTTTTTCGTTACTAATGGCAGATAATTTGCCAAAACAAAAGAAAAAACATCCCGACAATTAAACAGTTTATTTTCTATCTTCAACTGCTTAGATTCGATTTTTGAAAAATCTAAAATATCACTGATAATTTGCAACAATAATGCCGAAGAATTATCCATTGTTGAAACAAGCCGAGTCGCTTTTTCTGATAAATCATAACGCTGCAATAGTTCAATATTACCAATGATCCCATATAATGGTGTTCTTAATTCATGACTTACTGTCGCTAAAAACATTGATTTTGCATGGTTTGCTTGCTCTGCCGCATCTGCGACATCTTGCAGTGATTTTTCCATTTGAACACGAATGCTAATATCGATAAGCACACAAATGGCAACGTCTTCATTTTGATAACGTGAATTGACAAAGCTAATTTGTAAGTGCGTTCCGTTTGTAGTTACCACATCGATATAATTACTTGATTTTTGTCGAATAATTATCAGTATCCGCTGCTTATCATCTTCACTGAGCAAGCGAAAATAGTCATGAGCCAATTCATTACTTAATATATTTCCGCCATCTGTCAATCTTAAGATAATAATTCCAACAGGCGCTGAAGCAACAATTTTATGATTAAATTGTTCATGTTCTTCTAAGCGAATAGCCGTATTTGCCGCGGGTAAGAGCATTTTTCTTTCTAATAACCAAATAAGAAAGAAAATAAGAATTCCTGTAAAGATATTAGCCAATACACCATAGAATATTGAACCTTTCAGGTTTTCTAACATTTCCGTCGTTGCGATCGAATAAATAACCGTCATATTCGTTAAGGAAAGACGCTTTTTGAATATGAACTTTGAGTAATCAGAGTTAAAGCCAAAAAATGCAGGTTCGCTAATATTTAATAATGTCGAGTTTTTAGGATTAGGTTCTGATGTAGAGTACAAAACAGGCTGATTATAAGCGTTAATAATCATTATTTCGATAGCTCTATCATTGCGCAGGTTAAACTGATTCAAATTGATTGATCGTTCTAACCCAATAAAAGCAATGATTAATTCATCTTTTATAATTGGTTGGATTAGATAAATCTGGCCACTATCAGTTTGGGCACCATGTATGATTGTGTATAAACTTCTTTCTTGCCCTTGTAACCTTAGGCTTTTATAACTTTGCAGGCTTTCAAACGCCATTTTTTTCAATATTTCTATATCCGATACCATAGAGCGGATGGGGTAGTCCACTAAACAATAACTGCCAGTACCGACTAAAAATACATGATTAAGCCCTTGAGGTGCTGCAATACTGTCTTTCCAAAAATAATTTAGCTGCTCAAATGCAATTAAATAAGCATCTGCCTTCTCTTTAAAAATATCACAATTTGAATTACGGGTCAGAGGGTAAAAAGAATATAGTGACGAATTAGGTAAAGCCATAAAATCTGACTGACGCCCAACTTTCTCTCGATACTCTTTTAATTTAAGCTCATGTTGTTGAGTCATCGTATGAATTGACTGTAACGATGCCCCTGTTTGCACTATATAGGCTTGTAAATTTTCATAACCGGAATGAAATTGCTGACGTATATCCGACTTATTTTCATTAAATTGCATATAGAGAAAAAATAAAGTGATAAAAACACCCATACCCCACAACATCAGGCCGAGGATACGAAATAAATCTCGAGATAATCTGAGTGATGTTTTAAATGAGGGTAAATATCTCAATCTTTTTCCTACGCATTGGTATCACAGCCATTAAGTATACCCGAACAACTTAATAAAAAGCGATAACCATGAACGGTAATGACAGCGAACAACCGTTTTTAGATCGAGT
>NZ_LXEW01000048.1 GCF_001655055.1 Providencia heimbachae ATCC 35613 | reverse complement strand
TCAAGGCGCTACGCGCCATGCTCGGCGCACATAGAAAAACGGGCGGAAAACCGCCCGTTTGCACAGAGTATTATTACTAGAGCTATTCTTGATTATCAGTATCAGTTTCAGAACTTACATCATCTGCGCCATTTTCATCAGCGTTTTCATCTGTAATATCGTCGTCTTCCGTCTCAGCGACACGCTGCAAACCAACAACTTTTTCATCTTCAGCTGTTCTAATCAAGGTGACACCCTGAGTATTACGCCCAACCACGCTGACCTCAGAAACACGGGTACGAACCAGTGTTCCCGCATCCGTTATCATCATAATTTGGTCAGTGTCATCCACTTGGATTGCGCCAACAACATGGCCGTTGCGCTCACTCACTTTAATTGAGATAACCCCTTGGGTCGCACGAGATTTAGTTGGATATTCTGCTGCTTCCGTTCTTTTACCGTAACCATTTTCAGTCACTGTTAAGATATGGCCTTCACCACTCGGAATGATCAGTGAAACCACTTTATCATTCTGCGCGAGTTTGATGCCGCGAACACCCGTTGCGGTCCGTCCCATAGCACGAACCGCATTTTCAGCAAAGCGGACAACTTTACCAAGCGCAGAGAACAGCATGACTTCATTTGAACCATTAGTTAAGTTAACACCAATGAGTTCATCACCCTCGTTAAGATTAACGGCAATAATACCCGCGCTTCTTGGGCGACTGAAATCTTGCAGAGCTGTTTTCTTCACCGTACCACTCGCGGTAGCCATGAAGACATAATAACCTTCTTCATACTCGCGTACGGGTAAAATGGCAGTAATACGCTCATTTGGCTCTAGAGGCAGCAAGTTGACAATAGGACGACCACGTGCACCACGGCTCGCTTCTGGTAATTGATAAACCTTCATCCAATACAAACGACCCCGGCTAGAGAAGCACAAAATAGTGTCGTGAGTATTTGCCACTAACAAGCGGTCAATAAAGTCTTCTTCTTTAATACGTGCTGCCGATTTACCTTTACCACCGCGACGCTGTGCTTCGTAATCAGTCAGAGGCTGATACTTTACATAACCTTGGTGAGATAAGGTAACAACCACATCTTCTTGGTTGATTAAATCTTCAATATTAATGTCAGCCGTATTCTCAGTAATTTCGGTACGACGAGCATCATTATAAACATCACGGATCAGTTCAAGCTCTTCACGAATGACTTCCATCAAACGTTCAGGGTTTCTTAAAATAAACAGTAACTCTTCAATCTGTTTAAGAAGTTCGCGATATTCATCCAGTAATTTTTCATGCTCAAGACCCGTCAATTTTTGTAGACGTAAATCGAGGATGGCTTGGGCTTGCTGTTCAGTTAGGTAATATTCCCCATCATGGACACCAAATTGATCTTCTAACCATTCTGGGCGAGCCGCATTATCACCCGCACGCTCAAGCATGGCTGCAACGTTGCCGAGTTTCCATGAACGCGCGATTAAACCCGCTTTCGCTTCGGCCGGTGTTGGCGCTTGGCGAATTAATTCGATAATTGGATCGATATTTGCCAATGCAACGGCAAGCGCTTCAAGGATGTGGGCTCTATCACGAGCTTTACGCAATTCGAAGATAGTACGGCGTGTTACCACTTCACGGCGGTGACGCACAAAGGCAGCAATAATATCTTTTAGGTTTAGAATTTTAGGCTGGCCTTGATGTAAGGCAACCATATTGATACCAAAAGAAACTTGCAATTGCGTCAATGAATATAAGTTATTTAAAACAACTTCACCCACTGCGTCACGCTTGATTTCAATAACAATACGCATACCGTCTTTATCAGACTCATCACGCAGTGCACTGATACCTTCAACTCGTTTTTCTTTGACTAGCTCGGCGATTTTTTCAATCAAACGGGCTTTATTCACTTGATAAGGAATTTCGTGAACGATGATAGTTTCACGGCCATTTTTCTCATCAACTTCAACTTCTGCACGTGCGCGGATATATACCTTTCCGCGGCCTGTACGATAAGCATCAATAATACCGCGACGGCCATTTATGATCGCAGCAGTTGGGAAATCAGGTCCCGGAATGTGCTCCATCAAGCCTTCGATACTAATATCTTCGTCTTCTATATAAGCTAGGCAGCCACTAATCACTTCCCCTAAGTTGTGGGGAGGAATGTTGGTTGCCATCCCGACCGCGATACCCGACGAACCATTCACTAATAGGCTAGGAATTCGAGTAGGCATAACTTCTGGGATTTGCTCTGTTCCGTCATAGTTTGGAACGAAGTCGACGGTTTCTTTTTCAAGATCAGCCAGCATTTCATGGGCAATTTTTGCCATACGGATTTCCGTATAACGCATTGCAGCTGCGGAGTCACCGTCAACCGAACCAAAGTTCCCTTGGCCATCCACCAGCATATAGCGCATAGAGAAAGGCTGTGCAAGACGAACAATCGTCTCGTAAACCGCGCTATCACCATGTGGATGGTATTTACCGATGACGTCCCCGACGATACGGGCAGATTTTTTATAGGGTTTATTCCAATCATTTCCCAATACATTCATCGCAAAGAGTACTCTGCGGTGTACCGGCTTCAGTCCATCTCGAACATCTGGAAGCGCACGCCCGACAATAACGGACATTGCATAATCCAAATACGAACGTTTAAGCTCTTCTTCGATATTAACCGGTGTGATTTCTCTGGCAATCTCGCTCATGGAACCACTGTCCCTCATAACTTCGGATTCAAAGAGTAGAACTATACCACAATTCGCCAATTTAATAAAAATAAGAGAAGTGAGTATTTGTCTTTTAAGCTATGTATAATAGTCGAAAATTAATTTACATGTCCGAAACTTGTCTATTTATCAAATAATCGTTGTTAAAAAGCTTTATTATTCGCCATAACACCGCGCGTTAATTACAAACAACAGTTACTGCATTGCTTGCGTTACCTCCCGTTAGGCAGGACAACTCGGTATAAGAAAAAGGAGCCCTTTCATGAATGATACCCAAGAAGCGTATCTAAACGTTGATAAGCAAGAAATTGAAAAATTTGAAGCCATTGCTTCACGTTGGTGGGATCTTGAAGGCGAATTTGCCCCCCTACATCGTATCAATCCCCTCCGATTAGGCTATATCATGCAGCGTGTAGACGGTGTATTTGGTAAAAAAATACTTGATGTGGGATGTGGCGGCGGAATTTTATCGGAAAGTATGGCCCGCGAAGGTGCCACTGTAACCGGTCTCGATATGGGCGCAGAACCTTTGATGGTTGCGCGTTTGCATTCTCTTGAATCAGGTATTCCCGTTGAATATGTTCAAGAAACCGTTGAACAACACGCCGATAAACACCCTCAAGCCTATGATATTGTTACTTGTATGGAGATGTTAGAACACGTCCCAGACCCTGAATCAGTGGTGAGAGCCTGTGCTAAACTGGTTAAACCCGGTGGACATGTCATTTTTTCAACAATTAATCGCAATAAAAAAGCATGGTTGATGGCTGTTGTAGGAGCCGAATATGTCATGAAAATTGTACCAAAAGGTACCCATGACGCGAAAAAATTCATTCGCCCATCAGAGTTAATCAGCTGGATGGATAAAACGCAATTAAAAGACAAACATATCATTGGGTTACATCTTAATCCGCTGACAGATAGATTCTGGTTAGGCCCGAATGTTGATGTGAATTATATGTTACATACCGTAAGCGCATAAATAGCAAGCGGTACGTTTAAGAAAACAGCAAACGGTCTCATTTTACAAAATTAATTTTAATCCTCATGTCGGAAGTCTATTTTTTATTAGTTCCTTTTACCATGCAGCTTACCGACATGATCACCTTTCTTATCCAAACTGTTATCCACAAGATCCACCCGATCTGTACACTTGCTAAAATCGCGTATTAACATTATCTTGTTATTGTAAAATCAACAAACCACTACATGTAGTAGTAAACCTAAACATATCACCACAAGACTCATGTTATTAAAGCATGCGCTTTTTTATGTTTACGCTATGCTATTTTGTAGTCCAACCAAGGTGTACTTGCTCATGAACCAGAGTCTGTTAGTCACAAAACGTGATGGACATAAAGAACGCATCGATCTCGATAAAATCCACAAGGTAATAACCTGGGCAGCTGAAGGCCTAAGTAACGTATCTGTTTCTCAAGTGGAGCTACGTTCACAGATTCAGTTTTATGATGGGATCAGAACGTCTGATATTCATGAAACAATGATCAAAGCTGCTGCTGACCTGATAACCGGAGACACTCCAGACTATCAATACCTTGCAGCTCGTCTTGCGATATTCAACTTACGCAAGAAAGCCTATGGTCAGTTTGAGCCACCAACTTTATTTACACATGTCAAACGCCTCGTTGAAATGGGCAAATATGATAAGCATTTGCTGGAAGACTACTCAGAAGCAGAGTTCGAGCAAATGGAAGGTTTTATTGACCATTGGCGTGATATGAATTTTTCCTATGCTGCCGTTAAGCAATTAGAGGGAAAATATCTGGTTCAAAATCGTGTCACTGGCGAAATTTACGAAAGCGCGCAGTTTTTATATATTCTTGTTGCTGCGTGTCTGTTTTCTCATTACCCAAAAGAAACTCGCCTCGATTACATCCGTCGCTTCTATGATGCCGTTTCTACATTTAAAATTTCTCTGCCTACGCCAATCATGGCGGGGGTACGCACACCAACACGCCAATTTAGTTCTTGTGTACTGATTGAGTGTGGTGACAGCCTAGACTCTATCAATGCAACCTCAAGTGCGATTGTGAAATATGTTTCGCAACGTGCGGGAATTGGTGTGAATGCGGGTCGTATTCGTGCACTTGGTAGCCCAATTCGTGGTGGTGAAGCTTTCCACACCGGCTGTATTCCTTTTTATAAGCATTTCCAAACTGCGGTCAAGTCTTGTTCGCAAGGTGGCGTTCGTGGTGGAGCAGCCACACTGTTCTATCCAATTTGGCATTTAGAAGTTGAAAGCTTACTGGTGCTAAAAAACAACCGTGGCGTTGAAGGTAACCGTGTCCGCCATATGGACTATGGTGTGCAGCTCAACAAATTGATGTATGAGCGTTTGATTAAAAACCAAAATATCACCCTATTCAGCCCTTCTGATGTTCCGGGTTTGTATGACGCATTTTTCGCTGACCAAAATGAATTTGAACGTTTATATGTTCGCTATGAACAAGATGAAAATATTCGTAAGTCTAGCGTTAAAGCGGTCGAGCTATTCTCTTTGATGATGCAAGAACGTGCTTCTACAGGCCGTATCTATATCCAGAACGTTGACCATTGCAATACACACAGTCCATTTGATCCTGAGATTGCACCGGTTCGTCAATCTAACCTGTGTTTAGAAATTGCACTACCGACTAAGCCATTAAATAATATCAATGATGAAAATGGTGAGATTGCCCTGTGTACGCTATCCGCATTTAATCTAGGTAAGATAGAAAACCTTGATGAGTTAGAAGAATTAGCGGTTCTTGCCGTTCGTGCACTTGATGCGTTACTTGATTACCAAGATTATCCCATTATTGCCGCGCAAAAAGGCTCAATGGGGCGTCGTACTCTAGGTATTGGTGTCATCAACTACGCTTATTATCTCGCGAAGCATGGTGTTCGTTATTCAGATGGCAGTGCAAATAATCTGACACATAAAACATTCGAAGCAATTCAATATTATCTGTTGAAAGCCTCAAATGAATTAGCCAAAGAGCAAGGTGCTTGCCCATGGTTTAATGAAACGACCTATTCACAAGGCGTTTTACCTATCGATACCTATAAAAAAGACCTCGATAGTTTAACCAATGAACCTCTACATTATGATTGGGAAACACTTCGCCGCGATATTCAACAATATGGCCTGCGCAACTCAACATTGTCTGCTTTGATGCCTTCAGAGACATCATCACAGATTTCTAACGCGACCAATGGTATTGAGCCACCACGTGGCTATGTCAGCATTAAAGCATCTAAAGACGGTATTTTACGTCAAGTTGTTCCTGACTACGAAAACCTTAAAGGTGCTTACGAGCTATTATGGCAAATGCCATCAAACAGCGGTTATTTACAACTCGTTGGTATTATGCAGAAATTTATCGACCAGTCGATTTCGGCAAATACAAATTATGACCCAACTCATTTCCCGAGCGGCAAAGTACCAATGAACCAATTACTAAAAGATTTATTGCTCGCCTATAAGTTTGGTGTGAAAACACTTTACTACCATAACACTCGCGATGGCGCGGAAGATGTTCAAGGCGATCTGGAAGAAGTTGTTGAGTCAGCGGATTCCGATTGTGAAGGCGGCGCGTGTAAAATTTAATAGGAATGGTTATGTCACATACATACACTACTTTTTCTCAGAAAAAAAATGACCAAATGCTTGAGCCGATGTTTTTCGGCCAACCCGTTAACGTAGCGCGTTACGATCAGCAAAAATACCCTATTTTTGAAAAGCTGATTGAAAAACAACTCTCCTTCTTCTGGCGTCCAGAAGAAGTGGATGTGTCTCGCGATCGTATCAACTACAACGCGTTGCCTGATCATGAAAAGCATATTTTTATTAGTAATCTAAAATACCAAACGCTGCTTGACTCTATTCAAGGTCGCAGCCCTAACGTGGCATTACTGCCACTGATTTCAATTCCTGAGTTAGAAACTTGGATTGAAACATGGTCATTTTCAGAGACTATTCACTCACGTTCTTATACGCATATTATTCGTAATATCGTCAATGACCCATCGATTATTTTCGATGATATTGTTGAGAATGAAGAGATCCTCAAACGTGCTAAAGATATTTCGGCTTACTATGACAAACTCATAGAAATGACCAATTATTACCACATGTTTGGTGAAGGCACGCATACCTGCAATGGTAAACAAGTTACCGTTTCGCTGCGTGCGCTGAAAAAGCAATTGTACATGTGTTTGATGAGTGTTAATGCGCTAGAAGCGATTCGTTTTTATGTCAGTTTTGCATGCTCTTTTGCTTTCGCAGAGCGCGAATTGATGGAAGGCAACGCTAAAATCATCAAGTTGATTGCGCGTGATGAAGCACTACATCTTACCGGTACGCAGCACATGCTGAATTTGCTACGTTCAGGTCAAGACGATCCTGAAATGGCAGAGATTGCATTAGAGTGCGAACAAGATTGCTATCAATTATTTGTTGATGCGGCTGAGCAAGAAAAAGAGTGGGCTGAATATTTATTTAGCGAAGGCTCAATGATTGGATTGAATAAAGACATTCTGTGCCAATATGTAGAATACATCACCAATATTCGTATGCAAGCCGTTGGTCTGAAGCTGCCATTTGAAGGCCGCTCAAATCCAATTCCTTGGATTAATGCATGGCTAGTCTCTGATAACGTTCAGGTTGCACCACAAGAGGTTGAAGTTAGCTCTTACTTAGTCGGACAAATTGACTCACAAGTTGATACCGACGATTTAAGTGACTTCCAACTCTAATTATGGCAAGTCATACAGTCACCCTGCGATTAACGCAGGGTGTACAAATACCCTTCCATACTGAAACGCACTCCTGCTTACTCGACGCCCTTGAAGACAGCCGTATTCCGGTCGAATACCAATGTCGTGAAGGTTACTGCGGCTCTTGCCGTGTAACATTATTAAAGGGAAAGGTTGGATACAAACAGAAGCCTTTAGCCTATGTTCAGGAGGGTGAGATATTACCCTGTTGCTGCCATCCGCTTTCCGATATTGAAATCGAGTAGTGGCGCTAGTAATACTGTATATCTAACAATAAAAAGCGATTGCTTTGATAACTCAAGCAATCGTTTTTTGCTTATAAAATAGATTTCGAGTTGCAGTTAGGCAACTAATCCCCTGCAACTTGAAGTATGACGGGTATCTTTATAGATAACCGTACAATGCTGCAAACACCCAACCAAACACACAAGAAACACCAACCCCGATAAGACCCGGTAAGATGAAGCTATGGTTGATAACATATTTACCAATACGTGTGGTACCTGAACGGTCAAACTGAATAGCCGCTAAGTCACTTGGGTAAGTCGGTAAAATATAGTAACCATAACACGCAGGTGCTGATGCAATAATGTATGCGGGGTCAACCCCTATACCAAGTGCAATCGGTACGACAGCAGCTAGTGCAGCCGCTTGAGAGTTTACAAATTTAGAAACTAATAACAGAATTACTGCGTAAGCCCATGGGAAATCTTTGACTAGCGCACCTAAAGTGCCTTTGATTTCATCCATATGCGCGCCAAACATGGTTTCAGCCATCCACGCAATACCATACACTGCAACAATCGCTATCATCCCTGAACGGAAAACTTCATTTTTTGAAATTTGTGCCGGATTGGTTTTACAGACAATAATAATCAACGCACCGGCCAATAGCATAAACATCTGAATGACAAGAACCATCGATAATGGTTTGCCATTTACCAGAGGCCGAAGTTCAGAAAATGCACCGAGGATTGCCACCACCGCAATTGAACCTAAGAAAATCCACATTGCCACCCAATTGATTTTAGGCAATTTGGTGTTTAACAGTGTCACGCTACCGCCGTATACATAGTCATGGTTTTCAGGTACTGAAATAAACTCTTGGAACACAGGGTCTTTATCGAGATCTTTACCTCTAAACCAACTAAAAATACCGATAGCTAAGATACCCAGTAGTGTTGATGGAATGGTAATCGCTAATAAATCAAGAAATTCAAGGGACTGACCATTAATAGTCACCCCGTTTAACATCGCAACTAAGGAAACCACGGCAACAGAAACTGGGCTGGCAATAATCCCCATTTGCGCACCAATACTACTGGCGGCCATTGGTCTTTCTGGTCGAATATCATTTTTGATTGCTGCGTCATAGATGATTGGCAAAATTGTATACACAACATGCCCAGTACCGCACAACATGGTTAAGATACAGGTGACAAAAGGTGCAACAATAGAGATGTATTTCGGATTTTTACGTAGTAGTCGTTCTGCAATTTGTAGCATGACATCCAAACCGCCTGATGCTTGCAATGTTGCTGATGCTGCAACAACAGCGATAATGACAAGCATAACATCAACAGGCGGTTTTCCTGGAGGAATACCAAACCCAAAAACAAGTATTACGAGGCCGACACCACCTAAAAGCCCCAGAGCCATTCCACCTTTTTTTGCTCCGTAGAACAAACAAACGAGGATAATGGCGAGTTGAATCATAAAGTCCATAGTTCCATCCTTTTATATATGTTTCCATACATTATCGGGATGATACAAAAGCATTAATTTGATTTATGATAATTTAAAAATGAATTTAGTTTTATTTTTAAAATCTTTTTTACGGGTTTGTCACAAAATTTATCTTAAGTAGCTGACATACTGTTCTGTTATATTAAAAAAGCTGAAAAATCATATAATTAAATCACTTTCATTAACATAATCCTTTCCTTAAATTTACCTTTAATTATTTTAATTCATAATCTATCTGTCTTTTTATCTTTCCGCTTTTTCAAATTCTATCGATATTTATTATCATCTATTTTTAATGTAAACTTATCATTACACTCTATGTAATTTACATTTGACAGCCTAGGCATGATCGCATAATCTGCTTGGCAAATTAATAAGTCGAATTCAATCAGAGGAATTTGTGAAAAATAGGACGCTTGGCAGTGTTTTGATCGTCGCAGGAACAACAATAGGTGCAGGGATGTTGGCAATGCCACTTGCCGCTGCGGGTGTAGGTTTCACTGGTATTGTTTGTTTGCTTATCGGCTTATGGATGTTGATGAGCTATACCTCATTATTACTGGTTGAAGTATATCAGCATAATCCCGCAAATATGGGACTTGGTACGATCGCTAAAAAGTATCTAGGTCCTGTTGGCCAAGTTGTTACTGGGTTAAGTATGCTATTGTTGATGTATGCTTTAACCACCGCCTATATTGGTGGCGCAGGCGTTTTGATCTCTGATAGCCTATCTTCTTGGTGGGGATTCAACATTTCAACGAACACCGCAATAATTTCATTTACAATTATTGGTGGTGCGGTTGTTTGTATCGGTACACACTCTGTTGATTTTATTAATAGAATTCTATTTACTGCAAAAACTATTTTTTTAGTTATCATGCTTGCGGTCATGATGCCACACGCAGAAGCAGTAAACTTAAGTACCATGCCGATCGAAAAAGGCCTACTCCTTGCCGCTGTACCTGTTATTTTCACCTCTTTTGGCTTTCACGGTAGCGTACCGAGTTTAGTTAATTATATGAATGGCGATGTGCGTAAACTGCGCATGATCTTTCTGACAGGTAGTGCAATTCCATTAGTGGCTTATATTTTATGGCAAATTGCCACTCTAGGCTCAATTCCATCAAGCACATTCCTCGGTATTTTAGCCCAAGAGTCTGGGTTAAATGGCCTATTGACAGCGATTCGCGATGTCGTTGCGACACCAAGAGTAAACGTTGCCGTCAGCTTATTTATGGATTTAGCTTTAGCGACATCATTCTTGGGAGTGGCTTTAGGTCTATTCGATTATCTTGCGGATTTATTTAAGCGTAGTAATAGTCTTGTTGGTCGCATTCAAACTGGTTTGCTGACCTTCATTCCACCACTGTTAGCCGCCCTATTCTACAGCAGTTTTGTGCAAGCATTAACCTATGCCGCTGTTGCCCTTTCTGTTTTAGCCTTAATTATCCCCGCATTGCTAACTATGCGAGTTCGCAAGGTAGAATCTAAAGGCCAATATCAAGTTAAAGGTGGTTTCCCTATCTTAGCCCTTGTCCTAATGTGTGGTTTCGCAGTGATTGCAATCCAATTCTCGATAGTTGCCGGATACCTACCTAATGTAGGCTAAACCTCAAACTGATATTTGAACCAATAAAAAACACCTAAAACTTCCGCTTTGGGTGTTTTTTTATTTTGAAATAGGACAAATAGACAGGATATTATTTTTAAAAATAGTTCATGTTGTAGCTAGGCGGCTAGTGAGGATCCTCGGGGAGCATACATAAGTATGTGACTAAGGTAGCCGAGCTCAGCCAACAACGCTGCAACGTAAGATAAGATAAATAGACATGATATTATTTTTCAAAATAGTTCGCGTTGTAGCTAGGCGGCTAGTGAGGATCCTCGGGGAGCATACATAAGTATGTGACCCGAGCGGCCGAACGCAGCCAACAACGCTACAACGCGAAATATGACGAAAAATTAGAAAGAAAGGCCTGCTCCGAGATACCACCCATCCGCCAACTTCTCATTTCTATTATTATGAGAACCTTTCATTTCAATATAGCGATAACCCGCATCGATTGATAATGGTTTAAATACGGTGTAACGCGCACCGGCTTTACCTTCGACATAGGATTTACTGCCTGAAGTAAATGACTCTGGTGCACCATAAGCTTCACCATAAATGCTTAGCGATGGCAGTGCTTGCCAGCTTAAACCACCACCTAGAGCCAATGCTGCGCCGTCACTATTATCATTTGGTGATAAAAATAGTGCTTTCCCCCCTGCGTAAGCAGAGAAAGGACCTAGCGGTAAACCAAATGTGGCGCCAAGGCTACCCAACTGACCATTATGATCGCTACGTGCCCATGAGCCGTTCAACGCTAGACCAGCACCTTGAGTACCGAACCCGCCACTCAATTCTGTAAAGTGTTCACCGGCGGTGACGTTGGCTGAAATTGCTTGTGCTGCACCCATATAAAAAGTGGATGTTGCTGCAACGAATAGAAGAACCTTGCGCATCATTAATATCCTTATGACATAAAAACAATTACATTAAAGCTGTTACACTAAAACATAGTTACCTGCAGATACTACGCGATTTGGAATCGATTCTCAGTCATTCTTACCAACATTTACTAAACTAGCCGAATAAAAGCACGTTACGTTCAGTGATCTCAATGAGATATTGATTTCCCATGAAATTCACACCGTATTTTCCACATCCTAAAAAAGCGTCAATCATGATTAATTGCAGTGATTGGTCAATCTAATTAGATTATTAATTCAATACTAACTATAATGATTTACAAGCTAATTGTAGTATTTAATATGTATTTTTACAAAATTATAACTTTTAAATTAACTTTGTGTAGTCAATAACTCTATACCCTAAGTGATTCAATCTAAGTATTGATAAACCCGAAATTTGGTCAGCCTCTGCGTAGTTTGGCTCATGATGGATATAAAACAATGGAGCATTATGATGAAAAAAAAAGGTCTAACTACCGCCTCTGGTGCGCCAGTTGTCGATAATAATAATGTTATGACAGCAGGTAAACGTGGCCCGATGTTGTTACAGGACGTTTGGTTTTTAGAGAAGCTCGCCCATTTTGACAGAGAAGTTATTCCAGAGCGTCGCATGCACGCAAAAGGCTCAGGCGCATTCGGCACTTTCACAGTAACCCACGATATTACTCAATTTACACGTGCAAAAATTTTTGCTGCAGTCGGTAAAAAAACAGATTTGTTCGCACGCTTCTCTACTGTGGCTGGTGAACGTGGTGCTGCAGATGCTGAACGTGATATTCGTGGTTTTGCCCTTAAGTTTTATACTGAGGAAGGCAACTGGGACATGGTGGGTAACAATACCCCTGTTTTCTATTTCCGTGATCCTTTGAAATTTCCAGACTTAAACCACGTTGTAAAACGTGATCCCCGCACTAACCTGCGTACAATGGAACACAAATGGGCCTTCTTCTCACAGTTGCCTGAATCTTTACACCAGTTAACCATTGATGCAAGCGACAGAGGGATACCTCAAAGTTATCGTTATATGCATGGATTTGGTAGCCACACTTATAGCTTTATCAATAACAACAATGAACGTTTTTGGGTGAAATTTCACTTCCGTTGCCAGCAAGGTATCCAGAACTTAATGGATGAAGAAGCCGAAGCGATTGTTGGTAAAGACCGTGAAAGTTCTCAGCGCGATTTATTTACCGCGATTGAAAATAAAGATTATCCGCGTTGGAATTTACAAATTCAGGTCATGCCAGAAAGTGATGCCTCAAAAGTACCTTATAACCCTTTCGACCTCACTAAAGTTTGGCCACATAAAGATTATCCATTAATAGATGTTGGCTATTTTGAATTAAATCGTAATCCTAATAATTATTTTTCTGATGTAGAGCAAGCCGCATTTAGCCCTGCGAATGTTGTTCCAGGTATCAGTTTCTCACCAGACAAAATGCTGCAAGGCCGCCTATTTTCTTATGGTGATGCACATCGTTATCGCTTAGGTGTGAACCATCATCAAATACCGGTAAATGCGCCACGTTGCCCATTCCATAATTACCATCGTGATGGCGCAATGCGTATCGATGGTAATAGCGGCAATAATGTCACCTATGAACCAAATGAAGCCGGCTTATTCCAAGAACAGCCTGATTATAGTGAACCGCCATTATCCATTGAAGGTGCGGCTGATCACTGGAACCATCGTGAAGATGGTGATTATTTCAGCCAGCCACGTGCGCTTTATGAATTATTGGATGATGCGGAGCATCAACGCATGTTTAAGCGAATTGCAAGCGAACTGATTGACGCAACAGAAACCACGCAGATACGCCAAATTGAGTTATTTAAACAGGTGCACCCTGAATATGGTGCTGGCGTTGAGAAAGCATTAAACGCGTTAAAATAAACTTGAAATAAATCATTAAATAAAGCGTTAGGGTTTTTCCTAGCGCTTTTACTTTTTTGCTATAAAAACTTTTAGCGAAGATTAACGACTTCTAACACCCAGTTTTTTACCTGCTGTCGCGATACTTTAATGCCACCCGATTTTAAATCATCCACGAGTGGATAAAAATAAGCAGGATACTGATACGGCGCTAGCTTATCTTTGAGCCAACAAGCAATAATCTCTAATTCAACGTTATCGAGTAAATCAATGACCGCCACGGGTCTTTGTCCAAACTCTATATCGTCAATCGGGATAATAAAACTTTGAGCCACTTGGGGATGAGAATTAATAATTGATTCAATATCTTCAGGTTGAATGCATTCGCCACCACTAATGAATAAATTATCAAGGCGACCTAATATTTGATATTCACCATCAATAAAAGCGCCTTTATCATTAGTTTTAAACCACCCGTCGATACTGTTTAATGGCTTAATTTGACCATCAAACCAATAGCCCATCGCTTGGCTTGTTGATTGGATTTGAATTTCATTATCAACCAGACGAACCTGTTTACCCTTTAATGGAATACCAACACCAGACTTGCCATCTGCCTGCTTTGCACAAACGGTTGATGCCATTTCGGTCAAACCATAACCACTCCAGCACACAATTCCACGGCTAGCGGCGAGAGTCGTTAAACTGGTTGGGATCATCGCTCCCCCAAGTAAAACTTCTTTAAGTTTAATTTCATGGGAAGTTGGATCGTTAAGTAATCGCCAAAGCTGAGTTGGCACTAACGATGCATGAGTCACACCCTGTAATGTCTCCACCAGCGGCTGCGAACGTAATGCAATGCGCCCGCCACGTAATAGCCATCGCCAAACGATCCCTTGCCCTGAGACATGAAATAGTGGAAGGGAAAGCAGCCAACAATCATCCTGTTGATAATTCATCGCACTAATAACGCCATCCGCACTGTTTAAATGGGCACAAATACTATGAACCGCAGCCTTCGGTAAGCCGGTTGAGCCTGATGTGAGGATTAGTGTTGCGGGTTGATTAACAGCATCATGGAAATTTATCGGTTGAAATACATCATCCCCGATAAAGTGATAATAAAGTTGATAGTCTAGACCAGAATAATCCGCGAATACCTTTGCGTTGTCAGTAAAGTCGATGACAAAGTTGACATCAAGATGGGGTAATAGCTGTTCTAATAAACTATCTGGCAGGCGAGGATTAAGCGGTAATACTTTTGCACCACAAGTAATAATAGCCAATTGACATAAAAGTAATTCAATTGAGTTCTTACCCCGTAAAACGACACATTGCCCCCGACTTAACCCTTGCATTGAAAAATAAGTGGCAAGATGTGAAATCTGCTGATTCAAAGCACTCCATGTATAGGTTTCTGCATCCGTAAACAGTGCAATTGAATCAGGTTGAAGACTGGCCCAATGCTGCCAAGGCCAGTCATTTATCGGCACTAACGCTGCCATACAACGGTCAATTCATCTAACTGTTGCACAGGGATATCACATTGCGGCCACGGTCGAACCAATTGAGATTGGATCAATGAAACCGTATCAAGCCCTGGGATAGTATTAGGTGTTAGCCAATTTGCGACCCGTGCTAATTGGGTTAAACCAAAGCTGGTTTCAATCGAAGAACTGATCACCGCTTGCAACCCTAATTCGTGGGCTGCGTCAATCAAGGAACGGCAATAGGAAAGGCTTCCCGTCAACGTTGGCTTGATGATGATAGCAACAACACCGGGTTGCGCTTCAACCTTGAAGTCGGGTTCACGTACACTTTCGTCCCAAGCAATTGCAATACCCGTATCAGCTGAAAATTGCAGCGATTCTTCTCGCGTTTTGCAAGGCTCTTCGAGGAAGGCAATGCGGGAACGGTAGTCTGGGTTAACATATTTAGCGAAGCCATCCGCTTTTGCGCGAGTCCAACTGCGGTTGGCATCCAAACGCAATTTCAATTCAGGCACGGCTTCGAGCAAGATATTCGCCACCATACCATCACGTACAGCCTCATACAGCCCGACTTTAACCTTGGCAACTTTCTCACAGTCCATCGCATCGAGACTTAAGATTAAGTCATCGGGGTCGCCACTGCATAACGGGGCTTTACGATAATCCGCTTGCTCAGGGAGTTCCCTACTCAATTCAGCTAGCGCACAGCTGCAACCAAATGCCACTGAAGGTAATGTACTTTCAGAAATTTCGCCTTCGTTTACCCATTCATTTAGCCAATTAATTGCTTCGGCAGTAGCTTCTGCTAATGTCTCTTGGCTAAATTCAGGTAGAGGCGATATTTCTCCCCAACCTTCGTTATCCCCATCCTGTAAACATACCAGTAACCCATCTCGAGTTTTTAGTCGTTGATAACGAAGGATAATGCCTGCCTCCATTGGCAGGCTGAATGAATAAAGTTTAGCTTTACGCATTACGGATTACGCTTATATTTAGAAAAGTCTGGCGCACGTTTTTCGTTAAATGCATTACGCCCTTCTTGTCCTTCATCTGTCATATAAAACAGCATGGTGGCGTTACCTGCCAATTCTTGTAGACCGGCTTGACCATCACAATCCGCATTCAGCGCTGCTTTTAAACAACGCAGCGCCATTGGGCTGTTTTCTAACATTTCGCGACACCAGCGTACGGTTTCTTTTTCTAAATCGGCATTAGGGACAACCGTATTTACCAGCCCCATGTCTAATGCTTCTTTCGCATCGTATTGACGGCATAGGAACCAAATTTCACGCGCTTTCTTTTGACCGACAATGCGAGCCATGTAAGATGCACCCCAACCACCATCAAATGAGCCAACTTTAGGTCCTGTTTGACCGAAAACTGCATTTTCAGCGGCAATCGTTAAATCACACATCATATGTAAAACATGGCCACCGCCAATCGCGAAACCAGCAACCATCGCCACCACTGGTTTTGGACAAGTGCGGATTTGACGTTGGAAATCTAATACGTTCAAGTGGTGAGTGCCACTTTCATCACGATACCCGCCGTAATCTCCACGAATTTTTTGGTCGCCACCTGCACAGAACGCTTTTTCACCTTCACCGGTTAAAATAATGGTGCCAACGGTGTCGTCATAGCGAGCATCCGCCAATGCTTGCATCATTTCTTTCACAGTCTGTGGACGGAAGGCGTTGCGTACTTGAGGGCGATTAATGGTAATTTTAGCGATCCCTTCTGGGGATTTGTGATACAGAATATCGTCAAACCCTTCAGAGCAATCTTTCCATTCTATTGGGGCATACAGTTTTTCTTCGCTCGGATAAATCATTATCAAGTTCCTTTAACCACAGTGTGATAAAAAATAGTGAAGTGCAGTTGCATAGCTTTGAGGGTTTTCCCGATGAGCATTATGCCCTGCATTTTCAATCAGCGTTAACGGCAAAGCATATTGTTGCGAAACGCTTCGAAATTTTTGATCTCTTTCACCGCAAAAATAGCGATAAGGGATCGTCAGTTGTTGCAATTTTCTGGCTAGAAATGGCTGTTTTGCAAGAGAGGTATTTTCTAACATGTCCCCTATCGCGGTTGGATTATTCACACAACGAAGTGCCACCAATTGCTGACGTTGCGCTACAGTTAAATCCGAAAATACGGCTTGCTGATACCAATCATCAAGCACTGTGTTTATTGGCTCTTCACGGAAACGTTGTGCCCAGCGTCTATCATTATTCGCTCTTGCTTCACGTTCTTGCTCATCGAGCAAACCCACATTGCCCCCTTCAATCACCAACCCTTTTAATCCATTAATTTGTTGATGGCAGGCGAAATGCATAGCAAGCCTTGCACCTAATGAATAACCAATTAAATAGTATTCATCGATACTATAATGTTTTAATAATGCATTAAGTTGCGCATCAAAATCGCTAAAACTTTGGCAGTTAACAGCCTGTGAATCACTATGTCCCGGTAAATCCACCGCGATTGATGGGTAATCATCACATTGATTGATCACTGGCAACCAATCCTCTGCACTGCCTAATAGCCCATGTAACCAAACCAGCCAAGGACCTGATTTATCAGTGTGATAAACGTGTGCAGCTAACATCAAAGATGACCAACGTCTTCGAGTAATTGCTTTAATGTCTTAGCCCCTTCATCACTATCAACGACTAATTCCACCAACAAAGTTCCACGCTGATTATGCCAAAATTGCTGAACGCTGGTTTTTAGGGTATTCCAGTCCGTTGGTGCGCAATATTGTAAGCCAAACATTTTAGCTGCGGGCTCAAAACTCACATTCTGAGGCATGCAATAATAATTCTGTCTTGCCTCATCGGGTGTAGGTAACATGGAGAAAATTTGTCCACCGTTGTTATTGACGATAATTAACACGGTTGGCGCTGAAGGTTCTCGCAGCAAGGCGAGGCTATTTAAATCGTATAGTGCAGATAAGTCACCCACAATTCCCAACGTTGATTTTGCTTTTGCCCGTTGTACCCCAGCCATGGTGGAGATCAAACCATCAATACCACTGGCCCCACGGTTACTGTAAACCGGATAACCCATAGGTAATTGAGCAAAAGCATCGATTAGCCTGACAATTAAACTGTTTCCGACAAAAAGCTGTCCTCTCGGCGCTAGCAATTCCGGTAATTGATGTGCTATCGCCGCTTCGGAATATTGGTTTTTCAATTGACTTTCAACCCGTCGTTGCGTTTTTTTTGCTAAATCATATACGTCCTCACACCACAAACCTCGAGGCTGAGCAGGATGATTTTCAATCCAACCATTAATAGAGCACGTCAATTTACGCCCTTTATGGTTTGCGGGATCTAATCGCTGTGGGATGGCATCGACAATCCAATATTCTTGAGGTTGGCAGTTAGCCTGCCATTGCAAAAGACGTTTACCCGTTAAGCTTGAGCCAAATTGAATCACTAACTCCGCTTGTTTTAACTGCTCAATCGCTTGGGGATGCTGTAACCAAAGATCAGCGCATGGGTATGGTTGCCCAGTTTGCGATAGAACATCGCCAATCAACGGCCAACCTAATTGCTGCGCCCAATTGGCAACCAACTCACCGTCTTTAGCGCTCATTCGCCCTGCAATAACTACGCCTTTTTTCTGTCGCCAAAAATACCAATCGGCAACTAAGGCCACTGAGTTTGTAAGAGGTTCAATTAACCAAGGGTGATTCGAATTCCACCAATCACCTAATGATTTTTGCCATTCGTACTCCCCTTCTGTCTCGCCATATAGCGGCTCAGCAAACGGGCAATTAATATGAAACCCGCCATGGCGTAACTGGTTCATGCCATTATCAATCGCGGTGACGAGCCATTTGGCGGAAATATCTTTTGTTGGCCTTGGTAGCATCAAGCTTTGTAATGGATGTGAGGCGAAGATATGCGTCTGACGGATGGCTTGGTTTGCGCCACAATCAATCAGCTCAGGGGGTCTGTCGGCGGTTAAAAAAATCACTTTTTCGCCAGTCAAACCAGCTTCGATTAGCGCAGGATAAAGGTTAGCCACCGCAGTACCCGAGGTCACAATGACCCCGACAGGCTCATTGCTCGCTTTAGCAAGACCGAGTGCAAGATGGCCTAATCCCCGCTCATCAAAATGGGTATGACAATGTAATTTGTTATTGTTAATTGCCGCAAGGGTTAAAGGTGTAGAGCGTGACCCCGGCGCAATACAGATATGTTTCATACCGTGACGGGCGAGTGCTTCTACAATAACCTCAGCCCAACGTATATTAAAAGCAGAATTCGACATAATGTACTCGGCAGATGATTAATTATAATACCCGTCATAGTTCAAGTTTCAGCGTTATTGGTTATGCTGCGAGTAACGCATTTTTTATCGCTTAGCTGTAACTTGATTTAATTGGGTATAGTCAGTCTAATAGGACTAAAATAAATTTCTTGATCTCAAGACAATTTTTGTTGAACTAGTTGAAAATAAAAAGAAATAACCATGTTTCTACTGTGGTTTTTCATTGTGTTCAAATAGTGACTTGAGCCCAGCCGCTTTATTTTCGATTTCTTCCCACTCTTGTTCGGGATCCGAACCGCTCACAATGCCTGCGCCTGAATACAGAGATACCCGATCACCTTCAATTTGTGCGCAACGTAAAGAAACCGCAAATTCGCTTTTAGTTAAACTCACGTAACCCCCAGTTCCCGCATACCATCCTCGAGAAAAAGGCTCATTTTTAGCTAAAAAGTCACGAGCAGCGGCTCTTGGTAAACCACAAACAGCCGCAGTAGGCTGTAACCGTTGTAAACACTCGCTATCAGATGGGGATACTAATGTCGCCACAATAGAACGATATAAATGCTGAATTTTTCTTAGTCGAATGACTTTAGCCGATGACACATCTATCCCTGTCACCGCCCCTTGCAATTGTTGGCAGATATCATCAACCACCACTAAATTTTCATGCTGGTTCTTACCGTCTTCCATTAACCATTTTGCATTTTCAGCCGCAATCGCATCATCCACATGATTAGCGACCGTACCAGCCAATGCTTCCGAATTCAGTTGCTCACCTTGACGTAAATATAACCGCTCTGGTGTTGAGGAGATAAAACCGCTATTTTTGCTAAAAGCCATCATAAAATGGTAACAATGGTGATTAACCTGCTGACTTGCAGATAAAAATTCAGCAACTGAGATTGAATTAGATAACTTCAATTTTGTTTCACGTGCCATCACCACTTTTTCCATTTTCCCCGCTTTCATTTCATTAATCGCGTTGGTTAATAAGTGACACCACTGTACATGCTCAGGAATATGTTCCTGCGCAATAATGGTGGCGGATAATGAAAGTGAGGGTTGTACTGCCGGCTTTAATTGCTGTAAAAATGCAATGGCATTGAGCCTATCTTCTTCACCCTCAATATTTATGCTTACCGTTACGCTTGAACGTAAGCGAAAAATTTCTAAACGCGGAAGAAAACAAAATGTTGCCTGTTGCTTAATATCCTCTGCGATACTTTCCCCCACCGCATTCCAGCCATTTAAGCCCCAAAGACGTATATCTGGGGTTTCTACGTGTTGGGCTAAAAATTGCTCGGCATCGGTAATTGAACTAAATGATCTTACCATGCCTAATGCGCTGCACTCTTCGGTACCAGTGCGCTGATACCAATAGAATTGTGGATAACAGGATTGCTCAGATAACCAAGCTAAACTCGGGAATGACAGCAAGCCATCAAGCTGCCAAATAATGCGGGTATGCGCTTCCGACTTGAGTGTCAATGTAGACAAATGATTAAGAATTTCAGTTATTAAGTTATCAATTTTTTTATAGTTCACTTTAGATTCCTACTGCCACATCACACAGATTTACTTCGATTTATTATATAGCGCAATGTAATTTATTAATACATTGATTATTTAAAGCTATGATAAGCGCACAAAATGAACAGTTTTTCGAATATTTAGCGGCTTAAGCTTTCGATACGGTTAGTATAGTTTATTTATGATAGTACAATAATATAATTAGCATATAAATTATGCGGTTATTACAAGCAGTAATTTTTGAATAGAATTTAACCAACAGGTCAATATTTGTGCTTAGTTTATCCGTACATTAAGGTTTGCAAGCAAACAGAAATGATCATTTTGTTATCTCTTACAAAAAATTAAATACTTTTCATCTCCTCTAATCGATAAAATATAAATATCATAAAAAAACATAGCCTTTATCCTTCAAAATATTCAATTTACTAATAAGTCAGAGTAAAGGTAGATAATGAAGATATTTTCAATCGCTGGGCAAAGGTAATGATAAAGTCATTTTAATGATTAGGTGTATCGTTACTATTCTTAATCTATCTTTTATATATCTCGTTAAAACCTGGGCTCTAAAAACAAATTCTTTATTATTTCATGAAAATAACAACCTCATTCAATCCACACTTTCATTCTTTTATAAAAATCACGCTAAAAATCACACTTACATTAATGAATTATTTTTATTGTTCATTTTCATTTTTTAATATCACTACCAATGTTAACTTTCGAGTAAGTTAACAAATAGATAATTTAAATTTAGGTTTGTTTTTAGGTGATCATTACATTTTTATCAATATTAAAATCAGCAATTTAACTATTTTACCATCTAAAAACAATTAAAAAACTTAGCTTTAAAATAATAGATTCTAATCTAACTAATTGGAAATAAATAATGAACAATCAAGTAAATTACGACAGAATAATTGAGAAAGAAGATATTGGCGATGCCACCCTAGCTTTATTAACTAATCAGGATTCATTATCCGCGAGGGCTACAGGAATTTTCACATTAGAGGATTTGATTAATATTAACAAACATGTGCAATTTGCACTTTCATTACCAATGAAAGAGAGTGATATATTAAAATGGTTTGGTATTACAAAATCAACAGAGTTACCTGTTTCCCCTCTTGAGTTAACCAATACGATCCTTAATATTCGCGACCATGCTAATAGCTGGGATTATGTTGAACAACAAGTTAAGCAACAATCGATTAATTTATCATTAACCAGTAGGAATATAATACAGACGGGAAATCAAATTATTGAATATATTAATCATATGCCAATAATGCAAAAAACCTCCGATAGTTTAGCGGATCTTTCTAGTCAGGAGCTTGAAGACATTACATACCAAAGCGATGATCAGCAAATTGCAACTGAGCTAACCTGTATTTTACAACTAATAAAAAGCGACATTAAAAATCAATCAATTAAAACAACCAACATTAAAAGTGTTATTTCTGATTTTCGTGTGCATATCGTAGGTGGCTATCTATCTGATTTTAATCATATAGAGTCATTGTTATTTAATGTGAAAGGTATTTACCAACAGCTTGATTCAATTAACAATGAAGATTCAGAAACGTATTTAAAAACACAAATTGAATATAAAAAACAAGAGATTCATCAGTTGGAGCAAGAGTATTCACATTTTATTAAACTCTGCTTTACGGGTCTAGCCGGTGGTGTTATTGGTCTTATCGTCACAAGTAGTATTTTTGGCGCTAAAGCAGAAAAAATACGAAAATTAAAAAACATAGCATTACAAGAAATAGAAAATATTAACGAAAAAATAAATCAAGATAAGTTGATTAAAAAAACGGTATTCGATATTCAGCTTAATTTGCATAAAATTGAGGGTTTTTTCAAAGATGCTCGCCTCGCTGTAGACCACTTAGATTATATGTGGTTAGTTATTTTAACAGAAATAAACCAATCTATTGATACTTTCAAACGAATAAATGATGCCGAAAAGCTTATTCGCTTCATTACTCAATTCAAACGCATTGTCACTTCTTGGCGCTCAATCCAAGATTATTCAGCTCATCTTATTTCACTCTTTGATGAATTAAATTCAAATGACTCGCTTTCTCAATAAAAGGCATTAATATGCATAATAACTTTGATTTACCGATGCTACCTTCCATTGATATCTATGACTTGAGATGTATTTCCAACAGTATAAACTCTTTTAATAAGAATATTATAAATTATGACTATATAATTTATGGCCGAATACAAAAAATAGCCATAAAAATGGAAAGACTTAATGAAATAATTCGTAACTCCATTCCAATTTTAAATATTAAACTACATTACATTATTAACAGTGAATTAAATGACTTAAGTACCTCCAATACGATACCTAATGATTATTTAGAACAGCAACGTCACATTTTTATCGCTGATTTTATCGACGATTTAATGAGCTTGCAGTTTGAATTAGAAAAATTAATATCAAAAATTCGATTTACGCTAGAATCGCTTTTAGTTTATCACCTCGATGAACCCAATAAGCTAAAGTATATCCAATATGTTAGTCAAAAAGAGAGTTTGATTATTTCTAAAAACGCTAAGCAATGTAAAGTTAATGAACTCAATAATGACCTTTCTATCATCGTCGCGGCAGAAGAGATCATTCTTAAAAATAAGCTCACTGATTTTTTTGATAAATACTTTCAAGGAAAAGAGCTAATTGATTCGATTAATATTCCACCGAATAAAAAAGACATTTTAAAAGCGGCGATTAATTACGTTAAAAATTTACTCAATATGGTAGACGATGGATTAGAATTTACACAACTGGTCGATGTAAGACTCTATGTTAATGGCCAGATTATTGAAATAAGAGAGGAAATCAACACCATCGACACGAATATCTTTCGGCTTTCTCAGTTAATATCTTACTCTTATGAAATAACAATGATTGATATACAGAAAGAGTCAGTTATTGTTCAGATGGAATTACTTAAAAAGTATTGGGAAGCCTGGTGCCATTTCATTAATAAAAATGCGTCAGAGAAAACACTAAATTTGGCTCAAATTAATGTTGCGAGCCAAACGCTGGTGACTTATTTACACGACATTGAAAATCAATATCAGCGCCAGCTACCGGATTAAAAAAAACCGGTTACTGAAAAGTAACCGGTTTTTCACTTCAACTATTGATTAACTCACAATCTAATATTAACCAACATAAGCTAATGCGGTTGACGTCAGATCAATCAATGGTTGTGGCCATACACCAAATACGATAACGGCGATTGCACAGATAACGGCAACCACAGTACCCAATGTGGCTTTTTCAGGACCTGTGTAGCGTCCTTCATGTTCGGCATCGCGGCTGTATAGGCTCGCCATAAAACGGAGGTAATAATATAGACCAATAGCACTACCGATAACGACTGCTCCGGTTAACCACCATAGCTCTGCATATACCGCTGAAATAATGACATAGAACTTACCGATAAAGCCTAACGTAATTGGGATACCCGCAAGGGATAACATCGCGACTGTCATTACCGTTGCCAGTACCGGCTTATGCCAGAACAAACCGCGGAATGCGCTAAAGTCATCTTGATCATCACCACGGTAAGGGCTAGAAATGATACTGATGACACCAAATGCGGCTAAACTCGCAAATAAGTAACCGACCAAGTAAATACCGATTGTGACTTGTGCTGCAATTGGATCAACACCTAATGCAACCAGTGCTACCAATAAATACCCCATATGGGCGATTGATGAGTAACCCAGCAAACGTTTTGCGCTTTTTTGCGTGATAGCCAATAGGTTACCAAACAAGATTGATGCAATACCGATTACGGTAATGACCGTGTTTAACGTTTCGCTTCCACCGATTGGCGCTTCATAAAACAGACGCACCAATACGGCAAAGATACCAATTTTACTGCCGGTTGCTAAAAATGCAGAAACGGGAGCTGGCGCACCTTGATAGACATCAGGTGTCCATAATTGGAATGGAAACAGGGATAATTTAAAGCCAAACCCGACAATCATCATACCAAAGCCAATTAAAATCAGCGGAGAATGAATGGCGCTGTCAGCTAAGCTTTTACCGACAGCAGTAAAGCTTAAACTACCTGATTCTGCATAAAGCAATGCGATACCAAACAGCAGGAACGACGATGCGGCTGCTGATAGTACCATGTATTTGATACCGGCTTCTAAAGTACGACTACGCTCAAAGGTATATGCCACTAAGCCGAATAGTGGTAATGAAATAAGCTCAATACCAATAAACATGGAAGCCATGTGGTTAGACATAGAAAGTAAGACCCCGCCTGATACGGCAATGGCCAGTAACAGGTGAAATTCATCTCTATTGTCGTTAAACCCTTCTAGCCAATGGTATGCAAAAATACTGGTTCCAATTCCCGCAATTAAGACCAATGCAGAGTAGAACAGTGCAAAACCATCAACCAGAATGAGAGACGTCACTTCTTTAGGAAGGAGTAAAACGCCTTCCTCTGGTGTATAGCTGTTTAACCATATCAGCGATAATAAAGCGATTACAAAACCAAAAATTGTCAGTGCAGCACTGGTTAAGTGATCGCGTCGCCACGCAATGGACAGCATCACAACCACCGCCGTCAATCCGACGATCATCAGCGGTAGTATCGCGATCAATTCTTGAGGTGTTATTGTCATGGCGAATTACAGCCCTAATGTTGTAAGTGAAGCAGAATACAGGTTATGCAGCGTTCCCATCGCACCCACTGAAGTATCCAGTATAGGTTGCGGATAGAAACCGATAATAACCAGTAGTGCAGCCAGAGCCAGCAACACGCCAAACTCACGTGCAGTTAACCCTTTCATTTCGCTTTCTGATTTCGGCGTACCGTAGTAAGTTTGCTGCATCATCCACAAAGAGTAGACCGAAGCAAACACCACACCAAAGACCATAATGCTTGTTACCAGCGTGAATTGGCTGAAGCTGCCGAACAGGATCATGAACTCACCGATAAAGTTACCTGTTCCCGGCATACCGAGTGTAGCCGCAGCAAAGAACAGTGACATTCCCGGTAACCACTTGATGCGTTTCCATAAGCCACCCATCATGCGCATATCACGAGTCTGTGTACGTTCATACAATTGACCACTGATGATAATCAACGCAGCGCCAGATAGGCCGTTGGTGATCATCTGGATAACCGCACCTTGGTAAGCCAGCATCGAACCTGCATAGATAGCAACCGTCACAAAACCCATGTGAGATAAGCTACTGTACGCGGCTAAGCGTTTGATATCCGTCTGTTTAAATGCCAACCATGCACCGTAGAAAATGCTAATCACACCCAAAGTCATCGCCACTGGCGTGAATTGAATGGACGCTTCTGGGAACAAAGGCAATGTAAAACGCAGTAAACCGTATGCCGCTGTTTTGAGCATGATACCGGAAATATCCACAGAACCCGCCGTTGGCGATTGTTCTTGCGTATCTGCCATCCAACCGTGGAAAGGGACTAACGGCATTTTAACCGCAAAGGCAATAAAGAAGCCTAACATCAACATAAAGGCCACAGAGCTAGACATTTGTGTGCCAAGCAATTGGTTATAGTCGAATGTTAGTACGTCCGTTGAGCTGAAGTGTGCCAGTGCCAATCCGATGATGGACACTAACATGATCAGACCACTTGCCTGCGTGTAGATAAAGAACTTAGTCGCCGCTTTGATGTGCTGTCTGTTTTCTGATCCTTTGTGTCCCCAATTGGCAATCAGGAAGTACATTGGTATCAGCATCATTTCCCAGAAGAAAAAGAATAGGAAAAGGTCGACAGCGGTGAAGATCCCCATCACACCTGCGATAATCCACAGCAGGTTAAAGTGATAAGCACCTTGGTTCGCTTGATTTTCACTCCATGAGCTTAGGATAGAAAAACCACCCATAATCGCTGTAAGAACGACCATCAATAGTGACAAACCATCAATCGCTAAAGAGAAGTTAATTCCCAGTGACGGTATCCATGGCATGAAATAAACATCTTGCCATTGTGGGATACCTTGCGGGTTAATCAGAGAATAGTTTCCCTGTAACCAAAGTTGCACGGAGAGTATTAATGTAATTCCCATGGTCCCCAGCGCAATCCAACGTGGTGCGCGGTGACTGAACCGGTCAGCCTGCCAGCTTAGCAGGCCACCGATAAAGGGAATAAGTATTAGCCAAGGTAGTAGCATGGCGCAATGTGTCCCTTAATTAAACCAAAAGCAGCAGAGCAAGAATCAGCACTGCACCCAGCCCCAACGAGGCAACATACCAACGGATCTGACCGTTTTCACTCACCGATAACCCTTTATTTGCCCAACGAGATAGGCTAGCAGGAATATTCATTAGTGAGTTCACCGGATCGCTCTCAAGTAGCCATGCGACACCTTTAAATGGTTTCACAAAGACCACGTCATACAACCAATCGAAGCCCCACGCATGGTACCACCATGTTGAGAGGAAACGGCCTGGCGCACTTTTAGCGATAGCATTGGCAATTGAACGTCTAAATAGATAGAGGAATGCCGCAATTAACAGGCCGGCGATGGCAAACCCACCAGAGATAGCTTCCAGTAAGATTTTACCGTCATGCCCTGCGAGTGGTTTGGCTGGGAATACCCCTTCTAATGGCTGATGAATTAATGCACCAACAAACGTTGCAAGAATAGCCAGAATACCCAGTGGCAATGTGTGGGTGATACCTTTGACCTTGTGCGCTTTGATTTTCGCTTCGCCGTGGAAGACGATGAAAATCATACGGAAGGTGTATATTGCGGTCATTAATGCACCGATGATACCTGCCCATAACAAGACTGTCTGTCCATCAAGTTGAGCACCCCATAAGATGGCATCTTTACTGTAGAAACCGGAGGTAAATAGAGGCAGTGCCGCAAGTGCACTTCCGCCAATCAACATGACAACGTAGACGAATGGAATTTGCTTACGCAACCCACCCATTTTGAAAATATTTTGCTCGTGATGGCACGCTAAGATAACCGAACCTGCTGACAGGAACAGCAACGCTTTAAAGAATGCGTGAGTCATTAGGTGGAAAATCGCTGCATCCCATGCTTGGACACCCAAAGCCAAAAACATATAACCAATTTGGCTCATGGTTGAGTAAGCGAGAACACGTTTGATATCTGTCTGTACCAGCGCGGCACAACCTGCAAAAATCAAGGTTACCGCACCCACTACACCCACAAGGTGCAGAACTTCAGGCGCTAATAAGAACAACCCATGAGTACGGGCAATCAAGTAAACACCCGCTGTTACCATGGTTGCGGCGTGGATCAGTGCCGAAACAGGTGTTGGACCCGCCATCGCATCAGCCAACCATGTCTGTAGTGGTAATTGCGCCGATTTCCCGACTGCGCCACCTAAGATCATTAAGGTTGCCCAGTTTATCATGGTTGAGCCTTCAGCAAATTTCTGTGGCGCAAGTACCGCCATTTCGCTGAAGTTAAGTGTACCGAGCTCATTCCACAGGATAAACATACCGATGGCTAAGAACACATCACCAATACGGGTCACGAAGAAGGCTTTCATCGCCGCTTTGCCGTTATCTGGATTGGTGTAATAGAAACCAATCAACAAGTAACTGCACAGCCCTACCCCTTCCCAACCGAGATACATCAGCATCATGTTATCTGCTAGTACTAAAACCACCATACTCGCGATAAACAGGTTGGTGTAAGCGAAGAAACGTGAGTAACCTTCCTCGCCACGCATATACCAAGAAGCATATACGTGAATAAGGAAGCCCACACCCGTTACCACACCTAACATGGTAAGAGAAAGACCATCAAGGGCTAAGGTAAATGGGATGTTGAACGTACCAACAGACATCCAAGTCCATAATGGCTGGGAATAAACATACCCCACCGTCACGGCATCTTTGACTAAAAATTCACTGCCAGCAAAGAATGCGACTACAGCGGCTAAGCCGACCGAGCCCGCACCGATAATGGCAGAAACATTTTCTGACCAGCGACCACGAGAGAATGCAAGTAGCACAGACCCCAATAGTGGCAACAGAATCGTTAAATAGAGTAGGTTCATCCGCGCATCTCACTGACTTTATCAATATTCAGGTTCTGACGATGACGATGGAGTTGCAGTAACAACGCCAATCCAATACTCGCCTCCGCTGCAGCCAATGCAATTGCCAAAATATACATAATTTGGCCGTCTGGCTGCCCCCAAAAACTCCCTGCGACAACAAAGGCTAGCGCAGCTGAGTTAATCATGATCTCCAGTCCGATCAGCATAAAAAGCAAGTTGCGGCGAATAACAAGACAGCTGAGTCCCATTACAAATAAAATCGCCGCTAAAATCAGACCATGTTGAAGAGGTATCATTATTGCTCCTCCGCATTACGGCTACTGACAAGGTCAGCGCTGTTTTCTTGACGGTCACGACCGACGTGGAACGCAACTACGATACCCGCCAGTAATAACAATGATGCAAGTTCAACGGCCAAAACATAAGGACCGAATAAACTGATACCCACTTCTTTTGCCCCAATAACAGTACCTGCGATACCTTCTTGGTAAGAAAGAGCGTTAATGCCGTAAATGAGGATGGCCAGTAAAACCGCAGATAAAACGGCGGGACCTATCCACATTTTTGGTTTCAGCCAAGCACGTTCTTGTTCTTCGACAGAACGCCCTAGATTTAGCATCATCACCACGAAAACAAACAGAACCATAATGGCTCCGGCGTACACGATGATCTCCAGTGCGCCAGCAAAATAAGCGCCTAGTGAGAAAAACACCATGGACAGAGCCAGCAGAGAAACAACCAGATACAGTAGTGCATGCACCGGGTTGGTATTCGTTATCACCCTCAGAGTTGCTAAAATAGCAACTAGGCCGGCGATATAAAATGTAAATTCCATGAATATCGCTCCTTATGGCAACAGGTCTTTGACGTTAATAGGTTTCGCTTCATTATCCGCTTCACCCTTGTCTTTACCCGCAACCGCCATACCCGATTTCCGGTAAAAGTTATAATCAGGATATTTACCCGGACCTGAAATCAACAAGTCACCTTTCTCGTAAACGAGATCCTGACGTCTCCAATCGGCCATTTCAAAGTCTGGTGTTAATTGGATTGCCGTTGTAGGACAAGCCTCTTCACACAGACCACAGAAAATACAGCGCGAGAAGTTAACGCGGAAAAATTCTGGATACCAGCGCCCGTCTTCATGCTCGGCTTTTTGCAGTGAGATACAACCCACTGGGCAAGCAACCGCACATAAGTTACACGCAACACAACGCTCTTCACCGTCTGGGTCGCGCGTTAACACGATACGCCCACGGTAACGGGGTGGCAGATAAACAGGTTCTTCTGGATACATTAGCGTTTCGCGTTTATCGAACGCATGTAGCCCCACCATCCAAATACTGCGTACTTGGGTGGCGAAACCGACCAATAACTCTTTCAATGTCATGGTTCAATCACCCCTTACTGAGCGTTGTATAAAATCACTGCTGCGGTACCCAGCAGGTTAAGCAGTGTCAGCGGCAGACAAATTTTCCAACCGAAGGACATTACTTGGTCATAACGTGGACGCGGTAAAGAGGCACGGATCAGGATGAACATCATCATGAAGAAAGCCGTTTTAATCGCAAACCACAGGAACGCTGGCAAGAATGGTCCATGCCAACCACCAAAGAACAGTGTCACAATCAGCGCGGACACCGTAACGATACCGATATACTCACCGACAAAGAACAAACCAAATTTCATGCCCGAATATTCGACGTGGTAACCATCTGCAATTTCTTGTTCTGCTTCCGGTTGGTCAAACGGGTGACGGTGACATACCGCAACGCCCGCAATCGCAAAGGTCAGAAAACCAAAGAATTGAGGAATAATATTCCACATGCCTTCTTGGGAATTGACGATGTCGATTAAGTTGAATGAACCTGCTTGCGCAACCACACCCATTAATGACAAGCCCAAGAATACTTCGTAGCTAACGGTTTGTGCTGATGCACGCATCGCGCCGAGTAATGAATATTTGTTGTTACTTGACCAACCGGCAAATAGCACCGCATACACGGCAAGACCCGCCATCATCAGGAAGAATAAAATTCCGATGTTAAGGTCTGCAACGTGCCAAGTTGGACTCACCGGCACGATAGCGAATGCGAGGAACAATGAACAAAATGCGATAACTGGCGCTAGCGTAAATATTTTTTTATCCGCGAACTGTGGGACCCAGTCTTCTTTAAACAGCATTTTGAACATGTCGGCAATCAATTGACCCATACCAAATGGGCCAACACGGTTAGGGCCATAACGGTTCTGGAACAGACCTAAAATACGGCGCTCCCCCAGACTCATGTAAGCACCACACGTCACAACAACCAATAAAATAACGACAGATTTGAGGATGGAAATAATCACTTCCATCACGCCCGGAGAAATCCAATCCATCATGCTCCCCTCCGCAGATTATTGACTGACACGCCCGCCATAACAGGTGCGATACCCGGCATACCTAACGGTAAACCAATTTGACCTGCTGATAAGTTCTTGCTGATGCGTACAGTCAAGTTAAATGCTTGGCCTGCATGACTAAATTCAGCTTTAGAACCCACAGGTAGACCTAGGCTTGCCGCATCTTGCGTATTCAGCATGATATAAGGCTCTGGCATACGCTGTTGGATCACATCTGAACGCTGTGACATTTCATCACTGCCGAACAAATGATAATAAGGCGCGATAACCCACTGAGCTTCTGTCGCTTGATAAGCGGCTGGAATGTCAGTGAAATAGGTCAATTTGCTTTCGGTTGAGTTAAACAGACGCACACCCGGATCACCAAATAGTAGGTGCCCGCCCACTTCTGCTTGGAATTTATTCCATGCTTGTGGTGAGTTCCAGCCCGGCGCCCATGCAAATGGAATTTGCTGACGAGGTGCTGTTGGACTGTTATTCCCTTCCATAGAGAAAGCAAATGGCGAGTCAATATCTTGTGGTTGACGAGGCTCATGTACCGATTGGTTCGCTAGCATAGCCGTACGACCACTGTAACGATGCGGTTCACGTGCCAGTTTCTGCCCACGGATACGGAAAGACGCTTTCGGTGCAGCATTCACAATACCCGCAAATTGCGGCATTGCGGCAACACAGTCAGCAATCACATGATCAAGTTGCGACCAATCAGCGTCACGTGCTTGTGCTTCTGTTTGCAATGAATGCAACCAGCGCCAGCTTTCGTTCATCACGATAGTTTTATCGTAATACGTTGGGTCGAATACTTGGAAGAAACGTTGTGCACGGCCTTCTTGGTTAATCAAGGTGCCATCTGCTTCTGCGAAACTCGCCGCAGGCAGGATCAACGTTGCTTTATCCATGATAGCGGTGTGTTGATGATCAGCAACTATCAACTGTTTCAATTTCGCCAGTGCGCTATCAACTGCATCAATACTGCTGTGACGGTAAAGGTCATTTTCCATCACAATCGCTACGTCAGCTTCATTCGCTTCAATACGCGCTAACGCACTATCAAGCGGCTGCGCATTCATCATGGCTAAACCAAAGCTATTTGCATGGGACGCGAGATATGACAGACCGACGTTGGCACCTTTCGCTTTTAGCGCAAAAGCCACGTTTGCGGCAGCTTGGATCATCGCATCACTTGCACTGTGGCTACCACTGATAATCAATGGTTTTTTCGCACTTGCTAACGCTTGTGCAATGGTTTCCACTTTGGCTTTCAAATCCGCTGGCAAGCCATCAACTACCGGTGCTTCACCGTTAATCATATTGGCGATAGCAAAACCTAAGCGGGCTTGATCTGCCACTGGCGCACGATAGTTAAAGGCAGCAACATCATCTAAACGCGTATCGTCCACGTTAGTGATAAACAGCGGATATTTTGCATGTTGACCAATGTTTTGGATTGCTGCGATTTGCCAATCGGCCACTTTTTGTGCCGCTGCCATCTCACGCGCTTTACCTTTAACCGCTTGGCGAACCGAAAGTGCCATACGCGCACCCGTCTGAGTTAAATCTTCACCCAGTACTAATACCGCATCATAACTTTCAACTTCACGCAGGGTCGGGGTATAAATACCGCCATTTTGCAGGATATTTTGCATCAGCGCTAAGCGGCGCTGTTCACCCGTTGAGATACCTGAGTAGAAGTTTTCTGCGCCAACCAGTGCACGTAATGCATAGTTGCTTTCAATGCTTGCACGCGGTGAACCAATACCAATCACTTTTTTCGCTTGATTGATAATTTGCGCACCACTTTGCATGGCTTCAATCGCTGAAATAACCTGTTTAACACCGTCTTTGTTCAAAACGGCTTGGCGAGGACGATCTTTGCGATTGACATAACCATAACCAAAACGGCCACGGTCACAGAGGAAGTAATGGTTTACGGAACCATTATAGCGGTTTTCAATACGGCGCAATTCACCATAACGCTCACCTGGGCTGGTATTACAACCGATGCTGCACTGTTGGCAGATACCCGGTGCAAATTGCATATCCCATTTACGGTTATAGCGTTCGGAGTGCGTTTTATCGGTAAATACCCCTGTCGGACAGACTTCGACTAAGTTCCCTGAAAATTCACTTTCCAGTGTTCCGTCTTCTGTACGACCGAAGTAAATATAGTTATGGGCACCATAGACACCTAAGTCAGTGCCATCAGCGTAATCTTTATAGTAACGAACACAACGATAACAGGCGATACAGCGGTTCATTTCATGACTAATGAACGGCCCGAGATCCTGATTAACGTGAGTGCGTTTCGTAAAACGATATTTACGCATGGTGTGACCGGACATCACCGTCATATCTTGTAAATGGCAGTTACCACCCTCCTCACAGACTGGACAGTCGTGTGGATGGTTGGTCATCAGCCATTCAATAACACTTTCACGGAATTGTTTGGCTTCTTCATCATCGATAGAGATGTAAGTGCCTTCCGTTGCCGGTGTCATACAGGACATTACTAGGCGACCGCGAGTATCATCCGCGTTCTGATATTGCTTAACCGCACACTGGCGGCAAGCGCCAACGCTTCCCAGCGCCGGATGCCAGCAAAAATAAGGAATATCTAGCCCCAGCGATAGGCAGGCTTGTAGCAGGTTTTCAGACCCGTTTACATTATATTCTTTGCCGTCTACATATATTGTAGCCATAGTCAGCATGCTTCCCAAAGGCCCGCTTAAGCGCAGGCGTTAATCAAAAATACGTTCTTGGTGAAAAACTTATCTAACGGTTGCTCAATCGTTAGATACTACCAACGCTGCTTAAGCAGATTTGGCTGGATACCGGCAATGTGCGTAAGATTACGCAAATCTTTTTGCGAGATACCCGCTTCGAATTCTTCACGGAAATATTTGATGGCACTTTGTAGCGGTTCAACCGCACCCGGTGCGTGTGCACAGAAAGTTTTACCTGGGCCGAGGAAGCGACATAACTGCTCGAGGGTTTCAATATCCCCCGGCTGGCCTTCGCCTTTTTCCAGCGCTTGTAAAATTTTCACACTCCACGGTAAACCATCACGACATGGCGTACACCAACCACAGGATTCACGTGCGAAGAATGTTTCGAGATTACGCACTAAAGAAACCATATTGATTTCGTGGTCAACCGCCATTGCTAATGCCGTTCCAAGACGACTACCGGCTTTGGCGATGTTCTCGAAATCCATTGGTAAGTCGAGGTGGTCACTGGTCAGAAAGTCTGTTCCTGCACCACCCGGCTGCCATGCCTTAAATTTCAAACCGTCACGCATCCCGCCAGCATAGTCTTCTAACACTTCACGTGCAGTGGTACCGAAAGGCAGTTCCCAGAGACCTGGGTTTTTAACACGACCGGAGAAACCCATCAGTTTTGTGCCGGCATCTTTACTCTTACCTGCGCTCAAGTCGATATACCATTGGTCACCGTGCTCTAAAATTGCGGGCACGTTACAGATGGTTTCAACGTTATTGACGCAAGTTGGCTTGCCCCACGCACCTGATGTAGCGGGGAATGGCGGTTTAGATCGAGGATTTGCACGGCGGCCTTCAAGGGAGTTAATCAATGCGGTTTCTTCACCACAGATATAACGCCCCGCCCCAGTGTGCACAAACAGTTCGAAATCAAAACCCGAACCGAGGATATTTTTGCCTAGCAGGCCTGCTGCTTTGGCTTCTTCGATGGCGCGACGTAAATTTTGTGCCGCTTCAACATATTCACCGCGTAAAAAGATATAACCCCGGTAGGCTTTTAATGCATAAGCACCGATGATCATTCCTTCCACTAATAAGTGTGGTAGTTGTTCCATCAATAGACGGTCTTTATAGGTGCCCGGCTCCATTTCATCCGCATTACATAAGAAGTAACGCAGTTTCATGTTTTCATCTTTCGGCATTAGGCTCCATTTCAGACCTGTTGAGAACCCTGCACCACCGCGACCTTTTAGGCCTGCGTCTTTAACCAGGTTAACAACTTCTTCTGAGGCCATGCCTTTGAGAGCACGTTCAACACCTTTATATCCGTTAGTACTGCGATACTCGTCCAACCAAACCGGTTGACTGTCATCACGCAAACGCCATGTCAGCGGATGTGTCTCAGCAGTGCGGATCACTTGTTTAACGGAGGAGTTTGTCATGGATACTGCTCCAGTAGCTTTTCAATATTTTCAGGCTGAACGTAGCTGTGCGTGTCATCATCGATCATCATCGATGGACCCTTATCACAGTTACCTAAGCAGCAAGTTGGCAGCAATGTAAAGCGACCATCTTCTGTTGTTTGGCCTGGGCGAATATTGAGCTGCTTAATAATTTCAGCTTCTAAGCCCTGATAACCCGTAATATGGCAAACAACACTGTCGCAATAGCGAATAATATGGCGTCCAACAGGTTGGCGGAAAATTTGGCTATAGAATGTCGCCACACCTTCCACGTCACTCGCTGGGATACCGAGAACGTCTGCTATTGCGTAAATAGCACCGTCTTCAACCCAGCCACGGTTTTTTTGCACAATTTTCAGTGCTTCAATTGATGCTGCACGAGCGTCTTCGTAGTGGTGTTTCTCACCTTCAATCTCTTCACGTTCTTTGTCAGTCAGGACAAAGCCATGATGGGCTTGAGGTTCAAACACATTCACCACATCGAGCGCATTGTGCTTATCATTTTCGTTATGTTCATTATGCATGGTTAGCGATCCACATCCGACATTACAAAATCGATACTACCCAGATAGACGATTAAGTCCGACACTAAACTACCTTTAATCACCGCCGGAATTTGCTGCAAGTGAGCATAACTCGGGGTACGAATACGTGTACGATAGCTCATGGTGCTGCCGTCACTGGTTAGGTAGTAGCTGTTGATCCCTTTCGTGGCTTCAACCATCTGGAATGACTCATTCGCAGGCATCACAGGCCCCCAAGACACTTGTAAGAAGTGGTTGATCAGGGTTTCAATGTGCTGCAACGTCCGCTCTTTTGGCGGTGGAGTTGTCAGTGGATGATCTGCCTTGAAAGGACCTTCAGGCATATTCTTCAAGCACTGCTCAAGAATACGAATACTCTGGCGCATCTCTTCAACTTTGATCATCACACGGTCATAACAGTCACCGTTGTGAGCGATAGGAATATCGAATTCAAAGTTTTCATAACCTGAATATGGACGCCATTTACGTACGTCAAAATCAACGCCTGTCGCACGTAAACCTGCACCTGTTACACCCCATGCTAATGCTTCCTCTTTCGTATAAGAAGCCACGCCGATTGAACGGCCTTTGAGGATGGAGTTTTTCAGTGCAGAGGTCACATAAGATTCTAAACGTTTTGGTAGCCAATCTAATAGCTCACGTAGCAGTTTATCCCAACCGTGCGGCAAGTCATGAGCGACGCCACCAATACGGAACCAAGCTGGGTGCATACGGAAACCAGTAATAGCTTCAACAACGTTGTACACTTTTTGTCTATCGGTGAACGCAAAGAACACCGGTGTCATTGCACCAACGTCTTGAATATACGTACTGATGTACAAAAGGTGGCTATTGATGCGGAACAGCTCAGACATCATGACACGGATAGTTTTAACTCGATCCGGTACTTCGATACCTGCCAGTTTTTCCACGGCTAAGATGTATGGCATTTCATTAACACAACCGCCAAGATACTCGATGCGGTCAGTGTAAGGAATATAACTATGCCATGACTGACGCTCACCCATTTTTTCAGCACCACGATGGTGATAACCGATATCGGGAACGCAGTTAACGATTTCTTCACCATCAAGCTGCAACACGATACGGAACGCACCGTGAGAAGATGGATGGTTTGGACCCAAGTTCAGGAACATGAAATCTTCGTTTTCATTTCCACGTGACATGTCCCACTCTTCTGGTTTGAAAGTTAATGCTTCCATTTCCAGATCTTGCTTTTGCTTAGTCAGGACGAACGGGTCAAATTCAGTTGCTCGCGCAGGATAATCCTTGCGTAGCGGGTGACCTTCCCAGCTTGGCGACATCAGCAGGCGGCGTAAATTCGGATGACCTTGGAAGGTTATACCGAACATATCCCACACTTCACGCTCATACCAACTTGCATTCGGGAACAGTGAAACCACGGATGGTACGTTTAGGTCATTCTCGTTAAGAGCCACCTTCAACATAATATCGCGGTTACGGTCAATGGAGATAAAGTGATAGAAAACACTAAAATCTGCCTCTGGCAGACCTTGACGGTGAATTCTTTGACGCTCATCTACCCCATGTAAGTCAAATAACATGACATACGGTTTTGGTAGTTTCTTTAAGAAATCTACAACTTCCAGCAGCTGTTCACGCCTAACCCAAATGACTGGCATACCAGTCCGAGTCGCTTGAACAGAAAAGGCATCCGGCCCAAATTGGTTGCGCAGCTCCAGAAGCACAGGGTCATTTAAATGATCCTGTGTCTGCCATCCTGGCTGGGTATTACTTACTTGCGCTATCTGATCTGTCATCATTCTTCACCATAACGCTTGATCAGGTTTATTATTTCGCAACAACATTGCTCTGTTACGCTGTATGGCTTTAAGCCTTAAATTTCGTCTGGTGTACGCAGGTTAGTCACTGCGATACGTTCACCGTGCTTTCTTTCTCTTTCTGACTGCATATTGGCACGATAAACACCCTGATCGCCAACGACCCAGGAGAGCGGACGACGCTCTTTGCCAATGGACTCTTGCAAAAGAAGCAGAGCCTGCATATAGGCTTCAGGACGTGGTGGGCAACCCGGGATATAAACATCCACAGGGATAAACTTATCGACACCTTGTACGACAGAATAAATGTCATACATACCACCAGAGTTTGCACATGAACCCATTGAGATAACCCATTTAGGTTCCAGCATCTGATCGTAAAGACGTTGAATAACAGGCGCCATTTTTGTAAAACAGGTTCCTGCTACTACCATGAAATCGGCTTGACGAGGTGAAGCACGCAGTACTTCTGCACCAAAGCGGGCAACGTCATGAACAGCCGTGAACGAAGTCACCATTTCTACATAGCAACATGAAAGGCCAAAGTTATATGGCCATAGAGAGTTTTTACGTCCCCAGTTAACAACATCATGTAATGCATGAGAAAGTTTTCCCATGTACACACTATTTTCAACTTGCTGCTCCAGTGGATCGCTTACGATTTCCTGAGTTTGCAGTGGGTAACGGTCGTTCTCACCGTTCGGATCTATGCGGGTGAGCGTATAATCCATTTTATAATGCCTCGCTTTTTACTGCGGATGACGATTGCTGATTTTAATAACTTCACTAGGACCTTTAACTGCGCGACGAGAACGGACTGGAGTCCAATCCAATGCCCCAACGCGAATCAGATAAAAGAGTCCCGCCAACAATACTAGAATAAAGATAGCGGCTTCGATGAAACCGACCCAACCCGCTTCGCGGATGGCCACAGACCATGCAAATAAAAACATAGCCTCAACATCGAAGATAACGAAAAACATTGCCACCAAGTAGAACTTAGCTGACATGCGAAGACGGGCACTACCAACAGAATCAATACCTGATTCGTAGGGGACGTGTTTTGTTCTGGCTTTGGCGCGACTGCCCAGAAAATGACCAGCGACCAACATGAAAGCACAAAGACCGATAGTGCCGATAAGGAATACCGCAAATGCCCAGTTATGGGCTAACGCTAGGATTGATGTAGACATACTCGTTGCTTACTCATTACTTATGGTGTGTAAACTGCTCTTTTTAACAACACGGCAGTATTGCACCACAATAGCCCAGTTAATCGAGAAGAAAGACCAAAAATTATCACCAAACTAAAAATCAGCCTGAAGACTGTGTTTGGTTTGTCCTCTCTCATTACAATTTATTTCGCTCAAATTAAGCAAAATAACCCGTATTTATTACAAAACATTCACATCTCAAAAACACTGATACAACAAAAAATACGCACAACCTGCTAAAACGTGTCAGTTTAATGATACACAAGCAAACACGCAATCTAGTTTAACTGATTATTCGTTTTTACTACACCATTATCTCAGGAAAAACCTGTCTTAACAGATGAAAAATTGCGCTTTTTATTTGATCTAACGCACAGTTTTATTGAAAAAGTATTCAATTTGTTTACATTGCATTCAATTTTACTTTATCTCTTGATAACGCTTTTTTATTCATCAGTTATAGTAACTCTCTGACAAGCCAGCGCTATTTTATCAATTCAGCAAAAAAAGAATGTTAATTAAGTAACAAGTTGTTAACTAAGTAATGAAATTCATGTTATGCCATCTATATCACAATTATTTCATGCTATTGATTATTTAACCATACTTATTAAGTGGTTAATTGATTTATTTGTGACCATCTAAGCATAAAAAATTCATAACGATGAACTTAATCATGATATCGCTCAGTTGGATAAGCTTTTTAATACCGTTGGCCACACAAAAATGATACAAGCTAGAATTTGTTAATATTAAAAATAGGATTAATATATTTTTAATATTGAGGGTTCTCTCTAAATAATATCCGATACTATTAGTGACTTTAACTACTACTTATTAGGTAATCATTCCACGCTATTTAAAAGTGACACGCTAAAACGAGTAATAAGATTATATCATCGGCAGATTAATTAGTTTAAAGCCATAAAAAAAGCCGAGCTCAATATCATTGAGGCTCAGCTTCGGTAATTAATAATAATTAATGCTATTTCGTCAGTGATAGACGGCTCATTCACCCTTCGCTAAGATTTGACTCAGCGATTTCACTGGCTGTTGATGCAACATAAGGAATTTTTTTATTCTCAATGGCATTAAATACCGTCAAAACAAAATCTTTTTGCTCATCGGCATTTTTATATAGCCAGTATTGAATATCCGGCAAGCGAGGTAAACCATCAGCCTCACTTAATATGCGAAGATCTGCGTTTTGCATTTCCATCGGTCTTGCCGTTACACCCACTTCCGCATTAACTGCCGCTCTTACTGCTGGTAAAGAGGCCGCTTCATAGGCAACATGCCAAGGAAGTCCTGCTTCATCTAAGGCTGCGGTACACAGCTTACGGTAAGGATTGGTTTCATCCATTACAACCAAAGGAATAGGTTCATTATGGCGTAACTGGAAATCAGGGGCGCTATGCCATAAAACAGGGACAGTTCTTAATGCTGTTTTAGGGTGATGGCTAATTCTGGCCGTGGTCAAGGCTAAATCGATTTCGTGGTTATCCAACATCGCCTCAATATATTGAGCACGTTTGATTCTCACTTCTATCGCAATACGTGGATATACGGAGGCAATACGGTTAAGTAGGAATGGCAGCAAAATATCGACAGTATCGTCAGATGCACCGATCCTAAGCTCACCCTCTGCATCATTATAGGTTAATGACGCTGTCGCATCATCGTTTGCACGCAGAATTTGCCTTGCGTAACCTAATAGTTGCAATCCATGAGCGGTCAGAAGCTTATTCCGACCATGGCGTGCAAATAACTCACGACCGACTAATTGCTCTAAACGTTGCATCTGTTGGCTAACAGCCGACTGTGTTCTACATACTGCAGCTGCCGCAGCAGCAAAGGTGTTAAGATCAGCAACTGCAACGAAAGTACGTAACAAGTCGAGATCTAAGTTCATTATTGGACGATTGGAATTTATCATCGTTAATTCTCTTATATAATTTTATATTACCTGGTGTTTCTGCTCTCCTCCGTGAGAATCAGCGAGTTTGTATCAACTACTTCATTATTTGCATCTCTAATCCATAGATTTGCATTTCCTGGTATATGTTTAGTCAAAGGCTTGGATTAAGTAAAAATACATAATCCTTATTAAAACATATTGGTATCTGGTTAAAGCAATACACTTTCAAAAACTGATATAAGTAAGTCCCTATTGTACTCATTTAACGACTAAATAGTTTTATTTAGCGGTTATAACAATGAGGTTTTCTAAGGGTAACCTAACAATATTTAACGTATTCTTCAGTGCAAAAACCGCATAAAGAAAATCTTTATTGGGCTGTCTAAATACTAACATACTTAATGTAATTGCAATTATTTTAATGTAAGCACATTATAAAAAGCATTTCACTATTTGACAATTATCAGACATATCAATTAATTGTCAAAAAATCACTCATCTTTACTTTAAAAAACACGCCTGAAACAATCAATATTACTAACAAAAAAGGTCAAAACATTATAAAAAGTCACCAATTAAGTGTTAAATTTATTTCTTTATTAATGATTTAATGCTCAATATTACATTTTGATACAATAAATTTTAATTGAGTCACTTTTAATGCCTTTCTTTCCTTTTTTACTCCAAAACAACAATAATTATTAAAATAAAATATCAAATAAAGCAATACAACTAGATATTAAATCTAACTTATTGAATATTTTAAGATGCGCTGTATTGCATTTATGCACAAACCAACCTTTTACACCAAAAATTATCTTGCATCTTCAAAAGCTTCCGACAGAAGAGTACAGTAAGAGATATATGCTGGTCCCCCTATCAAAGCCACCCGTTAGGGTAATGAGAGAACAATGAATAATTTAACAAAATCCAATAAGCTCGATAATGTTTGCTATGACATTCGTGGGCCAGTTTTAAAAGAAGCTAAGCGCTTAGAAGAAGAAGGTAACAAAGTCCTCAAACTGAATATTGGGAATCCAGCACCGTTTGGCTTTGAAGCACCTGATGAGATCCTCGTTGATGTCCTACGTAATCTGCCGAGTTCGCAAGGTTACTGTGATTCAAAGGGTCTCTATTCCGCACGGAAAGCCATCGTTCAGCATTATCAAGCGCGTGGTATCCACGAAATGACGGTTGAAGATGTCTATATCGGTAATGGTGTTTCTGAATTAATTGTCCAAGCCATGCAAGCATTGCTTAATAATGGTGATGAAATGCTAGTTCCCGCTCCAGACTACCCATTATGGACAGCGGCTGTTTCCCTTTCAGGTGGAAATGCCGTTCACTATATGTGTGATGAGCAGCAAGGTTGGATGCCTGATCTCGACGATATTCGTAAAAAAATAACCCCAAGAACGCGTGGTATCGTGGTTATTAATCCAAATAATCCAACTGGTGCGGTTTACAGTAAAGAATTGCTGATGGAAATTGTCGAGATCGCTCGCCAACATAATCTGATTATTTATGCAGATGAAATTTATGACAAGATCCTTTATGACGATGCCGTTCATCACTCAATCGCAGCCCTTGCACCTGACTTATTAACGATCACCTTCAATGGGTTATCTAAAACCTACCGCGTAGCAGGTTTTCGTCAAGGTTGGATGGTACTCAACGGTCCGAAAAAACATGCAAAAAGCTATATTGAAGGCTTAGAAATGCTCGCTTCCATGCGCTTGTGTGCCAACGTACCAATGCAACATGCCATCCAAACAGCGCTTGGAGGTTATCAAAGTATCAGTGAGTTTATTCAACCGGGCGGTCGGCTTTATGAGCAGCGTAACCGTGCTTGGGAATTAATTAACCAAATCCCGGGAGTTTCTTGTGTCAAACCACAAGGGGCACTATATATGTTCCCAAAAATTGATATTAAGCGCTTCAATATCCATGATGACCAAAAAATGATCTTGGACTTACTATTGCAAGAAAAGGTTCTACTTGTACAAGGAACGGCATTTAACTGGCCAGAACCTGACCATTTTCGTATCGTGACTCTGCCTTATGTAGACGACCTTGAAATGGCAATTAATAAATTTGGACGCTTCATCGAACACTATCGCCAATAAGATAAATTCTGTTCTGTAATCGTAAAATAGCCGCCTGATTTTTAGGCGGCTATTTTTATTTATCGCTATCACAAATAATCATTTTAATACCATCGAATAAAAACAGTCATAATTTGATTATCAAATAATAGATATAAAATAAACCGCTGCTAAGAAAAATAACAATAATATTATTGGAAAATACTTCATAACGTCCCTTAATAAAATTTAATTGCTGACACCTTTGATTATAATTTTTTATGACACCAAATCAAATGATAATTAAAACCAAGTTAAGGTGTTTTATTCTCTCGCTCTTAATTAGACTATCGCCTGTAGATTAAAATTTATTTTTATTTTCAATTTTTATTTTTCTTACTACTGCTATAATCGATTTAATTCAGTCTGATCTTTGCTTTTTATCTTTTTATCTTTTTATCTTTTCATTTAGATATATTTGAATGAATCTATCTTTATCTTAATTTTCAGCACGCTAAATAATTAAGATTTATGCTAATCGATAAAATAATGCGTTACCATTTTCTTATCTAGCATGCACCTCTATAAATAAATAGATAGCTAGTGCGAATAAGTACAGCCAGCAGTCCTGCAACTTGAACAGTGACCAGCATATACCTTATAATTATTTCTTTGCATTTATAATGAGGTTCTATGAGCTACTTTTTTGCCCACCTTGCTAGAATGAAACTCATCCATCGCTGGCCTTTAATGCGTAATGTTCGTACTGAAAACGTTTCAGAGCACAGCCTACAAGTGGCTATGGTGGCACACGCACTAGCGATTATTAAAAATCGTAAATTTGCTGGAAATGTTGATGCACAACGCATTGCGCTACTCGCAATGTACCATGATGCAAGTGAAGTGATTACGGGTGATTTACCCACACCAATAAAATATCACAACCCACAAATCGCTCATGAGTATAAAAAAATTGAAAAGTTTGCCCAACAGAAATTGTTGGATATGCTGCCAGAAGAACTGCAAGAAGATTTTAAAGAATTGCTTATAGAAGATTTACAATCAGATGAAGAGCATTTCATTGTTAAACAGGCGGATACGCTATGCGCCTATTTAAAATGTTTAGAAGAGCTATCAGCGGGCAACAGTGAGTTTACACTCGCGAAAAAACGGCTTGAAAAGATGTTAGACGAGCGCAATAGCCCAGAAATGCAATATTTTATCGAAAATTTTGTTCCTGGGTTTAATTTGTCCCTTGATGAAATTAGTAATTAGTCTAAAAGTAGGAATACTTCACTATTCCTACTCAATCTATCAATCTTTTAATCTTTTAATCTTTTAATTTTAATGCAGTTGAACAATCTGAAGAACTTGGAAAATGGACATATAATTTTTTAGACTCACCATTAACGCCTAGAGTCACCTGCCCATGATCTTCTTTCTTAATTGAACAATAAAAATTACTCTTCGTTTCATAGACCCGTCCACTTTGCGTTTCGATTAGAACTTGCCAATAATCATATGAATCAAATACACCTAACTCATACTTAAATGAAAAAACATCCTTCAGAATAGACTTATTAGGAACATTGCGCATAAAACTTCTTTTATAAAAACGAGGTTCTGAGCTATTTATTATATCAGAAATATAATAATGTATTTCAACTCGGGTTAAATCCTCACCCCAAAAATTTTCAAATGTAGCAAGGCCATAATAGTATCTCTCAGTATCTATTATACTCGAATTTATTTTCATCCGCGTCACCATAAAATAATAAAGAAGAATTAATTTACCAATATTGGACTATAAGAATAAGAATTTTAAATATTAAAGAGGTATTTTTAAATATTTTAATATTGATTAATAGGGCTCAATAAAAATAGAGCCCTATTAATTAGAAAGGAAATAACATAGGCACTACTAGAATACTGATGATCATCACAATGATAGTAAATGGAACACCCATTTTTAAGAAATCAGAAAATTTATAACCCCCAGGCCCAAGGACGAGAGTATTTACTGGGGATGAAACTGGTGTCATAAATGCAGCAGATGCTGCAATACCGACAATCATGGCAAAGGGTAGCGGAGAAACGTCCATTTGACGTGCAGCTGCTATCGCAATCGGTGCCATCAATACGGCAGTCGCCGTATTTGAAATGAATAGCCCTATTGTTGCACAGAGTATAAATAGGCATAATAACATCACGTGCGGCCCCATATTCCCTGCAATCTTCATGAGAGCATCAACAGCAAGGGTAATTCCCCCCGTCTCTTGCAACGCTAAAGCAAATGGCATCATTCCAACGATTAAAATGATGCTTGGCCAGTGAATTGACTTATAGGCACTTTCCATATCAATACAACGGAATTTCCCCATCAATAAACAGGCAATTAATGCAGCAATAAAATTTGGAATTTCATTTGTTACCATCATGGCAACCATTAATGCTAAGCAAAACAGTGCATGAGGTGCTTGGGAAGATGCAGGAGCAACCGCTTCAACTTCGGCCGCTAAATTTAATACAATGAAGTTACGTGGTTTGGTGGAAAGAACTCGAATGAGCTTCCAGTCACCAATAACCAGCAGAACATCCCCCAGCCTTAACGCTTCATCGACCAATTTGCCATCAAGTGCTTTACCATCACGGCGGATCCCAACAATATTAAGACCGTATCGGGTTCTAAATTTAATTTCACGCAGGCTTTTCCCCAAGAGTTCTGAATCCGGGTTCATTGAAACCTCAGCCATGCCGACATCACGAGACTGGTCTGAAAAGTAATCACCACGCAAAATCATGGGTTCGAGTTGTTGTTCAAAACAAAATTGGCGTAAATCGTCATCGCTAACAGAAATATCAACTAATAGAACATCCCGCTCACGTAATTCAGTCCCGCCCGTTGCACTGACCATCACACGACGGAATTTCCGCCAGCGCTCAATACCCACAACGTTAGCTTCATAACGAGAACGTAAGTGAAGCTCATCTAAAGTGTGTCCAATAAGCGGGGACCCTTTACGAATAGCCAGCCGACGTGCACGCCCAGTTAATTTGTAGTCACGAATAAGATCACGAAAAGTACGTTGATAACGCTCGGGGAGTTTATCTGCTTCACTGTTGCCCAGCCAACGACGTGTTAACCACATGTAGGCGATACCTGCAAATAAGATAATAATACCGATGGGGGTTATTGAGAAAAATTGGAAACCTTTGATACCTTCACGTACCAATTCACTGTTCACTACCATATTGGGAGGAGTAGCAACCAGTGTCATCATTCCGCTGATCAGGCCGGCAAAACCTAGGGGCATCATAAGACGGCTGGGTGAAATCTTCATGCGAGAAGCGACGCTGAGGACGACGGGGATAAAAATAGCCACAACACCTGTTGAGCTCATAAAAGCGCCAAGACCCGCAACAGTTAGCATTAAAAACACCAACATTTTGCTTTCGCTGCTTCCCGCTACTCGAACAAGCCATTCCCCCATCTGGTAAGCAATACCCGTTCGGACGAGCCCATCACCTATCACAAAGAGCGCAGCAATAAGTAATACGTTAGGGTCTGCAAAACCTGCTGTTGCTTGTTCAAGCGTTAAGGTGTCACTCAAAACAAATGCGACAATAACTAATAGTGCTACCACATCCATACGGATTTTATTGGTGGTAAAAAGTACTATTGCAATCAGTAAGAGGGTTAACACCCACAGCAATTCTCCGTTCAAAACATCCCCTTTCGACGAAAAAAACAGTGTTAAATATTTACCTTAGTTAACCATGTTTTACGGAGAATTACTTTGATTAAATCACTGTTAATCTATTTTTGACACGGAAAGTTCAAAATAGCCATTATTGTCAGGTCCTGTAACCGAAATTTGCTCTAATGAACTGACAACTATATCAATTTCATCTCTTCTCGGCATTCCTTCTGGCGCATGAACTGCAATGACTTTACTACCCGCATTTAATGCAGAATGAATACCTGCAGGGGCATCTTCAAACGAAATACACTCATTTGCGTTAAGTGACAATGCTTGAGCACCGAGCAAGAAAGGTTCTGGGTCTGGTTTTCCCTTACTGACTTTTTCGAATGTAACCCAATGTTTTGGTTCAGGTAACCCCGCGACTTTCCGACGTCCATGGGCAATCGGTACAGTGCCTGAAGTGACAATCGCCCATGGCGCACTGAGTTCATTTAATCGTGACAATAATGCCACTGAACCCGGTAGAGCCACTACCCCTTCCATATCTTCACTTTCCATTTTTTCTAACCAGCGAAAATGAACCATGATTTCCTCTTCACTGGCATGAGGAAGGAAGTGACGCAAAGTTTCTAACGCAGGCTTTCCGTGAATATAGCTAATAATATCTTCTTTACTAACACCAATTTTTTCACCGAACAGGCACCAACTCCGCTCTACAACTGCTAATGAATCCACTAATGTGCCATCAAGATCAAATAGAAAACCTTTCGCCTTTAACTTCACGTTTGCTCCTTTTAATTTATTGAATTCAAAAAATAAACTCGATTATGTCTAAATTATTCAAATAATAAAATTGGTTTTACTCTAAATAATTCGCGTTGTAGCTAGGCGGCGAATAAGCTAATCCCAAGGAGCATACACTAGTATGTGACTTGGGTTAGCGCAAGAAGCCAACAACGCTATAACGTGAAGTATGACGAGTAAATTTAAGCAGTCAGAATTTGGGAGATCTCCACTGCTGACAAATGATACTGCCGCGGACAACCATGCCAAATCGCCAACATTCTGACATACTTATCCCACATTGGTGTTTGAGAATTAAACCCATGGGTTCCACTATCGAAGTGTGTGTAGCGACCTTCTGTATTTACCATGAAACGCACGTAACTTAAATAACGCGCTTCGGTCGCAGCATCAAAACCTAAGAACTGGACACGGCGGCCATCGATATCTTGCTTATTTTCCAAGTTAGCATATGACACTTGCAACGCATGGTACATTTCCATGGTGTCAATCACTGTGCGGCAGGTATCTTCAGTAAGATTACCAAAATCTCTATCTAATTCACGCATTTGCAAACCAAAACCGCGTTCAATAATGGTCTGCAGGCGACGATAACGCTCGCTATTATCAGGATCAAGCATCGTCATCACTTTATATTGATTGGATAAAATTAGGCGTTGTGCATTAGTCATTTCCATCATGGCTCTCCTCGGAAAAATTATTGAATCAATCTTCGCATTCAACAATCAGGATGGACAGTGAAAAGATGACTTTTATTGATCTAAACAGCCTTTTCGCATTAGTTGTTGTTAAACCAAGTTTTTTAGTGATCAGTGTTGGTATTCTACTCTAAATAATTCGGGTTATAGCTAGACACCGAGAGAAGATAACCGAGGAGCATACATGAGTATGTACTAGGTTATCTGAACGTCGCCAACAACGCTGTAGCACCAAGTATGACGAATTGTTTTTTATCCCGCTAAATAATACCGTTTACTCTAAATAATTCGAGTTACAGCTAGGCGCCGAGCAAAGATAATCGAGGAGCATACATGAGTATGTGACTAGGTTATCTGAGCGATAGCAACAACGCTGTAGCACCAAGTATGACGAATTGTTTTTTATCCCGCTAAATAATACCGTTTACTCTAAATAATTCGAGTTACAGCTAGGCGGCAAGTGAAGAGAGCTTGGGGAGCATAGGGAACTATGTGACCCAAGTCGCTGAACGCAGGCAACAACGCTGTAGCACGAAGTATGACGAGTAAACCTAGATATCGTCGATAAACGACTTATCCAGCTGCTTAAAAGCACGCTTCAAAAGTTCCGCTAAAGCCATATAGTTTGGTTGTTGTTCTATCGGTGCGATTGCGATACCTGCCTCGGTAAATTTCTCACGGATCTCATAAAACCAGCTTAATAGACTGGCGGGTAATGGGGTTGCCGCTCTTTTCCCTAACCACCAAAGCCCTTGCATAGGTAGACTACAGGCAAATAGCGCTGTCGCGATTGCTGGCCCTAGTTCGCCACCTAAAGCAATTTGCCATGCTAAGGTAAATATCGCGACTGGCGGCATAAAGCGGATACCAAATTTAACCGCTTTATTAATGCGGATTTCAGGAAAAATAGGGGAAAGTTTTTTTTCCAAAGGAAAAGTTTTCAGATAGAGATTCCCCAATCTGAATCGTTTAAAGAACCCGGGAGGGGTATTTTGTAATGTGCTCATTCATCACTTCCTAAGGAAATCTAAAAATCAAAAACACGCGTACTAGAGAAATATTTTTGCTAATTTACCTTAAATGAAACCACTTTAAGCAAAATCAGCTATTCTCTTATAGTTGCCGCTTCGCACCATTATAGCACCGACTATAGTGACTGTTATGCGGCACTTATGATTTGAATCAATCAAATGCCCTGTTTTTAAAAAAAACGTATAAAATATAAAATAATTTTAGTAGAATTAACGCTATTTAGAATTGCTGTTGGTTTTTACCACTTTGTCGCCCACTAAAATTTGTCGACTACAGTGATATATTGGGGTTTTAAGCGTTATTTCAACGCCAGATGTTAAGTATTTTTGATAAACACTTAACAGGAAAGGTAACGTTAGTTTTATAAAGCCCTGAAATTTACCAGTCTGTTTAAGTTTTCACTTTTTATATGATATCAATCATGACTTATCTGGTAAAAAATGCGCTAGTCTCTAGCGACTAATATTTTATTCTAAGTCTTTGCTAGCGGTTATTCGCTCTTTTAAAGGCTTCACAACAACAATTAACGATAGGTATTTCCATGTCAAGTAAGCTGGTACTGGTTCTAAACTGCGGTAGCTCCTCACTGAAATTCGCCATTATTGACCCTACAAATGGTGATGAATTCTTATCTGGTTTAGCTGAGTGTTTTAATCTGCCTGAAGCCCGTATTAAGTGGAAAATGGATGGCGAGAAGAAAGAAGCGCCTTTAGGTGCAGGTGCTGCACATAGTGAAGCACTGAATTTCATAGTTAACACTATCCTTGCTGAAAAACCAGAATTGTCTGCTCAGATAACCTCAATTGGTCACCGTATTGTTCATGGTGGCGAAAAATTCACTTCATCTGTCCTGATCACCGATGAAGTGATCGCAGGCATCGAAGCGGCTATCCCATTTGCACCACTGCACAATCCTGCTCACCTCATTGGTATTGAAGAAGCAATAAAATCATTCCCGCATCTGATTAATAAAAATGTCGCTGTATTTGATACTGCGTTTCATCAGACAATGCCGGAAGAATCTTACCTCTACGCACTGCCATACGAATTATATTCAGAACATAGTATCCGTCGTTATGGTGCTCATGGTACTAGCCATTTTTATGTTTCTCGTGAAGCAGCCAAAAGACTCAATAAACCGGTTGATGAACTGAACGTCATCACTTGCCACTTAGGTAACGGTGGTTCTGTTACCGCAATTGTCAACGGTAAATGTGTCGATACTTCAATGGGTTTAACACCATTAGAAGGCTTAGTAATGGGAACTCGTAGCGGTGATATTGACCCGGCTATCATTTTCCATTTACATGATTCATTAGGCATGAGTATTGATCAAATCAACAAAATGTTAACTAAAGAATCCGGTTTACTGGGCTTGACGGGTGTCACTAGTGACTGTCGTTATGTTGAAGACAACTATGGTACGAAAGCGGATGCAACTCGTGCAATGGACGTTTTCTGCCACCGTTTAGCGAAATATGTTGGCGCATACAGTGCATTGATGGAAGGCCGCCTTGATGCAATCGTCTTCACGGGTGGTATTGGTGAAAACTCTGCGCAAGTGCGTGAAATTACGCTGAAAAAATTAGCGCTTCTTGGTTTTGAATATGACCATGAACGCAACCTTGCAGCTCGCTTTGGTAAAGAAGGTGTGATCACCACCGATAACAGCCGCCCAGCGCTTGTTATTCCAACCAACGAAGAGTTGGTCATTGCCCAAGACGCTGCACGTCTAACCGCATAAAACGCTTTAAGCCGCCAGCAAATTTGCTGGCGGTTCTCTATTTGCACAGAAATAAAGAGGTTCACGTGTCCCGTACAATTATGTTAATTCCTACAGGCACCAGCGTTGGTTTAACCAGCGTCAGCTTGGGTGTCGTTCGCTCAATGGAACAAAAAGGCGTTCAACTGGGCGTTTTTAAACCTATCTCTCAGCCACGTATTTCCGGTAATAAAGACCAAACTACTGAAGTTCTGCGCTCACACTCAAGTATTACCAAGATTGTTGAGCCGCTAACGATGGAATATGTAGAATCATTGCTGACTTCATCAAAAAAAGATGTTTTGATGGAAGAGATCGTCGCACGTTACCATGAGCACACTAAAGATGCTGAAGTTATCCTGATTGAAGGCTTGGTTCCAACACGTAAACACTCTTTTGCACAATCACTAAACTATGAGATAGCCAAAACGCTAGGTGCTGAGATTGTATTTGTTACAGCCCCAGGTAATAGCAGTATCACTCAAATGCAAGAACGCCTTGAACTTGCTCGTAACGAGTTCGGTGGTCAACGCAACAAAAATATCATTGGGGTTATCATTAATAAGGTCAATGCACCTGTTGATGAACAAGGCCGTACTCGCCCTGACCTGTCTGAAATTTTTGACGACTCGACCAAAGCAACTATTGCCAATCTTGATACCAAAACATTGTCTTCACTGAACTTGCCAGTATTGGCCTCTATTCCGTGGAACTTTGATTTAATTGCAACACGTGCCATTGATATGGCTAAGCACTTAAATGCAAAAATTGTTAACGAAGGTGAAATCAAAACTCGCCGCGTTAAGTCAGTAACATTCTGCGCACGTAGTATTCCTCATATGTTGGAGCACTTCCGTCCAGGCTCACTGCTAGTGACTTCTGCAGACCGCCCTGATGTGTTAGTTTCTGCATCACTAGCGGCAATGAATGGCGTGGAAATTGGTGCAGTACTGCTAACTGGCGGTTATGATATCGATGCACCTATTCGTAAACTTTGCGAACAAGCCTTCGAAACAGGTTTACCTGTCTTTATGGTTGATAGCAATACATGGCAAACTTCACTGAATCTGCAAAGCTTCAGCCTTGAAGTCCCCGCGGATGACCATGAACGTATCGAAAAAATTCAAAACTACGTTGCACGCCATATCAGTAGCGACTGGATTGAATCATTAGTGGCTGACTCTGAACGCCCTAATCGTTTATCACCACCTGCATTCCGTTATCAATTAACTGAACTTGCTCGTAAAGCGGGTAAACGCATTGTTCTGCCTGAGGGTGATGAGCCACGTACCGTTAAAGCAGCATCCATCTGTGCTGAACGTGGTATTGCAACTTGCGTACTATTAGGTAATCCAGAAGATATTCGCCGTGTTGCTGCTGCTCAAGGTATTGAATTAGGTACTGGAATTGAAATTGTTGACCCAGTTAAAGCGCGTGAAGAATATGTTGCGCGTTTAGTTGAACTGCGTAAAAGCAAAGGCATGACTGAAGTTGTCGCTCGCGAACAACTTGAAGATAACGTTGTTCTCGGCACCTTGATGCTTGAAAAAGGTGAAGTTGACGGGCTAGTTTCGGGTGCGGTTCATACCACAGCAAATACCATTCGCCCACCGCTTCAGCTCATTAAAACGGCACCGGGCAGTTCACTCGTTTCTTCTGTTTTCTTTATGCTGCTGCCTGAACAAGTATTTGTTTATGGTGACTGTGCAATCAATCCAGATCCAACTGCCGAGCAACTGTCAGAAATTGCAATCCAATCTGCCGACTCTGCAACCGCATTTGGTATCGACCCTCGTGTTGCGATGATTTCTTACTCAACGGGTGATTCTGGTGCAGGTAGCGATGTTGAAAAAGTCCGTGAAGCAACGCGTTTAGCACAAGAAAAACGTCCAGATTTAATCATCGATGGTCCATTACAGTATGATGCTGCGGTCATGGCTGATGTCGCTAAATCTAAAGCACCTAACTCGCCTGTTGCGGGTAAAGCGACGGTCTTTATCTTCCCAGACTTGAATACAGGTAACACGACCTATAAAGCAGTACAACGTTCTGCTGACCTTGTGTCAATCGGACCGATGCTGCAAGGTATGCGCAAACCAGTTAATGACTTGTCCCGTGGTGCATTGGTAGACGATATTGTTTACACTGTTGCACTGACAGCGATCCAAGCTGCACAAAATGAAAATGCTTAATTCTTCATTTTAATGCACTTTAAGTCATCTTAAATTGAAATGCCCGCTAATGATCAGCGGGCATTTTTTATGTCTAATAGATTAATTATCAAAAATACGACTCACTTATCCTTTTTAGCCGTAAATAAAGACACCACTGTCGCAACAATAATATTCAGAATAAAGGCAGCAATACCGATATTCATAAAGCTAAGGCCATTCCCTAACCATGGGAATAACTGTGCTAAAGAAATATGTTCAATATAAGTCACCGCTAGGAAGATAACACCCGCAAGAATACCCGCTATCGCACCTGCTGATGTCATTGGGTTATTGTGTTTAAAACTCATCAATAACGCAGGAAAAAATTGCGCAACAATATTGACACCCAATAGCATAATAGCGACTAAAGTATCATTGCTATGGAAGATAAAATACAAACTGACCAATGCAACGAAAGGCACCATATAGCGGGCATAAATACCTGACTGACGTTTCTCTTCACTTACGTTCAACGCTTTTTGTACGACACCTGCGAGCATATTTGATGTGGTTAACAGTAACATTGAACCCGGCACTAATGCTGTCAACATACCTGCTGCACCAATAAACCCAACGACTAATGGTGAAAATGTCGTTTTAGAAATTTCAAATAGCGATAAGTCCACCATCGAGCCTTCGAGATGGGGTATTTGCAATATTGCGGCATAACCGACAAAAAAGGCAAATAACATAATTAAGCTATAAGCCGGGATCAAGATACTATTACGTCGTAATGATTTTTCATCTTTTGCCGTAAATACCGCAGCCATATAATGCGGCCAACAAAAATAAGCGACAACCGATAAGAATATTGTGGAAATATACCAAGGAATATTCAACCCTGTTTCAGGGAACGTTAAATAGCTAGGCATTGCTGTATCGATTGCTTTAAACATATCCCCGAAACTACCGTAATAATGCAATGGGATATAAATGCCGATAAAAACAACAATAATCAAAATCATTAAGTCTTTTAATGCCGACGTCCAAGCAGAACCGTGAATACCTGAAATCATCACAAATAGTGTAACAGCAATAATGCCAATCCATATGGCCATATCTGCCGGTATTGCACCATAAGATGCTTGGGAAACGATAATACCTAAACCTTTTAATTGTAAAACGAATAAAGGCACCATCGCCGCAATCGAGATTAAACTAATTAATAGCCCTAAACCTTGGCTTTTATATTTAGCAGCAAATAAATCAGAGATTGTTCTAACATCATGGTCTTTAGCAAAGCGCCAAACACGTGGATGCACCCAATAAAGGAAGATCCCCATAAACGCGTTCACAGCCAATGTGTATAAAATTGCCGGCCCTTTACCATAGGCCCAACCACTTCCACCGAGAAAAGTGAATGTAGTATAAATTTCCCCAGCACTGAGTAAAAAAACCAATAGCGCGCCATAGCTGCGCCCACCAACAGACCACCCTTCGTGATCCATCGTTTTGCCTTTTTTGGCTCTAATCGCTAAGTAAACACTAAAAAAGAAAAACGCAATAATGACGATTAATGCTGAGCTCATGGCGTTTCCTTGCTTCTTTTATTATCTAATATATTAATGAGCAACATCACTAATGCCGTGATAACAACCCATGCCACAATCCAAAACATCAAAAAAGGCAGCCCCATAATAAAAGGCTCAACACTATTAGCGTAATAAATACCAACCGTTAATGCCAATATCGGGAAAATAACTAAATAATGATACCATCTCATATAAAATTCCTTCTGACCTAGCCGAGAGAAACCAATTCACGGGGAAGATGGCTTAACATTTCCACACCAGTTTCAGTGATAAGCACCATATCTTCAATCATAATGCCACCCACACCAATTCCGTAATACGGTGTTTCAAGGCTCATCACCATCCCGGCACGGAATGTCTCTGTCGTTGCGGCGCTAACAAAAGGCGCTTCTTCTAAGCCGACAAAAACACCATCACCATGACCTAAATGTCCACGATTATAATGCGGTAGGCCTGAGCAACGAATTAATGCCATTGTTTCATTAAAGACATCGCTCAACAGTACACCGGGGGCAACACGGCTTAACATATATTGATGCCCTTTTAGTATCGTGCGGTATATTTCACTGACTTTTTCGTTAGGTTCGCCCACCACAAAAGTACGTGCGATATCGGCACCATAACCTGCAACATCGACACCACAATCAAATTTAATTAAGTCCCCCTCTTTAGCGGGTACATTATCTGGCAGCATTTTAGGGGAAAAATCACTGCCGACAGAAATCAAATGAAAGCGGCTATAATTGGTTTCTGGATACTGCATTACAGTGGCTTTAAATGCAGCCGTTAATTGCGCTGAAGTACAGCCGACTTTAATTAACTTACTGGCCGCTTGAATACCCGCTTCTGTTATTTGTGCAGATTTTCTGAGGTGTTGTATTTCCCATTCACTTTTAATCATCCGTAATTGATTAAATAACGGTGATGAATCTACAAGATTTAAACCCGATATAATCCGATCCAACCAAACTTTAGCTGTATGCGTAATTTGCCCAAGTTCAATAGCAACCGGTTTGCCATACACCCCAGCTTCAGATAAAGCATCTTTAAGTAACGTAAATATCGTCTCTATTGGGCTGTTAATTGGCCTTTCTTTTATGACCTTCCCATTACTCGGATTATAAGGGTCATCAACATCAACCCATATTGGGAACGTTTTAATTTGGGCATTAGGCATTTCAAGTTGTAAGCTTGCCGCTTCGAACTCATTCATGATCACTAACGATTTAACCGACGGGTCGCGAAAAATTACCGCAATCGCTGAACCCGTCTGCCTAAAGGTGTACATAAAGAAACTGGCAAAACCCGTTAGGTGATAAAAATTATCCCCAACAGTGGCAATTAAGGCTTCAATACCATCACGTTCCATAATTTCACGGGCTTTAGTCGTGACATTTTCAAGGTGTTGTTGTTTTAAAGAAAGATCTGTTTTATGAGTTGTCATTTTTATTCTCTCGATCACTAATTTTATACTCAAAATAATTCGAGTTGCAGGTAGGCGACAAGCGAAGAGAGTCAGGGAGCATAGATAAACTCTATGACTTGACTCGCGGAGTGTAGTCAACAACCCTGCAACTTGGAGTATGACGAGTAAATTCATACATCAAATAACTACATAATATTATATCTAGAGTTCAACTAAATATATCGATTAAACCGCACGTCAGATATAACTAATCGCTATATATTAGTCAAAAACTATTCATGCTAGTGAGTTGGAAAGGCGATATGAAAGTAAAAGGGCTAAAGAAAATATTCCCTAAAAATTTTAAGTTGCAGATAGGCGATAAACATCGCTACTCGGTTAACCTGCATAAACGGGTAGCGATGTAAAGCAAATGCCCCTGCGGTTTAAATTATGACAGGTACATCCCCTTAGAAGAGTGAATACTGCATTATTATTTTTTAGCCTAGCTTATTGTGAGTTCTCAGCGCAGCTAATCGATTTTTCAAAATCATTATTTCGCGTTAGCCATAAAGAAAGGGCTTTTAGTGAATCAGGCGTGAATTCATCACAGCGAGCGCTTATCTCTTGTGGTGTCAACCAACTCACTTCTACAACTTCCGCTTCTTGTAATGCAAAAGGGCCGTGACTCACACAGCTAAATAACCCACCCCAAACACGGCAATTCTTATCTTCAAAGTAAAAATGTCCATGCTCTGCAAAAGGAACCCCTGCAATACCCAGTTCTTCTTCTGCTTCACGTTTTGCTGATTCGAGGATATTTTCACCTTGCGTGACGACACCACCCGCAGTTGCATCTAATAAACCGGGATGAAAATCTTTAATATCCGTTCTTCTTTGAACCAAAACTTTCCCAGCACCATCATGAACAACAATATAAGTTGCACGATGGCGCAAATTTTCGGCTCGCATCTGACTGCGTGTTGCTTGAGCGATAACCAGATTGTCTTCATCGACAATATCAACCCATTCAACTACCTCGGTCTGTTGTTCCATCCTGAAAACCTTTTTTAGTCTGTAATACTGCGTTATGCCATAGATAGGTTGCCGTAATGATTCGGCAAAATAATTTGATACAAGGTATGCTTTTCATCAAGCTGTTGCAAGTCATCCTAGCTAATTTTGCGTTTTGGTTCTATCACTAAAAGAAGCGTGGTTTCTTTTAATGTCGTCATGGTTATTATTTTTGAATTACCCTTAACTTAAACCCAACAAATCTATAAAGCAGATGCTATAGTTAGCAAATACAAAAAGCATTGATTCTCGCTAATTTGAATGACATTTAATGTACTAGGCTAAGTGAAATTAAGGATACATACCCTTAATCCTTTGAGTTGCTTGAAGGTTGTATTCGCGCTGTACCTACAAGCAAATTAAATTATTTTGAGTATAAAGGAGCTAAAAATGAAAATATTAATTACAGGTGGCACAGGGCTTATTGGGACTCCGCTTGTCCAAGCATTAGTTGCACGTTCGCATCAAATTACCGTGCTAAGTCGCTCACCACAAAAAGTGTATAGTCATTTTTGCAAAGCCGTTGAATGTTGGACTTCACTGAGCGATAAAAAAGATCTCAATGATTTTGATGCGATTATTAATCTTGCGGGCGAGCCGATTGCTGAAAAACGCTGGACTGATGAACAAAAAAAATTACTCTGTGACAGTCGTTGGAAAATAACTCAACGGCTCACTGAGTTAGTCATGGCAAGTGAAACTCCCCCGCAAGTTTTTCTTTCGGGCTCTGCGGTCGGCTACTATGGAGACCAAGGCCAATCGGTTATTACTGAATTTGATGAGCCCCATGATGAATTTACCCACCTACTCGCCCAGCATTGGGAAGCCCTCGCTCAAAATGCCGAATCAGAGAAAACGCGCGTCTGCTTAATGCGTACTGGATTAGTATTATCACCAAAAGGTGGATTATTAGGCAAAGTATTACCGCTTTTTAAAATAGCCGCAGGTGGCCCCATCGGACATGGTAAGCAATACATGCCATGGATACACATCAACGATATGGTTAAAGCTATCTGCTTTTTATTAGAGACACCAACGCTTTCTGGGCCTTTTAATATGACAGCGCCTTACCCTGTCCATAATGACCAGTTTGCCGCAATACTTGGTGATGTGATTAACCGCCCTTCTTTTGTTCGCACTCCCGCCTTTGTTATAAAAGCCATGTTAGGCGAATCTGCAACTTTAGTTTTAGGCGGTCAACAGGCAATTCCAAAACGATTGGAAGAAGCAGGGTTTAAATTTGAGTTTGTTGATCTCAAAAGTGCACTAATCGACCTTTTAGTGGAAAATGAAAACGAAGACGTATCTTCACACTAATTATTTCATTTACTGCCTTGCCACCGAACGAATAGGTCGTGTTGCAATTCAATATCAAATTGATCAAGCACGCGATTAACCGTTTGGTCGACAATATCTTGAATGGTTTTAGGTTGATGATAAAACGCAGGCATCGGTGGCATAATGACAGCCCCCATTTCTGCTGCTTGCACCATTAAGCGCAAATGCCCCACATGCAAAGGGGTTTCACGCACACCGAGAACCAATTTTTTGCCTTCTTTAAGCACCACATCTGCGGCTCTAGTGACTAATGTGTCTGTATAGCTATGAACGATGCCTGATAAGGTTTTCATGGTGCAAGGCATTATAACCATGCCCGCTGTACGAAATGAGCCAGAAGAGATAGCAGCTGCGATATCACGGCTATCATAATTATAGTCAGCTAGCTGTTGAACATCCTTAAGACTGTAATGAGTTTCTAAAGCAAGCGTCTGACGCGCAGCCGCACTCATCACCAAATGTGTCTCCACATTTAGCGCAGGTTTAAGCACTTCGAGCAATCGAACACCATAAATCGCCCCACTCGCCCCTGTCACTCCAATGATAAGTTTCTTCATGCTGCGCACCCATTAATTTTTTCTGCATTATATACTAAATACATTGAAGTTGTTGGTAGGTGCCAGCAGGAAAAACACAGAGAAAGGGAATTTTTATTTAGGTTTAATGAATATTCGTAACTCAACCCTCTAAATAATTCATGCTGTAGCTAGGCGGCAAGTTAGCTAATCCCCAGGAACATACATAAGTATGTGACTAGGGTTAGCGAATGCAGCCAACAACGCTACAGCTTGAAGTATGACGAGGATTATTAAAGATCAGCCTTCATTATAAATCTCAAGATCCTCTACTTCACTCTTATCTCTCAGCTTCAACTCATCATCTTGACGTAAATTTTCGAGATAATTTAAATAACTCTGATCGATATCTTTCGTGACATAGATACCATCAAAAACCGAGCATTCAAATTCATTGATTTCAGGGTTCTCTTCTCCAACTGCATCAATTAAATCGCTTAAATCTTGGAAAATAAGGGCATCGGCACCAATCAATTTACGAATTTCATCCACTTCACGACCATGGGCGATAAGCTCATTCGCATTTGGCATATCGATACCATAGACATTTGGGAAACGAACTTCAGGCGCTGCTGAGGCAAAGTAAACGTTTTTCGCGCCAGCTTCTCGCGCTAATTCGACGATTTGCTCTGAGGTTGTACCACGAACAATTGAATCATCGATTAATAGCACATTTTTATCACGGAATTCTGCACGGTTAGCATTGAGTTTGCGGCGAACAGATTTACGACGTTCTTGCTGCCCTGGCATGATAAATGTACGGCCTACATAACGGTTTTTAACAAAACCTTGGCGATAAGGTTTACCTAAAATATGGGCAATTTCCAACGCGATATCGCACGATGTTTCTGGAATGGGGATAACCACATCAATATTCAAATCCTCCCATTCACGTGCAATTTTCGCGCCCAATTTTTGCCCCATACGCAATCTTGCATTGTAGACCGAGATTTTATCAATAAAGGAATCTTGGCGTGCAAAATAGACATATTCAAATATGCATGGGGTCAATTGCGGGTTCTCAGAGCATTGGCGGGTAAATAATTGGCCTTTCTCTGTGACATAAACAGCTTCACCTGGTGCGACATCACGTAAAAATTCGAAGCCTAGCGTATCGAGGGCAACACTTTCAGAGGCAACCATATATTCATGTGCGCCATTCTCAAGAATGCGACGCCCTAAGACTAATGGACGAATGCCATGTGGGTCACGAAACGCTAACATGCCGTGGCCGATAATCAGGGCAACACAGGCATAAGCACCTCGCAATTTTTTATGCATTGCTGCAACGGCGCTGAAAACATTGTCTGGCTCAAGAGGGAAGTGGTCAAAACGGTCTAGCTCAAAGGCTAACACGTTCAATAATATCTCAGAGTCTGAGGTGGTATTGACATGGCGGCGTGCTGTTTCAAACAAACTCCGTGCGAGTTCATGAGCGTTTGTCAGATTACCATTATGCGCAAGTGTAATACCAAAAGGTGAGTTGACATAAAACGGTTGCGCTTCGGATGCGCTTGAGCTTCCTGCTGTTGGGTAACGAACGTGGCCTAATCCCATACAGCCTTGTAATCTGAGCATATGACGCGTTTCAAATACATCCTTTACTAAGCCATTAGCTTTACGTAAACGAATATTATTTTTGCCATCAATAGTGGCAATGCCTGCTGCATCTTGTCCACGGTGCTGTAGCACCGTTAACGCATCATAAATTGATTGGTTGACCGGTGTTACACCGGCGATACCGACAATACCGCACATTTAGTCTTTCCTCATCAGCCAGACGGAGAAATATTCTCCGGTAGGAAACTTGACGCATTTTGCAGGTAGTCAAAGAACCACCTGATTATATGACTGAACTGCGGAATAAGTTCTGAACGTTGCCAATCCTCACTTTGAGGAAGCGGCGTAAATGTATCGAGAAAAAAGAGCAATGCCGATACTATCAATACACCACGCAACGCACCGAAGCAGATCCCCAGAACACGATCTGTACCCGATAACCCTGTTTTTTGCACTAATGAGCTAATCACATAGTTGACCACTGCGCCGACTATCAATGTTGCGATAAATAAGGCAGCAATTGCAATGCCATTTCGTACTAATACATCCTCAAAACGCGTAAAGTAGCCCGCTAAGTAAGGATAAAATGTACTCGCAACAAAAAAAGCACAGCCCCAAGTGATTAATGATAATGCCTCACGGACAAAACCACGGATCAGGCTAACCAGTGCCGAAAAGCCAATAATGGCAATAATTGTATAATCAATCCAGACCATATCTCATTCCAAAATTCGCACTCGCGACAACGGCGAAGTGCATTCTAACAGAAAACGAAAACGTTTGCGTAGCCATTTTTCATTCAATTTAAAAAAATCAGCGGCGAAAAGAAAAAATCCTAGTCGCCGCAGTAAGTTATTAAATCCCTTTGTCTTTTAGGGATTATTGCCTGTCAATTTTAAGGTTTAAACGCTTGTATTATCCCTTTAGTTCCTGTAATTGCATTCAGCTCAGGTAGCGCGGCTTCTAGCTTCTGCCTTGATGCTTCTGGCCCAACATAAATACGGGTTAACTTATTATTGACGGGTTTAGCAGGAACGGTATAAACCTGATAGCCCGATAACCGAAGTTTTGCAACAATCTCTTCCACTTTACTGGCATTATTCAACGCAATGACTTGAACAACAAACGCTTTACCTTGTGGCTGAGGTTTAGGATCAGGTTTAGGCTCTGGTTTAGGTTCAACCTTCGGTTTTGGTTCAGGCTTAGGTTCTGGTTGCTTCGGTTTTTCAGGCTCCACCACCGCAGGAAGATTAGAGACTTCTTGCGTTGCCTGATTTGCAGCCGCGGCTTGCTCACTGTGTTGTTGCTCAGTGATAGCCTCAGATAACATCGCCTCTGATGCTCCCTCTGAAGAAGCTGTTGATGCACTATGCGTAATTGGCGCAATGGCTTCAATATCTTCTTCATCCCCCGGTTTAGGAATAATAGGAATGGCTGCAAATTCATTTTCATTATATTTCTTATCGCCATCAAGCAGTGCGGGAAGCACAATTACCCCCACAGCCACTAACACTATGGCGCCAGCAAGACGATTCTGAAATTTACTAGCCACCAGCTCTATCCTTTTTGTTTTTCCAATAACATCATGACATGGGCTACTGTATGGAATGAACCACAAACCACAATGACATCTTGTTCTTTAGCATCCAAACAAGCTTGCTGCCAAGCTTTTTCAACGCAATCAAATTCATTTGCACTATCAAGGTGCTGGCTAAGCTCAGATACATCAGCACCTCTAAACTCAGTAAGCGGTGCAACATACCAATCAGTCACTTGTTGCGATAAGCAAGTCAGTGTACCTTGAATATCTTTATCACCAAGCATCCCCACGACAGTACGTATCCGACGGCCTTCAACGGAAGGCAATTGTGCCAGTTTACTCACTAAATAGCCTGCCGCATGCGGATTATGTGCGACATCCAATATCATTAATGGTTTTTCACCAATAATTTGAAAGCGCCCCGGTAATTGAGCAGATTTCAGCCCTTGGTGTATCGCTTGTTCAGTCAGTTTTTTTGCTATGTTTGCATCTATTTGCATCAAACAACTGATCACACCCAGCGCGGTAGCTGCATTAGCCAATGGAACATTAGGTAAAGGTAAGTTCAACCATTGACGTTGAGCACTTTTCCAACACCAACTATTTGTTTGCTCTATATACTGCCAATCTTTATCTCGACGAAATAGCTTAGCGCCGATCTCATCAGCATATAGGCCAATAGATTCGGGCATATCAGGCTCACCGACAACCGCATAATGGCCATTTCGGAAAATACCCGCTTTTTCATAACCGATATATTCACGGTCAGAACCAAGCCAATCCGTATGATCTAATGCAATACTGGTAATCGCCGCAATATCCGCATCGACCACATTGGTGGCATCTAAGCGCCCACCCAAGCCAACTTCAAGGATCACAATGTCAAGATTAGCTTGTTTAAATAATTGGAGTGCTGCTAAAGTGCCATACTCGAAATAAGTTAATGAAACCTCATTACGTTGGGCTTCAATAGTCGCAAAAGCTTGGCAAAAAGCAGATTCGGAAGGTTCATTTCCTTGGATACGAACTCGCTCAGTATAACGAACAAGGTGTGGTGAACTATAGACACCGACGCTAAACCCAGCGGCCATTAAAATAGATTCGAGGGTATGACAGGTTGTGCCTTTTCCATTTGTGCCAGTGACAGTGATAACACGAGGTGCAGGTTGCGTTAACGTCATTTGACGAGCAACTTGCCCGACTCGCTCCAACCCCATATCAATATTTTGGCTATGTAGGTCAGTGAGATAAGAAAGCCAAGCCTCCAATGGAGACTCGGCATTTGGAATGATTAAATTACTCATCATCTTTTTTAAGCTTAGCAGAATCCTTTTCTTGGCTATTTGCATCGATGCTTTCAATGTCATCAACAATACCAATGTCTACTTGGTCATCTTCAACAATAATAATCGTTTCTGTGTCAAAACTTGGTTTGTTGGTTAGCATTGCTAAAATTTTGGCAAGTCTGTCACGCATTTCTGGACGACGAACAATCATATCAATTGCCCCTTTTTCCAGTAAAAACTCACTGCGTTGGAAACCTGCAGGTAATTTTTCACGTACAGTTTGCTCGATAACGCGCGGACCGGCAAAACCGATTAACGCTTTAGGCTCAGCAACGTTAATATCACCTAACATGGCAAGGCTAGCAGAAACACCGCCCATGGTTGGATCTGTCAGCACTGAAATGTACGGTAAACCACGCTCTTGCATTTTAGCAAGTGCTGCACTGGTTTTTGCCATTTGCATCAATGATAACAAGGCTTCTTGCATCCGTGCACCGCCGCTCGAAGAGAAACACACTAATGGGCAGTTATCTTCCAATGCTTGTTCAACTGCACGAACAAAACGGGCTCCCACAACAGAAGCCATTGAACCGCCCATGAAAGCAAACTCAAATGCCGCAGCAACAACGGGCATTCCCTTTAGTGTGCCTTTCATGACGATAATGGCGTCTTTCTCGCCCGTTTCTTTCTGTGCAGCGGAAATACGGTCTTTATATTTTTTTGAATCACGAAACTTGAGAATATCTTTTGGCTCAAGTTCGCTACCTAATTCGGTTGTTGAGTCTTCATCAAGAAAAGTTTCAAGACGTTGACGTGCATGAATACGCATATGGTGGTCACATTTAGGACACACTTCCAAATTACGCTCAAGTTCAGCTCCGTACAGGACTTGCCCACAACTATCACATTTTTTCCAAACACCTTCAGGAATATTGGCTTTATGTGATTGGGTTAAGTTACCTTTCTTTAAAATTTTTTCAATCCAGCTCATTAATGGACCTTTTTGTCTGATTTCACTCTGACTATCCCTAAAATAAAACCAAATGCAGTGCCTTAGTTTCTCACCTAAGGCATACAATTTGAATTATGACAGGCATATCGCCAGTATGTTATTTTTTGCCATTAAACCACAATGATATCTCACTGTAGATAAAAACTTTTTAAACCTGTTATTGGTTATTCATTTTTTGCGTTGCTGCGCGCTTTTCTTTTGCGGCAGCACGGCGATGTCGAATAATTTCAATTACCCCAGGCAGAATAGAAATAAAGATAATCGCGACAATCAGTAATTTCAAATTCTTTTGTACTATCGGTAAATCACCGAATAAGTACCCTGCATAGGTAAAGAGTAACACCCATAATAACGCACCGGCCACATTATAAAAGGCAAAATGACGATAAGACATTTTCCCCATACCTGCAACGAATGGTGCAAAGGTTCTAACGATCGGGACAAATCGCGCCAAGATAATCGCTTTTCCGCCATGTTTTTCATAAAAAACATGGGTTTTATCTAAATAAACTCGACGAAAAATTTTCGAATCTGGATTCTTAAATAACTTCTCGCCAAAAATTCGTCCAATCGTGTAATTCACCGCATCGCCCACAATTGCAGCGATAATCATTAATACAACCATCAAGTGGACATTTAAATCATTACTGTCGAGTGCAGCAATGGCTCCCGCCACAAATAATAATGAGTCACCGGGTAAAAATGGCGTAACCACCAACCCTGTTTCACAAAATAGGATCAGAAATAAAATACCATAGACCCAATTACCATAAGCAGCGACTAACTCTGCAAGGTGAACATCAATATTTAAAATAAAATCGATGATAAAACTGATAAACTCCATAAAAACCCTCATTATTAATAGCATCCATGCTATCCCGCCATAACGCTAATTTCATTTAGACGTTATTTTGAGTTTTACATTAATTTAGATTTACATCAGCTCATCTGCAAGAAAAAGCGGGCCCATTACATTTGCAGGTAGCGCAAATTTCTCTGGATAATCAACTCCCACCAAATACAACCCTTCGGCTTTCGCGGTTGCGGCTGCTTTAGTTCTGTCTTTTAACGCGAGAAGATGGCCTAACCAGTCAATGTCCTGATTCCCACGCCCAATTTCCAGCAAACTTCCGACAATATTTCTGACCATATGGTGAAGAAATGCGTTAGCTTTAATATCAACCACAACATAATTTCCGTGGCGACTGACATTTACATGCATCACGTTACGCCACGGCGTTTTTGACTGACATTGCAGTGCTCTGAATGATGTAAAATCATGTTCGCCAAGCAGTGTTTGTGCAGCTTCGTGCATTCTTTTTTCATCGAGTGGATAATGAAAATGCGTTATTCCATTCGATAAAATTGCGGGTCGATATCGATGATTGAAAATCACATAGCGGTACCGACGTGCAGCGGCACTAAAACGCGCATGAAATTCGTCATTTACAGGTTTACACCAACGAACGGCAATATCTGAAGGTAGATGAGTGTTCGCTCCCATCGTCCAAGCAGCTTCTTTGCGCTCAGCCGAGGTTTCAAAATGCACTACCTGCCCCGTTGCATGTACGCCAGTATCCGTGCGTCCAGCACATAAAACACTGATAGGCTCCGCGGCAATTTTGGATAAAGCCTCTTCCAAACGACCTTGGACACTTATTACATCTTTTTGGCGCTGCCATCCGCAATAATGACTGCCGTTGTACTCAATACCTAACGCAATACGAGACAATTTTTTTGACTCTGACATCAGTAAAACAGCTCCTGAGCCAATTTTTCTGCGGTTTCTACTGCCATTAATGCACCACCGAAACGAACATTATCAGCAACAGACCAAAACTGGAGCACTTCTGGAATACCATAGTCATTACGGATGCAACCAATACTGAGCTGGTCATTCCCTGAAGCATCCGTCACTTGTGTCGGATAATCACCCTCTTCTGAGACCTGAATATCGTCAAAACGTTCAAGTTCTTCTTGTGCTTCTTGAGCCCCAATCGGGCGCAATGACTCTAAATAAACCACCTGAGCATTACCGTAGAATACCGGAGACTGAATAAAACTGACCGCGACAGGTAAACCTTCATCTTGTAAAACTTTGCGTACTTGCTCAACAAGACGGCGTTCTTGTGAAACATTGCCTTCTTGGTCGCCCAGCAATGGCAGCATATTAAACGCCAATTGTTTACTAAAGCGCCCTTCTTCTGGGGGAACCCCATTCAATAGGCGAGCACTTTGCCCAGCAAGTTCATCAACGGCGGCTTTACCGTGGGCAGAAACAGATAACATGTTTGTCAGCGTGATACGGCTGACGCCTGCCGCATCAATCAAGGGTTTAGTTGCGGTTAATAGCTGGCTAACATAGCTGTCTGCCAATGCAATAATATTACGATTACGGTAGTCCGCTAATACATGTGAGTTCACACTTGGCACCACTAAAGGCACATCTGGATCTAATGCAAAAACACCACTATTATCAATAACAATACAACCTTCTTGTGCCGCAAGCTCCGCATATTGCAAGCTCGCTGCCTCTCCCGCAGCAAAAAATGCAATTTGTGCCTGTGACCAATCAAAATCAGCAACATTTTTCACTGCATGGCTTTTTCCATTAAATCGGATCACTTCCCCGGCACTGCGCTCACTCGCCAGTACATGTAATTCACCTACCGGAAATTCCCGTTCTTCTAACAGTGAAATAATCGCTTCACCGACTGCGCCGGTTGCCCCTAATAACGCAATATTCCAACCTTCAGTCATGGCTGATCCTCTAAAAATAAAACTTTATGGCGCTTTATTATGTGGTTTATTTAGGCCGACATTCGTGATTTCAGCCCAAATTAAATATAAATACTAATTAGCCAACTTCGCATTAAAACCTAATAGATTCAATTGGCTAACAGTTTCTTCATTATCAGATAAAACGTGGAGAGATGACCATTCGCGGCGCTCTTGATAATGTTTACGTAATTTATCAAACTCCCCGGCTACTGTTGCCACCGCACGAAGCGCTGCATCATCACGGCGCACATCATACACCAGATGCACCAATCTTTTGAGCTGCTGTTGCGTTAATTTTCCATTTAATGTTATCGAACTGATATCGGGCTTTGGTAGTAATGAAGATAACGAAACTTGGCTCGTTTTTCCTAGAAATTGACAATATGCTTCATATACTTGAGTGGTTCCGCGCGCCTTACCTTCAAGGGTATAACCTGCAATATGAGGCGTACCAATATCAACCCTATCTAATAACTCAGTCTCTAAGTTCGGCTCAGGCTCCCAAACATCCAAAATGACACTCAATTTTTTCCCCTGCTTCAGTAAACCTAGCAGGGCTTGATTGTCCACCACTTCGCCACGACTGGCATTGATTAAAATAGTGCCTTCCCGTAAATGAGATAAACGACTTTCATCCATAAGATGAAGTGTTTTATATTCACCTGTTGTATTCAGTGGTGTATGAAATGTGAGGATATCTGCCTGTTCAAGCACTGCGTCTAAAGGCACAAAATTTTCTTTATCACCCTTCGCTGCCCTTGGCGGATCGCATAATACGGTTTTAACTCCCCATGCAGAAAGTCGATTAAATAGACGCCCTCCTACATTACCAACCCCGATAATACCGATTGTTTTATCACGTAAATCAAAATTATCTCGCTCAGCAAGTAATAATAAAGCCGAAAAAACATATTCAACCACCGCAATGGCATTACATCCCGGTGCGGATGAAAAACCAATATTCGCCTCTGATAACCATTGGGTATCGACATGATCAAAACCTGCTGTTGCCGTGCCAACGAACTTAACCTCGGTATTATCTAATAATGAACGATTTACCTTGGTAATCGAGCGCACCATTAATGCATCGGCATCAATCAGTTCTTGCGTTGGAATGGGGCGTCCTGGGATCGCTTTAACCTCGCCTAACTCACTAAATAATGTTTGGGCGTATGGCATGTTTTCATCAACTAAAATTTTCACTTAATTTGTCCCAATAGATTCAAATACGCTAAATAATTCGAGGTGCAACTAGGCGACAAGTCAATGAGCCGCTAGGCACATACATAAGTCTGTGACGGGTGCATATGAACGTAGTCAACAACGCGATAACTTGAAGTATGCCGAGTATATAACAAATATTTTGCCACGTTCTAATAAAACCAACTACCCGTGATTGTCCTGTTCAATAAATTCTTTGAAGCGAAAACGATCAGGTGTTACACCCGAAATTTGCTGGAACATGGCAATAAAGGCCGAGGCTGAACTGTACCCCACATCCAAAGCCACTTCATAAACGCTCTTACCCTGTTCGAGCCCAGCAACGGCATGCAAATAACGCAAACGCTGACGCCACTCACTGAATGACATACCCAGCTCTTGTTGGCAACGTCGTGACAAGGTTCGCTCTGAGGTATAATAACGTTTTGCCCAGCCCGCTAACGTAGTGTTATTTGCCGGTTCTTGCTGTAACTCCTGCAATATTGGCGCTAAAAACTTGTCTTTGGAGGTTGGTAGGTAACTATCTTGGCAAGGGGAAATTAAAAATTGATCAATTAAAACCTCACCCAAGCGACTATCTTGCTCGGTTTGCGGCTGTACTACGCCTCTTTGGTACATGTCGGTCATGATAGCGTGAAAAATCGAACTCAATCGCACGACACAAGGGTTCATTGCTAGGATTTGATTGTATTTTTTCGAAAAATCGATAATACGAAATTTGACACTTTGCTTATTAAAGCTAGCGTGCTGAGTATTTGCGGGGATCCAAATACAAAACTCAGGCGGTGCGAGGTAATGCTTACCTTCTACTTCCATTTCCATAATACCGCAAACAACATATAACAGTTGCCCGAAGGGATGTGTATGAGATTTATATTCAGTTTGTGTATTGATTTGCTCATGACGTAATGCAATAAATTCGGGCTCAATAATATTGCACTCATTAATTTGCCTGCTGTTAGATTCTATCTTTTTCATCATCACTGTCTGAAAAGCGTTATCGATTGTCTGGATATCAGTATATATAAAAAATCAGACACAGGTATACTAGCTTTACTCATTAGGGAGAACGCTTTTAATGAAAAATTTCCTCTTTCCGCTGATTGCGGTTTTATTATGGTCGATGAATGCCATCGTCAACAAAGCAGCATCTACTGCAATTGATCCTGCTGCAATATCTTTTTATCGCTGGGCATTAGCTTTGGTCGTAATGACCCCCTTTGTTTTACGATCAGTACTGAGAAACAGAAAAGTCGTCATGCAGCACTGGTGGCAGCTGGCGATCCTCGGTGCTTTAGGTATGATGCTTTACCAAAGCCTCGCCTATTATGCAGCCCACAGTGTTAGTGCAACATTTATGGGGATAATGAACTCATTAATACCTCTACTAACAGTGGTGATCAGCATATTTGTGCTGCGCGTCATTCCAACCGTTGGTATCGTTGTTGGTTCCGCATTATCTTTATTAGGCTTGCTCTGGTTAGTCAGTCAAGGTAACCCTGCCTCTATGTTATCGAATGGTTTAGGGCAAGGTGAGTTAATGATGCTTATCGCGTCTGCCGCTTATGCGCTATATGGCGTGTTAACTAAGCGTTGGGCTATTCAACTATCCAGCTGGGATTCCTTATATGTGCAAATATTCTTTGGGTTGATTTTATTAACGCCAAACTTTTTATTTGCCAAAGATGTCACGCTCAATAATGACAATATTGGATTAGTCATCTTTGCAGGTATTGCTGCTTCTATCGTCGCACCAGCCCTGTGGATCCAAGGCGTTATGCGCTTAGGTGCAAATACCACCTCGATATTTATGAATTTAGCCCCTGTTTTTACTGCTATCATCGCCATCTTTGCTTTAGGGGAAGAATTAAGAAGCTATCATCTTATTGGTGGGGGTATCGTTCTACTCGGTGTGATGTTGGCGCAACAGCTCAGAACACCATTAACACAAGCTTTTGGACGCAAGAAAAAAGCACTACAAGAAGATATGGAATAATAAGTATTAATAACATCTCAATATAGCCCGTTTTAATGCAATGTCGTCGCTCATATGCCCCACTTCGGTGGGGCTATTTTTTTGGTATCAATAATCCACTAAATACGCCATATACGAAACAATAACCTTATTTTAATTTATTCTATTACCTGTTTTATCTGCTATTTTCATAAATTAATACTTTGTGACACTTTATCATTTTATTTCTTATCTCTTATAGATATTACCTGATATCCTCGACGTATTTCCTCTATTAAACTGCATACTTTCCTAGTCGTTATAACCAATATAGTGATATGCATCTTGGTTCTGCATTGAATGTCAGTAATCCGATTGAATATTATGACCAAGTCACTAGACTTAGCCAAAATTTTCATATGTGTATTTTACCAGTTTCTGTTTTTATTATTTTTCATAATAACAATTTAAAACAGAAAAAATAAATTATGGCTATTGGTTTATCAAATAAATAATAGTCATCAAAAGGACTTAATATGACTAAAAAAATTAAACTTTGGTTATTTTTGTTAATTATAATTGTCGTATTTGTAGGCATTTATTTTATAAATAATATTAACCAATCAAATCACGCACAGAAAGGATACGATTTATATCAGCAAGGGGAATCTCAAGCTGCTTTTGAGCTGTTTAGTCAAACCGCAGATTCAGACCCTCAATCGGCTTATGCATTAGCCATGATGTATATGGATGGTATTGGTACTCAATCCGATGACACTAAAGCTGAAAATTGGTTGATTAAATCCGCAAAAGCAAATAATAAAAATGCACTCTATAACTTAGGTTATTATCGCTATAACCAATATATGGAAGATGTACCTGATGACTTATACGGAATTGTTTCGATCACCAAAGCCGCTGATTTAGGCGTTAAAGAAGCTCAAGAGCTGGTTGGTAGTATTTATATTAATGATAAATATGATAATACCCCTCAAAATATCGAATTAGCGCGTAAATACTTTAGTCTAGCCGCGGAACAAAACTCACCGCTCGCCAAATTCGCACTCGGTTATATTGCCTATAATTTCGATAAAGATAATAAAAGAGCCGTCGAGATCCTGACGCCATTAGTCAGTAAAAACTTTCCACTTCCTGCAATGTTACTTGCAACCATTTATGAGGAAGGTGGAAATGGCATCACGCCAAACAAATTATTTGCAGAAAAATATCAAGAAATGTCATATTCTTCGGCTCTCGGATTGGTTGATGATAGCCAAGAATTAGAGCCTACGCCTTTATCCCTTTATGGCGTACAAACCGCGGAAGAAAAACAAGCACTTTTAGCTAATTTAGAATTATTGGCCAGCCAAGATAATGAAACTGCGATTTATATGTTGGCACAAAAATACCTAACAGGAGATGGCGTACCTAAAAGTAAAGCCCGTGCTATGGCTTACCTACAGCCATTAGTGATGAAAAAAAATCCAAAAGCATTGTATTTATCTTATTCAATCAACCCAACTCAAATAAAGAACCTGATTGCTGCCGCTGATGCTAATTACCCTGATGCCGTTTATATGCTTTATAGACTTTACTCAGGGGATATCTTTAATAATAACATTGAAAGAAATAAAGAATTAGCTGAAAAATACTTAACCGCAGCGGCAGATTTAAGCCACTTAGATGCACTAGAAACTCTCATTAGCCAAGCACTCAATAATTACAGCTTCCCGAATAAAAAATTGAATACGATTGTTGAAAAATACACGCCAATATTGCTAGAAAAATACCCGAATTCCCCTCGCTCGCTGTTGCTTGCCAGCCAAGCTTATGGTGAAAATGGCAGCTCCATTTATTCAACAGAAAAATCCTTTGAGTTAATGGAAAAGGCCACTCAACTGGCTCCAACCAGTGACAATAAAATTCGGCTGGCAATTAAATATGCTTACGGTTTAGGCACTCAACAAGATCTCACAAAAGCCGTTCCCATTTTCAAAACCATTTTAGATGAAGATAGCGATAACCTTACCGCGAACCGTCAATTAATTACTCTTTACTATCAATATGATATTAAAAATCTTATCGATGATGCCTATATCATAAAACTATTAGAAAATGACGTAGTCACTAGAGAAAATTATGATAATGCGCATCATTATGCTGACTACTTAATGCAACAAGATCCGGTAAAAAATCTGGACAAAGCTTTTGACCTATACCAAACAGCCAGTAAATATAGTTACGGTGCACGCATTCATTATGCAAAAGCACTATTGCGCTATAAACAGGACCAAGAAAAATTGGCGTCTGAGATCACCCTTGAGCTTATCAATTCTGAAAAATCAAAAGCTGAGTTAAGCGAGCCGCAACTTAAAGATGCTTATACCATCATCTTAAAAACCGGCATGGTCAGTCCTGAATCAAAAGCGGCTTTAGTTCACCTTGCTGTATTCGAAAATAACCCTGATGCTCTAAAACAAATCGAGCCATTAATCGGTGTTGATGCGGAAATTACTTATCAATATGGCATTAACAAGCTTGCACAAGTTAAAAATATAGACACTGCCCCTGATACTGAAATAAAACCTTATTATGATGCAATATTAAAAGCAGCCGATCTTGGTAGTATTTCTGCCTCGCTTTATATTATACAAAATTTAGATACAGTTAATTATGTTAATAATAAGCCTTATTATAAATCCAGGTTCCAAAAGATAACTGGATTGACCATTAACGACCTCATTCCTCGTTATAAAAAATGTGCCGAATTAGGCAGTAACCGATGCTTATATGATCTAGGCGAAATATATCAAAAAGGTAATTATGGCGAAGATGCAGACTACGATATTGCGTTGAGCTATTACCATAAAATCTCAAAAGCCGATTTTAGTTTCTTAAAATGGCGCTTAGAAGAAATTGAAAAAGGCAAAAAGCAATTTATCGAAATCCAAGCTAAGGCAAACAAAGGGGACAGTGATGCACTTCGCACCCTAGCTCAAGCTTATGAATTTGGAAATTATGGCCAAAAAATTGATAAAAATAAATGGCTTGAATACCTTAGCACCAGTGCAAAACTCAATAACGAGAGCGCATTAGAAGAATTGATTGACTATTATAGCCAAGACAATTTACTTGATGATAATAAGGTTAAAATAATTGGTTACTATAACCAACTCGCCAATATAGGCAGTCAAGATTATACCCGAAAACTGGCTCACCAATATCTAAATGGAAGCCGTCTGGTTGAGGCCAACCGCCAAAAAGCCCGTGAGTATTATGTCAAATCAGGAAGCTGGGGAGATCAGTATATCGAGTATATGGATGATTTCGATATTGGCATGGAAATGATTAATAATAGTCCGAGTGCTAAATATAAAGTGGGTCGAGCTTATCTTCGCGGCTATGGCGTAAAAGAAGATATCCCACAAGCTATTAAATACCTAAAACAGGCGAGTGAAGAAGGGAATAGCTCAGCGATAAGCCTTTATGAAGAAATGCTTTATAATGGCGTTTATGACAAAGAAAATAAAACTTGGATTATCGAACCCGACTGGAATGAAGCCATTATTTGGTTAAGAAAAAATCCAAATAAAAATAGAACTGACAGCTACATTAATGTGTATAACACCATCGCCCTTCCTGCTCTCAATGGTGATACCAAAGCCTACCTTGAATTAGCCGAGTGGTATAAGTCACGCGGGCAATACCCTGCGGCGCGAATTTGGTATAACAAAAGTGTCGCTGCGGGTAATTTAGATGCGATACGACTTATTGATTCGATGATTGAAGATAATGAAGAAAAGTATTCCCTGTACCAAATGGGTATTGAAAAAGGCGATACCTATTCTCAGGTAAAATTAGCCAAACTCGATATTTATGACGCGAATATCCCTACGGATTCAGAACGTTATAATCTCGCACTACAACGTCTCAACGATGCGCTAAAATCAAATAACTCATTCGTTTCTGAAGAGGCATTCGAAACATTATCTCATCTATATCGCGTTGGTATTTCAGGTAAAGATGAACTTGAAGCTAACATCATTATTCGCGATAAAGATTCAGCTAAATATCTGGCATTACTTGAAAGTGAATCGGCTAACCGCACTAACGCATTAAAAGATCTGTATACCTACTATGCCCCCACTGATTCACCTAAAGCATTAGGTTATTTACAACAGGCTTATCAAAAAGGGGATTTAGAAGCGATTGAAATTCTCTACAAACTTAATTACCCCGGCGAGTATTGCAACAATAGTCATGCTGATATTGATCAAGCGGGCATTTATCTTAATGAATGGCTCGTCAAAGGCAATTTCAGTAAAACTCAAGATCGTGTATATGTTGGCTATCCTGAAAGTCGTACCAAAGCGATCGGTGAAGTGTATCTCGATGGTGATTGTGATATCGATAGAAATATTGATAAAGCCATTGAGTGGTTTAAAATCTCACTCAAATACCATGATACTCACGCGCTCGATGCCTTATATAAGGCTTACACCCAGAAATGGGATGCCAAAGAGAGCTATTACTATGCGTTGCTATTAGAAAAAGACCCTGACGATATTGAGTTACTTGATAGACTCTCTGAAACGGATAAACAAGCCGTTGATGAGCGTTTCGCTCAAGAACAAGAATTTCAAAAGTACGGCCGGTATGCCGAGGAAATTGAAGCTCAACGCCTAAAAGCCGAAGCCGGTGACCGCATTGCGGCATTCTCTCTTGGCATCAGTTATGCCCGTGGCGAAAAAGTGCCGGAAGATACCCAAAAAATGATTTATTACTATGAAATAGCAGGAAAAAATGGCTATTCTCGTGCTTATAATATTTTAGGTAATCTTTATCGTAAAGATAACGAACGCGGTATTGAACGGGATTATCCAAAAGCGCTTTACTACTTTGACCTTGGCGCCCAACAAAATGACAGTAATACTGCCCATTTAGCCGGAGATATGCTCTATTTCGGCCAAGGTGTCGAGAAAGACTTCCCGCGAGCGGCTAAATATTTTGAGATGACCGATCTTGAGCAAGGCAACCACCATGCCATGGCAAAATACAAGCTTGGCTATATGTATTATAACGGTTTAATCGGAACCAAAAGCCCGCAGGATATTCAAAAAGCCTATGATTACCTGCAAATTGCGGCAAAATATCAAAATGAAAATGCGATAAAAGCACTCAAAGAGTGGGATTTTAGTCAAATGAACAAGTAAATTGTTTTTTGCTATTAATTTTCATAAGGCATCGCGTTAATCTTTTTAGCGCAATGCCTTTTTATTTGGTCGGCGCACTACTCACTGTAAACTTAACACGTACGAGCAACCCTCCGAGTTCTTGGCTTTTTAATAGCCGCAACTGCGCATCATGATAATCAGCAATATCTTTTACTAGCGTCAAACCAAGCCCTGAGCCTTCCATGCCAAGAGCATTATTCAACCGGGTAAAGGCTTCCATTGAGTGATTAATTTTTTTATCTGGTATTCCCGGTCCAGAATCTTCCACTTCAAGGTAGATAAATTGTAGGTCATCGTTATCAAGGCGAACGCGCACTGTCACCACTCCACTTTCAGGTGTGTATTTGATGGCGTTATCAATAATATTGGCACACATTTCCACCAGCAAAATGGGTTCACCTTTAATCCAAGCGATATCGACACCTTCATAACCTAAATCAATATGCTTACTTTCTGCCTGCCCCAAACGGGTAAAACAGGCTTGTTGAACAAGTTCGACTAAATTAACCGCTCGATATTGATGTATTGCCTCTTTTTCATGGGCTTTTAACCGTGAAAGCTGCAACAACCTATCGGTTAGTACAATCGTCCTATCTAAGGTTTTATTTATTGCCTGTAAACCTTGTTGCCTTTGCTGTTCGTCATCACTGCTCAATGCCACTGAAACTTGGGTTTTTAACACTGTAAGAGGTGTTTTTAATTGGTGTGATGCGTCCGCACTAAACCGTTCTTGCCGTTTTACCATCCGTTTTAAACGTTCAACATAACGATTCAGCGCATCAATCAATGGCGATAATTCAGACCACGGCAAAATATTGGGAATTGGCGTTAAATCATTGGCTGAGCGTCCTAACATCAAATAAGACAGCCTTTTAAGGGGGGTCAGTAATTTACGTAATAATAAATAGGCGAGAACCAAAGTTAGCACCACTACCGTCCCTTGGCTCATTAAGGCAGAAATAAGAAGTTGGTTAGCAAAATCCTGACGTGCATATGTGGTTTCAGCCACACGGATCTCGACCATACCCGTTATTCCCCCCTCATTAATGGGTTGGAAAAAGGAGGCAACTCGAATTTGTAGCCCTTTATATTGGGCATCATAAAAATAGACTAATGCGGTGTAGTGCTGGGAACGCATCCAATAGGGTGGGATAGCAGGCAAGTCATCATACCCCGAAATCGTTTCGCCATTGGGGGAGATAACTTGGTAAAACAGGCGGTCATTATTATTCAATTCAAAGCTGTCTAATACCACATATGGCACACTGACCGAAAGATGCTCATCGACCACTTGTAGCCGCTCAGCAACCGTTCTGGCAGAGGCGAGTAACGTACGATCATAAGCTTGGTTAGCGGCATTTTTAGCGCTGTAATAGTGGGTATAGACGGAAAAACTGCCTAATAAAATAAGGGGGATACCGAAAAAGAGCAGCAACTGATGAAAGAGAGAGCGTGGATGAGAGACTAATTTCATACACTACACTGCTCTAATCGGTATCCTAATCCGCGTAAAGTATTGATGTTGACATCTGAACCGACGAGCTTTTTTCTGACTCGATGCACATATAATTCAATACTTTGTAAATTGGCTTCATCCGATAAGGAAAACACCTGTTCAAATAATTGCATTTTTGACACAGGCCGACCACGTCGGTGAAATAAGGTATTTAATACTGCATATTCTCTCGGTGTTAGGCCTAAAGGCTCTGTTCCCAATAAAAAATAGCCGTCTTCGTGATAACACAACTCACCAAAGCGCTGAGGCTCATTAACTTGCCCTTGACTTCGTCTTAATAAAGCACGAATTCTGGCCTCTAATTCAGCAATATCAAAAGGCTTTGTGAGATAATCATCCGCCCCTGCATTAAGCCCTTTGACTCGGTCAGAAACATCAGAGTTTGCGGTTAACAGTAGTACTGGTGTCTCTTGGTGGCGTTTGCGCATTTGACCTAAAACATCTAAGCCATTCATTCGAGGTAAAGAAACATCCAATACCACCAGTGAATAATTTTCTGTTTGCAATAATTGATCCGCAATATACCCGTCACTTGCAACATCCACCGCGAAGCCAGAAGCGGTTAATGCTTTTTGTAACCACAATGACAACTCATCATGGTCTTCAACCAATAACATTCTCATTCACCGTATACTCTCTTAGCGATCTATGCGTATACGTTGGCATTTACACCTGCATAATGAAAGAGTTAGCTGTTGTTTTTATTATGTCTATCACAACTATCGCACGCAGAATGATACCAGAGCATTAATTTAACATTAAATTAACATATAGGGAAAGAATAAATTTAAATAATCTTAGAATCATTTAACGTTTAATTAAGTATTAGGAACGTCTATCAAGATATAAACCCAGTCGTGAAGTGACTTCCGAGACACAGAAAGGAAAAGTATGACGAGTATGTCACATAAAAACAATAAAATTTGTTAACGAAAGGTAAATGAAAGCTTCACCTGACAATGATGAAAAGGCAAAAAATAACATATAGCTCTAATTATTGTTTAAGTGAGGAAAAAAGAATGCGTAAATTCACAATTAGCACCTTAGCAGCAACAATATTTTTAGTTGGCATTAATCAAGCAAGTGCTTTACCTGAACGTACTGAATGTATTGCCCCAGCGAAACCGGGTGGCGGCTTTGATTTAACCTGTAAATTAGTTCAAGTTTCTATGCTTGAAACCAAAGAAATCGAAAAACCGATGCGTGTCACTTATATGCCCGGAGGTATAGGTGCCGTTGCTTATAACGCAATCGTTGCACAACGCCCTGCGGAACCCGGCACGATTGTTGCCTTTTCTGGCGGATCTTTGCTCAATCTTGCACAGGGGAAATTTGGCCGCTATAACGAAAATGATGTCCGCTGGTTGGCCAGTGTTGGTAGTGACTACGGCATGATTGCGGTTCGCGCTGATTCCCCTTACAAAACCCTCAATGACTTAATGGATACCTTTAAAAAAGATCCTAATAGCATTGTATTTGGCGCAGGGGGTTCTATTGGTAGCCAAGATTGGATGAAAACCGCACTTCTCGCCAAAGCTGTCGATATCGACCCGCGAAAAATGCGCTATGTGGCTTTTGAAGGAGGTGGCGAAACCTTAACCGCCCTTCTGGGAAATCACATTCAAGTTTTATCTGGTGATATCAGTGAAATGACGCCGTATATCAATGACGGAAAAATTCGTATTTTGGCCGTTTATTCAGATAAACGACTTGAAGATGGTCTTGCAGAAATTCCCACAGCCAAAGAACAAGGGTATGACATCGTTTGGCCAATTATTCGCGGCTTTTATATGGGACCTAAAGTTTCCGATGAAGATTACAACCAATGGGTCGAAGCATTCCAAAAACTACAACAAACTGACGAATTCAAAAAACAGCGTGAACTCCGGGGATTGTTTGAATACAACCTCACTGGAAAAGAGCTTGATAGCTATGTGAAAAAAGAGATTGAGCAATATCGTGAGCAAGCCCGCTCATTTGGTTTAGCCAAATAACGGAGCCTGATATGAGTCAACGCATATTCGCCACAGTCTGGCTAATACTGTGTGGTATCGGAATTTACATTGGCTGGGGGATACAAAGTGAGTTTTCTTACGAACCACTGGGCCCCCGCCCTTTTCCGATAGCCATACTCTCTTTAATGGCACTCTGTTCTCTGGCATTGCTTTTCGGTAAGCAAGAAGCCATCGAATGGCCTAAGCCTTACGTTCTTCGTCGCTTAGTGTTGTTAATACTGTCATTAGTTATCTATGCATGGGCATTTGAATGGTTAGGATTTCCACTTGCGACCACCTTGCTAACCATCAGTGTAGCTTTATTGTTTGGTGCAACACGCGTTGCCGCTTTTATTTCTGGTCCAATCCTTGGCATTACGCTGTTCTATGCCTTTGATAAATTGCTGGATGTCACTCTACCAATAGGTAGCCTATTTAATTAAGGGGACAATCATGGACACTTGGATGTATCTCTCTCAAGGCTTTGAGGTCGCATTGGTGCCTCAAAATCTCTTGATTGCACTTATTGGCTGCTTTATTGGCACTATCGTCGGTATGTTGCCAGGTCTTGGCCCTATTAACGGTGTGGCGATATTATTACCTTTAGCCTTTGCACTAAAACTCCCTGCGGAATCGGCACTGATATTGCTCGCCACAGTCTATTTAGGGTGTGAATACGGTGGACGGATTTCCTCGATTCTCCTGAATGTTCCCGGTGACGCTGCTGCCATTATGACCACGCTAGATGGTTACCCTATGGCAAAACAAGGTAAAGGTGGTGTGGCGTTATCAATTTCCGCAGTCAGTTCATTTATTGGTTCAACCATTGCAATTGTCGGGATTATCTTATTTGCACCGTTACTCGCACAATGGTCGCTGGCATTTGGCCCCGCCGAATACTTTGCACTTATGGTATTTGCTATCGCCTGCCTTGGCAGCATGATGAGTGAAAACCCAATTAAATCATTACTGGCTGCATTAATTGGTTTATCGTTAGCGACGATCGGGGTTGATGCTAACTCTGGGGAATATCGTTTCACTTTTGATAGCGTGAATTTATCCGATGGAGTGCAATTTATTGTTGTCGTCATCGGTTTATTCTCTGTCAGTGAAATTTTACTGATGCTAGAAGGCACTGCAACAGGACAAGGGTTGATCCGTAAAACAGGCCGAATGTTATTTAATCGAAAAGAAGCTAAAGCCTGTGTGGGACCCACGTTGCGCTCTTCATTTATTGGCTTTTTTGTCGGTGTGTTACCCGGCGCAGGGGCAACCATTGCCAGTGCTATCACTTACATGACAGAGAAAAAAATTAGCGGAGAAAACAGTCAGTTTGGTCATGGTGACGTGCGCGGGGTTGCCGCGCCGGAAGCGGCAAACAACGCTTCTGCTTGTGGATCATTCATTCCAATGTTAACCCTTGGCGTACCCGGCTCAGGTACGACTGCTGTCATGATGGGAGCACTGACTTTATACAATATCACCCCAGGCCCAGGGATGTTCACTGAGCAACCAGATATCGTTTGGGGGTTAATCGCCGCCTTATTGATAGCCAACGTGGTTTTATTAATCATGAATATTCCACTGATTGGGTTATTCACTCGAATGTTAACTGTGCCATTGTGGTTTTTAGTACCGGCTATCGCCAGTATTTCAGCTGTTGGTGTCTATGCGGTTCACAGCACCACGTTTGACCTGTTATTGATGATGGGGCTTGGCGTTTTTGGTTTTATTCTACGCAAAATGAATTTTCCGCTTTCCCCGCTCATTTTAGGCTTCGTGTTGGGCGAAATGCTAGAACAAAACTTACGCCGCTCATTATCTATCAGCAATGGTGACTTTAATATTCTTTGGAGCAGTACCATTTCCCAAAGTCTCTTAGTTCTTGCGGTTGTGGTCTTGGTTCTGCCACCCATTGTCAAATTAATTCGTCGACGTAAAGCTAAACATACCGTTTCTTAACGACTCGATTATTATTACCATCTCTGTAAAACTTTGCCCCATCGTTATTTAGGGGCATTTTTTTGTCTATTGAAAAGTTGACTTAATCGAGGCGTTTTTCTGAAAATCATTAGTTATATTATTTGCCTGATAATAATAACTTGATGAACTGTCGACTTTTTCAATCTTTGCCATAAAACGACGCAAGTTCTCTTGTTTTACCTGATACTTTCTATCATCGCTAAGTATAAAGCGATGACATGTATTTTTAATTTTTCTAAATGCCGATTTGAATGATTGGCAGACTCGCTTCTTTAATGCGCTATTTAAGAGTTTAAAATCGGTTTTCCACAACGAAGGATTAAATCTTGATATGCTCATTTTCACGCTTACCTAATTGGCCTATTGAAGTATTTATAGTGCTCCAATCTTTATTTTTCGTATGTCATAAAACGACAGTTACATTCAATTTTTATTGCAAAATAAGAGGGATAACTGAAACTGTCTTTAGTCATCAATAAAAAAAAGCGAAAACCGAAGTCTTCGCTTATCATTTTCTGAATGTTATTGCTCAAGCAATATTTATTACGCTTTGTATTTGCTCATGACTAATGTTGCATTAGTACCACCAAAACCAAAACTGTTAGACATCACTGTATTCAATGATTGCTCAGTTGGTTTAGTGACGATGTTCAAGCCATTGGCTTTTTCATCCAGGTTTTCAACGTTAATGCTCGGTGCGATAAAACCATGCTCTAACATCAGCAAGCTATAAATTGCTTCTTGAGCACCGGCAGCACCCAATGAGTGACCCGTCATTGCTTTAGTTGCAGAGATAGCTGGGGAGTTAGTACCAAAAACTTCTTGGATAGCTTCCAGTTCTTTGGTATCACCCACTGGAGTTGAAGTACCATGAGTATTGATATAATCAATTTTATCAACACCCTGCATTGCCATTTGCATACAACGGACTGCACCTTCTCCGGATGGGGAAACCATATCCGCACCATCAGATGTTGCACCGTAGCCGACAACTTCAGCGTAGATACGTGCGCCACGCGCTAATGCATGCTCTAATTCTTCAACCACAACAATACCGCCGCCACCGGCAATAACGAAGCCATCACGGTCTTGGTCATAGGTTCTTGATGCTTTTTCTGGTGTTTCATTGTACTTAGTAGACAATGCGCCCATTGCATCAAACTCGCAGGTCATTTCCCAGCTCAGTTCTTCACCGCCACCCGCGAAAACAACATCTTGTTTGCCAAGCTGAATAAGCTCAACCGCATGACCAATACAGTGTGCGGATGTTGAACACGCAGAGCTGATTGAGTAGTTAACGCCTTTAATTTTAAACGGTGTGGCTAAACATGCAGAGATACCTGATGCCATCGCACGCGTTACCATATAAGGACCGACGCCGCGTAAACCTTTTGCACGCATACCGTCAGAACCCGCAACCTGATTGCGAGGTGAACCGCCACCTGAGCCGACAACAATACCAGTACGCAGGTTAGAAACTTGGTCGTCAACTAAACCCGAATCTTTAATCGCCTGTTCCATTGACAGGTAGGCATAGACTGAACAATCACTCATGAAACGGCGGATCTTACGGTCAATTAAACCGTCAGTATCCATTTTCACATTACCCCAGACATGGCTACGAAGCCCTGCCTCCTTGAATTCTTCTGAGAAAGTGATCCCGGAACGACCTTCCTTCAGAGAAGCCAGTACTTCTTCCTGGTTATTACCAATACTGGAAACAATACCTAGGCCAGTTATGACTGCACGCTTCATTCGTTACCTCATGACTATAATTATATGATTGCGGGATTACAGGGTGTCACTTTAGCTTACACTTGTACGCTGAACAAGTCCGATCAGGGTAAATATTTGTATTTTTTTATTTGAGATAGGAATAAGACTTTCATGTGAAGGTAGCCTTACGCGCTTAACAGCGCTAAAATTTCGCCATTGATTAAAAAGAAACAGGCGTTCACGTGAAAAAGAGAGCAGTACAAACCGCGCACCTTAGCTGGAATGAAGAAGGTACGCCAATGTCAGCGCAATTTGAAGATATCTATTTTTCTAACCAAGATGGTTTAGAAGAAGCTCGTCATGTTTTTTTACAAGGAAATCATTTTCCTGAACGTTTCGCTACACATCCTATTGAAACCTGTGTGATTGCAGAAACTGGTTTCGGTACAGGTCTGAATTTCTTAACTTTATGGCAATCATTTAATCAGTTTAAGGCGACTCAACCTGACGCTACCTTGCAACGTTTACATTTTATTAGCTTTGAAAAATATCCGTTATCTAAACAAGACTTAATCACCGCTCACAACTGCTGGCCAGAGCTTAAAGCCCTATCCCAATCATTAATTGAAAACTGGCCTATACCTTTGGCCGGAAATCACCGTATTCTTTTGCAAAATGGCCATGTCATTTTAGATTTATGGTTTGGTGACATAAATGAACAAATATCGAAGCTTAATTGCAATTTAAACAACAAGGTAGATGCTTGGTTTCTTGATGGGTTTGCACCTTCAAAAAATCCACAAATGTGGAGTGAACAGCTGTTCACTACAATGGCTAAATTTGCCCGAAAAAATGGCACTTTTTCCACCTTTACTGTTGCAGGTTTTGTCAAAAGAGGATTAACACAAGCCGGTTTTAGTATTAATAAAGTCAAAGGCTTTGGGCAAAAACGGGAAATGCTGACCGGCGTATTAGAAAACAAAGAGATTGAGCAGCCAATGCCTTGGTTTGCAAGGCAACAATCAGATAACACCCAAGATATCGCAATTATTGGTGGTGGGTTAGCCAGTTTAACGGCCGCCTTTGCCCTGATGAGACGCGGCGCTAACGTCACCTTATATTGTAAAGATGAACAGGTTGCCCAAAATGCATCTGGCAACCGCCAAGGCGCTATTTACCCGCTACTCACTGGGACGGATGACCCCCTTGAGCGTCTATTTGTCAGCGCATTTCCCTTTGCTTTGCGATTTTATCACCAGCTCGCGAAATTAGGATTACAATTCGATGGGCAATGGTGCGGTGTTAGCCAGTTAGCTTATAACCCAAAGATCGCACGCAAAATTGAAGGTATGTTACAAACTGAGTGGCCTGATGACTTTGCTATCGCTAAAAATCGACAACAATTGAGTCAAATTTGTGGTGTTGATGTCGCTCATGATGGTATTCACTATGCAACAGGAGGCTGGTTATGCCCTGCCCAGCTTTGTGAAAGTTTGACACAATATCTTAGCGCTTGCGGTGTGCGTTTTTTCTTTGGGCATGATGTGACCGAGCTTAATCACACGGAAGATGGTTGGCAATTACACATCGCGGTGAACGACACAGAAAAACAGATTGCTCACCAAAATGTGATTATCGCCAACGGCCATAAACTGAGGCAATTTACGCAAACAGAATATTTACCTATTTCGCCTATCCGTGGTCAAGTTAGCCATATTCCAACGAATCCCACACTACAAAAACTCAAGAATGTGCTTTGTTTTGAAGGTTATTTAACCCCTGCTGATTCATCTAACTTGCAGCATTGTTTAGGAGCTAGCTATCAACGTGAGCACCTCGATTTAGATTATAGCGAGGAAGAACAATATGATAATCGCCAAAAATTAATCGATAATTTATCTGACGTCACTTGGCCTCAACAGATTGATATTTCACAAAAACGTTCACGACAAGGGATCCGCTGTGTTATTCGCGACCATATGCCGTTAGTCGGTAATGTCCCTGACTTCGATAAACATATGTCTGTTTACCAAGACTTGCCAAACCAGCTCACACGAGGGCAAGCCATAGAAACAGCACCTGTACACCCTAATTTATTTATTTTAGGGGCATTAGGCTCACGCGGCCTCTCCACTGCGCCGTTATGCGCAGAAATTTTAGCGGCACAAATTTTTGGTGAACCGCTACCTTTAGACGATGAAACTTTAGCCGAGTTACATCCAAATCGTTTTTGGGTTCGAAAACTATTATTGGGGCGAAAAGTAAAGAAACCGTACTAATTGACTATTTTTATCATGGCGCATCGCTCATCAACTTGAAAACCCGCATCCATTTCATGTTGAAGGATAGATTTTAATTCATTGGTTAAGTTTTCATGTTTAATAATATGAAAACCCAAGCGTTGATAATACGGTGCATTCCATGGGATATCACAAAATGTGGTTAATGAGATAGCCGGTATTTTCTGTGCCAATGCCAAATCAATAATATGATTGACCAGTTGCTTACCAATTCCTTGGCCTTGCCACTGCTGGCAAACTGATAGCTCGCAAATATGCAGACTATTAACCTGTTTTTCTACATTGATAAAACCAATAGGTTCATCACTGCCATTGACTGCTACCCATTCCATTTTTCGCTGAATAAAATTAAGATGGTCTTGCTCTGTTTGCACGTTCCCTTGCGCTATCCAGCTAAATTTTTCATGGCCTAAAAAAATTTGTGCGGCTGATTTTTCAATATCAGGCAATAATCTCGCATCGGATACATTGGCTAAACGGATGACATACATAATCGATCTCTTATTTAATTCACTAAAATTAGAAAGTCAAAAAGCGGGTTTCCCCACTTTTACAACAACGTCAATTGACGAATTAAATCACGCTATCAAGTAAATTTTTCCACATACCCAAAACCAGAATTTGATCAGGTGGTGTGAGTTCGCCCGCTTTTATTGCCGTTTGAATACTTTGTTCCACACGTTGATATAACGCATCTGCACTGGTTTGGTTCTCTTCTTCCAGCTCAGCCACAGCAAGGGTTAAGTGTCCACGCAAGTACCCACCAGCAAATAGTTCATCGTCACTGGCATGTTCAACCATATCATCAATTTTTGTCAGTATGCGTGTTTCAAAATCCGCAAGCATGCTTAATCCTTACTGTAGTTAATCAAATATTAGGCGAAAATATCTTCCGGATAAGGGAAGGCCTCCGCACAAAGAGGGGCTGTATTGTAAAACGTTTGTAACGCATTAACAAAGCGTAATGGGCGTTCTGGGATACCCTTTTCTAAGTATTGCATCACTTGAGCATGAACTTTACGCATAAAGGCGATGCGGTCTGGCTCAAAATCCCCGTCGAGGTTATCGCAACTGACATTGAACGGGATCCCTACTGCGGCGCAAAATAGCCAGTCAAAGGCTTGTGGCTTGATTTCCACCACTTCAAAATCACACTGTGTTTTTGCATCTCGCCCATCAGGGCAATACCAATAACCATAGTCAACTTGCTGACGCCTTGCTTCTCCCGCAATACACCAGTGTGAAATTTCATGCAGCGCACTGGTAAAAAAACCATGTGCAAACACAATACGATGATATGGCGTTGACTCATCAGCCGGTAAATAGATCGGCTCATCGTCCCCTTTTACCAGTTTGGTGTTATATTCTTCACCAAAGCATTCGTCAAAAATCTCAATTAACTGCTGATAATGATGTTTAGTCATGGAAAGTTAAAATCATCTTAAAATAATGAGAGGAACCAAGCTTTAATTACATCACCATGGCTATCATGTAATAGCTTAACGCTCATGAGCAGTGAAATAATAACAATCATTGGTCGAATTAATTTTTGTCCCTTAGTTAATACTAAGCGAGCACCCAGCCTAGCACCAATCATTTGGCCGATAAGCATAACAAAACCGAGCACCCAAAGAACATGACCTCCGATAATAAAGAACACTAAAGAGCCAAAATTAGATGCAAAATTGAGTAATTTAGCATGTGCCGTTGCCTTGGCGAGGTTATAACCGAGTAACAATACATAGCCTAATGCCAAAAACGATCCTGTACCCGGCCCAAAAGCGCCATCATAAAAACCAAGGCTCATACCAATCGCCACACCAAAAACCGGCATACTAATACGTTGTTGCCTATCTTGAGCGCCGATAGATGGCGTCAATAAAAAATACAGTCCCACACAAATCACCATGACCGGCAGTAGCTGTTTTAGAAATGCCGTATCAATCATCTGGATCAGGATTGCCCCTAACATCGCCCCAATCATTGTCATGATGAAAGGAAATAATTGTTCGCGCAAATCAATGGCTTTGCGTCTCACAAAATAGAGCGTTGAGGAAAATGAACCACCGACCGCTTGCAATTTGTTGGTTGCAAGGGCTTCTACTGGCGTGATGCCAACCGACAGCAATGCCGGGATGGTCAATAACCCACCACCACCCGCGATAGCATCAATAAAACCGGCGAAAAGGGCCACAAAGAAGAGCAGTAAATAAACTTCAGGTGCAACGGCGGTTAGCCAATCCATTTTACAATCCAGACAAGAGAAACATCATGATGCAAATACGTAGTTTATTCTTATTAATCAACCTATTTTTGTTAATTTAAAATAAGAAGAATACAACCCAGATGAGGTATTTTTTGGAAGGCTTCATCCAAACCTTTATCAATACCAAATTTTATGGGCAGACAAACGTTGCCTACCCATAGTAATTCCAATAACCAACAGACTATTTTTAATTATTCAAATGGCTTCATTGCAGGGACGACATCGGCACATTGACCGCGATGACGTAAATAGTGATCCAACAAGACAATCGCCATCATCGCTTCTGCAATGGGTACTGCGCGGATACCAACACAAGGGTCGTGGCGACCTTTAGTGATCATATCCACTTCTTCAAAATCACGGTTTAATGTCTTACCTGAAACGGTAATACTGGAAGTTGGTTTCATCGCGATATGGGCAATGATAGGTTGGCTGCTACTGATACCACCCAAAATGCCACCCGCATGGTTCGAGGTAAAACCATGACGAGTAATTTCATCCCGGTTTTCACTGCCTTTTAAGCCGATAACCCCAAAGCCATCACCAATTTCAACCCCTTTCACGGCATTGATGCTCATCAATGCATGAGCAAGATCCGCGTCTAAGCGATCGAATACGGGCTCACCGAGACCCGCTGGCACATTCTCTGCAATCACAGTCACTTTTGCGCCGATTGAATCCCCTTCTTTTTTCAATCCACGCAGCAATTCATCTAACGCTTCAAGTTTGGTCGGGTCTGGGCAAAAAAATGGGTTTTCTTCAACGATTGACCAATCTTTTATTTCACACTCAACAGAGCCCATTTGCGTCAAACAACCTCGGATCACAACACCAAATTTTTCATGTAGATATTTTTTAGCGATTGCACCCGCTGCCACGCGCATCGCGGTTTCACGCGCCGATGAACGGCCACCACCACGATAGTCACGCTGACCATATTTTTGCTCGTAGGTGTAATCCGCATGTCCCGGTCTGAATACATCTTTGATGGTGCCGTAATCTTGCGAGCGCTGATCGGTGTTTTCAATCATTAAACCAATGCTGGTTCCTGTGGTAACACCATTAAATACACCTGACAATATTTTGACTTGGTCAGGTTCACGACGCGCAGTGGTATAACGCGAAGTGCCTGGACGACGTCTATCTAAATCAATCTGTAAATCCGCCTCAGTCAGTGATAACCCCGGCGGTACGCCATCGATGATGCAACCTAACGCCAGACCATGTGACTCGCCGAATGTTGTCACGCGAAAAAGTTGCCCTATTGAATTTCCTGCCATCCCGAGTTTCCTATTCTAAGCCTGCGATTGTTATAATTATGTATTGGTTGTTAAGAACATGATGTTGTCTTTGAATACATTATTATGTGGAACAGTTCAACTATACTTTAAATTCTTCAAAGCACACATGATACTCAACTAATTGATCACGCGTTAACATAAACACACCATCGCCACCGTATTCGAAATCAAGCCAAATAAACGGAACTTCTGGATATTGTTCAATTAAGTGCACCATGCTGTTGCCCACTTCACACACCAAAATACCTTCTTCGGTTAAAAAGCGTGGCGCATCCGCTAAGATACGACGCGTCAATTTTAAGCCATCACTACCCGCGGCTAAGGCTAATTCGGGTTCGACACGAAACTCTTCTGGTAAATCCGACATATCTTCTGCATCAACATACGGCGGATTAGTGACAATCAAGTCGTATTTCACCTCTGGCATATCCCTGAATAAATCAGAGCGAATTGGGATCACACGATGGTCTAAGCCATGGTTAGCAATATTTTGTTCCGTTACGGCTAAGACATCGGTTGAAATATCGACTGCATCGACTTCTGCGTCAGGAAATTCGTAGGCGCAAGCAATCGCAATGCAGCCACTGCCAGTGCACATATCCAAAATAGTTTGCGGTTCATCTGATAATAAACCGACAAAGTGGTTATTGATTAACTCACCAATTGGAGAGCGGGGAATAAGAACACGCTCATCCACATAAAATTCGTGACCACAAAACCAAGAACGGTTTGTGAGATAAGCAACCGGAATACGGTCATTGATGCGGCGTAAAACACGCTCAATAATACGGTGGCGCTCCGTTGGTGTCAGGCGCGATGTTAGCAGTTCATCGGGTAAATCTAACGGTAAATAAAGGGTTGGGAGCACCAATTGTAATGCTTCGTCCCACGAGTTATCTGTACCGTGGCCATAATACACATTGGCGGCATTAAAGCGGCTCATTGTCCAACGTAAAATATCCTGAATGGTGTGAAGTTCTGCTACTGCTTCGTCAACGAAGATCTTTTCCAAGAAGGGTGTCTCCTGCCTGTCTATTGAAAGGTAAATATGAATGGTTAAAGTTTGCCACGAAGTGAGAGACAAATCAGCAGATTAATACAATAAAATAAAGATACACTTATTCAAGATGCGCGGTTTGAATGGGATTTAATCACAAAGATGCCCTCAACAACGCTTGAGGGCATCTTTTAGTAAACATAATATTAAAAATAACCGTTAGCTTTGCGTCATTTCTTTTGTCTTATTCTCTGGCTTTTTTACCCATACTGCATAGGCAATACTTAATAACACCAGCCAAATGATACCGACGTATAGCGCTATCCGCGTATCTTCGAAATAACCAAGCACACCAAAAATAAACAGCATAAATACAATGGCAACAATGGGGGCAACTGGCCACATTGGGACAGGGAACTTTAGCTGACTCACTTCTTCCGGCGTCATTTTTTTACGCATCGCAAACTGAGACAGTAAAATCATTAGCCATACCCAGATGGTGGCAAAAGTCGCAATTGAAGCAATCACTAAGAAGACTTTTTCAGGAATTAAATAATTCAGCACCACACCAATAAACAACACACCAACCATCACCAGCACAGTCATCCATGGCACGCCATTTTTAGTCAGTTTGGTAAAGGCTTTCGGCGCTTGCCCTTCATGCGCCATTCCATACATCATGCGTCCTGCACCAAAAATATCACTGTTAATCGCAGAAATTGCTGCCGTAATGACCACCACATTTAAAATATTTGCAGCGGATTGAATTCCTAAGCTGTCAAAAATTTGCACAAATGGGCTACCTTGCTGACCAATTTGGTTCCATGGGTAAATACACATCAGCACAAACAGCGTCAGTACGTAAAATAATAGAATACGAATTGGTACGGCATTAATTGCTTTAGGAATGGTTACACCTGGGTTTTTCGCTTCACTTGCGGTGATACCAATGACTTCAATTCCACCAAAGGCAAACATCACCACGGCAAAGGAGGCAATGACCCCGCCTATACCATTTGGCATAAAGCCATCATGAATAAACAGATTTGAAATCCCCACAGGATGCTCAGCGGCTGAACCAAAGCCAAACATCATAATGGCTGCACCACCGACTATCATGGCAATAATCGCCACGACTTTGATCAGTGATAGCCAAAACTCCATTTCACCGAAGGTTTTGACGTGACAAAGATTTATCGCACCAATAAAACAGATAATACTGAGTACCCATATCCATTGTGCGACATCCGGAAACCAGAGTTTCATGTAGAAGCCGAATGCGGTCACATCAGCAAGACAAACAATCAGCATTTCAAAAACATATGTCCAGCCCGTAAAGAAGCCCGCCCTTGCGCCAAGATAATGACTAGCATACTGAGAAAATGAACCGGCTAGTGGGCTATGAACTGCCATTTCACCCAGTGCGCGCATCACCATAAAAACGGCTGCACCCCCTATTATATAAGCCAGCAGTACCGCCGGACCTGCGGTTTCTATCGCTTTTGCTGAACCATAAAATAGCCCTGTACCAATCGCAGAACCGAGAGCCATAAATCGAATGTGGCGCGCAGAAAGACCTCGCGCAAGTTGTGATGTGCTTTGCATGAATTATCCTTCGTATTATTTTATTATTTATTTGTTGTGCAGATATACCGCTACGGGCAGTTGATACGTCGCCAACTGCCCTTTATTTGCTCGATGTACTATTTAGGGAAAACAGTTCCAACAGAAAATAATGTTGATAATTTGTGTTTGTTGATTAATTCAATTGCCGCCTCAATATCCGGTGCAAAATAACGATCTTTGTCGTAATAAGTGACTTTGTCTCTTAAGGTTGAACGCGCTTTTTCTAACGCTTCGCTGGATTTAAGCCCTTCACGGAAATCCATACCTTGGCAAGCCGATAACCATTCAATAGCAAGAATACCGGTTACATTCTTCGCCATTTCCCACAGGCGACGCCCTGCCGCCGGTGCCATTGAGACATGATCTTCCTGATTGGCTGAGGTTGGTAAACTATCAACACTTGATGGATGTGCCAATGCTTTGTTTTCACTCGCTAAAGCTGCCGCCGTCACTTGTGCAATCATAAATCCTGAGTTAACCCCACCATTATTGACTAAGAATGGGGGAAGCTGGGACATATGCGTATCCATCAATAATGCAATACGTCTTTCTGATAGCGCGCCTATTTCGGCGAATACAAGGGCAAGGTTATCTGACGCCATCGCAACAGGCTCTGCATGGAAGTTCCCACCCGAAATAATATCGCTATTATCGGTAAATACTAATGGGTTATCTGATACCGCATTAGATTCAATTAAAATAACTTCCGCGGCTTGGCGAATTTGTGTTAAGCAAGCCCCCATTACCTGCGGTTGGCAGCGCAATGAGTAAGGGTCTTGAACTTTAACGCAATTTTCATGGGACTGAGCAAGCTCACTACTTGGTGATAGAATTTCACGAAACAGTGCTGCCACATCTATTTGCCCTTTTTGTCCGCGAACTTCTTGTACCCGAGCATCGAATGGCTTACGTGACCCCAATGTTGCTTCAACACTCAGTGCACCACAGACGATCCCTGAAAGCAGTAATGTCTCGGCTTCAAATAACCCTTTAAGTGCAAATGCTGTCGAGACCTGTGTACCATTAAGTAAAGCGAGGCCTTCTTTCGCTTCGAGCTTTAATGGGGTTAAACCTGCTTTTTCTAACGCTTTTTTGGCTGAAATCCATTTACCTTCAAAACGCGCTTTTCCTTCACCCAATAGAATTAAACTCATGTGAGCGAGAGGCGCTAAGTCACCTGAAGCACCAACAGATCCTTTTGCTGGAATAAACGGATACACTTGAGCATTAATCATCGCAATTAACGCATTAATCACTTCAAGGCGAATACCCGAAAAACCACGCGCTAGGCTGTTAACTTTTAGCACCATAATTAAACGAACAAGTTCATCATCTAATGGATCGCCTACCCCTGCAGCATGGGACATCACGATGGAGCGTTGCAATGATTGCAAATCTTTCGTCGCTATTCGCGTGTTGGCTAATAACCCAAAACCGGTATTAATCCCGTATGCCGTTTTATCTTCAGCAATAATTTTATTCACCGTCGCAACACTTTTTTCAATTGCGCTATGAGCGCGTTTATCAAGAGTCACGGTAACGGGCTGTTCAAAGACAACACGTAATTCATCAAGTGTCATTTTTCCTGGATGGATAGTTAACTTAGTCATTAATGGCACTCCTTAACGTGTTTTTAGCATTGGTAGATTAAGATTTTTTTCATGCGCACATTCGATTGCAATGTCATAGCCCGCATCCGCATGGCGCATCACCCCTGTTGCAGGGTCATTATGTAAAACGCGAGCAATCCGTGCAGCGGCTTCATCGGTTCCATCACAAACAATGACAACACCGGAATGTTGTGAGAAGCCCATACCGACGCCACCACCATGATGCAAAGACACCCATGTTGCGCCACTGGCGGTATTCAATAATGCGTTGAGTAATGGCCAATCTGACACAGCATCTGAGCCATCTTTCATTGATTCTGTTTCACGATTTGGGCTTGCTACCGACCCAGAATCAAGATGGTCACGACCAATAACGATCGGTGCCGACACTTCACCACTTCTTACCATTTCATTAAACGCTAAACCCAATTTTGCTCGGTCTCCTAAGCCAACCCAGCAAATTCGTGCAGGTAATCCCTGAAAGCTGATACGCTCACGCGCCATATCTAACCAACGGTGTAAATGCTTATCGTCTGGCAATAATTGTTTAACTTTGGCATCAGTTTTATAAATATCTTCAGGATCACCGGATAGCGCAACCCAACGGAACGGTCCTACACCACGACAAAATAGTGGGCGAATATAAGCAGGCACAAATCCCGGGAAATCGAAGGCATTTTCAACCCCCATTTCTAATGCCATTTGACGGATATTATTGCCGTAATCAAAGGTTGGAATACCTTGTTTCTTGAATGCCAACATGGCTTTAACATGTTCCGCCATGGATTTTTTAGCTGCAAGCGCGGTACTTTGCGGGTTTTTTACACTTTGTTCACGGTACTCATCCCAACTCATACCAATGGGTAAATAACCGTTAAGTGGGTCATGGGCACTGGTTTGGTCTGTAACCATGTCAGGTTTAACACCGCGCTTAACTAATTCAGGCAATATTTCAGCGGCATTTCCACAAAGCGCAATCGAAACTGCCTTTCCTTCTGCGGTGTATTTTTTAATGCGTGCAAGTGCATCATCCAGATCGGTTGCTTGCTCATCCACGTAATGGGTTCTTAGACGAAAATCAATGCGACTTTGCTGGCATTCAATATTGAGTGAACACGCGCCGGCTAATGTTGCGGCTAACGGCTGCGCGCCACCCATTCCACCTAAACCTGCCGTTAATACCCAACGTCCGGTTAAATCACCATTAAAGTGTTGGCGCGCTGCTTCAACAAATGTTTCATAGGTGCCCTGTACAATCCCTTGGCTACCAATATAAATCCAGCTACCTGCGGTCATCTGACCATACATGGCTAAGCCTTTCGCATCTAATTCATTGAAATGCTCCCAATTTGCCCAGTGAGGGACAAGGTTTGAGTTAGCAATTAATACGCGAGGGGCATTTTCATGGGTTTTAAATACACCTACCGGTTTTCCGGATTGAACAAGTAGGGTTTCATCATTTTCAAGTTGTTTAAGTGACTCTACGATTTGGTCATAGCACTGCCAATTACGTGCTGCACGCCCAATCCCACCATAAACCACTAATTCATGCGGATTTTCGGCGACATCAGGATCAAGGTTATTCATTAGCATGCGTAAAGGGGCTTCCGTCAGCCAACTTTTTGCGGTCAATGTGTTTCCACGAGGCGATCTAATTTCGACATTTCTATATTTATTATTAAGTGCGGTCACTTTTTTATACCCTCTTTATCGATACCCTAAATAATTCAGGTTGAGTGTCAGTGGCAAGCAAAGGGTCTACATTCAATATCGCTGTTGATGGCATATTCAATGTCAGTCTTTATCTATCTGTGCCGCTAACGGGCAACTTGAATTTACTTGGGAGAAATACATGTTGTACTGATTTCGTCTCTCTATAGGTATAGTTGTATATACATGTACAATCAATTCATTTTTTAACAACACATTGAGATAAAATGACTGGATTTATTTTATTTTCACTTATTAATCAATCAAATAAACCGATACAAAGTTTAAACCATACTGTTTTTTTATTCTAAATATGCCATCAATATCACATTTTATTCACAGTAAATTTACATTTAGCTTTGGTTGAATCGCAGATTTTAGCTTATCGTGGATTTATTTAAGGGGCGAAATCAGGAGGGATATAAATGGGTTTAATAGCTAACTATGTATTTAAATAATTAGCTACCATCATATTGAATAACTAGGAAGAAAAACGCCCCTTTAATTTATAACGATGTCCGGGGAACAATAGCTTTGTGCTGGTGACAGTGAAGGCTTGTGACCAGGTTCGTCGAGTAATGAGTAGGCAAGAAGACCCTATATTAATATGCAATAATTTAGCTGAACGCTCGTCCGCCTCAACGGCTTCAACAATATGCTCCCCTTGCGTAAGAGGGGCTACTTGAGAAAGATAGTCATGAGGAGTGACAGATAAAAAGTCTTGTTGTAAATATTCAGGCGCAGCGAATGCATTAACATATCTATCTTCAACTTGAACCGGAATTTCATTTTCAAAATGAACAATAATCGAATGATAAACCCGTGTACCTACCGATATATTTAGCTCTTTTGCCAGCGCGACCGAAGCCGTAACCTCTTCAAGTTTAATTATTTTGCAACTGTATTGATGATCCCTTGCAACTATTTCAGCCTCAATACTGTGGATTTCAAAAAGTGCTGATTGACCTTTCGGCTCTGCAACAAAAGTCCCTACGCCTTGCAATCTGACCAGCAACCCTTCCGCGGTTAGCTCACGCAAAGCACGATTGGCCGTCATTCGGCTACAATGAAATTGAATAACTAGTTCGGCTTCCGATGGCACTCTATCGTTAGCTTGCCATTCCCCTGTGTATATTTTTTCAGTAATCGATTGTTTTACTTGCAAATAGAGAGGAATAGGAGTTCCTATCTTTTCTTTGGTTTGTTTTTCGGCTGTCACAGTGATTTCCAGTTTAGTCAATAAGAACCAAGCAGGTGATAAGATAATTAAATCCCAAACACTGCCATTATAGCTATCGGATACTACTTATCCTGACAGTCGCAAATAATAAAATTGAGCCCATCATATTTTATAAAAGAAAATACAAGTAAGCCTTATTAAATTTAAAATAAAATATTACTGCCTATGTTGAATATTATCCAAACTCACAGCAATCAGAACGTTATTAATTATGATGACGACCACTGCATTATAGGTGGTTATTTTTATCTAATACTGATTAATACCTAAAATAATTTCATCAGCATGACTTGTTCATACTCTACATAAATCATGCTGCATAATTTAAAGTCAGCTAAGCGGCAAGTACATCAGTGGTGACCACCCCCTGATAGACTCGCATAAACAACGGATTACTGCCTTGCTCATAAATCATTTCTACAGGGTCTTTTGCATTCCAGACAATAAAGTCTGCATGATACCCTGCTTTCAATTGACCATGAGTTTGCTCACGGCCTAATGCTTTTGCTGCATGACATGTTACGCCAGCCCAAATTTCTTCAGGTGTTAATCGGAATAATACGGCTGCCATGTTCATTATCATACGCAATGACGCGAAAGGACTTGTTCCCGGATTAAAATCCGTTGAAATCGCCATCGGCACTTGATGCTCACGTAACAATTCAATAGGTGGTAATTTTGTTTCCCTTAGAAAATAAAATGCACCGGGCAGTAAAACGGCTACAGTACCACTCTTTTTAAGCGCACGGATCCCTTCAATATCTAAGTATTCAATATGATCAACCGACAACCCTTTAAAACTCGCAACTAACTCACTGCCACCCAAATTAGATAATTGCTCTACGTGCCCTTTAACCGGGATCCCTAATTTTTGAGCCGCCAAAAATAATTTTTTACTTTGTTCCAATGAAAAACCAACACTTTCACAAAAAACATCTACCGATTCAAAAAGCCCTTCATGCCAAAGTTTAGGCATTATGTCTTCGCAAATTAAATCAATATATTCGTCAGCCTTCCCTTTATATTCTGGGGGAACAGTGTGAGCAGATAATAATGTCGAGCTAACTGAAATAGGATAAATTGCAGCTAATTGCTTAGCGACCTGTAATTGTTTTTTCTCACTTTCAAAATCGAGACCATAACCTGACTTCATTTCAATGGTGGTCACACCTTCGCGAATTAGTGCTTCTAGTCGCGGTTGAGAAACCTCAAATAACGCTTTTTCATCTGTTTGTCTTGTCGAACGTACCGTGGAGTTTATACCACCACCCTGAGCACTAATCGTTTCATAGGAAACACCATTCATTCTCTGTTCCCATTCCGCCGCTCGGTTGCCACCAAAAATTAAATGTGTATGGCAATCAATTAATCCTGGCGTAATTAACCTACCTTCAACATCAATGACTTGACTATCTGTTCCATCAACTTCATCACTCGGTAATATCGCGATTATTTTATTATCACGAACAATTAAGTCATGATTTTCAATTAACCCATATGCTGATGTTGAATCCACATCCATTGAAGCAATACGGCTATTACGCCAAACAACATCTTGGGATTGAGCTTTAAATGACATAGCATTTCCTATTAGAGTTGAAATCATGTTATTAATTTCATAAATAGAGGTATATATATGTATATACAATTAGACTAAAAGACCTACTCTTGTCAATGTATACTGCTCTAAAAGGTTACAAATTTGTTATTCAACACCGATATTCTTCAGTTATACTCAAAATAATTCGCGTGACCGATAAGGTACAGACGAAGATAGTCGAGGGAGTCTATAACTGTTCATATTAAAAATGAGTTACACTAAGTTAAGTCACGCACATCTAAAAAAGAATGTTTTATTAAAAGAATATGAAAAATAAATTTGGACTAAAGGATGAAGATATTCATCTATTTAAAGAGTCGATTAGCGGAACAAAAAAAATCCGCCAAGATCAAATTTTACATGCTCCTATACGAGCCAAAGTCACACAACCATCCAATAAAAAAGTCATGCAAGAACAAATTGATGCCTCTTTTTATTTTTCAGATGAGTTTCAGCCGCTGCTTGAAGACGAAGGTCCTACCCGCTATTTGAAGCCAAGTTCAAACCCATATGAACTAAAAAAATTGCGTAGAGGTGATTATGTACCAGAGCTTTTTCTTGATTTGCATGGTCTGACGCAAATGGAAGCTAAGCAAGAAATCGGGGCGCTTATTGCGGCATGTAAAAGGGAGAATGTCTATTGTGCCTGCATCATGCATGGACATGGTAAGCATATATTAAAGCAACAAACTCCGCTTTGGCTTGCACAACACCCTGATATTATTGCATTTCACCAAGCCCCTAAAGAATGGGGGGGTAATGCCGCTATTTTATTGTTAATCGAGACGATTGAAAGTGCTCGTCGCTAAGATTCAGATGACCTTTTAGACTTGCTTTTACAACATAGAGAGAGACCCCTTACTTGAGGTAACAAAACGCCCTCTTTCCCTAAAAGATCAACGATCTTTAGCAAACATAAGTTGAGATGGACTCATCATCCACTCAACATGACTTTTTAAATGTGCTACGTCAATGTTAATACAGGCGATTGTTGAAGTGGTGAACATAGGAGGAGCCTCTTGTGGACACAACTCGGAAACTAAATATCCCACCAGTGGCAAATGAGAAACGACTAAAACCGCATTAGTTTCAAGCACTGCAAGGTCTCGAATATAATCAGCAACAAATGTCGCATCCCCTCCAGGCGTTAGCGCTTCCATAACCCCAACTTGTATTGGTAAAGTCAGATTATCACGCACTACCTGTAATGTTTGCTCTGCTCGTAGATAGGGGCTTACTAATACGTGATCAATTTTAGGCTCATGGCGACTTAGCCACTGCGCCATCAATACTGACTCGTCTTTTCCCTTTTGAGTTAATGGTCTAGCAGCATCGCTCGCTGCCTGTATCGCTGCATCACCATGACGCATAATATAAACTTGCATAATCCACCATCTGAGTAGCCTATCCTATCGGAATGACTAATCTTTTTGTTAAGATAATTGTTATAAAAGTAACCATCAGTTGGGGCTAGAATTGATTCTGCAACAAACTCGAGCCAAATAAAATGACTTAAGTTGTTTTTTGTTAATCTTTTTTATTTGCAGAAAAACAAAAAAACCTGATAACCGTATTAGCGCCATACGGTATCAGGTTTCTTCAACAAACAAAAATTTAGCCGCTAACCATTAAATTATTGATAGAAGTTTGTATTATTTTCAGCCATATGACATAACAAATCGCAAGGCTGAAATTTGTCACCATAACGCTCTGATAGCATTTTCATCGTCTCAACGGTTTTCGCAATCCCTAAGCTATCCATATAGCGGAATGGTCCCCCAAAGAATGGTGGGAAGCCAATGCCAAATACAGCGCCAATATCCCCATCCCGAGCACTACGAATAATTTTTTCATCCAGACAACGCGCCGCTTCATTGAGCATTAACATGACGCAGCGTTGAGCAATTTCCGTTTTGCTTTGTTTACTCTCAACGTGAATATTAATTAATGAATAGATACGTTTATCAACTTGACGTTTTGATGATTTTTTCCAAAATATTAAACGGGAAGATGAGTGGCCATATTCATAAAATCCTCTACCATTTTTCTTTCCTTTTCTATCATCCTTAACCACTTTATCTAGTGCTTCAGGCGCTTTAAATCGATTACCAAAACGCTCGACAAGAATAGGCAAAATTTTAGTTCCCACATCGATGCCCACTTCGTCGAGTAGATTAAATGGGCCAACAGGAAAACCAAAATTGACCAATGCGTTATCGATATGTTCAATCGGCTCACCTTGTACAAGGCATTCAGCCGCTTCACATAAATAAGGCGCTAATATTCGGTTAACATAAAAGCCGGCATCATCACCAACGACAATGGCAGTTTTTCCTTGGCGCTTAGCCAAAGCGACAACAGTTGCGATAGTTTTTGCGTCAGTATGCTCATGCGGGATCACTTCCACCAATGGCATTTTATCGACAGGACTAAAATAATGTAGACCAATTACCTTTTCAGGATGAGTCGACTCAGCGGCTATTTGATGAATAGGTAAAGACGATGTATTTGATGCAAAAATAGCGCTCCCCGCTGACATTTTTTCAACTTCAGCAACCATTTTTTGTTTCAATGCTAAATCTTCAAAGACAGCTTCAATAACGACATCCGATTTATCAAGCCCTTGGTAACTTAACGTCCCAGAAATTCTAGACATAATTGCTGAACGCTCACGAGACAATAAACGTCTTTTTAATACTCGTTGAGTAAGCAAATCCCAGCTATAACGCAATGCCTGAGTTACACCTTTATCTGAAATATCCTTGATACGAACAGGTAATTTACCTTGAGAAGCACTGACATAAGCAATTCCACCGCCCATTAAACCGCCACCGAGTACACCTATCTGTTTTATTTTTAATGGTGTTGCTTGTGCGCCTGCCTCATTTTTTAATGCTGTTGACGCAAAAAATAAGCTACGCAGCGCTGCCGACTCAGGTGTCATCACTAATTCACCAAACGCTTTTGCTTCTTCTGCATAGCCAGCTTTGAGACCTTTATTCATGCCTATTTTAACAACCTGAATAATTTTTTCCGGCGCCGGATAATGCCCTTTTGTTTTGCTTAATGCTTTTTGTTTAGCACTTTTAAATACTTGATTACGTAAAAACTTACTGCTAAGTAAACGCTGCTGCCAATGGATTGCAGGACGATGAACGCCACCTTTTTTTACCATTTTTATTGCGACATCTAATAAAATAGTCGTAGGGACAACATCATCCACTAAGCCGATTTTTTGTGCTTGCTTCGCTTTTAGCTGTCGCCCTGTGAGCATTAAGTCTAGTGCATGAGGGATACCCACTAAGCGAGGTAGTCGCTGCGTACCACCGGAACCGGGTAACAGCCCAATCTGCACTTCTGGCAGCCCTAACCGTGTTTTATCATCACTTGAACACACCCTTGCATGGCAAGCCAGCGCAAGCTCTAAGCCACCCCCTAAGCATGCACCGTGAATTGCAGCAATAATCGGTAAAGGATAATTATCTATTTTATCAAATAGCGCATGGCCTTCTGTTGAAAGCTCGCTGGCTTGTGCTTTTGTTTCACAATTTGCAATCATGCTAATGTCAGCACCGGCGATAAAATTGTCTTTTTTACCCGATGTGATAACTAAGCCTTTTAACCCAGATGTCGATTGTGCCTTGTGTAAAATGGCTAAAAATTGTTCTGCAAACTCCGCTTTTAAGGTGTTTACTTTTTCGTTCGGCACATCAATAAAAATCACACCCACATTTTCATCATAAATTTCGAGTGTAAACGCAGGTTCAGTGATATCCGTTTTTACCTCTGTAGTAGAATGTTGTTCCATTATTCCACCTCCAAGATCATCGCTGCACCTAAACCACCTGCGGCGCAAGCCGTTGTTAAGCCAAACCCACCACCACGTCGACGCAATTCATTTAATGTTTGAGTCACCATACGAGCACCTGTGGCCGCAAATGGGTGTCCATAAGCGATTGAGCCACCAAGCACATTAAACTTATCCATATCTATCTCACCAATCTCTTGCATTAGCCCGAGCTTTTCCTGAGCAAACTGACGACTTGAAAACATTTTTATATTCGCTAATGTTTGGGCAGCAAATGCTTCATGCATATCAATTAGTGTTAAATCCTGTAACGTTAACCCTGCGCGCTTCAAAGCGATAGGTGTCGCATAAGAGGGCCCTAGCAACATATCTTCCCATACATCGATGGCAGAAAATGCATAGCTTCGAATATACCCTAGAGGGGTATAGCCTAGGGCTTTTGCTCTTGATTCAGTCATCATCAATACAGCGGCCGCACCATCCGTTAAAGGTGTGCTGTTTGCCGCAGTCACGGTGCCATGTTTACGATCAAATGCCGGCTTTAATTTAGCGTATGACGATAAAACCGAGTTACCTCGGACATTATTATCCTGTGAAAAAGCGTGCTTAAATGGTGGCATATAGGCCGTCATCACTTCTTGCGCTAATACCCCGCTATCCCATGCTTTAGCCGCAAGTAAATGAGAGCGATGCGCTAATTCATCTTGTTGAATACGGCTAATTTGATAGCTTTTCGCCATTTGCTCTGCGGTATCGCCCATTCGCAAGCCTGTTGAATACTCTGCGACACTCGGGGCTACTGGTGCTAAGTCTTTTAAACGCAGTTTTGCAATTAACGATAATTTTTGGCCTACTGATTTGGCTTTGCTCAAGGCTAAAAGTGTTGCGGCTAATTTCTTTGAAACGCCAATGGGCAACACGGAAGATGAATCTGCACCACCGGCAATACCAATTGAAATATCCCCCACCATCATGCTTTGAGCAACATTAGCAATGGCTTGAAAACTTGTCGCGCAGGCTCTGGAAACACTATAGGCATCCGTGGACACACTCATTCCCGTTCCTAAGACAATTTCTCTTGCAATATTCGGCGCTTCAGGCATTTGTACTACTTGCCCAAACACCAGCTGTTCAATTAATGCGTTGTCTAAATCATTGCGACACAACAACTCTGCGACCACCGCTTTGCCGAGATCAACAGCCGCAATCCCTTGATAGGCAGTAGATTGCTTAGCAAAAGGTAAACGTAACCCACTCACGATGGCAATTCTTTCTTTCGCTATATAAGTGCTTTCGCCATGTTGGGAAAGTTGATTCATGGTCGCTCCTGCTACAAGAAAAAAGGAAAATTAAAATTGTTTTTCAATACCCGACCAAAGAGGTCTGACCTGTATTGATTGTTAACATAATTTTCACAATTATCAAATGGTACTAATGAAAAATGCGAAGCAGCGCGCAACTTAGAATGAAATGAATGAGAAAGGAAATAACTAAAGGTGAGTAACAAGAAGAAACCCTTTCACAACGTTGAATAACGAAAGTAAAAGGGTGATAAAATCAATTCAATCGCTTGATTAACGAAGCCCTAATTGAAAAATTAGACTTTCTGCTTCACAGCTAAAATTAAAATCAGCCGTTAATTCAATTCCACCCTCTACAGCGTTAAAAGAGTGGTTAATAACACAAGGTTCAGACTCAACCGATTTCGCTTTGTCTGTGAGTGTTTTCAACATGGATTCCGCCTCTCCTTGTGTTGCGAAAACATGCTGATACGAGGCCGTACAATCTTTATTATCAAGAATCGTACCGACATCTACACAACAGCAAGCTGCTGTCTCTTCCGCACTACAACGGTTAATCGCATCAGTCATTTTACTCTCCAAATAAACAAACTGTTAAGCGCCTATCATAACGCTGAAAAAGTGGTAAAAACCAGTCTGAATCAAAGTTTATCGCTAATAATCCAACATAAGTTTGATCTAACCCCACTTGTGGATATTTATTGTGCTTTTTTTGTCTTTTTATGTTGCCGTTTTGTTAAATAGATCGCATTTTTGAAAGCAAGGTCACAATAAATACAAAACATACTTGCAACATATCAGGTGGTCAGACCTATACTCTAGTAACTGGTCTGATTTGTCATAACGACAAGCGACCCTACAATTCAGCGCTTCTTGCGATAGAAGTCGCTTTATTCAAATAAAACATACAAGAGGGTTTTGGTCATGAGCCAGAAAAACCTGTTTACTCGGTCAGCTTTAGCTATAGCAGTGGCAATTCGGTCAGCTTTAGCTATAGCAGTGGCAATAATGTCTTCCAACGCAGGCGCGGCTGGTTTTTTGCTTAATGAATATTCAACCTCGGCACTCGGACGTGCGTTCTCTGGCGCTGGCGCTATGGGGGATAACGCAAGTGAAGGTAGCCGTAACCCCGCTGCAATGATGCTATTTAATCGCCCTTCTCTTTCCGTTGGTGCAGTTTATATTGACCCGACCGTTGATATTAAAGGCCGTGATAACGATATGTTTACTGCCAATAATATCGCCCCTAATGCCCTTGTTCCCAATGCTCACTTTATCTTCCCAATCAATGATAAATGGGCTGTTGGCACCTCAATGACCACCAACTTTGGTTTAGCGACTGATTTTAGCAAGGATTATGCCGGTGGGCCTGTTGCAGGAAAAACTGACTTAAAAACCGTTAACTTAAATTTAAGCGGCGCATATCGTTTAAATGATAACTTTAGTTTTGGTTTAGGTGTTAATGCTGTCTATGCCGATGCCGAAATCACCCGCCATATGGGGATTGGCGCTGGTAAAGTTCCACCTGCTTTAGGCGTTACGCCAAGTACAACAGCCGCAAAGTTGAAAGGTGATGACTGGGGTTATGGTTGGAACACAGGGATTCTATATGAATTCAATCAAGACAACCGCCTAAGTTTAACGTACCGTTCAGAAGTCAAAGTTAAATTTGAAGAGGGTAAGTTCTCAAATGATCTCCCTGCTCAGATTGGTGGGCTTAATGGCGGCACCGTTAAGGTAAACTAGATCTCAATTTACCTGATGTCTGGGAGTTCTCTGGCTATCATAAAGTTGCACCACAATGGGCAATGCATTATAGCGTAGCTTATACTGGGTGGAGTACCTTTAAAGACCTAACCGCTTATCAAAAAAGTAATGGTAAAGAACTGTTCCATAAACCTGAACACTTTAAAGATGCTTGGCGCTTAGCTATTGGTACCACTTACTTTTATGACGATAACTGGACATTCCGCACCGGTATTGCTTACGATGAAAGCCCTGTCCGCTCTGAATATCGCTCAATCTCAATCCCTGACCAAGACCGTTACTGGTTAAGTGCGGGAACAACCTATGCATTCAATGAAGATGCTTCTGTCGATGTTGGTATTGCCTATATGCACGGTAAAAAAGTCAATATTAATGAAAAACTTGTTGAATCAGACCCTAACTCAGTTGTGCGCTTTAAATCTGAAGGCTCTGCATGGCTGTATGGCGTGAACTTTAACTACGCATTCTAATTATCTACCTTATTTTATCAGGGGGGATCTTCCCCCCCTGATTTCCCCCTACTCACACTTTTTTATTAAAACCCCGCCCAAACTACTTTTTATTGACATTTTCTCAAAGTCATTTATATATAAATATATGAATCATTTTATAACAAATTATTAACAGCCAATATTCTGATCAATTCGCCTATAAGCATAGGCAAACCTTCTGATTTTAACCGCTGAGCGCAGTCAAGAACGCGACAACTTGAAGTATGGCAAGTCTATATTTACACTTTATTTAACCACCCTTGAATTAGCTGAATGTTCTTGTCTAAATATTCAGTATTATGAATAAACGATCGCGATCATAAAGTAAAAACAACATATGAATTAATGTATTGCATTGATAAATATATTTTTGATTTGTGAACGGGAGAGTTCAAAGAGGTATTTATGACGACAACGTAGGAGGTTTTATGGGAACACTGTTTACGGTTAGTTTCATTGGTGTGCTGGGAATTATTGCTTTGATTGACACAGTGTCACAGCGAGGAAAGCAGGACAATGATTAGTCTTAAATTTATCACTCTCTAATATTTTACTGTATAGAGAGTGATAAACCTTTCAACGATCAAGACGCTTTTCTATTTTAATCAATAGAATCAAGATCCCCTTCAATCGCAGCAGCATTTGGGTTTTCAACTGCTTGCAACACGCCACCTTTCGACAAGAAATCATTTCGCTGGAAATAAGCTTCGCGCAACATCAAGTATGGGTCAGACGAATTTCTCAGCAATCCATCAGAATCCAATAACCTTGCTCGGGTTTCAATTCCTTCAAGCGCCCATTTACCCGCAGACATCCAGAACGTTAAATAACTCAGCATTGGGTATAAATCATCAACTAAGTCACCACCTTGTTCTCGAACGGTCGCACTCCCATAACCGGGTAATACAACATACGGCCCATAACCCACATCGTAATATCCTAAAGTATTACCAAATCGTTTTGGTTCTTCTTTAGCCAGTTGTGGATTTGCCATAGAGGCAACATCAATTAAGCCTCCCATACCAAATACGGTATTGAGGAAGAAACGGTTAAAATGTTTAAAACCTTGGGTCACTTCACCACGTAAGAAACTATTCAACATGCTTGCAGGTTCTTCAAGGTTAACAAAAAAGTTGGTTAATCCATTTCGAGCTGGCATAGGCACATAGTCATTCCAAGCAACCGCCACCGGCCTTAAGACATAAGGATCCAAGACATTGTAGTTGAAATTGAACATTGCTCGGTTAAAACCTTCCAGTGGGTCTGAGCGTTCTTGTGTTGCAGGATCAATTGAACTGGCGCAACCACCAATTAATATCCCAATAAGAAGCACAATGCTCATGCGAAACTTCATAATCCTCTCCATTCCCTGTACCATCCTGAAGCAGTACTTTCAAAATTTTCACGAATCCGCTTATCATAAAGTCAAACAGATAAATTTGTTAATCGTTTTGAGTGATTAAATATCCCAATAGTACTAACTATACCTTATTTAATTATTACATTATTATAAGAAAAATTATTAGTTAGTACAAAAAGCATCTTCGGGTAAATACTGACCCAAAAAATAGCAATCAACCAATTGAAATATAAATAGAATATTTTTTATCAAAATCTTAATGCGCCATTTTGTTTTAAACTTTAACAAAAAGCGTATTACGGAATAATGTACAGTTTTAATGTTCGCTTAAAAAACAAACCAATCGTACATTAAACACTCAAGCAAAATAATTTTAGCGTAACAACTTGATTCAATTGGGTCTGAACAGTAAAATGCCAACCTCAGTTTAGTGCTAATGATTTATGTCCCCTTAGTTAAATGGATATAACGAGCCCCTCCTAAGGGCTAGTTGCAGGTTCGATTCCTGCAGGGGACACCAGTAAAATCAATGCATTGCCTAAAAAAGACATTCCTCATTCTTATATTCTCCTATTTCAATCAACCCATGCACAGGCTATTATCTAACCAATAATTTAAGTCCACATTTATTCAAGCGGTTCCCCATGAAACAGACATTGTTTTTCTTATTTTTGCTTTTAACCGGTTGTGTAACGACGACTGAATCTAATGTCGTCTTAGCTGGAATGCCTAAAAATCAAGTAATTAAAATTGAAGGAATACCCGATGAACAGGCTATTCAGGATAACTATGAATTACTTTTATATTTAAATAAAATTCATCCAGAATTCTCAAATGGAAAAGCAGACTACACTTTTATTTTCAATAAAAATCAATTAATTGAATATTCAGTGGAGAATATTAGCCAAAAAGATAAAATTCAAGTGACCGTAAGATTAACAGCAAAGCAAAGGTTGATGCGCTGGGTTGAGCAGTTAAGTTTACCTGTAAACCCATCTGCTACGGCAAATTGTATGATTGTCGACAAACAAGTGAATTGTAGTAATACCAAATAGACATTTTAACGCTAAATATCTAGCCAAAAGACTGTGAATATTTATCAATAACAATCTTATTTTCCTTCGGTTTACAGATCAATCCAATTGAGATGGTCGTATTTAGTAGTAAATGCAACTTATTATTATTAAAAGATTATTTAGTCTTGCCTCAATAATCATTCATCGCTAAATTAGCCTTAACTTTATTTGTAATAATGCGACTATTATGACTCTCACTATTATTGTGTTCCTGTTGGTTTATATCGCAATGGGATTTGGTAAGCTGCCTGGTTTTAAAGTAGATAGAACCGGTGCTGCTGTTATTGGCGCTTTAGCAATGATGGCAATCGGAAGTATTACACCGCCTCATGCTTGGAATGCTATTGATTATCGAACAATCGGTATGCTATTTGGCTTAATGGTCGTTTCTGCATCTTTTGTTGTATCTGGCTTCTATAGTTGGACTGCTAACCGTGTAGCGATGCTAAAAGTCAGTGCTCCAACGTTACTTGCTGTATTAATTGCTGTTGGTGGGATACTCTCCGCCTTGCTCACCAATGATGTTGTCGTTGTCGCAATGACACCTTTATTAGTTTCGATTACTTTATCTCGTGGTCTTAACCCTATTCCTTTTTTACTCGGCTTCTGTTTTGCCGCAAATAATGGCGCTGCTGGCTCATTAATAGGTAGCCCACAAAATATGATTGCAGCACAGGGATTAGATATTTCATTTGTCGGTTTACTTCAAGCATCAGCTATCCCAGCATTATTATCTTTACCGCTCACATGGCTAGTCTTAGTTTGGTTATATCGAAACCGATGGTATTTAACCAAAGATAATCCTCAATCGCCCCCTACATCTTCACCTCAAGAAAATTTAAATGTTTGGGAGACAGCTAAGGCAGGTATTATTACTTTCGCTGTTATTATCGCTTTTGTAGCAAGTGATATCCCAAGAGAGTTAATTGCGCTAACCGCCGCCGGATTTTTATTACTTAATCGTTCTATCGCCTCAAGTGATATGCTAAAACTTGTCGATGGTAATCTTTTATTATTAATAATGGGATTATTTGTCGTTAATGCCGCCTTTGCCTCAACCGGTTTACCCCAACAATTATTAAATGACTTACGTAACCATGGAGTGGATTTAAATAATCCCATTATTCTCTTTTTAGTAACGGGTGTACTAAGCACTATTGTTGGCAATAATCCATCAGTGATGTTGCTCGTGCCATTTTTAACCCCCGATGGGAATGCGGATTCACTTGGCGCAGCTTTAGTACTCGGTTCGGGCTTCTCAAGTAATTTATTTGTCTTTGGCAGTCTTGCGGGCATTATTGTTGTTGAGCAATCTGCCGCATATGGCGTAAAAATTTCATTTTCTGAATTTGCGAAATCGGGCGGCATAGTTGCAGCTATTTGTATGTTACTTGCTACCGCTTGGATTTTAATTGCACTTTAATTTGACAACAGTTAATTTTTATTAAATTTATCAATCTGCTGCCAAGATTACAGATTGATAAACTTATGACTCAGATTTTTAAGGAAGAATAGCAAATGAACGGACAGGAAAACCGCTAGCATTATTAGGCTTAGCCATAATATTAAAAATAACAGCACCGCGAGTTGGAAGTTTGTCTAAATTTGCCATTAGCTCAACTTGGTATGTATCCTGTTCAAGTACATAATATTCCGCTAATAACGCATTATTTTGACGAAAATCTTTGGCGGAATCCGTATCAAATGTTTCATGGCCAATCGCTTTAACGCCTCTTTCCTCAAATAAAAACTTCAAGGCATCAATTCCCCAACCTGGTATTTGGTTATTACCTTCAGCATCTTTGTTATCCATTTTAGATTGAGATGGCCAGCGTTTACTCCAATCAGTTCGTAATGCCACAAATGTTTCTGGCTCGATTTGTCCGTATTTTTTCTCAAATTCAATTACATCATCGCGAGAAAAAGAAAAATTCGGATCTTGTTTAGCCCTTTCCGACTGGTCAATAACGATAAGTGGCAATACCAACTCTTTCAACGTGATCTCATGTAAATAGCGTTTGCCCTCGACAAAATGGCATGGCGCATCAATGTGTGTGCCGTATTGTCCTGGAAAGGTAAATTGCTGGGCAAAGAAACCTTCTGGGTAACCAAATAATGTTTTAAATTCCGCAGACTCAAACATGAAAAAGTGAGGTGAGTTTTTATCAAATATATGTGTTAAATCAACCCACGTTTTCGATTTTAATACATTGAGTGCATTAATCAGTTCATTCGCCATTTCTTTCCCCTGTCAGGTTAATTTTATTAAAATCGTAAGCTATCCAGCTTTATTTTTATTAAGTCACTTCATCTATTAAATAACTAAAAAACTTTGTTTTGTCTATCTATTCAATACGAATATTTTTCATATTAAATACCTTAAAGATCAAAGAATAAATAACAGAAATATAAAAACAAAAAGCCACTAAACAGTAATTATTTAGTGGCTAAAGCACAACTTTAAATTAAATAAAATTAGACTAGGACTTTATCTAGGATACTGCTTCCAACTATCGGGCTCGATGAACCCATCATAAATTCGCTGTGAACGTACATAATCTGCATACTCTTTTGACTCAAAGGCTTCTTTTAAATCTTTCGCCCATTGCGCATCCTGATCTTTTTGCATGACAGTAACGATAACACGGTGTTCCAGTGGTGAATTCTCTACCACCAATCCATCCGCAATTCGCTGCCCCGCACTGGCAACATAATTACCGTTAACAACGACAAAATCGACGTCATCTAATAATCGCAATCCTTGTGCTGCATCGGTTTCGCGTATATCAAGATTATATTTTCCTGATTCGATATCATTCACACTAAAACTTAAGGTGCTCACATTAGGTTTAATTTGAATCCAACCTAATTTTTCTAAAATACGTGCGCCACGCTCTGCATTTACAGGATCATTTGATAAAGCGACTATCATGCCATCCTGTATTTCATCGACTGATTGATGTTTATTAGAGCGTAAACTTTGTGGAGCACTTGGTGAATCCGTTAGTGCGACCATATTAATATTGTTTTTCTTGTTATAGGCATCCATGTAAGCACGACTTTGATTGACTGATGCATCAATTGAACTTTCTTCAAATGCTGGGTTTATTTGCCTATTTTGAGAAAACTGACGTAAATTAACGGTGTAACCTTTCTTTTCTAAAATAGGCACAATGCCTTTGTCAACTTGGTCAATATAATTGCCAACCCCGAAGCCAATCGTAATTTGTTTTTTATTTGGATTGTCTTTTTCAGTGTTATCACCACAAGCAGTAAGCGAGATAATCGCGGTGGCAATCAGAGATATATTTATTAATTTTTGTTTTAACATTTGTAACAGCCCTGTGAAAATATTTAAGGCAGTATAATCATTTTTTGTCCGCGCCACTTAGATCGTATCGTTATATCTTAATACAAAAGTAATATATAAAAGGATTTTAATTCCATTTAGTTATATGCATATAACAAATCATTCGTTCGATTACTGATGTGTATGAGATGTAATGAAGGGGATAAAAAAACGTTTAAAAAAAGTGAGTTACTTTATGACTATTCTCAATGATGATTTAATTAATTTTCTGACTAATTTAACACCGGATTCTGATTTGGCGAAAATACGCCAAGAACGTGAAGTGGCAACTGAAAATACACAAGCGGCTTTTGACACTATTTTTTCTACGTCCTCAACCGTATTACCAATAAATATTCAATATTACTTTGCCCTAGAAGTTGCAAAACTAACAGGCAGTGAAAACTTAGCAAATTATTATCTTCAACTATTGCAGGCACAAAAACCGATTGAATTCACAGTCGATTTAAAACTAGCTAAGGAATATCTGCAAATATTAACCCTTGAGCCAAAAGCGACAAATTATTCGCTCATTAAAAATCTGACACAGCACGGCTGGCAATCAGCAAATATTGTATTGCTTGCCCAATTAATTACCTTTGTAACCTACCAAGCTAGGTTAATTGAAGGATTACTTTTGTTACTTGCTCAGAATAATGATGAAAGTTCCTCTAAAAAAGTTACTGCGGGTGAATGGAATCATCAATTATTAACCCAGCAAGGTAAGCCTTCACCAACTGAATTTACGCAAGATAATTTAGGCTGGGAGGCTTGGTTACCCGCAAGAGACGCCAGTACTCTCAGTGATAATGAAGCGCAAGTAATGAAAAAATTCGGTCAACTAAATTCTGAATATTTTTTATTACTCGCTCATCACAGCAAAATATTAGAAATTCGCACATTGATAGACCGAGGTGTGTTTTATACTTCGGGTGGATTACCGCGCTGGGAACGTGAATTTGCTGCCGCTGTGGTCAGTAAAGTCAATGGATGTATTTACTGTGCCTCGGTACATGCCCGCAAAGCAAGCCAATACGAAAAAACACGTAAATTTGATGTTGATGCATTATTAGCAACTCAAACAGGATCTGTCCTCGCTGAAAATTTCGATGATAGATTATTGGCCCTTACCGACCTTGTCGCCTCGCTTTCGACAACGCCCATTCAAGCATCGACTCAACAAGTAAGCACGCTACGAGAGCTCGGCTTATCTGAATTAGAACTTGTTGACCTTATTCAATCAGCCGCCTTTTTCTCGTGGGCAAATCGCTTAATGCTGTCCCTCGGAGAGCCTTTCAAACTCATTGAAGATAAGGAGTAATCTCATAATGGGCATCAATGGCTTACCTGCTTTGGAAGCACAAATACAACAAGATCTTCAATACTTAAATTTACCAATAACATCATGGTCACTGTCAAACAATAACCTCGAAAATAACCAATTAGATGTCGCGATTATTGGCGCGGGGATGTCAGGTATTACCGCCGCATTTGCACTGAAATTACGCGGTATAAATGCAGTGGTATTTGACCAAGCCATTGCGGGTAAAGAAGGTCCATGGCAAAAACCGGCGCTAATGGAAACATTACGTTCGCCAAAACAAGTTGTCGGGCCTGCACTTGCGTCCCCGTCACTCACATTTCAGGCTTGGTTCAAAGCGCAATTTGGGCACATTGCATGGGAGCAGTTGGACAAAATCCCTCGTTTACAGTGGGGAGAATACCTACAATGGTTCAAATTGATGACAAATCCACAGGTATTCAACCAATATCAATTGGTTGATGTACAGCTTACCCCTAGTGGCAGTGAATTATTTTTCGAAACGCCAGATGGCGGCAAACGCTATATTGCCCAACATGTCATTTTAGCAACAGGTATGGAATCTTTTAGTGAACCCAATATTCCAAGTTTTATGGATCATATCCCTAAAGCGTATTGGGAACATTCATATGCAGGGAGTGATTATCAACGTTTTGCTGGGCTCGATATTGGCGTAGTGGGTTACAGTGCTGGTGCGATGGATAGCTCGGCAACTGCACTTGAATATGGCGCCAACTCGGTAGAAATCCTGATCCGTGCAAGTGATATGCCGCGAGTTAATCGCGGGAAAGTCGCAGGAAGTGCCGGATTTTCGAATGCTTATGCCTATTTTACAGATGCACAAAAATGGCATTATACCGACTATGTTGCAAAGGCTAAAACGCCTGCGCCTCATGGCAGTACTTTACGTGTCTCACGCCATAAAAATGCTTATTTTAATTTTAACTCTCCTGTTAAACAGGTTGAATTAAAGGGTAAAAAACTTCATGTCACCACCAACAATGATCAATTTATCCTCGATTACTTAATTTTGGCGACTGGGTATCGTATTAACTGGTTTAAACAAACGGCATTTAATCAATTAGCCCCTTTGATTAAAACGTGGAGAGACGTTTATACACCACCTAAAAATGAAGAAAATAGCGAATTAGCCTCTCACCCCTATCTCGGCTCACACTTTGAATTACAAGCTAAAGCTGAATACGATTTACCTCAATTAAGCACATTTTATTGCTTCAATTTGAGTGCGTCTTTAAGTATGGGGCCCGTTATTGGATTGATCCCAGGAACTAATACAGGTGCAGAACGACTTGCCGACCATATTGCGGCACAACTCTATCTCATGCATCAATCGCATCACCTTGAATTAGTGAAAACAAGTACTGAAGCTGAACTTTTAGGCGATGAGTGGCAAGCCGCTCCTTCACCAGCAAATCGTGTGCAACTAACCGATAATGTGGAGTAAATAATGATCACATTTCAAAATGTCCAAAAAGTATATGAAAAAAATGGGCAATCCTTAGTTGCGTTGCAAGATATTAATTTGCATATAAATAAAGGGGATATCTTTGGTTTTATTGGCTACAGCGGCGCGGGAAAAAGCACCCTTATTCGTTTGGTCAATCAATTAGAAAAACCAACCGGTGGCGCAGTGATTATCAATGAGCAAAATATTGCTGATCATAGCCCAGCCGAAATTCGCAATCATAAGAAAAGCATTGGTATGATTTTCCAACATTTTAATTTATTGGAAACCAAAACTGTGGCTCAAAATATTGCTATGCCACTGGTACTAATTGGAATCGATAAACAAGAAATTAATCGTCGAGTTGATAGCATTCTTGAATATGTCGAATTAAGCGATAAAAAAAATCAATATCCAGGCCAACTATCTGGTGGGCAAAAGCAACGAGTAGGTATTGCTCGTGCATTAATTAATAACCCACAAATCTTACTTTGTGATGAAGCCACATCAGCACTTGACCCGCAAACAACGCAATCCATATTATTATTATTACAAAAAATTAGTCGTGAGCAGGATATTACTATTTTAGTCGTGACTCATGAAATGGAAGTCATTGAACAAGTTTGTAATCGTGTCGCCGTTATGGAATCAGGGCGTATTGTTGAGGAGGGAACTTTATTAGACATCTTTGCTAAGCCGCAACATTTAACGACACAAAAATTTGTTAGTACTGTATTAAATGAAGAGATCCCTGAGCGCGTACTTCATAATTTGGAACATCGACAAGATGTATATCGGTTAGAATTTTTAGGGAAGTCTGCTCACGAGCCTGTAGTAAATGAATTGATGCTACAAAATAAAATCAAAATTAATATCTTATTTGCCAATATGAAAGAAATAAGCGGCATTGTCCTTGGTAGCATGTTTGTACAAATAATTGGTAATAAAACTGATATCGATGATGCAATTCAATTTTTACGTCATCGTGGTGTAGCTGTTAATAAGGGGGCGCTATGACAAAGCTTTTTGATACTGCGTTAACGAGTAAACAATTTTTATTAGCAATGTCAGAAACCTTTACGATGGTTAGCATTGCCTTAGTATTAGGCTCATTGTTTGGTATTTTGCTTGGTATTTTACTTGTTGTAACAAGACCTGATGGTATTTGGGAAAATAAATGTATTTATCGTATTGTTAATCCAATTATTAATATTATACGTTCGTTACCTTTTATTATTTTATTAGTCGCCATGATCCCTCTCACTCGCTTTATGGTTGGGACATCAATAGGAACAACTGCAGCAATAGTACCTCTAGTTATTTTTATTGCCCCCTATACCGCTCGGTTAGTTGAAAACTCATTACTAAGTGTTCATTCAGGTATTATTGAAGCCGCTGATGCAATGGGCGCGACAAATTGGCAAATTGTCTGGCATTTTATTTTACCTGAAGCGAAGTCATCGCTAATTTTAAGCCTCACGGCGGCCAGTATTACGTTAGTCGGTGCAACGGCGATGGCGGGTGCAGTTGGTGGTGGCGGAGTGGGTGATTTAGCGCTTAATTATGGTTATCAACGATTTGATAATGTGGCTATGGCAATTACGGTTGTTACATTAGTGATCATTGTACAAGGCATGCAATTTATTGGTGATTACTTAGCTAAAAAAGCACGTTTTCATTAATTATGGGTAAGGCCGATGCCATTATTTCTTCGGCCTTATTTTTCTATTCAACACTAACTCCCCCTCCTTTTATACGCACTCTGATCATCATGGCTTAATACTATTTATCCAGCTGATTTTATAGCTATATTTCATCATAGAGCACCTAGAGATACTCAATTAAACTAAATAGCGAGCTAAAACGCGTGAATCGATTAATCTAATTAGAATTTATAGCCTATTTACTATTTTAATGATTAAAATGCGATAAAACATCAATTTATTTTAAGTAATTTATATTATAATCAGGATGATATGCTTTTTAATGTTTATTATTGGCATTCAAGCCAAAATATCAGTCAACCGCATATTTTTACCTCTTTTAGCTATTTATGGTTACTTGTCCTCTTCGCGCGCTTTACGATGCATCGCCAGCGTTTTATTCACTTACAGATTAAACTGATTATGCCGACTATTGAACAACTCATTCTACTTACATCAATACTGATATTACTGGGTATTTTTTCCAGTAAACTGTCCGCTCGTCTCGGCTTACCCATGCTGGTTATGTTCCTTTTTATTGGCATGTTAGCAGGGGAAGATGGCATAGGAAAAATTACTTTTGATAATGTCAATGTCTCCTATGCCGTGGGTTCGCTTGCACTCGCTTTAATTCTATTTGATGGTGGTCTACAAACATCGGTAAAATCAATTCGTTTAGTTTGGAAACCCGCTTTTACGCTCGCAACTTTAGGTGTGCTTGTCACGGCCGGTGTCACTGGGGTAGCTGCAGCCTATATTCTTGGTATACCTTTACTTGAAGGGTTATTACTCGGCGCTATCGTTGGTTCAACTGACGCCGCCGCCGTGTTCTCTTTATTACGTAATGCAGGCATCTATTTGAATGAGCGTCTGCAATCAACGCTAGAAATAGAAAGTGCTACCAATGACCCTATGGCTATTTTTCTAACTGTTGGCTTATTGCAGTTATTGATGAATCCACAAGCATCTGGTAGTGAATTAGTACTATTATTTTTCAGTCAGATGGGAATTGGTACTGTTGTTGGCCTCAGCGTAGGCTGGATCTCAGTAAAAATAATCAATAAAATTAAGCTATTAGCAACGGGACTTTACCCTGTGCTCGTGGCAGCATGTGGATTACTTTCTTTTGGGCTTGCCAGTAATCTAGACGGTAGTGGGTTCTTATCAATTTTTGTTACCGGTGTTGTTATTGGTAACCATCGCTTTGTTTTTCAACGTAATACCTTCTTATTCCACGATGGCTTAGCGTGGCTTAGTCAAATAATTATGTTCGTAATGTTAGGGTTGTTGGTTAATCCGAGTTCACTTATTGAGGTATGGCTGGAAGGGTTAATTATTGCATTAGTGCTTACTTTTATCGCAAGGCCATTAGCAGTGATACCTGTACTCAAGTTGTTTGGTTTTCCTAAACCTGAAATAGCCCTAATTTCATGGGTGGGACTACGCGGTTCTGTACCCATTATTTTGGCTATTTTTCCCTTTATTTATGGATTACCCGGCGCTAATCTTATTTTTGATGTGGTCTTTTTCGTCGTATTAATCTCTGCAACCTTACAAGGATCTACATTACCTTATGTCGCCCGTAAACTTAATCTGATGCAACAACCGCCCCTTATTCCCGCTGCAACTTTAGATATCACCGCCGTTGATCAAATAGATGCCGACCTCGTGGAATATACATTAGGTGATGACTGTTCTGCTGTCGGACGCCGTTTATCACAACTCGCATTACCCGACCAAACCGTTATTGCTATGATAACTCGAGGCAAAAGTGTTCTACCCCCGAGAGGATCTACCCTGTTTTATGCTGATGACCATTTATTTGTTGTCCTCAAACCTGAAAATCGTATTTTCCTTGAACGCCTTTTCTCCGAAAAAAATGCGCCTGAACTCGAGCCTATTGAGCTACCAGACTCAGGATTAAGCCTTAAGGGTACAACACGCTTGAATGAGATATATTCATCTTATGGCATCCAGATTGATAATGGCGATGATAGAACGCTTAACCAATTTATTTATGCTACGGAAAATGAACCATCTCAAAATTTTGTTATAAAATTAGCCGACTTACAGTTACGGATTGGCGAGATGATAGGAACTCGGATTGTAACCGTAATATTAGAACCAACGAAGGAGCTCGAAAGTTAATCACGCATTAATTTATCTGAGGTTATTTATTATTTCTATTTAATCCAATATTACTGAGCTATTACTCTACATCAGTATATATAAAATAAAAGCCCTTAAAGGGCTTTTATTTTTATAGGTACGCATTCAAAGAGAAAAAATAATATATCAAGCATGCCTACTAAATTAATTAGAGTCAATATAGTAGCTTCCATGTTCATAATTGAAACATTTAAGGAATATAAACTTAATTAAGTTTCATTATGAAACAAATGTATTTGATAAATTATTAAACTAAAGAATAGATTGAGTCATCAAACCCTTTAGATTCTCTGCCCTCTACTGCGTGAATATCATCTTGCAGTATTTCACTGAAAAACTCACCCATGTTAACGTCTAATATTTTTAAAACACGCACTAAGCAATCTATATCGATGCGATTTACACCGCGTTCATAACGAAATAGTTGTTGCTCACTGATATCAATCTCTTTAGCTAACTGAAAAACAGTATAGCCTTGAGCTTTTCTTAGTGATTTAATTTTTTGTCCAACTGCACAAGCGACAGGATATTTTGTATTCATAAATATTCTCGCTTCAATTTATATTATTGAATTAAAAACCAGCTAACTTCACTGTGTTTTTTCTATTGTTATCTTTATATGGGTATGACTATTGATAATGATGCTAACGATTCAGCATATATCTCGAGGGGAATGATATACTAGCCATCTAATTAGTTTCAACTAGTCTAAATATGACATTGCAACTATGTAACAATTTATTACTAGGATTACATAAGGGTCACAACCTGAAATTAATATAGTATATTCAACTAGTTAAGATGTTAATCAATAGATGAGTAACGTTGCTTTATGTTAGCCCTTCGCTCCTTACAATGAAATTATTCACTGAAAATTAGCCTTTTAACCGATAATTAATCTAAAAATAAAGGAAATAAACAGAATAATTTAACACTGTAACAAATTTGATGATTGAAAATCAACATATTCATTTTATGAATAAATACCGTATGATAATTGATTAATTTCTGTAAAAAACAGTAAAATTTATCAATCTTACATATATAATCATAATTCCATATCAAATATCAATAACATAGATTGATAAAGTTTTAGTTACAATTCAAATTAAGACATTAAATTTTTAAAATAGCGTACTGCTTTTACTTAAAACCTTATCCAACATAACAAAACCTTAACGTTAAGAAAGTTAAACGTTCACTTTACTTGATGAATATCACAAAATTATGAAAAAATAATAATTACTGATAAGTTAATTATTATTTTGTTATTTTATCTTCAAAAGATGCCACCCAAACTTAAGCACTGCCATGTCGAGACATCAAAGCATAATAATCCATTAAATTCTTAGTGTTACCTCTTTATGATACCAAATTGAATAAAAGTTCAGTTTTATCGCCAACAATAACAATTGCCAAATTTTAGCTAAAAATATAATAAAAAATGTAGCACAATAATCGCTCACAAACCTACGATATGAATTATTCTCAATCACAAAAATTTAGTTTAGTCCGACTAGCGACAATGCTAATTGATGGTCTTTCATTAAATTAAGTATTTACACTTATTTTGATTTGAGTTTCTTCTACTCACTAGTCATGTTGAAGCGTTATGCTTCATATCTATAATCGCCCAATCAAATAAACATTAAAAATATTAATCTATTAACTCGTAAGATGTGTTATTTCAAGGAGTATTGTCTTAATAGTGATGATTATTATGCTTGATAATCAAGAGAATTAACGATTAATGTCTTTCACTCAAAAAAGTAATTTAAATTTTAGAATAGAAGGATAGGCGCATTTTAATCATGGAGGGATTAAGTCAAACCTGCAACTATCTTAGCAAAGTCATTGCTTTGTTATAGATCAGGTTGGTGACTAGAGTGATGTTTTTGAGATTTTTTTAGATGGTGGGCCGTGCGGGATTCGAACCTGCGACCAATTGATTAAAAGTCAACTGCTCTACCAACTGAGCTAACGGCCCTTCTGGGGACTGCTGAATTTTGAATATTTTAGATGGTGGGCCGTGCGGGATTCGAACCTGCGACCAATTGATTAAAAGTCAACTGCTCTACCAACTGAGCTAACGGCCCATCTAATTCAAAATTTTATTAATGCGAGCAACTAATGAAGTGGTGGGCGATAGCGGGCTCGAACCACTGACCCCCTCCTTGTAAGGGAGGTGCTCTACCAACTGAGCTAATCGCCCACTTCATGAGGCATATCACATTGTGAATAAATAATTGGTGGGCGATAGCGGGCTCGAACCACTGACCCCCTCCTTGTAAGGGAGGTGCTCTACCAACTGAGCTAATCGCCCAATTATTTACTCTTATCGTCGACAGTGGTGGGCGATAGCGGGCTCGAACCACTGACCCCCTCCTTGTAAGGGAGGTGCTCTACCAACTGAGCTAATCGCCCTGTCGTCGATGGAGGTGCATTATAGGGATACTGAGTTCTGAGTCAACGGTTTTTGAATAGATTTATTCTGTTCGTTGCAAAAATAAGCAAGATGTTTCAATAATCGCCAACAAAGCTTCCTATTTAATCAATTATCTACAAGCACTCGCCATTTTTCATTATAAAAAAAGTAAATAATATTTTGCTTTTTCTTTATTGACTGTTTTTTATACTTCTTGTCATTTTATTACCCAGTATCACCATAACCTGATTGAGGAATCATGGTAGGGTGATAGAATAGAAGCACTTTTTAGTCATATTCTTGAAGTATGATGAGTATATACCCGAAATGATCCCAGCTGCGTGAGGCATTGCCCATGTAACTAAATAAAGGGTATAAACGCGCAATAAACAACATTTCGCAATTTAAGGCAATCTCGATGAGTAAAATCAAAACCCGTTTTGCACCTAGTCCAACTGGTTATCTGCATGTTGGTGGTGCACGTACCGCACTCTACTCCTGGTTATTTAGTCGCCACAATCAAGGCGAATTCGTCCTGCGTATTGAAGATACCGACTTAGAACGTTCAACTCAGGAAGCTATCGATGCCATTATGGACGGTATGAACTGGTTGAACCTAAATTGGGATGAAGGTCCTTATTACCAAACTAAACGCTTTGACCGCTACAATGCAGTCATTGACCAAATGTTAGAAGCCGGCACCGCTTATCGCTGTTTCTGCTCTAAGGAGCGCCTAGAAGCGTTACGTGAGCAGCAAATGGCAAATAACGAGAAACCTCGCTATGACGGTTGCTGCCGTGACCATGCGCACAGCCATACTCCTAATGAGCCACATGTCGTACGCTTTCGTAACCCACAAGATGGTTCTGTTATTTTTAATGATACCATCCGTGGACCAATCGAATTTAGCAACCAAGAATTAGACGATTTAATTATTCGTCGTACAGATGGTTCGCCAACTTACAACTTCTGCGTAGTTATAGATGACTGGGATATGGAAATCACTCACGTTATTCGTGGTGAAGATCATATTAATAATACACCTCGTCAAATTAATATATTAAAAGCACTTGGTGCACCTGTTCCTGAATATGCACACGTATCAATGATTTTAGGCGATGATGGTAAAAAATTATCTAAACGTCATGGTGCTGTTAGTGTGATGCAATATCGTGATGATGGTTATCTTCCACACGCATTGCTGAATTACTTGGTCAGATTGGGCTGGTCACATGGTGACCAAGAAATCTTCACTATCGACGAAATGAAAGAATACTTCAGCCTTGATGCAATCAGTAAATCGGCAAGTGCCTTTAACACTGAAAAACTACAGTGGTTAAACCATCATTATATCAATAGCTTGCCAGCTGAAGAAGTTGCTGTACACCTTGCATGGCATATTGAACAACAAAATATTGATACGCGTAATGGCCCACAATTAGTTGAACTCATTAAGCTTCTTGGTGAGCGCTGTAAAACATTGAAAGAAATGGCGGAATCTTGTCATTATTTTTACCAAGATTTTGAAGAGTTTGATGCTGATGCAGCGAAAAAACACCTTCGTCCAGTCGCTCGCCAGCCTTTAGAGGTCGTCAAAGAAAAATTAGCGGCGATTACTGATTGGACCGCTGAAAATGTGCACCAAGCGATTGAAGCAACTGCGGCTGAGTTAGAAGTCGGCATGGGTAAAGTGGGTATGCCACTGCGTGTAGCGGTAACAGGTGCAGGTCAGTCTCCCGGCTTGGATGTCACTGTCCATGCAATTGGCCAATCCCGCTCTATTACGCGTATTGATAAAGCATTAGCCTTTATTGCTGATCGCGAAGCATCTGCACAATAGTAAACGATCATTACTGCCCTCTGCATTGATGGGGGCAGTTTTTCTTGTACTCCCCCTCGCCTATTTTAATTTCTGTTAATTTAATGACTGATTGATTGCAAAATGTTCTATATTTCAGCAATTAAACTCAAAATCCACATTATTTTATTGACACTCCTATCGAGCTTGAATATGATGCCTCCCGTCCAAAAGATTTTGTTTGGGGCTATAGCTCAGCTGGGAGAGCGCTTGCATGGCATGCAAGAGGTCAGCGGTTCGATCCCGCTTAGCTCCACCATCTAATTCCAGATTAGATGGTATGTATTTAAGCATAATGAAATCAAGAACTTGGGGCTATAGCTCAGCTGGGAGAGCGCTTGCATGGCATGCAAGAGGTCAGCGGTTCGATCCCGCTTAGCTCCACCACTCTTTTCTTATCAACACGAACACCTCCATTAATTTCATACCACTTCCCCTTTGATCCAATTGATAAATGCATCGACTTCCGGTCTCTGCTTCGTCTCAGCTAACATCACCAAATAATAAGCAAAATGCGCTGGCCAAGGCTTATTCAGCACTTGCACAAGCCGCTTCTCTTCAATTTCTTGTTGTGCATACTCTTGTGGTACTAAGGCTAAGCCTTGCCCCGAAATTGCAGCTCTAATTAATAAATAATCATCATCAAAGGCACTTCCTCGTATTGCTCTTGCATCATCTTCAACACCATGAGCTGATAACCAAAGAGCCCAATCTTTCCGATCACTATCTTGCAGCAAAGGGTAATCTAAGCAATCTTGAGGTTGCTTAATCTTATAGGATGAAAGTAAATTCGGACTCATCACGGGCAGTAATACAGGCGTAATCAAACGCTCTGAAACTAAATCAGGATACTCCCCTAACCCATGGCGAATGGCAATATCGACGCGTTTATGATGGAGGTTAACCAGCGTAGCTGACGCTTCAATATGTATTTCAATTTCTGGGTGAAGCTTGGTGAACCGGCCCAGTCTAGGCACTAACCAAGATGCGGCGAATGAAGGCACCGTGCTTATTGTCAATACGCGTTCGGTGCGAATATTGACTAATGTTTTCATTGCCCCTTCGATTTGCTCAAAAGCTTGTAATAATGACGGATAGACGCGTTCCCCTGCCGCCGTAAGCGTCATGCTATAGCGATGCCGAATAAATAAAGGTAATCCAATCCGATCCTCTAATAGACGAATTTGCTGGCTAACCGCACCGGATGTCACACCCAGTGCACTCGCCGCATTTTTAATACTTTGGTGCTTAGCGACTTCAGCAAAAGCACGTAAAGCCAGTAAAGGCAAAACTGGATTCATAATTTAGATTCTCTAAACACTAGTTTAGTTAATATGGTTTTATTTAATTAATATTAAAGGAAATAATATAAAAACAAATCCTAATATTGAATTAAATCTAAAGAGAGAGCAATGATTGAACTTTACACCGATAGCTCACCCAATGGCTACAAAATTACTATTTTATTAGAAGAATTAGCACTGCCTTACCTTTTGCATCACGTTAATATTGATAAAGGTGAACATCAGCAGGCAGAGTTTTTACAACTTAATCCTCATGGTCGTATTCCTGTTATTTTTGATAGTGAAACCGGTATTACGCTGTTTGAGTCTGCCGCGATTTTACTTTATCTTGCTGAAAAAACAGGAAAACTATTACCTATTAAATTAAGTGAAAGGTGGGAAGCCATTAAGTGGCTACAGTTTCATTCTGCGAGTGTTGGCCCTATTATCGGACAATGGGTTAACTTTGCTATTTTCGACGGATCACCTAAACAGGACGTTATCGAGCGTTATTTAAATCTTACTTATAAAGCCTTTAGCGTGTTAGACAACCAATTACAAAAAAATGATTATATTGCCGGTAATGAATATTCTATCGCCGATATCGCTAATTTTGGCTGGCTTCACATTGCTCGCGTTATTCAGCTAGATTTCAGTCAATATAAGTATCTTAGTGCTTGGTATGCGCGTTTAGCTGCAAGACCTGCCATTATCAAGGGTATCACCCTTCCCGTCCCAGCGACGGGGGCTTAATCATGAAAAATCCAATGACATTTATACCTCAACAAAAAGCGCTGCCATCTGATTCATTTTCAAATCATGTGGGCTATCGTCGAATGTTTTCCCCTAATGCTCTAACGATTGGATTATTTTTACCCCTTCGCTTCTACCGAGGAAACTCCCGTGTATTAGAAGGGCAAACTGAAATAATCCAACAAATCGATGATGCAAACTTTTCTGCCTTATGGGTACGAGATATCCCATTATTTGACCCACTATTTGGCGATGCGGGGCAATTATTTGATCCCTTTACGTATTTATCGTTTATCGCCGCTAAAACTAATCATGTCGCCTTAGTGACCGGCAGTGCTATTTTTTCACTTCGTCATCCTATTGACCTTGCAAAAGTGGCAACAACTCTCGATCAGTTATCAGGCAATCGCCTTGTTATGGGGATCGCATCTGGGGATAGGGCCATTGAATTCCCTGCTTATGGTATCGAATACGAACAACGTGCGGCTCGTTTTGCCCAGTCCGTTGATTATTTTCGGCAGTTGCTTCAAGAGGGGGAGTTGTCAATTGATTCACCATTAGGTCATTTCAGCCACGCCCAGATGCTTCCAAAATCGGTTACAGGAAAAATTCCGCTTATAGTGACTGGTGCATCTGGTCAATCGTTACAATGGGTTGCAGACTATTCGGACGGTTGGTTAACGTATCCTGATGCCACCAGCAATTCCCAAGGGCCCAAACGATTAGCACAAAAAATTGCGGCATGGCGTGAATTAATTCCTAATCATGATTTTCGCCCGCATGTGACTAACGAGTGGATAGACTTAGTCGATGACCCTAATTTTCCACGTACACCACTGCAGGGTGGTTTTATCTTGCGTACAGGGCGTAAAGGATTGATTCAATTACTTGAGGAGTGGAAAAATGCCGGTGTCAACCATGCCGCTCTCGGTATTCAATATTCCGAACGACCTGCGGCTGAGGTTATTCAAGAGCTTGCAGAGGATGTTTTACCTTTATTTCCTACCCACCAGATAGTATCTGATACGCAAGTAAGCTGGTAATTATTCAAGTATAAAGCGCCTTGTAACCCTATGCCTGATGGCGCTTTATATTTTATGTTCAATCATTACTGTGCCGTATAACCCCCATCGATAGGAATAAAAGCACCTGTAATACAAGGAATGAATCGCTGGGAGCCGACATAAATCAATGATGAGTACGAATGAGTTCAGGCAACACGCGGTAACTTGAAGTATGACGAGTATCTTAGCGACGCTTTAGAGGCTTAACAATACCATCAAGGCCGTCGATTTTTAAGCCTAGTGTCATTTCCATTAATTGCCCTAAACGCCCCGCTGGAAACTCCCCTTTTTTATAGAACCACAGAAGATATTCTTCAGGCAAATCAATTAATATACACCCTTTGTATTTTCCAAAAGGCATATAGGTATTTGCCATATCGATTAAATCTTGCTTTTCCATGTTTGTTCCTTGAAATAAAAAACGGCATTCAAATGAACGCCGTTTTTAACTTTAACACTTTTTGGTCTTTTACAATACTAAGCCAACCACTGCCGCAGATAAGAAGCTAACCAGCGTTGAACCATACAGTAATTTCAAGCCGAAGCGCGCAACGGTATTACCTTGTTTTTCATCTAACCCTTTAATCGCACCAGCAATAATACCGATAGATGAGAAGTTAGCAAAAGAGACTAAGAATACTGACAGGATACCCACCGAACGCTCAGATAGACCCGCTGAAATCGCTTGTAAGCCATCCATTGCAACGAATTCATTAGTCACCATCTTAACGGCCATGATCCCACCAACTTGCAATGCTTCATCTGCTGGGATGCCTAAAATCCAAGCAAATGGATAGAACACATAGCCCAACATGGTTTGGAAGTCGATACCAAAGATCGCAGAGAAAATACCATTAACCATCGCAATTAAAGCGATAAAACCAATCAGCATCGCAGAAACGATAATCGCAACTTTAAACCCAGCAAGGATATATTCACCTAGCATTTCAAAAAAGCTTTGACCTTCGTGTAGGTTGCTCATTTGAATGTCTTCTTCACCTTCCGGTGGGTATGGGTTAATTAATGATAGAACCACGAAAGTACCAAACATATTCAAAACCAATGCGGCGACGACAAAGCGTGGCTCCAGCATGGTCATATATGCACCAACAATAGACATCGACACCGTTGACATTGCTGTTGCTGCCATGGTGTACATTCTACGATCAGACATTCTGTTTAACTGATCTTTATAGGCGATAAAGTTTTCAGATTGACCCAGCAATAATGAGCTCACCGCATTAAATGACTCCAATTTGCCCATACCATTTACTTTTGATAAGACAGTACCAATGATACGTATAACAATTGGTAGGATTTTAATGTGCTGTAAAATACCGATAAGCGCAGAAATAAAGATAATTGGGCAAAGAACCTGTAAGAAGAAGAATGCTAAGTTACCTTCAATCATGCCACCAAAGATAAATTTAGTTCCTTCCGCCGCATACCCGAGTAGATGGGTAAAGACTCCAGCTATGCCAAGTACAAATGATTCACCAATATTCGATTTTAAGAATAAATATGCCAATGCAATTTGGATAACAAGTAGTTGAACAACATAACGAGGACGGATCCCCTTACGGTTACTACTTGCTAAAATAGCAAGGGCTGCAATTACTACTAAGGATAATACGAAATGCAGGATCGAGGTCATGTGCCACTCCAACAAATTTAAGATTCAGTCTATGCGCATATTCTATGTAATAGGTAACATTTAAATGAGACTACCATCACATTAATATGAAAACGAGCTACGTGTATTTTGCAAAAAGAAGGGGTTGATCACGTTTTAGAGCAGCAGATATCAAACAGTCGATTTTTTGGCATGGGTGTTTTTCCAACAATTTAATTTAAGTGTAACAACCACCTACAGCAATTAAGTTGCCTACGCTTATCGCAGGCAACTCAAAGATAACTAAGCCAAATAGAATATAGTTCACTATTAGATATTCAGCAAACGTATTAGCTCCTCTTCATCAATCACTTCAATTCCTAGCTCATTCGCTTTAACCAATTTTGAGCCAGCGGCTTCCCCAGCGATCACCATATCGGTTTTCTTTGAAACGCTGCCAGCTACTTTTGCCCCTAATGCAACAAGCTTATCTTTAGCTTCATCTCGCGTTAGGATATTCATTGAACCGGTTAAAACCACTGTTTTTCCCGCAAATGGGCTATCAATTTCTGCGCTATTGATCACTTTAACTTCAGGCCAATGGATATTCGCTTTGTTTATCAAGTCTGAAATGACACTTTGATTGTGTTCTTCATGAAAGAAATTCACGACATGCTTGGCAACTATATGGCCAATGTCTTGTACCGTTTTCAACGATTCTTCATCAGCTGTCATCACCGCATCAAGAGTAGTGTAGTGTGCGGCAAGATTAGCGGCGGTCGCTTCACCCACTTCACGAATGCCCAATGCATAAATAAAACGTGCCAATGTGGTTTGTTTGGATTTTTCTAATGCGTCGATAACTTTCTGAGCGGACTTAGGCCCCATTCTATCTAGCCCAGTCAATTTTCCCGCACTTAATTGATACAAATCTGCCGGTGTTTTGACATACTCTTTCTCAACTAATTGGTCGATAATTTTATCGCCCATGCCGTCAACATCCATGGCTCGGCGAGAAACAAAGTGCTTTAAAGCCTCTTTACGCTGTGCACCACAGATTAAGCCGCCAGTACAGCGTGCGACCGCTTCGCCCTCAACACGTTCAACATCAGAGCCACAAACAGGGCACTGGATTGGAAAAATAATTTCACGGCTGTCTGCAGGGCGTTTGTCTACCATCACACTCACAATTTGCGGGATCACATCACCAGCACGGCGTATAACCACTGTATCGCCTATATGTACACCTAAACGCTCAATTTCATCTGCGTTATGTAAAGTGGCATTACTGACGATAACACCCGCAACCTGTACAGGCTCGAGACGCGCTACTGGGGTGATAGCACCTGTGCGGCCGACTTGAAACTCAACCTCTTTTAGCAGGGTTATTTGCTCTTGCGCCGGAAATTTAAACGCCGTTGCCCAGCGAGGTGCTCTTGATACAAAGCCTAATTCTTCTTGGATAGCAATCGCGTTAACTTTAATCACCACACCATCGATATCGAACCCTAATTGCGAACGAACTTGCTCGATTTCACGGTAATAATCTAAAACAGCCTGATGACCAATGCGTAACTGGACATAATCACTGACTGGTAGCCCCCAAGCTTTGAATTGCACCAAACGCTCATAGTGGGTATCTGGTAATGTTTCACCTTCCACCAAGCCAACGCCATAGCAATAAAAAGCTAATGGCCTTTTTGCAGTAATACGTGGATCGAGTTGACGCAATGAACCCGCGGCGGCATTACGTGGATTTGCAAATACTTTACCGTCTGTTCGGCGAGCTTCCTCATTTAATGCTTCAAACCCTTTTTGAGGCATAAACACTTCACCTCGGATTTCAACACGAGCAGGAATGTTATCCCCCGTTAAACGCAGTGGGATCGCACGGATGGTTCTGACATTTGTGGTAATGTTTTCCCCTACCGTTCCATCGCCACGGGTTGCCGCTTGTACTAATTCACCATTTTCATACAGTAAGCTGACCGCCAAGCCATCAAGTTTTAACTCACAACAAAAAGTTAGCTCGGTGTGATCCTTTAACCTGTCACGTACCCGCTTATCAAATGCAAGATAGCTTTCTTCATCGAAAACGTTGTCCAACGATAACATAGGAATTTCATGACGAACGGTATCAAAAGCTGCGAGAGGCGCCGCACCCACTCGTTGGGTTGGAGAATCACGGGTAATAAGTTCCGGATATTGTGCTTCAATGGCTTTAAGTTCTTGCATCAATTTATCGTATTCAACATCCGGGATTTCAGGGGCATCCAAAACGTGATACTGATATTCATGATGGCGTAGTTGTTGTTTTAGCGCGTCGATATGTTGTTTTAGATCTTCAATCGCAGGTTTCGTAGTCATGTTTCACCAATAATGATAAAAAACCCCCTAAAGAGGAGGTTTTCTGGAATTACTTACCGTTAAAAACGTAAAGTTAACTGAGCGTGTTTCTAATCCTAGCATGATACACCTCTATTTTCTGAGGTGTCAGCAATTTGCGTTCATCATCGAGTACAATGCCTCCCGAATCTGAAGCGATACGTTGTGCGGCTTGTAACATCAGCTTAAAGTTTTGCGCAGCTTCACCATAAGATGGCACCATCATAAACATGGAAACACCTGGCGTGGTGAAGTCTGACATGGTTTCTGGATCAAAAGAACCCGGTTTAACCATGTTAGCTAAGCTAAATAGGACAGGTCCAGTACCCGACGGATTAACGTGACGGTGGAAGATTTGCATCTCACCGAATTGAAACCCTGCTTGAAGGATACTTTGTAGCAGCGCATCGCCTTGTAAAACTTGCCCTTGATGAGCCGCAACATGAAGAACAAGTACCGTCTCTTTGCTTTCAGCTTTAGCCGCGCTTTCTTGTGTCTCGGGCTGTTGCTCAACCGAAGCAGCTTGCTGCTCACGTTGAATAGGCTGAAGAACATCATGTGAGGCCTGTGCATCAAAACGCGGTTCAATCGGCTCATTTTGGGCTACGTGATTTTTCACCTCGGATGCACTGGCTAATTCTTCTGCCATATTAATTGTCAATTGCTCAGGTGCAACATTGACACGTTCAGCCACAACAGGCTGCACGCGTTCAGCTGTTTCTGGCGTCATTTTTAGCTCAGGTTCAGCATCACGCCTATTCGATGTTAGCGGCTGTATACTAGGCTCAACAGAAGGCTCTTCTTTTACCTGATAGACGGGCTCAGGCACAACGGGTTGCTCAGCCGCCCTTTGTGTTGATTGAGTTTCAGTGAACAATGCAGAATCATCATATTCTGATGAATTCTCCTGAGTGTCATTTTTTCTACGTTTTATGGGTTTGTCGCGAAATAACTTCGAGCGCTCTTTACGGCTGGTCCATAAACCATGCAGTAATAAAGCGACAATCGCTATCGCACCTACGACCACTAATATCAGACGCAAATCCTGCATCGCTGCTATCTCTAGTTGATGAATGATAATGCCATCACGGCGGAAACTACCTTAAGATTATTTGTCAATCGCTCTAAGTGCAACCCTCAGAACGATTTTCTTGCAAGAAAGAGAATATTCTGCTTTCGTTTGCTGCTTTTTTAAGCGAATAATGGCTAGTCAGGGTAAATCCATACCTATATGATACATGTTCAACCGAAAAGGAGAGAACAAGAAGTATGACCCAATCGACACTTTCGCCACAAAAAGACCGTTCTGGCTTTTATTATTTTGCACAAGGATGGCGACTCGTCACACGTCCAGGCATAAAACGCTTTGTTATTTTACCCCTATTAGCCAATATTTTATTTTTAGGGGGCGCTTTTTGGTGGTTATTTACTAAACTCGGTGGTTGGATAGACCAAGTTATCAGCTATGTTCCTGATTGGCTACAATGGCTTAATTATCTTATTTGGCCGATGGCAGTAATTTCTATTTTATTAGTCTTTACTTATTTTTTCAGTACTGTCGCAAATATTATTGCAGCACCTTTTAATGGATGGTTATCTGAAAAGCTCGAAGCTGAGCTTACGGGTAAACCGGCTCCTGATGCAGGAATAACAGAACTGCTAAAAGATGTACCACGTATGATGAAACGCGAGCTAGTCCGAATTGGCTATTACTTACCCAGAGCCATTGGCCTACTCATTTTATTTTTTATCCCAGGTATTGGGCAAACTATCGCACCTGTATTGTGGTTTATTTTTGGTGCTTGGATGATGTCAATTCAATACTGTGATTACCCTTTTGATAACCACCGAGTGAGTTTCAGTGAAATGAAGCAAGCGCTTGCCAAAGAGCGCATGCGTAATATTCAATTTGGCGGCTTTATCAGCATATTAATGATGTTACCTTTTGTGAATTTAGTGATCATGCCCGTTGCCGTTTGTGGTGCCACATTAATGTGGGTTGACCGCTATCGTACACGCTACGCTAGATACTAATCAGTTCTTGGCGCAGGTATCAAGACCTGCGCCGTTCTCGTTTAAAACGCAATTCCTCTTTAATATAACTAAGTCTTTTTTATTTACTTGGTGAACACTTATAACAAATGGATATAAAATATCATTTTGTTATAAGCTTAGACTCAAATCATATTTGCATTAATCCGCTCTTCACGTATGTTAAATTCAAGCGTTATACAACATTTAGGCTAACTGATTTATTTTAAGGATATCCCATGAGCAAAATTTATGAAGATAATTCGTTAACTATTGGCCATACCCCTCTCGTGCGTTTAAAGCACTTTGGGAATGGCAATATTTTGGCAAAAGTGGAGTCTCGTAACCCAAGTTTTAGTGTTAAATGCCGTATTGGCGCAAACATGATTTGGGATGCCGAGAAAAGAGGTATCCTAAATAAAGATAAAGAATTGGTTGAACCGACGAGTGGTAATACCGGAATTGCCCTTGCCTATGTTGCCGCAGCAAGAGGCTATAAACTTACGCTCACCATGCCTGAAACTATGAGTATTGAGCGCCGTAAACTACTAAAAGCACTAGGGGCAACGCTGGTATTAACTGAAGGCGCAAAAGGCATGAAAGGGGCGATTGCTAAAGCAGAGGAAATCGTCAGTAGCAACCCTAAAAAATATGTTTTATTACAACAATTTAATAATCCAGCCAATCCCGAAATTCACGAAAAAACCACAGGCCCTGAAATTTGGGATGATACTGACGGTACTGTAGATGCTGTGGTTGCGGGTGTCGGTACGGGTGGTACAGTAACGGGTATTGCAAGATATTTGAAGAACACAAAAGGTAAAAACGTCACCATTGTTGCCGTTGAACCTGAAACGTCCCCAGTCATCAGTCAAGCCCTAGCAAAAGAAGAGATTCAACCTGGCCCACATAAAATTCAAGGAATTGGCGCGGGTTTTATCCCAGGCAACTTAGATCTCACGCTATTAGACAAAGTTTATAAAATCAGCGATGACGAAGCAATTCAGACCGCGCGGGAATTGATGGAAAAAGAAGGGATTTTAGCCGGTATTTCCTCTGGTGCTGCCGTCGCCGCTGCGGTAAAACTTGCCGCAGATCCTGCCTATAAAGATAAAAATATCGTGGTTATTTTACCTTCATCTGGAGAGCGTTATTTGTCAACAGTCCTATTCGCGGATATATCGGCAGATTAATCATAAACTCGTTAATATTTCGTTAAAAAAGCACCTATTTGGTGCTTTTTTTGTGGCACAGATCAAAGTTTAGCACGGATGGAGATGATTTATAATTCTGGGTTTAGTATTAAACATAGTAATTATTTCGCGCCACGAAATTAATCGTTTTTTAAATCAAGAAACAAGCCAAAAAATTTGTTTCCTTCCTGCTAAAAAGATACGATAAATTCGTCGGTAACACAGAAAAAGACGATTACCGCACAAAGTAGGAAACCTTTTTACAAGTTAACCATCTAACTTATACGCAAACCCAGTTTATTTCATCTACAATAGGCTGGGTCATTACAAAAACTAAAGTTATTGAGGAAATACTATGTTCCAGCAAGAAGTCACTATTACAGCACCAAACGGTCTACACACTCGTCCAGCAGCTCAATTTGTGAAAGAAGCCAAAGCATTCTCTTCTGATATTACTTTGATTTCTGGTGGCAAATCAGCAAGCGCGAAAAGTTTGTTCAAATTGCAAACTCTTGGTTTGACTCAAGGTACTGTTGTGACTATTTCTGCCGAAGGCGAAGATGAAAAGCAAGCTGTTGAATCTTTAGTTAAATTGATGGGTGAACTGGAATAATCTTGTTCGCAGAAAAACCCGTTTTACCGATTTGATATTCTGTCCCTGAATCTAATCATTCGGGGATGTCTGTACAATCTCTTACAGATTATTGTTGTCTCTACAACATCAGAAACTCCTACCAGCAGTAAGGTAATATTATGATTTCAGGAATTTTAGTATCCCCAGGTTTTGCTTTTGGTCAGGCATTAATCCTCAAAGAAGATCCTATCTTAGTTAGCACAAAGAAAATTGCCGACGATCAGATAGAAAAAGAAATTCAACGCTTTATTGAGGGTCGAAATAAATCAGCCGAACAACTCAGCCTCATTAAAGAGAAAGCCGAAAAAAATCTTGGTGCGGAAAAAGCTGAGATTTTTGAAGGTCATATTATGTTGCTAGAAGATGAAGAGCTGGAACAAGAAATTGTCACTCTTATCAAAGGCGATAAAAAAACCGCTGATGCCGCTGCTTATTCCGTCATTGAAGACCAAGCTCAAGCCCTTGAAGCCCTCGATGATGAGTACCTAAAAGAGCGTGCAGCTGATGTCCGCGATATCGGTAAACGCCTATTAAAAAATATTCTTAACATCCCAATTGTTGATTTAAGTGCTATCGACAAAGAAGTGATTTTAGTTGCTGCAGATTTAACCCCTTCAGAAACAGCACAACTAAATTTAGATAAAGTGTTAGGTTTTATCACTGATATAGGTGGTCGTACCTCCCACACCTCTATCATGGCTCGCTCATTAGAACTTCCTGCGATCGTCGGTACCTCTAATGCAACCAGCAAAATTAAAAATGGCGATTATGTAATTTTAGATGGGGTAAATAATAAAATTTACTTGAACCCTTCTGAAGCTGAAATCGACAAACTAAAAACCTTCAAAGATGAATATTTACAAGAAAAAGAAGAACTGGTTAAGTTAAAAGACTTGCCAGCGATTACCCTTGATGGTCATCAAGTTGAAGTTTGTGCCAACATTGGGACTGTCCGTGATGTCACCGGTGCGGAACGTAATGGTGCGGAAGGTGTTGGTTTATATCGTACTGAATTCTTATTTATGGACAGAGATTCGCTACCAACGGAAGAAGAACAATTCCAAGCTTATAAAGCCGTTGCAGAAGCGATGGGTAGCCAAGCGGTTATTGTTCGTACCATGGATATTGGCGGTGATAAAGACTTGCCATATATGAATTTACCGAAAGAAGATAACCCATTCCTCGGCTGGCGTGCAATTCGTATTTGTCTAGATCGCAAAGAAATTCTACACTCACAGTTACGGGCTATTTTAAGAGCGTCTAAATTTGGTAAACTGCGTATCATGTTCCCGATGATTATTTCCGTTGAGGAAGTTCGTGAACTGAAAGCAGAACTTGAGATGCTTAAAGCTCAGTTACGTGAAGAAGGTAAAGCTTTCGATGAAACAATTGAAGTAGGTGTAATGGTTGAGACGCCAGCAGCTGCTGTTATTGCTCGTCATTTAGCAAAAGAAGTTGATTTCTTTAGTATTGGGACGAACGATCTTACTCAATACACCTTAGCGGTGGATCGGGGTAATGAACTGATTTCCCACCTGTATAACCCAATGTCTCCAGCCGTCTTAAACTTGATTAAACAAGTGATTGATGCTTCCCATGCGGAAGGTAAATGGACGGGCATGTGCGGTGAATTAGCAGGTGATGAACGTGCGACTCTGTTGCTTCTTGGCATGGGTCTGGATGAATTTAGTATGAGTGCAATTTCAATTCCCGGCATTAAGAAATTAATTCGTAATGCTAACTTTTCTGACACCAAGGCATTAGCTGAACAAGCCCTTGCCCAAGCAACGTCAGATGAATTGATGAAACTTGTTGATACCTTTATTCAAGAAAAAACGTTATGCTAGGAGCTATTGATCTTTGATGGTCAATTTTCATTCGAATTAAAGACCTTTTAGGCAAGGCGAGAGGTTCGCCGCTTAGTGAACTAAGCAAGAGCCACTCAACGTAGAATAAAATGAGTGGAACGTTCTTTAATCGAACCCGAAGGGCAGATTTTGATCATCTTTTTTAGTTGAGATAGTGATTATTGTTGATAATCAATACTAACCTCAATTAGGCTGATTATTTATTACTCTTTTTAGGCTGTAAAAATAAGCAGCAAAAATCAACCACCCCGAGGAACAGCACATTAGTTCGGTCCCATATAAACGATTAGGAGAAGGTCCATGGGTCTGTTTGACAAACTGAAATCACTAGTTTCGGAAGACAAAAGTAGCAGTGGCAGTATTGAGATTGTCGCCCCTTTATCAGGCGAAATTGTCAATATTGAAGATGTTCCAGACGTTGTGTTCGCAGAAAAGATAGTCGGCGATGGTATTGCGATTAAACCTACCGGTAACAAAATTGTTGCCCCTGTTGATGGCACTATCGGCAAAATCTTTGAAACTAACCATGCGTTCTCCATTGAATCTGATGATGGTATAGAACTCTTTGTTCACTTCGGTATTGATACCGTTGAACTCAAAGGCGAAGGCTTTACGCGTATCGCTGAAGAAGGGCAAACCGTGAAGAAAGGCGACTTGATCATTGAATTTGATTTAGCGATTTTAGAAGAAAAAGCAAAATCTGTTCTGACGCCAGTTGTGATTTCTAACATGGATGAAATCAAAGAATTAACAAAGCTTAATGGCACTGTGACAGTAGGTGAAACTGTCATTATGCGGATAAAGAAATAATTTCTTTATCAACGCCATAAAAAAACCATCAGATGTATAATCTAACATCTGATGGTTTAATTCGTCCTATCGCCGCTTTTAGTCTCTTCGATGACCAATAATATCTTCAGTCACTAATTATCAAAAACACCCGTCGATAAATAGCGGTCACCGCGGTCACAAATAATGGCAACAATGATGGCTCCCGGATTTTGACTCGCAACACGCAAAGCCCCCGCTACCGCACCACCAGAACTCACACCGCAAAAGATACCTTCATACTTAGCCAATGCTCTCATGGTCTCTTCTGCCTCGGTTTGGTTAACATCGAGAACACTATCCACAAGCTCACTGTTAAAAATACCCGGTAAATACCCCGGAGACCAACGTCTGATACCCGGAATTTGGCTTTTTTCAGCTGGCTGCAATCCAACAATATGGATACTTTGCGATTGCGATTTTAAAAATCGACTCACACCGGTTATCGTACCGGTTGTCCCCATACTGGAAACAAAATGCGTGATACGCCCTTCTGTTTGCTGCCAAATTTCAGGTCCTGTTGTATTGAAATGCGCTAATGGGTTATCAGGGTTATTAAATTGGTCTAATACTTTCCCTTCACCCTTTTTTTCCATTTCTTTTGCCAGATCTCTAGCACCTTCCATGCCTACGGTTGTACTAACCAGCAATAATTCAGCTCCGTAGGCTTTCATCGAGGCTTGGCGCTCTTTGCTCATATTATCTGGCATCAATAGCTTTAACTTGTAGCCTTTTACCGCCGCTATCATTGCAAGGGCAATTCCGGTATTTCCGCTGGTTGCTTCTATTAATGTATCACCGGGCTGAATTTCACCACGTTTTTCGGCTTCATTAATCATTGAAAATGCAGCTCTGTCTTTCACTGAACCTGCCGGATTATTTCCTTCTAGCTTCACCCAGATCTCAGCATCAATTCCTTGATTCAAACGCTGAAGTTTCACAAGTGGAGTATTACCAATAAACTGTTCCAGAGTTGACACTGTGTTTTCCTTATATACCTGTTTTTCTTCAAGTTGAAATCTTTAAGGTATAATTTATTGTTATAAGTTAGATCAAATACCGATAAGATATTACCCCAAAATAAATAATAGAAAACATGAAATATCTTCACATAAATTATATTAGAAAAATAGATTATCTTTATTACTATTAGTGATATAGCTATTCTATATTATTATATTACAATAAGTTCATATAATTACCAATCATATTTTATAATTAAATAATATATAAAAATGATAATTATCATTAAGTTAGGCGTATAAAAACCGCATCACTTGTATGCAATGAAATTTATATGAGAATAATGCTGACGGGCATACCCAGAAAGGAATAGAAAAATATAACACCAATAGTAGACATTTATTGGTGTTATTCATTTAACAAATTATATTCATGCACTTTGCGCTAATTGGGGAAATAATAATTCGTTATTACCTTGATAAATTTTTGCTTGCTGACTCCCGAGAAAGTATTGCTCTCCCCTTAAAGGGATGGTATCCGATGATTGCCACACCACAGATATCGGTTCTTTCCCCCAACCTAAAGGCTGTACAGTTAACTGCCAAAAATGCCCTCTCGGTCCAGATTCAGTCACTCTCACAGGCAAACGATGCTGTTCATCAACTTCTTTAACCAATGAAATATCCCAAGGCCTTAAAAAGACATCTACGTCACCTTGTTGAGTACTGATATGGCTTAATGGAAATGTATATCCATCAATGTGTAGCTGAGAGCCGATGATTTGTCCTTGAAGTTGATTAATCTCACCCATAAATTCAAGTACAAAGCGAGTTTCTGGTCGCTGCCAAATATCATTCGGTGTACCCACTTGCTCAATATGCCCTTGGCTCATCACCACTATTCTATCAGCAACTTCCATCGCTTCTTCTTGGTCATGAGTCACAAATACACTAGTAAATTTCAATTCTTCATGCAACTGGCGTAACCAGCGGCGTAACTCAATACGCACTTGAGCATCAAGTGCGCCAAAAGGTTCATCAAGTAGTAATATTTGAGGTTCAACCGCTAATGCCCTTGCTAACGCAACACGCTGTTTTTGCCCGCCAGAAAGCTGGGCTGGATAACGGGTAGCCAGATGAGACAGTTGCACCATCTCTAATAGTTGCATTACTTTTTGCTTAATTGCTGCGATAGAAGGCCGCTCTTTTCTTGGTAATACAGTTAAACCAAAAGCAACATTATCAAATACCGTCATATGTCGAAAAAGCGCATAATGCTGAAAAACAAACCCCACTCGGCGATCTTTTGCATGAATACGGCTCACATCTTGCCCATGGAAACGCAGGCTCCCCTGAGTTTGTTGTTCTAAACCTGCAATAATTCTAAGTAAGGTGGTTTTTCCTGAGCCCGATGGCCCTAATAATGCCACCATTTCACCTGATGCAATATCCAGCGAAATATTGTTCAGTACCGATGTTTTACCAAATAACTTACCAATTTTTTCGATTTCAATACTCATGATTAATGAACTCCTGATTCGGATTGCTGTCGGCTCAGATGCCATTGCAATACACTTTTTACGATCAATGTAAGAATTGCCATCAACGCAAGAATTGCAGCTGCCGTAAATGCGCCTACGGTATTGTAATCCTGATGCAGCAACTCCACTTGTAGTGGTAAGGTGTAGGTTTCCCCTCGAATAGCCCCAGAGACCACCGATACCGCACCGAATTCACCAATCGCTCGAGCGTTAGTCAAAATCACGCCATATAACAGCGCCCAACGAATATTTGGCAATGTGACACGCCAAAACATTTTCCAGCCTGAGGCTCCTAGCAATACCGCAGCTTCATCTTCCTGGCTTCCTTGGCTAAGCATTAAAGGAACTAATTCCCTTACCACGAATGGACAAGTCACAAAAATAGTCACCAAAGCCATTCCTTGCCAAGAGAACATTAACTGGATATCAAACCCTTCTAACCAGCTCCCAAACCAACTATTAGAACCATAAAAAAGGAGATATAACAGCCCTGCGACAACAGGTGAAACAGCAAAAGGAATATCCACCAATGTCAGCAATAATTGTCGTCCGGGAAAATGGAAGCGTGTGACTAACCATGCCATCATGGTGCCAAAAACCAGATTAACAGGGACTGTAATAGCCGCAATTAATACAGTTAAACCAATCGCATGAAGCATATCTGCATTATTTAAATTCATTAAAACCGCATCAAAACCCTTTTGAAATGCGGTAATAAAAATCCAAACGATAGGAATAATTAGCAATAAAATTGAGAAAAAAATACCAATGGCGATTAACGCCCATTTTCCCCAATTAATCGGTGGCTTACGCGATAAATCAATTGGTGTAATTTGCGCCATTATTTGCCCCCTAACCGTTTGCCAAATCGGCTTTGTACCACGTTAACGCTAAAGAGTAGCAATAATGAAACCGCTAAAATGACCGATGCCACCGCACTCGCCGCTGGGTAATCAAATTGCTGTAACTGACTAAATATCATCAAAGAAACCACTTCGGTTTGCCATGCGATATTGCCTGCAATAAAAATGATCGCCCCAAACTCTCCCAAACTACGCGTAAAAGATAAAACAGTTCCTGCGAGTAATGCAGGGGAAACTTCGGGTAGTACGACACGGCGAAAGGTTTGCCAACGGCTTGCGCCAAGCGTTTGAGCCGCTTCTTCATACTCTGGACCTAATTCTTCCAAAACAGGTTGTACCGTCCGCACGACAAAAGGGATGCTGGTAAATGCCATCGCAACCGCTATGCCTAGCCATGTATTCACCACTTTGATATCAAACTGATGAAGATATTGCCCGTACCAACCGGATGTCGCGAATAAAGTAGCAAGTGTTAGCCCAGCGACTGCGGTTGGTAATGCAAAAGGTAAATCTACTAAACCATCTAAAAATAAGCGTCCCGGAAAACGATATCGGGTTAAAATCCAAGCCAGTAGCATGCCAAAAACGGCATTAAATAAACTCGCCACCAAGGCGGCCAGCAATGTGACTTTATACGCTGCAACCACTTGTGGATAGCTAATCACTGCCCAATATTGCTGCCATGTCATTTCAGATAATTGGATCACTAAAGCACTCAGTGGTAGCAGCAAAATCAAGCAGGTATAAAGTAAGCTGCTACCGAGTGTTAGGCCAAATCCTGGCAGAAAACGCTTTCCAGATTTACGCATTAACGGCGACCTTGAGCCATCAGTTCATCGAACTCCCCGCCCGTTGAAAAATGGATATCCATTACTTTTGGCCAACTTTCAAATTGCGACTCCACCGTAAATAATTTCGTTTCTGGAAATTTACTTTTATTCGCTTCCATTACCGCTTTATCATTAACGCGATAATTAAAGCTGGTGATCGTTTCTTGTGCTTTTGGGCTATACAGATAATTTAAGTAGGCTTTAGCAACAGCTTCTGTGCCATTTTTTTGCACATTTTTATCTACCCAAGAAACTGGAAATTCCGCCAAAATATCAACAGGTGGCACAATTACTTCATAATCAGATTCACCATACTGGCTGCGAATATTATTTACTTCTGATTCGAAACTGATTAATACATCACCAAGGTCTCTTTCAATGAATGAAGTGGTTGCACCACGGCCTCCGGTATCAAAAACCTCAACGTTCTTTAAAAATTGTTTCATTTGCTGACGAGTTTTATTCGTGTCCCCCCCATTTTCTTGGTTGAACGCTCCCCAAGCGGCTAAATAGGTATAGCGTCCGTTACCCGATGTTTTTGGGTTAGGGAAAATCAACTTTACGTCTTCACGAACTAGGTCATCCCACGTTTTAATGCCTTTTGGGTTACCTTTGCGGACTAAAAATGCCATGGTGGAATAATAAGGGGAGCTATTATTAGGTAAACGAGCTTGCCAATCAGCTGGAATTAAATTGCCTTTATCATGTAAAATTTGCACATCTGTGACCTGATTATAAGTCACTACATCTGCTTTAAGCCCTTGTAAAATAGCTAAAGCTTGTTTTGATGAACCTGCATGAGATTGCTTGATGGTCAATTTGTCATCGGGATGCGCTTCATTCCATTGTTTTTCAAAGTCGGGATTTAGGGCTACAAATAATTCACGGGCAATATCATAAGAGCTATTCAGTAACTCTGCCGCATACAATTGTGAGCTGCCAAACAACGAAAGTGTTGCCAAACTGGCTAATGCTGTTTTTTTTAAGCTATTTTTTTTCATTAGATACCCACTCGTTACTAAACCAAAATTATCGTATTGAAGAATACTGTATATGCTTTAGTTATAACTGTGTAGTTATCAATCACTATTTAATATATCAAATTAGAATATCAAAGAAATTATGGAAATAAGCCATAAAATTATTATTTATTTTAAGTCGTTAGCAACATGAGCAGTGCTCAATTCGAGCATTTTTTTCGAAAGGAAAAATATTTGATAAGGATTTATACAAAAAACAATATATAGCCGCTAGCATCCTCAAAGTCACCTTTTCAAAACATCACTTTTGTAGCTAACGAATTAGTTAGTGGGTTACTCTAAATAATTCGAGCCGTAGCTAGGCGGCAATTGAGCTAATCCCAAGGAGCATACATAAGTATGTGACTTGGGTTGGCGAAAGAAGCCAACAACGCTACGGTTCGAAGTATGACGAGTAACTTTAGAGAGAAATTAATGTCTCAATCGACGGCGCATAATAATAACTCCCAGAAACCGCCTTCGTCATACGCAGCAGGTCATCATGTTTGCCATCAGTTTCACCAAACATATTAAGTAATTGCTGTTCGATGTTGTGCAATGTTGCGCAATAAGCAATAAAGAATAAGCCATGTTTCCCACTTGCCGTTCCGTATGGCAAGCTATGACGCATGATAGACAACTCTTCGCCCTCTTCTTCAATCACTACACGTGACACATGAGATGTCGCATTACGGACGCTTTCATCAAGTTCAATGCTGTCTTTTTTAGTGCGGCCAATCATTTTTTCTTGTTCATGCTCTGAAAAACGATCCCATTTACGTAAATCATGTTCATAACGCTGTACCATAACATAGCTACCACCTTTATCTTTGCCTTCTTCGATTAAGGTCACTTCTGCAATTTCTTCCCCTTGAGGATTTTCGGTACCATCAATAAAACCACTTAAATCGCGATCATCAACCCAACGGAAACCATGAATTTCCTCAACAACCTGAATTGATTTTCCAAACGCTTTTAGTGCGGCTTGAGCAAGCGAAAAATTAATATCATGGCGTTGCGATTGAATATGGATCAACAAATCACGTTGAGTCGCCGGTGCCAGCCCCCGACCAAGTGCACGAAAGGGCTTTAACTCAGGAGCGGATTCCGCTAAACCAATTTGTTTCCACACTTCAGAACCGAATGCAACCACAGCACCTAATCGATCATCGGGGTATTTTTCTTGTAGCTGTTGTAATGAGTCAACAAAATGCTGGCAGGCTGATTTAATCTCATCAAGAGGTCCTTGTACCATCGCCTCAATAAAGATACCGAAACGGCTATGTTCTTTCAAAATACCACTTTGAGAATGAGACATCCTATAAACCTCGTAAAATGAATAAATTATATAAACTCTTAAGTCTATATTACTCTATTAAGGGGGATTTTCACCTTGTCTTAACTCAAGGCTTTATCGGTAATAGGAATACATTATAAGAAAGAATATTTAAGAAAGGGAAAATATTGAGCTAGTTTGAAAAATAATACCGTTAATGCTGATATCACCAACGGTATTATTCAAAAAATGAAGATTACTTTTGCCAAATAATCTGTGAAACCTGCCATTCTTTAAGTTGATCATCCGATGGCATAATGTTTTCTGGCCCATGCCATTTACCATTAAAGCGATACGTCACATTAGGGCTTTGTGATGCAACACATTCAACTGTTGGCAAGTCATTAATGCGCTCACCTAATTTGCAAGCACCAAAAGCCTTGTCGTATAAATCAGCAAATGACGTGCCAATTCCGCTTCCCCATTGGGTCACAATATTAGGATCACTGACAATAATTTTGGCTGCATAACCGTTCTCAGGACCAATGACTTCAATTTTAACCTGTTCATCATCAATGCCTTGGAAAATAGTAACGACATCGCCATTTTCCATCTGCATGCCACTTCTTATTTTGTAGCGGCTATCCAGTTGCTGGTTTACGACATCCATTTGCATTGGCGTCATACTGGTTATTTCCCCTACTCCCGCAGCCGACACCACCAGCGGACTACTAAACCAAGTTGATGGCGAAAAAACACTCATTCCCGCACAACCAGACAACAAGATAGTGCCCCCTAATAGGGCCACTCTAAAAACTTTTCCGATTATCGTGACATTTTCCATTGCGCTATTCTTTCTCATGACATTTTTAGGGGGTTTATATACCCAAAAAAATATGGGTATAGCTCTCTTTAATAAATCGCGTAATGCATACTGTGACAACCTATTTGCCGAAACATTCAAGAAAATATGTCAGCAGAGAGTCAATCAACTTAGAAATCGAGATCATGAGTGAGTTTTTTTGAGTAAATTAAGCGTGTCGGTTGCTCTTCTTCATACAACATTTTCTCAAACATACAGATAGCCGCATCCGACTCCTCGCTCATCAGTAGCTCTATTTTTGCGCAACCTCTGGCAACCAGTTTTTTCTCTAATCGGCTCACCAATGCATTCGCAATCCCGCGCCCACGATATTCAGGATGAACCGCTAAATACACTGCCGTACCACGAATGCCATCGTATCCACCCATAATGGTTCCAACGACCTCACCCGTAACCTCGGCAACAAGAAAAAGGTCAGCACCACATTGCAGCTTACGTTCAATATCAAGCTCGGGATCCCCTGCGAATTCATTAAGATCGCAGCGTTCCCACAATGTAATCACTTCTTCATAATCACTTTGGCGGAAGATTCGTATTTCCATAACAATTGTCCGTTTAAACTCAGCTTCCTGCCATTATCACTGCTTTTGCCACACAATCAATATTCAATATGCCTTTTTTACCTCAAAGAGGTATACTTTACGCATGATTTTTAACCTATGGTTTTATTAAAAAACAATGAATTACCCAGATATCGACCGTGTAAAAGCCTTCTTTCAGAGCTTACAAGATAATATTTGTCAAAAAATAACCGAGCTAGATGGAAAAGAAACTTTTCTTGAACAAACTTGGGAACGTGTCGAAGGGGGTGGTGGCCGTAGCCGGGTATTAACTCAAGGTGTAATTTTCGAACAAGCAGGGGTTAATTTTTCGCATATTAAAGGTTTACAGTTACCCGCTTCAGCCTCTGCACATCGCCCTGAACTCGCAGGTCGTCGCTACCAAGCGATGGGAGTCTCCTTAGTTATCCACCCACTTAATCCTTATATTCCAACGACGCATGCCAACGTACGATTTTTTATTGCAGAAAAAGAAGGCTGTGATCCCATTTGGTGGTTTGGTGGTGGTTTTGATTTAACGCCTTTTTATGGCTTTATTGACGATGTTAAGCATTGGCACACGGTAGCACGTGATCTCTGCACCACTTATGGTGCTGATATTTACCCGAAATACAAGCACTGGTGTGATGAATATTTCTTTTTAAAACACCGCAATGAACCACGCGGTGTAGGTGGTTTATTCTATGATGACCTAAACCAAGGTGGCTTTGAATCTTGTTTCAATTTTACTCGTGATGTTGGCAATGGTTTTCTTCAAGCCTATGTTCCTATTGTAGAAAAACGTCGTGACCATCCATGGGGAGAGCGTGAACGTCAATTCCAACTCTATCGTCGTGGGCGCTATGTTGAATTCAATCTGGTGTGGGATAGAGGCACATTATTTGGCCTTCAAAGCGGAGGTCGCACAGAATCGATCTTAATGTCTATGCCTCCTTTAGTCCGCTGGGAATATGATTATCACCCTGAGCCTAATAGTGAAGAATCCAAACTCTATACCGAGTATTTGGTTTCAGGTAAAGAGTGGCTTCCAAAATAATTATAGAGATAAATTAATGAAATAAAATAGTACTCATGTTCTACAAATCTGCTAACAAAAAACAGCAAGATATAATTTAATTCATTAATTATCAAGTAATTACAAAAAGAACACAACAGATTATGATTCTATTTCACCCACCCGAAATGGAGTCATAAATGAGTAAAGTACTTGGTCGTTCACTACTGCCCCCATGCTTAGTTGCTAATTTTTTCAACGAAACTGAAAATAAAAACCTAAAACGCACACTCTTTCATATTAACGAAATCTTAAGCCGCACTTATTCAAATGAGGATGCGGTATATCAAAAAAAACTGTTATCTAGCACTCAATGTAGTGAGAAAGGGTACCGTCGTTTTATTCGCGATGCTCAACAACGTATTGAAAATTACGCACATAATCATTCTGACCTACCTATTTGCCGCCGTGAAGAAATTCCAACTGATGAGCATATGGCACACAATGATTTCTCTATTATCATGACAGAGGATGATACCGTTGCCCCTAATGCCCCTGCTCATCATGTTTTCACTTCAATTGGGCTGATACGTTCATTTTTTGAGGAGCAATTAAATATTGATAAAATGTTTGGCTGTGATGCAGATATTAATGCGGTTATTCATTATGGTACGAATTACGCCAACGCATTTTGGAATTCTCAAGCTATTTTCTTTGGGGATGGTGATGGCAAAATATTTGGTCCATTCTACAATGATATTGACATAGTCGCCCATGAACTTGCCCATGGATTCATCAGTTCCCAAGCCGATTTTGACTATGTATTTCAATCAGGCGCACTTAATGAATCCGTCGCCGATGTCCTTGGCATAATGGTTAAACAATATGTCCAAAAAGAAACAGCAAATGAATCAAATTGGTTATTAGGTGAAAACCTGTTTCTTGATAAAGTACGAGCACCCGCACTGCGTTCTATGGTTAAACCGGGTAGCGCTTATTATTTCTCAAGCAGCAATAATGACCCTCAAGTTGGTCATATGTCCGAGTTTCGTAATCTACCGCTTCGTATTGATAATGGTGGTGTACACATCAATTCTGGTATACCAAATAGAGCGTTCTATTTATTAGCATGTGAACTTGGTGGTTATTCATGGGATGTCGCCGGTAAGATCTGGATTGAAGCCGTATCTGACCCGCTTGTCTCAAATACAGCAACTTTCAGACAATTTGCGGATGCAACCCTTCGTGCAGCGACAAAGTTGTTTGATAACAGCATTGCAATGAAAACCCGCCAAAGCTGGCTTGATGTTGGCTTAGAGGTTGGTGATGTATAACAGCCTATCCATTTAGTCAGGTTATTTTTAGATGTGAACTAGTTTGACCCGTTAGTCTATTATTGTCGGCCTCAATTTTGGCTGACTTTTGATATAACGGTTTAATTTAATCATAATTAAGGCCAAAAAAAGAATTTTGTAAAATACTCTTCATCCAGCCTTGCTCATCGCTATTGTTAACTCACTCAAACTTTAACGTTTTTTCTTTTTACGTCCAGGTTCAGTAAATTTCTTACGCGAAGATGTTTCAGGTTTATTTTTAGGCTTACTTGCCCCTTGTTTCACCGTACTTTTTGCTGCCGATTGTACTTTTGGTTTAACTTGTTTTTTCGGTTTCACATCAGATTCGGATTTTTCAATCAAATCAAATAATTCAATAAGTTCATCATCTGTTAAATCACGCCACTCACCCACAGGGATCCCAGTTAAACCAACATTCATAATACGAACGCGCTCAAGTTTCGTCACGTCAAAACCAAAGTGCTCACACATGCGACGAATCTGGCGATTGAGACCCTGAACGAGGGTAATACGAAACACAAAAGGTGCTTCTTTTTTAATTTTGCACTTTTTAGTCATCGTACCAAGAATAGGAACACCCGCTCCCATACCACGAATAAAATCATCGGTAATGGGTTTGTTTACTGTAACAATATATTCTTTTTCGTGAGAGTTACCTGCACGCAAAATTTTATTCACCAGATCGCCATGATTTGTCAGGAAAATAAGCCCCTGAGAGTCTTTATCTAACCGACCAATAGGAAATATACGCGTACTGTGATTCACGTAATCAACGATATTATCTTTCTCACCACTTTCTGTTGTACTCACAATACCAACAGGTTTATTCAGTGCAATCAACACTAAATCATCTTCATCACGCGGTTCAATCAATTGTCCATTGACTTTGACAACATCGCCACTGAATACTTGATCACCAATGCCTGCACGCTTACCATTAATAAAAACATTGCCTTGTTCTATGTAACGGTCAGCATCGCGCCTTGAGCAAATACCGCTCTCACTAATATATTTATTAAGACGTGTGGAAGATTTGATTTCCATAATTTCCCTCAATCATTGGCATCATAGAGATAAATACCTATAAACATGCGTTCCTGTAAACAACTGCTTTAATGAACACGGCTTCTCATCAACATTTTTCAATATAGTAAAAAGCCGTAACATGATTAACCTGCTACGGCTTTTTTAAAGCTCACCAAAATTCCATTTAATTTTAGTGTCTGCTTTTATAATTAACGCTTTTTCATATGCTGCATCAAACGTTTACGTTTACGCAACTGAGTTGCCGTCAGTTTATTTTTCTTATCAGCATAAGGATTTTCCCCTTCTTTAAATTGAATGCGGATTGGTGTCCCCATTACATTTAAAGAGCGACGGAAATAATTCATCAAGTAACGTTTATAACTATCCGGTAAATCCGTTACTTGGTTACCGTGGATCACAACGATTGGAGGGTTATGTCCCCCCGCATGAGCATATTTCATTTTCACGCGGCGACCACGAATAAGTGGTGGTTGATGCTCATCTTCCGCCATTTTCATAATACGCGTTAATAATGCGGTCCCCACTCGACGGGTTGCTGACCCATAGGCTTCTTGTACTGATTCAAATAAATTACCAACACCACTACCATGTAATGCGGAAATAAAATGAATACGCGCAAAATCGACAAAACCAAGACGCAGCTCAAGCATATCTTTCACATGATCACGGTCTTCAGGCTTCATGCCATCCCATTTATTGACGGCTATCACTAAAGAGCGCCCTGCATTAAGAATAAAGCCCAATAATGATAAATCTTGGTCGGAAATACCTTCTCGTGCATCAATAACTAACAATACAACGTTTGCATCTTCGATCGCTTGTAATGTTTTAATTACTGAGAATTTTTCAACGGTTTCAGTGACCTTACCGCGCTTACGCACACCCGCAGTATCAATTAGAATATATTCTCGCTCATCACGTTCCATTGGAATGTAGATGCTATCGCGAGTGGTGCCTGGCATATCAAATACAATAACGCGATCTTCACCTAAAATACGGTTAGTAAGCGTTGATTTACCGACATTAGGACGACCAACAATTGCCAGTTTAATGGGTAATGTTGATGGGTCGAAATCGTCTTCTTCCTCTTCGGCAAGCTCATTTTGCGCTTCTATTTCAGCCCAATATGCGGCATTGGCTTCTTCGTCAGTCAGCTCAACTTCTTCATCTTCAGTTTCAATGAAAGGCTTCAGTGAATGCTCAATTAACTGTGTTACACCACGGCCGTGAGAAGCGGCAATAGAATAAATCTCACCAAGGCCTAAAGAATAAAAATCACCAATAACGGTATTAGCATCAATACCATCTGTTTTATTTGCCACAAGATAAGTTTTTTTCTTACTACTACGTAAGTGCTTGGCGATACCCTCATCTGCAGGCATTAATCCTGCTCGAGCATCGACCATGAACAGCACGACATCCGCTTCTTCGATAGCTTGTAAAGATTGTGCAGCCATGTGGGTTTCTACACCCTCTTCTGTACCATCGATACCACCCGTGTCGATAATAATAAATTCATGCCCTTCAACTTCAGCACGACCATATTTACGATCACGGGTCAGACCGGGAAAGTCCGCTACAAGTGCGTCACGGGTACGGGTTAATCGGTTAAATAACGTGGATTTTCCTACGTTTGGACGCCCAACCAGCGCTACGACGGGTATCATTCTTAGATGCCTCACAACTTTAATTAACTAAAAGAATTCTGAGGCTTAAACATCAGCTTACTCAGAAAACAAAAAAACGAAACGGCTCCTAGTGTCAGGAACCGTTAATTTTATCGATAAATTTGCAGCTTGTCAGGAAATTAACGTGTTAATAGATAAACAGTTCCGTTTCTTGTCTGTACCATCAATTTATCGCTAGCAACAACAGGACGACTATGGATGCCAGAACTATTTAATTTATTCTGAGCAACGAAGCCCCCCGTCGCCATATCTAACCAGTGTAGATAACCTTCTTTGTCACCCACAACTAAATAACCGTTAAACATTTCTGGTGCTGATAGACCACGGTTTAGCAATTCTTCTTGTGTCCATAAGGTCACACCGTCACTCTTACGAATGGATAATACACGGTCATTTTGGTCAACAAGATACAGATTTTCACCTGAAAGTACCATATCACTGACTGAACCTAATTCGCGTTTCCACAAAATTTGGCCTGAACGCATATCCAATGCAGCGAGTGTACCATTATAAGCGATGGCATAAACTTTACCGTCATCAATAATTGGTGTCATGTCAACATCATCTAAACGACCGATTTCAGTTGAGCTGGTTACTTGAGAGATACGTTGTTGCCAAATTAACTGGCCCTGTGAAAGTAAAACAGCACTCACTCGGCCGTTATCCCCTCCCACAATCGCAGCACCAAAAGCGACGCTTGGCGCGGATTCACCACGTAAGGACAATGATGGTGTATCCATATTCACTGTCCATTTAATTTCACCGCTATTCATATCGAGTGCTTGAAGCTGACCATTGCTAGTATGAACCATAACGAGATCATTACTCACAATCGGTTTAGACAGTGCTTCACCAGCAACTTCAACATCCCAAGCAACTTGGCCATCTTCTTTATTTAACGCAATGACTGTTCCGCGCTCAGTTCCGATAAAAATTTTATCATCTGAAATGGTTAAACCGCCCGAAAGTAGCGCAGATAAATTAGCCGACAGAAAACCGGTACGCTTAGAAAGGTCGACAGACCAAATTTCTTTACCACTATCAAGCTCTAATGCTTTAACTAGACCTTTACGATCTGCGGCATATACCATTGTGCCGTCCCACGCAGGGGACAATTCAGAATAAAATTGATCAACCCCATTACCAACTGATTTGTCCCAAACAATTGATGGGGTGAATTGATTTTCAACCTGAGGTAACGGAGCCATAATAATAGAATCAGTTTCGCTAGAACAACCGGCAAGTAAAGCTGAAGCGACGAGGCCTATCAAAAGAGTTTTGCGCAACTGCATGTTTGTCGTTTCCTTTCTTCTTTATGAATTAGATACGTTGTTCAATTTCAGAGTTAAAATACCTCTGAGAGCTTGAGAACCTTCACTTTCTAACCCCTGAGTATAGGCTGCTTTTGCGCCAGCTTTATCACCCTTATGGAGTAAGGCGTCACCTCGAACATCCTGTGCCGCAGCTTGCCATGACTGACTTTTGATATTTGCTACAGAAGCAATCGCTTCATCTGCCTTGCCTTCGGCAAGTTGAACTCTTGCTAAACGAAAATTAATCAAATCCTGCATATCTGCAGTTTTTGCTTTAGGTAAAGCGTCAGTTAATGCTTTTTCTGCATTCGCTAACTCACCTTTATCAACCGAAATTTGTGCGAGTTCAAGCCCCATCATCGCGCTATAAACATCGTCAGTTTCTACTACGAATTTCTGTGCAGCTTCAATACTTTGGACTGAGCCTGAACGTAATTGAGCACTCACATTTTCATACTTCTGCGCACTTTCTTGCAGTACGTTAGTTTTATGTGACTGCCAATAGTTCCAGCCAAATACACCACCAACACCAATGACTAACCCAACGACTAATGCAACACCATTGTTAGCAAAAAAGCGTTTGACTGCTTCAACTTGATCATTCTCGTTTGTATAGACTTCCACTTGTCTCTCCTTAACCTAACAGCTCAGCTAAACGTGATGCCATTAGTTGCTGTGAAATAGTTTCTTGTGCCCCAGTACGCAAATCTTTAATAGTCACTTGGCTGTTTTGAATCTCGTCTTCACCCAAAATCAGGGCGATTTTAGCGCCTTGTTTGTCAGCCCTTGCAAGCTGTTTTTTGAAGTTGCCGCCGCCGTGATTAGTCATTAAACGTAGCGTTGGTAATTCATCACGTACTTTTTCTGCCACTAACAGCGCTGCTTGCTGGCTATTTTCGCCAAATGAAGCGAGGTAAACATCCGCAACAGAAGTATCAGCAGTGAATTCAGGGTTAACCTCTTGTACCAGTAGAACCATACGCTCCATGCCCATAGCAAAACCCACTGCGGGTGTTGCACGTCCACCAAGTTGCTCAACCAGGCCATCATAACGACCACCAGCACAGACTGTACCTTGTGATCCTAATGCAGTTGTCACCCATTCGAACACCGTACGATTGTAGTAATCTAAACCGCGAACTAAACGCTGGTTGACACGATATTGAATACCAGCAATATCAAGTAGCTTACATAAGCCATCAAAATGCTCTCTCGATTCCTGATCCAGATAATCAAATAATTTAGGCGCGTCATTTAACAACGCTTGAACATCTTGATTTTTTGAATCGAGCACCCGAAGCGGATTCGTGTACATACGACGTTTACAGTCTTCGTCTAGCGTCTCTTTATGCTGTTCCAGGAACGCCACCAGTGCATCACGGTAGTTTGCACGAGCGTCCAAAGAACCAATAGAATTCAGTTCTAATGTCACATGCTCACTAATCCCTAAGGCTTTCCACCAACGTGCCGTCATCAAAATAACTTCAGCATCAATATCGGGACCCGCTAAACCAAAAACTTCAGCACCTAATTGGTGAAATTGACGGTAACGACCTTTCTGTGGGCGTTCATAGCGGAACATGGGGCCTAAATACCATAAACGCTGTTCCTGATTGTACAGCAAACCATGCTCAATACCGGCACGCACACAACCCGCCGTATTTTCTGGGCGCAAAGTCAAGCTTTCATCGTTACGGTCGTTGAAGGTATACATTTCTTTTTCAACAACATCGGTAACTTCACCAATAGCTCTGCGAAATAACGGGGTCTGCTCTACAATCGGGGTACGAATTTCACTAAAACCATAACCCTGTAAAATGTTTTTCAATGTTGCTTCGATTTTTTGCCATACTCTGGTATCAGACGGCAAGTAATCATTCATTCCGCGAATGGCTTGGATATTTTTTCCCACTTTATTTCTCTATTTTCAAAATTACATTAGTTCGATTATAAGAGCGAAATGTTATCAGATTCAATCAACAAACTGTAATTAGGCGCTGTAATCGGGATTATTCTGCCAATTAAGTCTTTCAACGCCTAATTTAAAAAAGTTTGATGCTTATTAACATCATCAATCACGGATTAACCGTTTAATTACGCCACTAGTCCAATTATTTTTCTAATTGATTGACTTTAATTCGATTATCTTCATCAAGCATCGCGGCTTTCGCACGAATTTTGGCTTCAAGCTGATCGATAATATTATTATTATCAAAGCGCTCTTTTTGGCGAATACCATCCTCGTAGAAACCGCTCTTCGCTCTAGCACCCGTCACACCCAATGTTGAGACTTCTGCTTCGCCAGGGCCATTAACGACACAACCAATAATAGAAATATCCATTGGCGTGATAATATCTTCTAAACGTTGCTCTAACGCATTCACTGTGCCAATAACATCAAACTCTTGGCGCGAACAAGTTGGACAAGCAATAAAGTTAATTCCACGAGAGCGAATTCGCAACGATTTTAAAATATCAAAACCAACTTTGATTTCTTCAACTGGGTCAGCCGCTAATGAGATACGCAGCGTATCACCGATCCCCTCAGACAGTAACAAACCAAGGCCAACTGCTGATTTTACAGAGCCCGCACGTGCGCCACCCGCTTCAGTGATACCAAGGTGCAAAGGCTGATCGATTTTTTTGGCTAAAAGCCGATAAGAACCGACCGCTAAAAAAACATCCGAGGCTTTTACACTGATTTTGAATTGGTCAAAATTCAGTCTATCCAGAATATCCACATGGCGCATCGCAGATTCAACTAATGCTTCTGGCGTTGGTTCACCATATTTTTCTTGAATATCTTTTTCAAGCGAGCCGCCATTTACCCCAATACGGATAGGGATATTGTAATGACGTGCGCAATCAACAACTTGGCGAATACGTTCTTCATTGCCGATATTACCTGGATTAATGCGTAGGCAATCGACGCCATATTCTGCCACTTTAAGTGCGATACGATAGTCAAAATGGATGTCTGCTACCAGCGGTACATTCACTTGCTGTTTGATTAATTTAAATGCCTCAGCCGCATCCATTGTTGGAACAGAAACGCGAACAATATCAGCACCAACACGCTCAAGCGCTTTAATCTGACGAACGGTAGCATCGACATCCGTTGTGAGGGTATTAGTCATTGATTGAACAGCGATAGGTGCGCCATCGCCAATAGGCACGTTACCTACATAAATACGAGTGGATTTACGTCTTATTATCGGTGATTCGTTATGCATTTTTCTTTAATTCTCCGGACATCCCTGTGCCCTTTAATACCTTGGTATAGTGTATGTACATTGTTTTTTACGTATTCCACTATACACAAGAAAGCAAACTATAAACTATCATAAATGAGGTTTAGGATATAGTTTGCTTCCACTAATTCGTTATGCCACTGATGCTTATGGCAGTTGTAATTTTGCTGAACGTTTAGCTTTGATAAAACGGCTTAAATCAACCGCATTACCTTGAAACTGCACAGCCACATTCGCAGGCGCACCAATGTTTAAGCGGTAAGGAAGCGCACCATCTAATTCTAATTTATCGCCATTATTTTTCATGCCGCTAAATAAAATCTTATTATTCGCATCGCGAATTTCCAACCAGCATTGGCCTGAAAAATTCAAGACTAACGCACTTGCACTTGCCGGTGGAGTTTCATTTGAATCAGTTGATTCACTTCTGTTAATTGCCGTTGAAGATGGCTGTGCATTTGGTAACGGCACAGTTCTAACAGGTTGGGCTTCTGGCTCGTCGATATTTAATAGCTGATCTTGTGCCTGAGCAGCTGGTGCAGCATTTGCAGTCTCATTACTTGAAGGCGGCGTATTTTCTGTTGTATTCGATAAATCAACGGAATTCGCATTATTACCTTGCTGAGATAAAATTAAATCACTCTGGCTTGCCATCGTATTTAATTCATCTTTTTGCGCATTATAATCTTGCCACCACCAAACACCGACCATTGCAATTAGGACAACAACAATCAGCCAAGTAAGCTTCATTAACCAGCCTTCTCGTTTTTTCCGTTTTTTTCCAAGGGAATAACTTTGCATTGGCGAAACATTAGAAGGTTGTAGAGGCTGATCTGTTTTTAAGAAAGTTTGGATTTCGCTTTCAGGTACACTGACCATGCGTGCATATAAACGTATATATCCACGTAAAAATGTAGGCTCTACACCAGCTGGATGAATATCTTGTTCTATCTCTTTTACCGTACTAACTTTGAGACAAAGTCGCTCAGCGACCGCCTCTTGCGTCAATCCCATGCGCTCTCGTGCTTGAGATAATATTTTTCCTACAGTGACATTGGCTTGCTCGGTATTGTTTTCGATAGTCATTTGCTGGCAACACTATTTTCAAGTTAAAGAAATATAAAGCAAACATTGCTCTGCTTTATTCGTCATAATTTATCATAGCTTTGAAGCAACAATTAAATTTATCTTATTGCTGCTACTCACTATTGTAGGTGAACAAAGGCGTTTTGCCTAACCATAAAACGCCCCGAATTATAACCTAACTCACTGATTTGAGATTATCAATTAATCAGACTGTTTTTACTTGAATAGGTTCCCCTGCAAGGCGTTTTTTCAAGGTGCGTTTTGTTCTATCGATCACGTCCCCAGCGAGTTGCCCGCAAGCAGCGTCAATATCATCGCCGCGAGTCTTACGCACAATCGTCGTAAAACCATATTCCATCAGCACTTTAGAGAAACGGTCGATTCGACTGTTAGAACTACGGCCGTATGGCGCGCCAGGGAAGGGATTCCATGGAATTAAATTAATTTTACTTGGTGTGTTTTTTAAACACTCGGCAAGCTGATGTGCTTGCTCGACACTATCATTAACGTGGTCAAGCATGACATATTCAACAGTTACACGCCCTGCATTTGCATTCGATTTACTTAAATAACCATTAACACTATTAAGGAAAGTTTCAATATTGTATTTTTTATTGATAGGAACAAGTTCATCACGTACATCATCTGTGGGTGCATGCAGTGATATCGCTAATGCCACATCGATCATATCACCAAGTTTATCTAACGCAGGCACTACACCCGAGGTTGAAATCGTCACTCGGCGCTTAGAAAGCCCAAAACCAAAGTCATCCAACATGATTTCCATTGCAGGAACAACGTTGTTTAAGTTCAGTAGAGGTTCACCCATTCCCATCATGACGACGTTAGTGATTGGGCGGCGACCACTCGATTTTAACGAGCCTATAATTTTAGCGGCGCGCCATACCTGACCAATAATTTCAGATACACGTAAATTACGATTGAAACCTTGCTGCGCCGTTGAGCAAAATGTGCACTCCAGCGCACAACCAACTTGGGATGATACACATAAAGTTGCGCGATCCGCTTCAGGGATATAAACCGTTTCAACCTGTTGATCACCAACGCTAATCGCCCACTTAATCGTGCCATCTGATGAGCGCTGTTCTTCTGATACTTCTGGCGCTCGAATCTCTGCAATTTCTTTGAGCTTTGTTCTGAGGACTTTATTGATATCCGTCATTTGATCAAAGTCGTCATAGCAATAGTGGTAAATCCATTTCATCACCTGATCGGCTCTGAAGGGTTTCTCCCCCATTTGGGCGAAAAATTCACGCATTTGCTTACGATTTAAATCCAGTAGATTAACTTTTTGATTATTATTTTCTGGCGTGACGGAAATAGCAGAAGAAGTTGCACATTGTGCATTTTGATTCATTTCGGACATTGTGTGCCTCGTTGTTACACTTTCGGCGATGCTAGTAGCATGACATAAAATAGAAAACTATGTTTTTATCACAAACAATAGTTATGGATAATTCAGTTATTAACTTGAAGTACGACGAGTATAAAATAGCCCTGTTAATATTAATATACTAACAGGGCATCGCATTGTACAAACTTTATAATCATAATGCTAATGCATTATTAAAAGTCGATTAGCGTGGGCAAACTTCATCTTCAGCGAAAAAATACGCGATTTCACGTGCAGCAGATTCTTCAGAATCTGAACCGTGAACGGCGTTTTCAGTGAAGCTGTCTGCATAGTCAGCACGTAAAGTACCCGCTAATGCGTTGTCTGGGTTAGTTGCACCCATCAGGTCGCGGTGACGTTGAACTGCATTTTCACCTTCAAGGACTTGCAGCATGATTGGGCCTGACGTCATAAATTCAACCAGACCTTCAAAGAAAGGACGGCCTTTGTGTTCAGCGTAAAAACCTTCAGCTTGTTCACGAGTCAAATGCAGCATTTTAGCCGCAAGGATTGAGAAGCCTGCGCTCTCGAAACGGTGATAAATTGCACCAATTGCGTTTTTCTTAACTGCGTTTGGTTTAATAATTGAAAATGTACGTTGAACCGTCATAAATAACCTCTTAGCGATTAACTTTACCTTTACTCGTTTATTCCCTATTAAAGAAGCCGGAGATAGGTGTCTGTTATAGTTTTAATGGTGTTTCTATTTCTGATTTTAGCGATCAGAAAAATAAGGCGTTGATTATAGGGGCTACGATTACAATTTCCTACAGTTACATCAACATTTTGTTAAACTTTTTATAGCAAAAAAAACTATTTTTTTGACTCAGTCACACTTTTTGTTTGCTACTTAACCCTAAAGTTCACCGCTGTGACTTGTCCACTCAAATCTAAAACTGAAATTTGGTAGCGGCCACTCTTGTCCAGAGTCAATAAAATGCTGCCATTTTGCTCAGTATCACTGATTTGCTCACCATTGAGGAACCACCATTTCTGTCCTTGCCCCCCCTGTGTAACTAATCGCAAATCTAATGCTGTTTTTCCCGGTAAGCGCTGAAGAACTTCACCTTCACGGATCCCTGAAATCAATAATGGCGGCATTTCGAGTTTTAATGGTGGGCAAACCGTATCGGCTTTAGGCAATCTATTTTCACGCTTCTCACTCGAAGGCAGCCATGATTCAACGGTTATAGGCCAAAGGTGAACTTCTTTTTCCTGCGCATTTGGGCAGTCAGCGGCAACTTGTAATCCTTGTTCGTTAACCCAGATTTTTTGTCTCAGTCCCAGTAACGATTCTTGATCTCTCGCCATTAATGTTGGTGGGATCGTATTATCCAAAATCCAACTTAAGCGACGCTGGCGACAATTATTGTCATCCTTTAATAACGCGGTCCCCCCCGGCCAGCAAATAACCGCTTGACTAACACTCGCGGGTTTGGTGTCTTTGGGTAATGGCTCGTGAGACTGATAAATTCGTGTTAGCAACAGATTATTGATTTGATTCATAATGGGAATTGCGGTGGCGAAACCAAACTGCCCCGCTACTGGAGTTGCATCCGGCCTACCAACCCAAACACCGATAGTATAACGCGGGTTGACCCCTATCGCCCATGCATCACGATAGCCATAACTTGTGCCGGTTTTCCATGCTAAGTTAATTTGACCCGATAAATTAGCATCAGGAGCCGGTCTTGCTTCGCCCCCCATAATACGTCGTACAATCCATGCTGCGCCGGGAGACATCAATGCTCTATCACGTAATATATCAGTGGGTTTAAAGCGCAACGGCGAGACCTTACCTTGACGCGCAAATGCACTATAGGCAGAAACCAAATCATCCATCCGCGTTGCTGTTCCTCCCAATATGAGTGATAAATTGGGCTCACTCCCCACAGGGAAACGTAGCTCAGTGCCAACATTACGTAATTGTGCGGTAAAGCGTTTACTCCCGTAGGTGTCCAGCAGTTGTACCACCGGTAGATTAAGTGAGCGTACTAAAGCATCACTGACACTAACAGGCCCATTAAATCCACTGTCGAAGTTACCGGGCCGATAGTCATTAAATCGTCTCGGTACATCTTGCAACAAAGATTCAGCATGAATAAGTCCATCATCCATCGCTAAAGCATATAAAAACGGTTTAAGTGTTGACCCCGGTGAGCGCCATGCATGGATCATATCCACATGGCCAAATCGACTATCATCTTGAAAATCAATTGAGCCAATATAGGCTTTTACACTCATATCGGTATGATCAACAACCAATATGCCAAGAGAGGTTTGCTTTGGTAGCTGGTTTTTCCAATTTAATGCCATATCTTCCAATTGACTTTGCAAACTGGCATCAATCGTCGTTTCAATAATCGAATCTTGACTCTCTTTTACCACTCTACGTGCCAATAAAGGGGCTGAATGTGGATTTTTACGGGGCGCTAACCAAATTTGCTCTTGCTTGATATCATCAACTTTTTCCGCACTCCAAACTTGGTATTCCACCAGCCTATCTAATACTTTATCGCGAGCTGCTTGTGCACGCTCTGGATAGCGGTCGGGTCTTAAACGGCTTGGTGCTTGGGGTAAAACAGCAAATAATGCCGCTTCACTGGCCGTCAATTTTGCGGGAGACTTATTGAGGTAAACCCAACTTGCCGCGCCGATCCCTTCAATGGTTCCGCCATAAGGCGCTCGATTAAGATACATCTCGAGTATCTCATCTTTCGAATAATGATATTCAAGTTGTGCAGTACGCCATAATTGCTTTAATTTTCCCCCCAGTGTTCGACTGTGGGGATCGACGAGTCTAGCAACCTGCATCGAAATGGTACTCCCCCCAGAGACAATACGCCCCGAGCGAATAAACTGCCCTGTTGCTCTCACTAAGGAAAATGGGTTAACACCCGGATGACGATAAAAATGGCGGTCTTCGTAAGTTAATAAGGCTTCAATAAACTCAGGAGATACCTCATCCAATTTAACCGGGAACCGCCAAATACCTTCTTTATCAGCAAAACGCCAAAGGGGGGTCCCGTCTGCCGCGACAACCGTTCTAGCCATCTCTACCTGTTTAATTGGCAATGGCCAAATTTTATCTGCCGCTAAAAATAATAACGGCAAAAATACAGCTAGGAATAGCAGTGACCACCCTGTTCGACGTAACCATTTTTTCATTCGTAAACATACCGCGAGTTATCATTCATGACTTTGATTGCGAAAAAAGAGGGAAAAACATGGCTTTTCCCTCTCTTGGTTTAATGGCTTAATTAGACAACTATTTAACGATTTCTAATTGACCTTCTGAATAACCCGTTGAGCGCCATTCAGGAACATACATAGATTCCACTTGAGGAACAGGAATGCTATACACACCCGGTGTCACTGCTCGTGCTAAGTAAACCAATGTAGTGGGTTTATATTGCTGAACTTCAACAGCGGCAACAAATCGATCATCACGATATTCCATATGACGAATTTGTGACTGCTGCATATCATCAATCATCTCTTGCAGATTAGGTGCTGATTCACTGAGGTTTGCACTGCTATTCGCCAGATTTTGATTTTCTAACTCTAAACCTGCTGGTAACAAATCAACCACCAGTGCATCAGGAACAGCTTGAGTTGCATTGACATCCAACTTCACCACGACCATTTCACCGCTTCTTAATCTATCCAGTGTAATGGGGTTACCCTTCATATCATAGTAACTACGCATGACACTTAATACATTCGACATCGGTTTTGGTGAACTTTGCGGATAACCGACAACGTTTAAGCGTGTATACAAGGTATTTGTGCCACTATTTTCGATACTATAACCATTTTGGATTTGCGCTTTGGTTAAAAATTCGCTGATAGGTTTATCAGAAACCATTGGCGGCTCTTGACCATTGATTAACGCTTTCCATGGTTCTTCTGTCTCATTAACATAATAGCGACCCGCTAAATAAAGGGCGTTGCTTTCCTGTGTTGAGAAATAACGCTGCGACGTTAGGTTATTCGATAATGTTTGCAGTTTTTGATCGCGAGATTTCGGCATCAAATTGTATTCGTTGAGTAATGCCACAATCATGGCATCATCACGAATAATTGAGCCGTAATCACCCACATAGCTATAACGCCCACGTTGTTTTTTCATGCCATCAATAATGGCACTTTCACCACGTGCTTTATCGCCCATCAAATTAAGTGCGACGCCTAATTGCACTAACGGTAAACCACTGGTGGCATTACTGCTTTGACCATAAAGCTGACGCAGTGCGCCTAATGGTGCTTTTTGTTGTGTTGCTAAGACCAAACCTGCATAAGCTTGTGTCGCAAAACGCGCCCCGGCTTGGTTATCCGTATACGGATAATTAATTTGGTTAGCATCTTGCAAGTAACTCAGTAAGCGCGTATTGGCATTATTGATTGCATCTTGTGGAACCGTAAAGCCTCGCTGATTGGCTTTATTCAAGAAATCAGCGGCATAAGCGGTTAACCAGAACTCTTCACGACCATTTCTATCCCATAAAGAGAAACCACCATCCCCACGTTGCATACTTAATAAGTGCGGGATCCCCACTTCGATAGCTTTATGACGATCTGCATCTGTTTGCGTGTTAATCCCAAGTTTTTTCAACTCTGCTTGGGTTGAGAATAGGGATGGATATAATCCACTGATCGTTTGCTCAAGACAGCCGTATGGATAAGCAAATAATTCTCTGATATAACGCGAAATTTGCAATGGCGGACGGCTGGTTAATAGTACTTGGCCTTCTATCGTATCCGGCTGCAATCCCGCAATTTGGTTAACAGGTAGTGACCATGATGTTCCCGGCTCAATTGCGGTAGCAAAAGAGATTGTTTCAGCAGGTTGAGCAGGACGAACCCCGACTTTCCAACTGTTATTGTACTCTTTTTCCACTTCACCTTTAACTTGTACGCCGTTAATGGTCATCGATACCTCTCCTTCACCAAAGCCATAATCTGCTTTAACCGGTAGAGTTAAGGTTGTACGTTTACCTTTTTGTAGCTCAACTTCACGACTCGTCACACCATCAAGTTTGACCATGCCTGTCGCTTTAAAGTTAACGGTTACATTTTGCGTATTGTCGGTCATGTTGGTCAGATCAAGGGCAAAATAGGACTTATCCCCCCCCGCCATAAAGCGTGGCATTGACATTTGAGTCACTAACGGTGCTGCAACAACCACTTTACTGTCTGCATGACCAAAGTCTTTTTCATTCCAAGCTTGTGCCATCAAACGCAATTCACCATTAAAATCAGGAATTGCTAAGGTGATTTCGCCTTCACCATTTTTATCTAAAGTCACTGGCTGTGCTTGCTGCGCAATGATTTGTACTTCAGTCAGTGGCTTCATCCCGCCACGTTCTAATGCGGCATCTTCACTATCACCACCAAAACGTAAATTGGCTATCTTGCCTTGCCCTTCAATCAAATGCCCATAAACATCATATTGGTCAACGCTATAACGTTTACGACCAAAAAAGGCATCATACGGATCCGGGGTTTTAAAATCAGTGATATTCAATACACCAGTATCGACCGCAGAAAGTAATACATTCACTTTTTCAGGTAATGGTTTACCCTCTTGTGAAGTCGCCTTAATTTTCACAGTCAGGTCTTGGTTTGGACGCATTTTGTTTGGTGAGGTTAATGCCAAAGCAATTTTACGGTTTTCATCCGCTATTGGCAGATGTAACACCCCTACCGCACGTTTTACTATCGCTTCTTTTGAATCATCCCCCGGTCGCACAACCACTGTAGAGAGATATAAATCATGCCGAGCCCACTCTTTATTAACAGGAATTTCAACATCTAAGCCTTTTTCAGGCACATCAATTTCCTGCCACCATAACGGCCCATTACTTGACTCCAGCAGAATATAACCTTTACCTGCTTTCGGTGATTCGATATGTACTTTTGCTTTTTCACCCGGTAAATAAGCCGGTTTGTTCAAGCTTAATTTGACTTGATCAGGGCGAACAGATCCGCTCCCGCCAGTATTATCTTGCCATGAGTATCCCGCCCAGAACTGAATACTGGTGACTAATTGATTTTCTGGGTTTAAAACTTCTAAACGAAATGAGCCCCAATCCACAGGGAAAGAAATTTTTGCCGTACCGTCTTTAGCAATGGCAATATTTTCATTTGCCATAACCAAATCTTTTTGATCATAGTTTGATGACCAACCACTGCTTTCAGACCAACTCCAATAGTAGTCTCGACGCTCGTACACTAAGCGCGCAGTTAAATTTTCAGCCGCTAATTTATTACCGGCTGCATCCGCCATGACCAATTCGAATTCAGCTAATGAATTTGAATCCACATTATGACGTTTCACATAACGGTCTGTGCGGTAGTCATACATTTCTTTTTTGGCAAATAATGGGCGAATACCCACCAGTTTATCGGCTGGCCAAATAGCTTGTTCAGCACGACGCGTGACCGGACGACCACCTGCCTCTAAAAGACTGGCTTGCAGTACAGCAGAAATAGGTGAGCGCGTTGATTCCCAATTGCTTTTAGGCAATGAAATCACCGTTTCGCCATTATCATTCAGCGTTAAATCAAATTCATCCAGTTTACGTGGTAAACCTTCTTCACTGACTAAGCCAAATTCAAAACCCGGTAATTTAGCCACCGCTTCACGGTTAGCCTTAAGCAAGACTTGGCCTTGCAATTCATTACTTGCCGCTGGTGCACCGTATAAGTAGCGACCTTTAATATCGAAATCAACGGATTCGGTATTTAAAATAGGTTTGTCGCTAGAGGTAATATCCAACGCCATGCGCTCAGGCATGAAATCTTCAACATTAAACTTGTAGTAACGTTGCGGCGAGCCATCTCCTAAATCAAAACGCAGTGACCAACCACCGGTTTCGGCATTTTTAGGAATTTCAAATTGATATTGATATAAACCATCTTGATTTTCTTGCGGTTGCCAAACAAAACTTCTAACCACCTGCCCATCTGTTTTTAATACATCCACTTTAACGGGCTGAGTTTTAACGGGATTACCATCACCATCACGCAGCAAACCATTTACCAATAATAATTCACCTGGTCGATAAAGGTCGCGAGGGCCAAAGACAAAGAACTGTTTTGCAAAACCTGCAGGGCCTGAAATATCAAATTCGGATAAATCGAGTGCGGGCTGCGTGAGGTCAATCATACTGGTTTGCCCTTCATGGGTTGCCAGTAATAATTTTCCACCCGCTAATTTATCCAGTTGTGCATGACCATCGCCATCGGTTGTGCCTTTAGTGACCAATTGCCCTTTCTCATCGAGAATACGCAGCTCAACCCCTTTAATCGCCGAACCTTTCGCCAATGATTGCGTGAAAATATCGACTCGGTCTTGATAGCTGTGTAATGAAACCCCGATATCACTGAGGGTAAATACGGTTGCAGGGAATTGATAACTGTAGCTACCCGCCTTTTCCATAATGGCTAAATAGACGCCATCTTGTTGTAATTCTTTAATGTCTTTAAGGGGTAATAGCACCGTTTGGCGAGTGTTTTTATCTGGGTTCAGGTCAAAACGCCCGGTATAGGCCAGTTCAACTTTGTCGAGAAACTCTTCGGAATACCAATATTCGTAATTACTACGGTATTGCCAAGTGGCTAAAAATTGCGGAAGCTGTTTTTCATCAACACGGAAGAAATTTACATCCACCTTGTCTACATTGAGGGCGATAACCGGCAAGCCTTGCGCTACCTTGCTTGGCAGCAAAGAGCCTTTACTCGCAAAACCGACTGTTGGAATAATTTGTGCTGTTTGGAATTTTTTATCAAAACTTGCCGCGATGGTACGTTCATTCACAGCCTTAATACCCGGCGTGACCGATAAATTTAATTCTTTTGATGGAGGTAAGTGGCGAAAGCGCAGTTCCAGTTGATTATCAGAAAGCTCCCAATCACCGTCCAGCTTGCCTGATTTCACATCAACCAAATTTAAAAATTGACCAAAATTTTGATTAGGTTCAATTGGAACAGAGAATGTAACCACCATGGCACTTGCGCCATCAAGTTGCAGCTCAGAAGCATCCAAAATTTCGAGATCTTTCCCTGCGTATTTTTTCACCATTTCTTCAGTGGAAAGCTTAGGTACTGCTTTCTTTTGTTCTGCAATAGGCGCTGTTTTGGTTTGATTTTCAGCAGTTGTCGAGGTGACTTTGGTCTCTTTTTCGGTTGTCTCTTCTGTATTATCACAACCTGCTAGCGCTAGAACAGACGCTAAGGCTAATGCAATATAACGCTTTTTAGTTCTTAGACCCGCCAATGAAGCCCAACTTGATTGTTGATTCATTACCGTCCCATCCTTTAATTAGTTAAAATTATTATGTTCGTTCAGCTCAAACCGGCAGTTTGAACCTTTAAGGAAATATCAATATACGTAATTACCAATGTTACATAATTTAACAGAATGGAATAAAAACACCTATCAGACAAAACGGAAAAAAGAAAGGTTGGCAAAAAGAGAATTAAAGTGGGATTTTTTATAAATAGAAAGTCGAATATCAGTTTAATTAATTAGCAATATTTCATTTGCGAGTGGGAAAACATATTTCCCCACTAAACAGACAACTTTAACGATGGCCCATATCATTAGGTATTTTTTATTGGGATCGTGTCACGTAAAAAACTGCCTAAGCGACGCTGATAGAATGGGGCAACATGCTGAGTAATGAAATGACTCACCCCTTTTTCTTCTTCATTAACTAAGCAAAAATCAATAGATTCTTCATCATCTAAATATTCACAAGCCAAAGTTCCTGCCTCATGGATAATCGATTCAATATTTTCTGCGCCTGCAACAAATTCTAGCGCTACCATTAATATCGTGCTTTCTTCCCCTTCATCCTCCTCCACCGCCGAAACAATAAAGGCACGTCGAAGCACTTTGTGTTGCTTAAAGAATTCACTCAGTGCTGACGTTAATTCTTTTGGCTCCTCATCTAACACACTTAATTTAAATGCTGAACCTTCTGGCACAGTTAGCTCGGAATATTCTACGTTACTTTCTGAATCTGGTTTTTTATTATTCGACTGCTGCGACATTACCTATCCCCTACATAGTTAAAAACGTATCGGCTTATTATACCCTTAATTTATCTCAGGTAAAAAAGAGGCACGAAAAGTCAATTTTCCGTGCCTTGATTGCAAATAAAAATAAATTATTTTGCTTTATTAACCAATAAATTGGCGATAGTTCTCACACCAATACCGGTTGCACCTTCAGCCCAAAGACTAACTGGCGATTTACGGTAAGTAGCTGAACAGTCAATATGTACCCAATTTTGGCGATAGTTTTCAACAAAATATGATAGGAATGCGGCGGCTGTACTTGCACCTGCGGTATGAGATGGCGCAGCAATATTATTTAAATCCGCAAAACCTGATGGTAATTGTTGGCGATGGAATTCGGCTAAAGGCAGACGCCAGAACAATTCATATTCTGCATCTGAAGAAGCCATTAATTCAGAGACTAATTTATCGTCATAGCTCAATACTGAATGATAATCCCCCCCTACCGCCGTTTTCGCCGCACCCGTTAATGTTGCTGCATCAATAATCAGTGTCGGTTTCTCTTTGCTCGCATCAATCAAACCATCTGCCAGCACTAAACGACCTTCTGCATCGGTATTCATAATTTCGACCGACTTACCATTACGGTAACGAATAATATCGCCTAATTTAAATGCATTACTGCTCACCATGTTGTCAGCCATACACAGGAACATTTTCACACGTTTTTGCAGACCACGCGTAATAGCAAGTGCTAATGAGCCTGCCAATGTAGCAGCGCCACCCATATCTGCTTTCATTGAATTCATTGATGAAGATGGCTTAATGCTGTAACCACCTGAATCAAAAGTAATCCCTTTACCCACTAAGCAAGCAAATGCCGGTGCGTTTGGGTTAGCCCCTGGATTATAATCTATCGCAAGGAAGACGGGGGGACGGCTAGAACCACGACCCACTGCATGAATACCTGCATAACCTTGTTCTGCAAGATCATCGCCTTTAATAATACGGTAGCTGATATCTTCAGCACCCACGGTACACAATAAATCAATCGCTCTTTTCGCTAATTGCTCTGGGCCAATTTCTTCTGCTGGCGCATTAATCACGTCCCGAACCCAATCAATAGTACGGATACGGTTTTCTAATTCTTTACGTTGTTCTTCTGGTAAAACAGGCCATTCAATGGTTCTAGCGCCTTTCGGTGCACGAAAGCCTTGCCAAAATGCCCAGCTTTTTTCTAAGTCCCAACCTTCACCGGCCAGCGCGACATTGCGAATACCTTGACCATCAATTTTACGGCCTGCACTTTGTACTGCACACAATTTGCCCGGATGTTTTAGGTGGATAGTCATGCCTTGTTCGCCAGAGCTTAATAATGCGCCTTCACCCCAACAAGGTGCTGCTGGCTCACAAGAAATCATTACTGGCATAATTTGTTTTGTCATTATTTCTCTCACTTTGTCTATTTTTACCAACAGTCAAAAGCCCATGTTTCTGTCGGCAGATGCTAATACCTTAACTGATAAATAACACCAAAGGTATCAATATAGTGCTGATATCCAATAAAAAACCGGACTCTGTTTTAACAGTAGCCCGGCCTATATTATTCTTGATTGCTATTCAAACTCATCCAACCAAACCAATAAAATCGCTTCTAAAATCTTTTCGTTGGATTTTTTCGGGTCATCGTCAAATTCTTCTAAATCACAAATCCATTGGTGCATATCGGTAAAACGCACGGTTTTAGGATCGACATCAGGAAACGCATCATATAACGCTTCACCGATTTCACGGCTGTTAGACCATTTTAAGCTCATATTTATCCCCTTCCTATCCACAAGATAGCGAAGCGCTTAGTGTTCGCGAGCATGATTAATCGTATATTTTGGAATTTCGATAACCAGATCTTCATCTGTGACAACCGCTTGGCAACTTAACCGGCTCTCGGGTTCAAGACCCCAGGCTTTATCCAGCATGTCATCTTCTAATTCCGTACTTTCTTCTAGCGAATCAAACCCTTCTCGCACAATACAATGGCAAGTTGTGCAGGCACATGATTTTTCACATGCATGCTCGATTTCAATTCCACTGCGTAGTGCAACATTTAAAATCGACTCCCCTTCTTGTGCTTCAACAACAGCACCGTCTGGGCATAGATGACTATGAGGTAAAAAAACTATTTTAGGCATAATTATATCTCATCCACAGAATGGCCTGACAACGCTTGGCGAATAGAGGAATCCATTCGACGCGCAGCAAACTCCTGCGATTGCTTATCCAGTTGTTTAATGGCATTTTCAATTGCGATTGAGTCAATACCTTCAACCGCTTTAATTAATACTTCGACTGCATTATCGATTTCTGACGCTTCTGTAGGCGTCAGTAAATGTGCATCTTGCTCTAATGCACTGGTCAAACTTTCAAGCACTCTCGCCGCTTCAACTTTTTGCTCCGCAAGGCGGCGCGCATTTAAGTCATCTTGCGCATTAGTCATTGAATCTTTAATCATGGTTGAAATTTCAGTATCAGTCAGACCATAAGATGGCTTAACTTGAATCGAGGCTTCTACGCCAGTCGATTTTTCCATTGCACTGACACTCAATAACCCATCAGCATCAACTTGGAATGTGACACGAATATGTGCCCCGCCGGCAGCCATTGCCGGAATATCACGTAAGGTAAAACGCGCCAGCGAGCGGCAATCCGATACCATTTCACGTTCACCTTGTACAACGTGGACGCTCATAGCCGTTTGCCCGTCTTTAAATGTGGTAAATTCTTGGGCTCGTGCAACAGGAATGGTGGTATTGCGAGGGATAACTTTTTCAACTAACCCCCCCATGGTTTCTAACCCAAGAGACAGTGGGATCACATCCAATAGCAGCATGTCACTATCCGGTTTATTACCCACTAAAATATCCGCTTGGATAGCGGCGCCGATAGCGACTACTTTGTCTGGATCGATCGAGGTGAGTGGTGCTCGACCAAAAAATTCACCCACTTTTTCTCTGACTAATGGCACGCGAGTCGACCCGCCCACCATCACCACATTTAGAACGTCTTCAGCTTCGACTTCTGCATCTTTCAATGCGCGGCGACATGCCATCAATGTACGTTTGATATGTGTTTCAATCAAAGATTCAAATTGTTCACGGGTTATTTCCCCTTGCCAATTTGGCAATGAAATTGAAGCTTGGCAGGACTCACTCAGGGTAATTTTTGCTTCGGTAGCCATATTCAATAATTGGCGATTAAGCTGATGATTACCTTTTATTGATAAACTCGCTTGCTCGGCAATCCACTGGGCTAAGACTTGGTCAAAATCATCTCCGCCGAGAGCCGTATCGCCCCCCGTAGCAAGAACTTCAAACACACCACGGCTTAAACGTAGGATAGAAACATCAAATGTCCCACCGCCTAAATCGTATACGGCAATAACCCCTTCTTGCCCTGAATCGAGACCATAAGCAATCGCCGCTGCTGTTGGTTCATTCAGTAAACGAAGTACATGTAACCCCGCTAAACGCGCTGCGTCTTTAGTACCTTGACGCTGAGCATCATCAAAATAGGCCGGTACAGTGATCACCACACCGTCCATCACACCACCCAAGGTTTCTTCTGCTCTTTTTGCTAATGTTTTTAATATGTCAGATGAAACTTGAATGGGATCGACTTGACCTGCAGCGGTTTGAATAAATGGCAAACCATTTTCACTCTCAGTGAAATCATAAGGCAATTCTGGGTAGCGTTTTTGAATATCGGCGAGCGAACGCCCCATCATTCTTTTCACTGAGATCACTGTATTTACTGGATCTTGCTCTGCTAATTGTTTAGCTTCCCAACCAATTTGTTTGCTGTCTACTTGATAATTAACAATTGAAGGCAGTAAATAGCGGCCATGGTTATCAGGCAATACTGCGGCTTCACCACTTCGTACTGTGGCGATTAAAGAGTGAGTCGTTCCAAGGTCAATACCCGCGGCTAATTTACGTTGATGTGGCGCAGCGGTCATTCCAGGTTCACTGATTTGTAATAGCATAATCGTTTTCTCTTAAAAATCGTCCAGTAACTGTTCTTCGATCTGCCCAGCCTGTTGCTGTAACTTGTCGAGAAAACGCAATTTACGCACTGTATCTGCCGCTTGCTCCCATTGCATGGCATCAAGCTGAGTGACCATCAAGGCACTGCGTGTCTGCTGCATCTGTTTGACATTTTTCATAAATACAGTCAGGCGATCGAGCGCTTCTGGGCTATTTTCGATATTATCAAGCTCCTCACGCAACTCTAATTGCTCCATCAAAAATACCGTATCATGCATTGTGTGTTGCTCATTATTAATGTCGATACCTTGGCGCAACAGCATATATTCGGCACGTTTAAGCGGATGACGAAGAGCTTGATAGGCTGCATTGATGGTCGCAGCATGTTGAAGTGTTTGCAATTTTTCCTGCTCTGAACAGGTAGCAAAACGATCGGGATGGTACTGACGCTGTAAATCCTGATAGCGAAGTGTTAGCTGTTCGTTATCAATCGCATATGTGGGCGTTAACCCAAAAAGAGTAAAGTAATCCATAAGTGCTCAGTTTCTCGAACCGGTTACCTATACCCCTACTGATTAACCTATTAGCGACGATTAATCTACGTAGGTGTATTGATTGGAAATTATTTTGATAAGAAGAGATTATACGTGAAAACTTTCACCACATCCGCATTCACTATCAACGTTAGGGTTATTAAATTTAAACCCTTCGTTTAAGCCTTCTTTGACAAAATCCAACTCAGTACCGTCAAGATAAACAATACTTTTACCATCGACGATAACTTTTACACCTTTATCTTCGAAAACTGTGTCTTCTTCATTGATGATATCGGCAAACTCAAGAACATAAGCCATACCAGAACAACCCGAAGTTCTTACACCCAAACGCAAGCCTTCACCTTTGCCACGATTGTGTAAAAAAGATTGAATACGTTGCGCTGCACTTTCTGTAAGAGAAATAGACATTGCGAACCTCACATTAAAAACAAGTAAGGCAGATGCTATTGATTTAGTAGCATCCGCCTTCAAATTAAAACTATACCTATCAGTTACAAAGTTGCGTATTTTTATTTTTTATCGTATCGACGCTAGCAACCCTTGCAAACCGGTATTAAAGCATTATTTGCTTTGGCGTTTGCTTTTATAATCTGCAATAGCAGCTTTAATTGCATCTTCCGCTAAAATTGAACAGTGAATTTTCACTGGTGGCAACTCTAACTCTTCTGCAATGGCTGTATTTTTGATTGATTCAGCTTCGTCTAAGCTTTTGCCTTTCATCCACTCAGTAACCAGCGAGCTTGATGCAATTGCTGAGCCGCAGCCATACGTTTTAAAACGCGCATCTTCGATAATACCGTCATCATTTACTTTAATCTGTAACTTCATGACATCACCACAAGCAGGCGCGCCTACCATTCCACTACCGACACTTGGGTCACTGTTGTCAAATGAGCCCACGTTGCGTGGATTTTCATAATGATCGATAACTTTTTCACTGTAAGCCATTTTTAAACTCCTGAAACCGTCTGATTAATGGTGAGACCATTCGATGCTGTTAAGATCTACGCCTTCTTTGAACATATCCCATAAAGGAGACAGTTCGCGTAAATGGCCAATTGCGCCATGAATCATTTTGATTGCATAGTCAATTTCTTCTTCGGTGGTAAAACGACCCAAAGAAAAGCGGATTGAGCTGTGTGCTAGCTCATCGTTCATCCCTAAAGCACGAAGTACATAAGAAGGTTCTAGGCTGGCAGAAGTACAAGCAGAGCCTGAAGATACCGCCAAATCTTTTAGTGACATCATCAATGATTCACCTTCAACATAGTTGAAGCTGACGTTCAGAATATGCGGCGCACCGTTTTCTAAATCACCATTGAGGTAAACTTCTTCGATATCTTTAATGCCATTCCATAAACGCAAACGTAACCCACGTAAACGTTCAGATTCTTCAGCCATTTCCACTTTTGCGATACGATAAGCTTCACCCATGCCGACGATCTGGTGAACAGGTAATGTTCCTGAACGCATACCGCGCTCATGGCCGCCACCGTGTTGCTGTGCTTCAATGCGAATACGAGGCTTACGGCGCACATACAAAGCACCGATACCCATAGGGCCATACAATTTATGTGCAGAAAATGACATGAGGTCAACTTTTAATGAAGGTAAATCAATAGGTAGTTTGCCCACACTTTGTGTTGCATCAACGTGGAAAATAATTCCGCGGCTGCGACATAATTCGCCAATCGCTTCAATATCCTGAACAACACCGATTTCATTATTCACATGCATAATAGAAACGAGGATTGTTTCTTCACGCATTGCGGCTTCTAGCTCTTTCATATCAATGATACCGTTGCTTTGAGGTGCCAAATATGTCACTTCAAAACCTTCGCGCTCTAATTGGCGACAAGTATCAAGAACCGCTTTATGTTCTGTTTTACACGTAATAATGTGGTTGCCTTTCTTTTTATAGAAATTAGCCGCACCTTTAATCGCTAAGTTATCAGATTCCGTTGCCCCTGATGTAAATACGATTTCACGTGGATCAGCATTTACTAATTCTGCGATCTGGTTACGTGCAATATCAACGGCTTCTTCTGCTTGCCAACCGAAACGGTGGGAACGAGAAGCTGGGTTACCAAAAACCCCATCCATCGTTAGGCATTGCATCATTTTTTCAGCTACGCGAGGATCAACCGGCGTTGTCGCTGAATAATCAAGATAAATTGGTAATTTCATTGCTCACATACTCCAAAGGACAAGACATCTTTGCCTTTAATTTTTAAAGATACAAATGGTGGAATTTGTCTGTTAGTGCAATTTCTCACCATTTCCTGTATCAACTGCAATTTTTTAATATTTTATAAAGCTTAAATCTAAATAAATTTTGCTTAATCAAGCACGTACATTGATAATTGATTCTGGCGAAATACCATTTGGCACAGTTTTACGCTTTTCATTATCTTGTCTGTCAGCGACAACCATCACTTCTTGATTTTTAACCAGCTCATCAAGGCTGATACTACTAAGAAAATCAGAAATTCTATCACTCAAATCACGCCACAATGCATGTGTTAAGCAGCGATCGCCATTTTGGCAACCTTCTTTATTGCCTTGACAACGCGTTGCATCGACTGATTCATCAACCGCAGCAATTACTTCAGCAACAAAAATTTGGTCTGGACCTCGACCTAGTAGATAGCCGCCACCGGGGCCACGAACACTAGAAACGAGCTCATTTTTGCGTAAACGAGAGAACAGTTGCTCAAGATAAGAGAGGGAAATCCCCTGACGTTCAGAAATGTCAGCTAAAGGTACTGGACCTGTCTGAGAGTGTAACGCAACATCTAACATCGCAGTTACTGCATAACGCCCTTTGGAAGTGAGTCTCATAACGTAATACTCCATGGTAAAATATGTGCTAATTGTGTCATTCCCGACTAATTTAGTCAACTATTTACCTGACTAATTTACTCAAGTATTATTCACGGGTTTTTACCTTGGATTTAACCTCACTTTTTCGCCCATTTTTCCATTGATGTTAAGATACCCCGCAGGATATGTAACTCTTGGGTTTCTATATGAGCACGGGTAAATAAGCGACGTAATTTGCTCATGATCAAACCTGGATGCGCTTTACGAATGAAGCCTGACTCATTTAATACGCTTTCCAAATGTACATAGAAACGTTCAACATCTTCAGATGGTGGATATTCTACCTCATCAACTTCTGATAACACGGCATTTTTTTCATCCATCGCTAAATAAGCCATACGGATTTCGTAGCTAGCTAATTGCACAGCCATTGCTAAGTTTAATGAGCCATATTCAGGATTGGTAGGAATATAAAGGTGATATTGGCATTTTTGTAATTCTTCATTGGTCAGCCCCACTCGTTCGCGACCAAAAACAATAGCCACGGGTGATTCTTTGGCTTGATTAACCGCTTTGACACCACACTCTCTCGGCTCAACCATTGGCCACGATAATGTACGGGAGCGAGCACTTGTTCCGATAACTAATTTACAACCCTCTAAGGCTTCATCGAGGGTATTAACAATCGTCGCATTGCCGATAACATCACTGGCGCCGGCAGAAAGTGCAATTGAGTGAGAATCTGGTTGAACTAGCGGATTAACTAAATACAGATTTGAAAGCCCCATGGTTTTCATAGCTCGGGCAGTAGAGCCCATATTGCCAGTGTGTGAGGTTTCAACAAGAACGATACGAATATTATCTAGCATGGTTTACACATTATGATGAAAAAATTATCGCGATAGTTTAACACAAAATTGCTTATTGTGACGAACATCTATATAATCCGCGCACTCTAGTTTTTCGTTCTTTAACATTCCAGTGGAAAAAGCCCATGCATCCGATGCTTAACATCGCCATACGTGCCGCACGTAAGGCCGGTAATCTCATAGCTAAACACTATGAAACGCCTCAAAACATTGAAGTAACTAAAAAAGGTACCAACGATTTTGTTACCAACATTGACCGAGAATCAGAGCGATTAATTATTGAAGTCATTCGTAAATCTTACCCAGACCACACTATCATCACAGAAGAAAGTGGTGAATTACTCGGTAAAGATGACGATATTCAATGGGTAATAGATCCACTGGATGGCACCACCAATTTCATAAGACGCCTCCCTCATTTTGCTGTCTCTATCGCTGTACGCCTTAAAGGCCGTACAGAAGTCGCTGTCGTTTATGACCCAATGCGTAATGAATTATTTACAGCTACACGTGGTCAAGGCGCTCAACTTAACGGCTTCCGGTTGCGTGTTGCAGATGCAAAAAACATTGAAGGAACGATCATCGCCACGGGTTTTCCTTTCAAACAAAAACAACACGCAACTGCATACATGAATATCATGAGCAAACTGTTTGTTGAATGCGCAGATTTCCGCCGTACAGGATCCGCAGCTTTGGATTTATGTTACGTTGCCGCTGGCCGTGTTGATGCTTACTATGAAATTGGCTTAAAACCTTGGGATTTCTTAGGCGGTGAGCTGATTGCTCGTGAGTCTGGTGCGATTGTCACTGACTTCGTTGGTAATCATAACTATCTAGCTTCTGGTAACCTAGTTGCAGGTAACCCTCGCGTGGTTAAAGATATTCTTGCAACCATGCGTGATGACTTGTCTGAAGCATTAAAGCGTTAATTTAAGTCTCTATTGTTTAGATTTAATTTAAACAATTTGTCAGTAGCCCTGTTGTTAAAGGCTACTGACAAGATAAAGCACCACCGTCTTATTCCTCTACTTCCTTTACTCTCAGAAAATAGTCAATGTTGTTGTGCATCTATCACGCCTGTGCTGTCACTTTAGGCCGAATAAACAAGGCAGGGACAGCTAATAACGCCATTAAATAAAATACGACCCCATGATTTGCAGGTGCTCGCTCGTAGATATAACCAACAATGATCGTAATAATCGCCAACCCACCTCCGGTTGCCAATGCAGAGTAAACGCCCTGCAATGGAATGATTTCATTTTCTTTTCGAGCACTAATAAACCGCATTGCAGCGAGATGGCAAACGGTAAATGTGCCACTATGCAATATTTGCACAACAACCAGTATCGGTAATGTTGTAAAGGCGCCCATCAACCCCCAACGGATTATTCCACAAAATGCGGAAAGTAAGAGTAAATTACGCGCACTCCAACGACGGAATAAACGATGGCTTAGCATAAAAACGATCACTTCCGCCACAACACCCAATGACCATAAATTACCAATAACTAAGTCAGAATAACCTGCTTCTTTCCAAAATAATGAAGCAAAGCCATAGTAAGCCGCATGAGCCCCTTGTAATAACGTGACACAAACCAAAAATCTGACCACGTTTTTATCGGCGACCAGTTGTTTAAAAGTAATTTTGGATGTGCCTTCGATTTTTGCAGCTCCCGATGGCATGATTGCAGGCTTTAACATCGCCGCAAGTAGCATCGCTAAGCAACTGATAATCAGCGCCATCATGATGGCTTTATGCCCCCAAACGCCAGCCAGATACCCCATCAATGACGAGCCGATAATAAAGGCGATGGAGCCCCAAACGCGAATTTTTCCGTAATCAAAAGTAAATTGCTTTTGCCATGTTCCAGCAAGTGAATCCCCCAAAGGAACCATTGGGGCAAAAAATAGGTTAAAGCCTATCATCACAAATAATAGCCATGCCCAATGCGATCCAAAGGCAAAACCGACAGAAAAAAGTAAAGACAGTGCGGCTAATATTCTTAGCGCTGTAATTAATGTCGAGGGTTCTTTAACTAAAGGCGTAATAAACATCGCGCCAAGAAAACGAGCGGCCAACCCTACACCCAGTAAAACACCAATCATTTCTGCATCAATACCCTCTCCCTGTAGCCACACTGACCAAAAAGGTAAGAAAATACTGTAGGCAAAAAAATAGGTAAAATAATCAATAGCTAGCCAACGCGTTGATGGAATAACCATCACTCCTCCCTTATTTTGAAAGCAAAAAACCCGCTCATACAAAGTGTAGAAGCGGGTTTAAGAAACTGTTTAAACTAAATTATGCGTAGACTGGGTATTTTTTGCAAATTGCTAATACTTTTTGTTTAACGCGCTCAATGGTCGCTTCATCATTGAGGTTATCTAGGATATCACACATCCAACCTGCTAGCTCACGTGCATCAGCTTCGGTGAAGCCACGGCGCGTAATAGCCGGTGAACCAATACGAACACCTGAAGTAACAAACGGGCTCTTAGGATCATTCGGTACACTATTTTTATTAACGGTGATATTAGCACGGCCAAGAGCGGCATCTGCATCTTTACCTGTAATATCTTTATCAACTAAGTCCACTAGGAATAGGTGATTTTCAGTACCATTAGAAACCACTTTGTAGCCGCGTTGTTGGAAAATTTCCACCATAGCTTTCGCATTTTTAGCGACTTTTTGCTGGTAAACTTTAAACTCTGGTTCCATTGCTTCTTTTAGTGCAACCGCTTTACCTGCAATAACATGCATTAAAGGGCCGCCTTGTGAACCTGGGAATACCGCAGAGTTAATCTTTTTATACAGCTCTTCATCGCCACCTTTAGCAAGGATTAAACCACCACGTGGGCCTGCTAAAGTTTTATGGGTTGTTGTTGTCACAACGTGAGCATGTGGAACTGGGTTTGGGTAAACATCTGCAGCAATCAGACCGGCCACGTGAGCCATATCAACAAATAGATATGCGCCAACACTGTCGGCAATTTCACGCATTTTAGCCCAATCAACTAGACCAGAATAAGCAGAGAAACCACCAATAATCATTTTTGGTTGGTGTTTTTCAGCTTGTATTTTAATGTCTTCGTAGTCAATTTTACCACTTTCATCAATACCGTAAGGGACGATATTGTACAGTTTACCGGAGAAGTTGACGGGTGAACCGTGGGTTAAGTGGCCGCCCTGAGCTAAGTTCATACCTAACACAGTATCACCGGGTTGTAGCAGTGCCATATAAACAGCGGCGTTAGCTTGCGAACCTGAATGCGGTTGTACGTTTGCATAATCAGCGCCAAACAGCTCTTTGGCACGATCAATCGCTAATTGTTCAACAACATCAACGTATTCACAGCCACCGTAATAACGCTTGCCCGGGTAGCCTTCTGCATATTTATTGGTTAGCTGAGAACCTTGAGCCTGCATAACACGTGGACTGGTGTAGTTTTCGGAAGCAATTAATTCAATGTGCTCTTCTTGACGTTGTACTTCTTGCTCCATGGCTTGCCATAGTTGTGGATCATAGTCTGCAATATTCATTTCACGCTTTAACATCCGCTTCTCCTGCCTCAGCAATTCAATATGTTGACAATAAATTCATCGCAATAACATACAGTGTAAACTCTTTTTCACTCTTGAGATAGCCCTAAAGATGAAATGGACGCAAACGATTGCATTAATTTTTTTCACTTAAAAAGTGATAAAGAGCTTTACTATAAAATAATCTATATTTGAATTTTAGACGGATGAACATCTAGATTTGCTAGCCCCTTCACATTACACATCTATTTAGCCACTATTTTATTTGTTGAACTATTTACAAGTAACCTTAATTATTATAAGTTGTATTTAAAATACATGTTTTTAAATAAACCCTGTTACTCCCATAAAAATGTTATTTTTCGTGAATAACATACAACGCTATCTAAATGAAAATACAGAAGTATGTCATTCGAATAGCAAAGTGATATTCACGTCAAAGCATAATTGGGAAACATGAAAATAATTCAGGAGCACCTGCATGCTAGACACTCAAACTATTGCTATTGTTAAATCCACTATCCCCGCTATCGCTGCGACAGGTCCAAAACTTACCGCTCACTTTTATGACAGAATGTTCAAGCAGCATCCTGAATTAAAAGATATCTTCAATATGACAAACCAAATGAATGGTGATCAGCGTGAAGCTTTGTTTAATGCTATTTGTGCTTATGCTGTCAATATTGAAACCCCAGAAGCTTTAATAGCCGCCGTTGAAAAAATCGCACAAAAGCATGTCAGTTTAAATATCAAACCAGAGCATTACCCCATTGTTGGTGAAAATTTATTGGGTGCTATTGATGAGCTATTAAACCCGGGACAAGAAGCATTAGATGCTTGGGGTAAAGCGTATGGTGTGCTGGCAAATATTTTTATTGCGCGTGAAGAAGATATTTACCGCGAAAATGCAGTTAAAGTGGGAGGTTGGGAAGGTTTACGCGAATTTCATGTCAGTTGTAAACAACAACAAAGTGATGTAATTACCAGCTTTGAATTTGTTCCTGTTGATGGTAAGCCCGTTGCTGACTATCGCCCAGGGCAGTACCTCACTATTTATATCAACCATGATGGTTTCGATAACCAAGAAATTCGCCAATACTCATTAACTACCTCGCCAAATGGAAAAAGCTACCGAATTGCAGTAAAACGAGAAGATCAAGGTGCCGTTTCTCGCTTCTTACATCAAAACTTAAATGAAGGTGATGTTGTTCATTTAGCGCCACCTTGCGGTGACTTTTTTATTGATGTTGATCCTCAAACCCCGGTTACATTGATTTCAGCTGGTGTTGGCTTAACACCCATGCTCAGTATGCTTAATCATTTAACTGAACAAGCACATCAAGCTCAAGTCAATTGGCTACATGCGGCTGAAAACGGCGCAGTACACGCATTTCATCACGAAATCAGTAAATTAATGGCAAACCAAAAAAAGGGACATTCTGCAATTTGGTTCAATCAGCCAAGAGAAAATGATAAAGCTGGATTTGATTATCAATACAGTGGATTTATGGACTTATCACGAGTCAAAGACTGGATAGCACTGCCGAATATGCAATTCTATTTTTGTGGACCTGTTGGCTTTATGCAGCATGTTGGAAAGCAGCTGATTGAGATGGGTATCACCCCTGATAACATTCACTATGAGTGCTTTGGGCCACACAAAGTTTTATCGTTAAACTAACGTTTCATTGTGACTTTCCGTCATACCTTACAATCAAAAAGTATGACGGGCTATAATGAAATTAATTATTTTGCGGTAACGGGTTCGCATAAAAATACGCAACAATCCCATTCCTGTGTATTGGTACTTTCTTTATTCAATCTGCTGGAACCTTAGCTCTAACAAATTGAATAATATCAAGTATTACCGTTACCGCTTTTTCTTCAACAAATTAGATCGCTTCTTCGTCTTGCTCGCCTGTACGAATACGAATAACACGAGCTACGTCGTACACAAAAATTTTACCATCACCAATTTTGCCTGTTTGTGCAGTTTGCATGATGGTTTCCACGCAATTTTCAACAATGTCGTCAGGCACCACAACTTCAATTTTTACTTTGGGTAAAAAATCGACCATATATTCTGCACCGCGATAAAGCTCAGTGTGCCCTTTCTGACGGCCGAAACCTTTTACTTCCGTAACAGTCATCCCAGTGATACCCACTTCAGCTAGCGCTTCACGCACATCATCAAGTTTAAATGGCTTTATAATTGCATCAATTTTTTTCATAAATAGTTCCTGTTATGACCAGCTTTTACGGCCAAAACCCGAGGTGATCGGATAACGGCGATCTTTACCGAAATTACGCATGGTGATCCTTGGTCCAACAGGAGCCTGACGACGCTTATATTCGTTAATATCAACTAGACGGACAACTTTGCGCACGATTTCTTTATCAAAGCCGAGCTTAATAAGGTCAGTGACGGATAAATCTTTTTCTACATAACCTTCTAACAATTTATCTAAAATATCATAAGGCGGTAAGCTATCTTGATCTAACTGCCCTGGCGCTAACTCTGCGGATGGCGGCCTATCAATCACCCGCTGTGGGATCGCTGGCGAGATTGTATTACGATAATTTGCTAGCTTAAAGACTAACGTTTTGGGTACATCTTTTAACACATCGAAACCACCCGCCATATCACCATATAAGGTAGAGTAGCCTACTGCGGATTCACTTTTGTTACTCGTCGTTAGAACGATACGGCGACGTTTATTTGACATTGCCATCAATATAACAGCACGGCAACGCGCTTGTAAGTTTTCTTCCGTGGTATCTACTTGTGTTCCCACAAACAGCGGCTCAAGCTGCGACATAAAAGCATCAAACATAGGCTCAATGGAAACAATATCAAACTCAACACCGAGCAGTTCGGCTTGTTCTCTTGCATCATGAACACTCATTTCAAGTGTATATCTAAATGGCATCATAACCGCTTGTACACGCTCTTTACCGATGGCATCAACCGCAATCGCGACGGTTAACCCTGAATCAATGCCACCTGACAACCCCAAAATCGCCCCATTGAATCCATTTTTATTTATGTAATCACGGGTTGCCATCACGAGGGCTTGATAAACCTGTGCCACAGGGGAGCTTTCAGGGGTACTTTTACCATCAACGGAAAGATTAAGGTCATTAAATTGAACGGTTACTACCTCTTCCTTGAATTCAGCTAATTGAAAAATTTGTTTGCCTTTATTAGCTAAAACTTTAGATGCACCATCAAAAACCAGTTCATCTTGCCCGCCAACTTGGTTTAAATAGACGATCGGTAAGCCTGTTCGCTGACAATGGTCAACTAGCAAGTCAGCGCGGATATGCTCTTTATTGATATCAAACGGTGACGCATTTATGGTTAATAAAAGCTCAGCACCCGCTCCCTTAACCGCATCAACAGGCTCGTCGTACCAAATATCTTCACAAATCAACAAACCTAAACGATAGCCTTTGAAATCAACAACACAGGTATCTTCAGCGGCGCTAAAGTAACGCGGCTCATCAAATACACCATAATTTGGTAGCTCTTGCTTAAAGTAACGAGCCAGCAATTTACCTTGATAGAAAAATGATAACGCATTGTAGATTTGCTCATCCTCATACCAAGGATGACCCACAATAATAGCGGTTTGTTCGCTTGCTTGTTGTAATCGTTCTAATTGCACTAAACAGCGTGTTTCAAAATCGCCACGAAAAATTAAGTCTTCCGGCGGATAACCTGTCAGAGCCAGCTCTGAAAACATGACAATATCGGTGTTTTCTGCTTGTTCACTGACAACTTGCAACATGCGATCGCAGTTGCCTTCAATGTCACCAACTAGCCAATTTAATTGAGCAAGTGAAATATTAAGCTTACGGCTCATAAAATGTTTCTTCTCCCGGCGCATTTTTAGGGTAAAGGTAATTCTTGAAATTATTCTTTAAAATCATTTGCTTCTAAATCATGACGCCCAAGTAATTTATAAAACTCAGTACGATTTCGCCCTGCCATTCTAGCCGCTTGAGTGACATTGCCTTTCGTCATCTGCAACAATTTACGCAAATAATTTAATTCGAATTGATTGCGAGCTTCAACAAAGGTTGGTAATGCGGTATTTTCGCCTTGTAAAGCTTGACTCACTAGTGCTTCGCTTATTACTGGCGATGTTGTAAGGGCAACGCATTGCTCAATAACGTTAACCAGTTGACGAACATTTCCGGGCCAAGTTGCGGTCATAAGGCACTTCATTGCATCACTCGAAAAACTGCGTACAAAAGGCTTATGTCGTGCGGCAGATTCACGTAATAAATGATTCGCGAGTAAAGGAATATCTTCCGCTCTTTCATTGAGTGCTGGAATGCGTAAGTTCACTACATTTAATCTGTAGTAAAGGTCTTCCCTAAATTCATTTTTCTCCATCGCTTTTGGTAAGTTGCGATGGGTAGCAGAAAGAATACGTACATCAATGTCTAAATCGCGATTACTGCCTAGTGGTCGAACTTTTCGCTCTTGTAAAACACGCAATAACTTTACCTGTAATGGCATCGGCATATCCCCGATTTCATCTAAAAATAAAGTTCCACCACTTGCCGCGAAAAATAACCCTTCACGACTGCTTACAGCGCCTGTAAATGCCCCTTTTGCATGACCAAAAAGTTCTGATTCAAGTAGTTGCTCAGGTAATGCACCACAGTTAATTGCAATAAAAGGTTTTCGTGCTCGCGGGCTGGCTTTATGTATTGCTTGAGCTAAAACTTCTTTACCTGTACCACTTTGCCCATTAATTAAAACGCTCACATCAGATTGTGACACCATATAAGCTTGCTCTAACAAACGCAGCATTAATGGGCTACGGGTGACGATCCCTGTACTCCATTCCTCATCTTTCATCGGTGTTGAAGATAAGGCTAAAGCTTCATCAATGGCTTTATAAAGCGCATCTTTATCAACAGGTTTCGTGAGAAAGCTAAACACGCCGCGCTGAGTTGCAGCGACGGCATCAGGTATTGAGCCATGGGCAGTCAAGATGATGACGGGTAAATTTGGGTGTACTTTTTGAATTTCATCAAACAGCGCCATCCCATCCATTTCATCCATGCGTAAATCACTAATAACTAAATCAGTTTTTTCTTTTTGTAGAATTTTTAATGCTTCAGGTCCACTTTCAGCGGTCACGACTTTAAAGCCTTCACTACTAAGGCGCATACCCAGTAATTTCAGTAAGCTAGGATCATCATCAACCAACAGCAAATTCGCTGATTTACGGTTTGTCATTAGGCTCTTTCTCCACTTTATTGGGTTCAGTTTGCTCACTCGTCACTTCTGCTGGCTTTTCACCATCCACTGAATTTTCGACTTCTTTTTCTGTTTCGTTAGTGCTTTTTTTGCGTGATGAAAGCTGACGCTCAATATCGGTCAGATTTTCTAATTTGCGAGAAGTTGCGTCCAATTCAAAGCTCAGCTTTGCATTTTCTTCTTTTAAACGATCAAATTTTGTATCCGTTTCTTGCTGTAAGCGCTTATAGCGAGCATTCGCATCAGCAAGATTGATAATCTGTACCTGCTGTTCTCGCCATAATTGTAGCAATGGACGGACTGCGGTTGGGAAGCTCAAGCTATAAGTATTAATACTATCAAGCATTTTACGGCGCTCAGAAATGGATGGATCAGCAGAGTTCAACAAAATATTTTGCTGAAATGCACTTGACCAATTATCCACTTCAATTTGGCTCGCATCAGTTCGAGCCTTTGAGGTATCAACTCTATCAGCACAGTCCATCATACGTAACCAAAACAGTGCATTATCCCTTGAATTAGGTTGTTCATTTCCCCAAATAGCATCGCATGAAGTATAACGATAATCTGTAACTTTAACTTCAGGAACAACCACTTGCGCTAATGTTTCTAGAGGAGATTGCCCGTTTTTTGTAACACATCCTGTTAAGATAAGGGAAAATAAAATGACCCCAAAGTTTATCGCTGTACACACCGGACGTAGTGAGACAGCATGGCGATTTAACCCTTTATTTCTCTTAGGCAGCGCTCTAAAACGCAGCATTGCCGAATAATTTGTAGACCTAATTAGCATTGTTATTCGTTCTCTGCAGTTAGAGGCAGTTCAATTCTAAAACAGACATCCGCCAATTTATTAGGTACCAATGATAATTCACCGCCCATTTGCTTAATGCAATCTTGTGCGATGCTTAACCCTAATCCACTCCCTTTAACCGCGCCCTTTCTTTGTAAAGAGCCCTGATAAAAAGGTTCAAAAATCATACTTTGCTCGGATTCAGGAATGGGAGTACCTGTATTTGCCACTTCAATAAGCAGTTTGTTGCCTGTTCTACGACTAGAGATCCAAATATTACCTGATTCGCCACCATAGTGCACCGCATTGGAGTAGATATTATCAATAACTCTTCCAAGTAAAGTTGGCTCCGCTAGGCAATTTTCTTCTTTTAAACGGATATCCGTTTTAATATTTTTAGCTCGAGCGGGTAAATTATGAGCATTAACAATATCTTCAATTAATTTTTTCAAATCAACATCCTGAGCTTCCGGCGGCTCATCTACCAGCTTACGATTATAATCAAGTAACTGCTCAATAAGTTGCTGAAGATGCTTACTGCTGTGATCGAGTATCTCAACCACTTCTCTTTGTGAGCTGGTTAATGGTCCTGCCACTTCATCTGCAAGCAGTTCGGTGCCTTCCCGCATACTGGCTAATGGGGTTTTTAATTCATGAGAAATGTGACGTAAAAATTCATGACGCTGAGACTCAAGCCAGGCGAGCCGTTCACTGAGCCAAATAATACGTTGTGCTATCGTTCTGAGTTCTCTTGGTCCTTTAAAACGCTCAATATTAGTCGCAAGCGTTCCGCCTGTACCAAGACGATTAATCATTCTTTCAATGACTTTCACCGGGCCAATAATCATGCGAGTAAAAAGCGTAACGAGCAATGCACTCAATAGGAACAGGATCAAACTTTGCCAACCAAATAGCTGCCCTTTATTGGCAATGGCTTTTTGCAATTGTTCCCCACGACTAAAAATGACATCCCGCGTTTCTTGAACTAAATGTGAATTTGCTGATGAGAATTGCTCAAGGGCTGACATAACTTGCAGTGTCGGCTCATTATTTTCACAATTAACGACTTTAAGCTGTTCAAGCGTTTGGGTTAACACTGTCGTGTCCGATTTTGTGGGTAAAATTGTTTTTTGCCGTTCAAACATTTGCTCGTAATCTACAAATTGCTTTTTATATTGACTTTTGAGTGCCTCATCTTGCAAAACACAATATTGCCGATAACTTCGTTCCATTTCGAGGGCAAGGCTACTCATAACCTCGCTACGTCTGGCATCAAGAAGCGTGGTTTTATTGATGTTCGCTGCTTGGTTACTCAGTTGTTCCAAACTTTGGTAAGCCTGATATGCCAATACCAACAGCGGTAACAAAACCAGCAAAAATGCCATTACAACAAGTTGCCGCAAGGAGCGTGGGAAAAACCGCCATTTTCTCAATGCATTCATCTCATGCCTATTAAACGTATTTTAATGGTAGCAGAACTCACTCTATAGCGGAAAGCTGAATGATCGTTCTATATTCATATGCGTTAAAATCGGATTAACGGCACCTTTATAAGATAGCAATCAGCATGCCAACTATTTATATAAAAGATGAGTAATTTCAGGGAAATATAGTAAATGGAAACTTTTAATCATTAAAAGACGCATTACACTAGAAGGGAATTTTTATAGTTTATCGTGTTTTATCAATACACGGTATCAAAACGAACCAACATTTAATTCCTAGGAACATACACAAGTATGTGACTAGGATAGCTGAGTGCAGCTAACAACGCTACGGCTCAAAATATGACGGATATAAGAAAGAGGAAGGCGAGATAAAGGTACTCCCCTTATCCCGCCAGCGATGATTGACTTCTTAACATTTGCCTAGTCATTAAATTTATCTATTTATGACTAGGTTTATATGATTATGTCTTTTCGATAAAGATAATCATATAGGTGGTGCCTCACTCAACGTGTCGCCCTGTGTTTGATAAGGCCCGAAGGCGAGTATCTGTGCTGTTGGACGGTAGGCACCTTACTTTGGCATCATTCTTGCTTTATGTGGTATGTACCCAACTATTTTTGGACCTACATAATAAATTGAATGAGCAACTGAGTATTATTATGCACAACCCGTGCCAACTTTACAAATTATTTTTTAACATCATAATAATAAAGACTTTATTTATTAACACCAAACGCTACCGACATTTTACCTATCCGATCTATCATCATGTCCTTGCAGAATGTCTCTTATTTAAGACACCTATTTACCGTATATTTAAAAGCTATATTTATCAATGGGATAAATGTCACCTTTTGGCGACACTCGATATGGCGGTTTGTCGCTGATTTTAGACAGCCTTAATGTTACTCTAAAAAGTCCGCGTTACCTCCGAACAAAAAAATACATAACAAACTGTTTTATAAAAACAATTTAAATTTATTTCGATAATAAGCAATCATCCCCCAATAAATTATTTTATTATTAATAATTATTTATTAGGTTCTAGTGAAAATTTAACGCTTTTTCTCTAACCCTTCAGGATACACATCAGAATTCTCAATGATGCTTCTAGCTTATCCGCCTCTATCTTGCTATAAGATTTCTCAACACCTTATTCACCCAACATAGAAGTTATAATGATAAAAATAGCGCTTATTGACGATCACATAGTGGTACGTTCAGGATTTGCTCAACTTCTTACGCTTGAGCCTGATATTCGTATTGTTGGCCAATACGCTAATGCCCAAGAGGCTTGGCCAAATTTGATCAGCCATGATATCGATGTCGCAATCATGGACATTTCGATGCCTGATGAAAATGGCCTCCAACTTTTAACCCGTTTACGACAAGTAAAACCTGACTTTCGTACCATCATTTTAAGTATTTATGACACCACAGCATTCGTGCAAAGTGCTTTAGATGCAGGCGCAAGCGCTTATTTAACCAAACGCTGTGGCCCAGAAGAGTTAGTTCAGGCCGTCCGTTCCGTTCATCAAGGCGGTTGTTATTTATGTTCTGATGCTATGCGTGCCTTGCGACACGCCCCGCAACAAAAGCAAGGCATGCAAGAGCTGACGCCAAGGGAGCGGGAAGTATTTAATTTATTGGTAGCAGGTTTAAGTGTAAAAGTAATTGCAGAGCAATTAATCCTTAGCCATAAAACAGTACATGTACACCGCGCTAATGTGCTGAGTAAATTACAATGTGAAAATACCATTGACCTGGTTCATTATGCCTTAGAGCACAACCTTATTTCAAGGTAGTATTGATGAATAAAAGCACCCGTCTACTGCTGCAATCACTCTTTCTTTTATTAACCTATTCGTTGATATGGATTGGGCTGTGGATTATTGGCTTTTATTTAAGTCAAAATAGTTTTCAGGCAACACTATTTTTACCCCAAGGTCTGCGTCTGGCCTTAATGATTATTCTCTGGCGGCGCTATTGGCCAACTTTACTGCTTTGTGAAGGGATATTAAATTTTTGGTTGGCACAAGAGCAGTTATCATCTCAACCTCTTTTATTGCTATCCCCAATAGTGAGCCTCTGTGTTGCCTTTTTTATTCAAAATATTTGGTGGCGCTATACCTTATATTGGCAGAGACTATTATTGCTACTAGCAGGTGTTGCTGCAAATAGTGTTCTACATGCACTTCTATTTGCTTGGTTATCTAATTATTCAATCAGCCAACTCTTCCTAACGGCATTTACCGGTGGAATATTATTATCACCCTTTGTTTACCTTATTTATGAATACCTACATGAGCAGCATTATCAAATGTTACTCGACTACGGTACTCCGGATAAACAACTACGTACCTCATTGATAGTTTGGTGCTTTCTATTTTGTGTTGTCGGGCTCAGTGTTCAAGTTTTTTTTGCCCCAGAAATTGAACGGTTGATTGTTCTATTAGTCTTTATTCCTAATGTCTTTATGGCTTACCGCTATGGCTGGCAAGGTGGCGTATTATCCGCATTACTCGGCAGCTTAATTATTACCTTTGCACGCCAATTTCATGGCGCTTTCGCTGATTTACAAGAACTAGAGATGTTTTTAAGTACCCAAGCCTTGATTGGTATCGGCCTAGGTATTGCAATTAGTCGACAAAAACAGCTGGCCAATAATTTGCAGCGTTACAGACAACGTTTAGAACAAGAATTGACAGCTCGACGAGATTTGATGCGTCAATTAGTCCATACCGAAGAAGATATCAAAAAAGCCATTGCACGCGAATTACATGATGAAATTGGCCAAAATATTACTGCCATTCAAATTCAGTCAATGTTAGTCAAAAAGACCGCCCCCGATTCATTGACGCATCAAGCGGCTAGCCAAATCAACGAACTCGCCCAACAGATCCATCAATCAACACGCCAACTTCTGCGTCAATTGCGTCCCCCGGTACTCGATGAGATGTCACTTGAAAAGGCGCTAACACATTTGATTTCTGAATTTTCATTTGATGAAAATAATATTCAATGTCATTTCCATTATGGCTTATATGAAACGCCAGAAAATGAAACTGTACTGTTCACGCTTTACCGGCTTGTTCAGGAATTATTAAATAATATTAGTAAGCATGCTAAGGCAACAACAATTCAAATATCACTACACCAACAAGGTGACTCGATACAGCTTATTGTTAATGATAATGGTGTAGGTATCCCTTTCAGTAAACGGACAAGTGGTTTTGGTTTACGAGGAATAGAGGAACGTATCCGAGCACTCGGCGGGGACTGGACCTTAACAACACAAGGCGGAACAAAAATAATTGTTAACTTGCCCACATTTTAAGATTAAACATTGTAAAACTAGGAATTATTCCTAGCCCTCTAATACCTTATCTCATCCTTTTTGTTAAAAATTTGATTACATTTGCTCTACGGGATAAACGCCACCATGACAGGTAAACGCAAATTGAATCTGGATAACTCATACCGTTTTTGGCGTCGTCAATTAATGCTATCCATGATTGTGGGTTATGCCACTTTTTACCTGACACGAAAAAGTTTTAATTTTGTTATGCCGGTCATGCAAGCTGAATTATTGCTAGACAAAAGTGACATCGGTTGGATAGCAACCGCCTTTTATTTAACTTACGGTATTTCTAAATTTTTATCGGGTATTTTTCACGATGTAACGGGATATCGTTGGTTTATGGGAGCCGGTCTTGTGATGACTGGAATACTCAATATTATTTTTGCTTATTGTTTATCTTTTCCCGCATTACTGATCGTTTGGACGTTAAATGGTTTCTTTCAAGGTTGGGGCTGGCCACCCTGCGCTCGAATACTAACAAATTGGTATTCTCGAAATGAAAGGGGATTTTGGTGGGGATTGTGGAATATCTCAATCAATTTAGGGGGCATGTTATTGCCACTTTTGGCAGCATTGCTCGCGACTTATTATAGTTGGCAGATGGCATTAATCGTTCCCGGTATTATTGGTATTGTCATTGGCTTATGGCTATGTAACAGACTAAAAGGAACACCAGAAGAAGAGCAGTTACCCACCGTGGGGCAATGGCGCCACGATGTGTTAGAGCTGCGCCAAGAGCGTCTGTCGCCACCATTGCCAATGCTGACAATATTGAAAGAAACGATTTTATTTAACCGTATGATTTGGTTATTGGGCGTTTCTTATATTTTGGTTTACCTCATTCGTATGGCGATAAACGATTGGGGAAATCTCTGGTTGACGGAAACCCACGGTACAAACTTGCTAAGTGCAAATGCGACGTTATCGCTGTTCGAATTGGGTGGATTACTCGGCGCTCTGTGCTCTGGTTGGGGTTCCGATATTTTATTTCGAGGTCAGCGAGCACCAATGATCCTATTGTTTTCCCTTGGGCTGTTTGTTTCGGTTAGCGCCCTATGGTTAACACCCATTCATCATTATGCATTGTTGGCTGTGTGTTTCTTTGCTATCGGCTTTTTTGTTTTTGGCCCACAAATGTTAATCGGTCTAGCTGCAACAGAATATTGTCATAAAAAAGCAGCTGGCACGGTAACTGGCTATCTCGGATTGTATGCCTATTTAGGCGCTGCAATTGCAGGATGGCCTCTCTCTCAAGTCATTGCACGCTATGGTTGGTCAGGAATGTTTGCCTTACTTGCCAGTGCAGCAGCCTTGATGGGGCTACTGCTAATGCCTCTTTTGATTGCAAATGTTAGCAAGCGAGAGCATTTAGCAGGCACTGTTTCACCCTCTACTATAAAGCATGAATAACTTACTAAGATCGAATCCGATAATAAATCTGAATAAAGGACGGACCATGAAACTGAAAACTCTCTCTACACTTATCGCAGCCGGTTTATCACTCGCGGCTATCTCAACAACCGCTAACGCAGCGGGTCGTCTTGTGGTTTATTGCAGCGCAACAAATGCGATGTGTGAAGCAGAAACCCAGGCTTTCGCTAAAAAATATGATGTTAAAACCACCTTTATCCGCAATGGTTCAGGTAGTACACTTGCCAAAATCGAAGCAGAAAAACGTAATCCACAAGCTGACGTTTGGTACGGTGGGACACTCGACCCACACTCACAAGCGGGTGAAATGGATTTACTCCAAGCCTATAAATCACCAAATCTAGCGGAAATTATGCCGCAATTCCAAGACCCAGCAAAACGTAAGGGTAACTATTCATCCGCTGTTTATATTGGCATCCTAGGCTTTGGTGTTAATAAAGATCGCCTGAAAGAAAAAGGTTTACCCGTCCCGACGTGCTGGAAAGATTTGATCAAACCTGAGTACAAAGGTGAAATTCAAATTGCCGATCCACAAAGCTCAGGAACTGCTTATACCGCACTGGCAACATTCGACCAACTTTGGGGAAATGAGCAAGCTTTTGATTATCTAAAAAAATTGAATAGTAATATTTCACAATATACTAAGTCCGGTATTGCCCCTGCCCGTAATGCCGCTCGCGGTGAATCCGCTATTGGTATCGGATTCTTACATGATTATTCATTAGAAGTTGAAAACGGTGCACCACTTGAGCTTATCGCGCCTTGTGAAGGAACTGGCTATGAAATCGGCGGTATCAGTATTTTAAAAAATGCGCGTAACCTCGACAATGCCAAACTGTTTGTTGATTTCGTTCTGTCTAAAGAAGCACAAGAGCTAAGTTGGAAACAGGGTCAATCTTACCAAATCTTGACCAATACCACGGCAGAGCCTTCACCTATCTCGTTAAAACTCAATGATTTAAATCTTATTAACTATGATATGGATAAATATGGCGACGCTGATGTTCGTAAAAATCTCATCAACAAATGGGTTACTGAAGTCAAAATGAGCAAATAACAACCCTGCAACTTGAAGTATGACAAGTCTAAGTGCGGTGTAACCCCCGCACTTAGCTCTTACTTTAAAAAAATAAAAATTAAGTCCTAATAATTCGAGCGTCAGTAATCATGATGACAACTCAAAAATTGACTCAATAATTCTTATTACAACATTTTTAAGTCCTAAATAGTTTGCGCTACAGCTAGACGGCAAATGGGATTATCCCTAGAAATATACCAAAGTATGTGACTAGGGTGACCAAATGCAGCCAACAATACTGTAGCGCAAAATATAACGGACTGAGGGAAAGACACATGCCTCATACACTATCAGCCCCAAAGAAAGATACGCTCTTTCTTTGGCTCCTGATCGCTTGGCTAGGCTTCGCCTTGCTGCCATCTTGGAGCTTAGATTATGGCTTACTCGACTCAACACAAGATGAAATATTAGCCGCTTACGGCTGGAGTAGCCTCAACATTAGCTGGCTATGGTATTTATTACCCTCGATTTTGCTTATTCGCCCATTAACACCCGCGGATCGTTATCATAAATCCCGTCACTATTTTGATATTGCCGTGGCTGTCATTACAGCAGCAATTGTTGTTTTAACGGCTTATTTTGACGGTAGAGGTCTTGGTTATTCAGCCATCATCCTATTTATTGCCCTTGGTATGATAATGACGCTGGCGCTAACCCGCTTAGAATGGTTAGGGGGAGACCAATTTGTTATTGGATCCTTAATTACCGTTGTCGTGCTGATTGCCCTATTCATCGTTTTCCCAAGCATCGCCATCTTTATTCCGATGTTTACCGATGGTAATGGTGATTTTGCACCTTTGGCTTTCGTCGCCATTCTGACTCAGTCACACATTATCCAAGTTATTATTAACTCCGTCTTCCTTTCATTGGCTGTTGGTGCTGGCTGTACATTCTTTGGTTTAATCCTCGCGATTTATACTTCTCGCATTGCCAAGCGATCCGCCATTATTGGCCGTGTGTTTTCAATCCTCCCCATCGTGACGCCGCCTTTTATTGTCGGTTTAGGTGTCACGTTAATGATGGGTCGTTCAGGTTATGTCACTGAATTTATGGCGACATATATGGGACTGGAAAATACCAACTGGCTATATGGTTTCACCGGAATTTGGTTAGCGCAAGTTTTAGCCTTTACCCCAATGTCATTTATGATTTTGGATGGTGCAATAAAAACCATTCATCCATCATTAGAAGAAGCCTCTTATACCCTTCGCGCAAATCGCTATCAAACGTTCTTTAACGTTTTCATGCCATTATTGAAACCTGCGCTCGCCAATGCATTTTTAATTGTTATCGTACAATCACTCGCTGACTTTAGTAACCCATTAGTCCTGGGCGGTAACTTTGACGTACTCGCAACCCAGATTTACTTCTATATCACCGGTTCTCAGTTAGATTATCAAGCAGCAAGTACCTTAGGTGCCTCGCTGTTAGTATTCTCATTATTAATCTTCTGTGTGCAGTATATGTGGATTGGTAAACGCTCTTATGTCACGGTTTCAGGTAAATCTTACCGTGGCGATGTTCAACCATTACCTATCTCATTAGTCACTATCGTAACCACGATCCTCACCCTTTGGGTTGCTTTCAACGTATTGCTATACGGCAGTATTTTCTACGGAAGCTTTACCGTTAACTGGGGTGTTGATTACACCTTAACCTTAGATAACTTCATTAAATTGTTCGGTCAAGGAATGAGCGATGGTGCATGGCCTTCACTGCTTGATACCTTACTTTATGCCGCTATTGCAGCACCGATTACCGCCACACTGGGCTTATTGATTGCTTACATTGTGGTTCGTCAAGAATTTCGTGGTAAGAAAACCATCGAATTCACCACCATGCTTTGTTTCGCTGTTCCAGGAACCGTTGCTGGGGTGTCCTACATTTTAGCCTTTAATGACTCGCCATTTTACTTAACGGGTACGGCAGCTATCATCATTATCTCAATGACGATGCGTAACGTGCCTGTCGGTATTCGAGCGGGGATTGCGGGGCTGGGACAAATTGATAAGTCGCTGGATGAAGCGTCATTAAGTTTACGTGCAGGTTCAATGCGGACGATTTTTTACATCCTATTACCTCTGCTGCGCCCGGCTATTTTATCAGCACTTATTTACAGCTTCGTGCGGGCAATTACTACCGTCAGTGCCATTGTATTCCTCGTCACACCAGATACCCGTGTTGCAACCGCTTATATTCTTAACCGAGTTGAAGATGGCGAATACGGTGTCGCAATTGCCTACGGTTCTATCCTGATAGTGGTCATGCTTGCCATTATTTTCTTGTTTGACTATTTGATTGGCGAAGCCCGTGTTTCACGTTCCAAAGCCAAAAATGCACAGTAATCATGGAGTCACTGACATGACACAACCTAGTTTTGTTAAAACAAATAGCTTTGTTGAATTAAAAAATATTACTAAACGCTTTGGGACCAATACGGTCATTGACGAGTTAAGCCTTTCTATCCCACAGGGGAGCATGGTCACTTTATTAGGCCCTTCGGGCTGTGGTAAAACGACGGTATTACGTTTGGTGGCTGGACTCGAAAAACCCACTGAAGGTCGTATGTTCATTGATGGTGAGGATGTCACTGACCGTTCAATACAGCAGCGTGATATCTGTATGGTTTTCCAATCTTATGCATTGTTCCCGCATATGTCTTTAGGGGAGAACGTTGGCTACGGATTAAAGATGCTGGGGTTACCTAAAGCTGAGATCAAAAAACGGGTTGATGAAGCCTTAGAAATCGTTGATTTAGCCGGTTTTGGTGAGCGTTTTGTTGACCAAATCTCAGGGGGGCAACAGCAGCGAGTCGCCTTAGCTCGCGCATTGATCCTAAAACCGAAAGTCTTACTGTTCGATGAACCACTCAGTAACTTAGATGCTAACTTACGCCGCAGTATGCGCGAAAAAATTCGTGAATTGCAGCAGCAATTTAATATTACCTCACTGTACGTCACACATGACCAAAGCGAAGCATTTGCAGTATCTGATATGGTTTTGGTGATGAACAAAGGTAAAATTATGCAGTTGGGCTCGCCGCAAGAACTCTACCGCCAGCCAGCCTCTAAATTTATGGCCAGTTTTATGGGGGATGCGAATATTTTCCCTGCAACACTCAGCGCTGATGCTGTTGATATTTTTAATTATCGCTTGCCACGCCCAGAGCAATTTATTAGCAATAAAACTCAAGTTACCGTTGGTGTTCGCCCTGAAGCTATCACATTGAGTCATCAAGGAGAGGACAGCCAGCGCTGTGTTATTACCCATGTTGCTTATATGGGGCCGCAATACGAAGTGACTGTAGATTGGCATGGGCAATCAATGCTATTGCAAATAAATGCAACCCAATTGCAGCCTTCTGTTGGTGAAAACCTGTATTTACAGATCCACCCCTATGGCATGTTTATTCTTGAATAATTAATCCGTTCGAAAACAGTTAACACTAATAACCGTCTAATGAAAGTTAGGCGGTTTTTTTATCCACTTTGTTAATAAGTTGAAGCTTGAACAATGTGTGACTTTATGTAACTTATGATATAGTGTGACTAAGTTACACTCTTTTCTCATAAATGAGGTTTATTATGTCAACAACAAAATTAAGGCAACAAGGTGGTGCTGTTGTACTGACAATCCCAAGCGATATTGCCAGTATGGCCGGCTGGGTTGTCGGGATGAAGCTAGATATCGACGCAGTTGGTGAGTCTGTATGTATCAAGCCTGCAAAGCGGATTGCTAGAGGGCGAAAATCAATTACTGAACTACTCTCTGGCATTGATAAAAATGAAATTCAAAGCCTAAATAGCCAACTGGATAACTCAGATCCAATTGGTCATGAGATTATCTAATGGCAAAAGTAAAAAAGCCTCATAAAGGCCAAATTTGGCATATCAATGGCGATCCTGTTAGTGGTAAAGAATTTAAAGGCCCCCATTACTATTTAGTGATTACAGATTCACAACTTAATCAAGCTCTGGGTACTGTGCTATGTGCTCCAATCACCAGTGGTGGTAATGCTTCACGAGCTCAAAGCGTCACAGTTTATTTAGATGGTTCAAGTACTGATACCGGAAAAATTACAGGCTGTGTTTTATGCTACCAACTACGCTCCCTCGATTTAGTCACAAGAAAAGCGACATATTCAGCGACATTAGAAGAGAATATTTTTGAAGAAGTACTGGGGAAAATCGTCGATATTATCGATCCTCAATAAAATTTTTACACTATAAATACAACATTACCCACCATCCATAAAAAAAGCACCCGAGATAAACCTATCATCGAGTGCCTTTAATTTATTGTTTAAGCTAGATTAATAATCTTAGATTTTAACCTAATTGCTTACGTGCATTACGGAAAATACGCATCCATGGGCTATCTTCTCCCCAATTTTCTGGGTGCCATGAATTACTCACCGTACGGAAAACACGCTCAGGGTGAGGCATCATTATGGTGGCTCGACCATCAGTTGAAGTCACAGAGGTGATACCATTCACTGAACCATTTGGGTTTGCCGGGTACTGCTCCGTCACTTGCCCATAATTATCCACAAAACGCATAGCAACTAGCCCATTATTTTCTAATTGCTGTAAATGTGCCGCTGCACGAGTTTCCATTTGACCTTCACCGTGTGAAACCGCAATTGGCATGCGAGAACCAGCCATATCTTGCAGCAGCAAAGATGGGCTCTTTGCAATTTCGACTAAGCTAAAACGCGCTTCAAAACGCTCAGAACGGTTACGGACAAAACGTGGCCAGAATTCAGCTCCCGGAATGAGGTCATGTAAATTAGACATCATCTGGCAGCCATTACACACACCAAGTGAAAGTGTATCAGCACGATGAAAGAATGACTCAAATTCATCCCGCACTTTAGCGTTAAACAGAATTGATTTCGCCCAACCTTCACCAGCGCCGAGCACATCTCCGTAAGAGAAGCCCCCACAAGCAACCAAAGTTTGGAATTGGGCTAAAGAAAGATTACCTGACAATAAGTCGCTCATATGGACATCTACCGCATCAAAACCTGCTCGGTCAAATGCTGCCGCCATTTCAACGTGTGAGTTAACCCCTTGCTCACGAAGCACCGCGACTTTAGGACGAATACCAGACAAAATATAAGGCGCAGCGATATCATCGGCAATATCGAATGTCAGATGGGTACTTAGCCCCGGATCTTTGCTGTCTAATTTCGCATTATGCTCTTCATCAGCACAGACTTCATTATCACGTAAACGCTGCATCTGCCATGTCGTTTCTGCCCACCATTGGCGTAACAGACTACGAGATTCATTATAAACAACGGTATCACGGCTATTGATGATCACCGCGTCATCCGTTGTTGCAGACCCTAAATAATGTACACATCCGGCTAAGCCGGCCTGTGCAAAGCACTCTTCAACATATTGACGGTCAGCCTCTTCAATTTGGATCACCGCACCAAGCTCTTCATTAAACAGTGCCGCTAGCGTATCTTCATCAAAAGAGCTGATATCCACATTGATCCCACAATGACCTGCAAATGCCATTTCAACCAAAGTGACAAATAGCCCGCCATCAGAACGATCATGATAAGCCAACAATTTTTGCTCGGATAATAGCTGTTGAATGGCATTAAAGAAGCCTGAGAGTATTTCAGGGCTGCGCACATCTGGCGCCTTATTACCAAGTTGGCGATACACTTGCGCCAGAGCAGAGCCACCAAGCGCATTATGCCCTTGTCCAAGATCAATCAATAACAATGCATTATTTGCTGTTGTTTTTAATTCAGGCGTTACGGTCAAGCGAACATCTTCAACACGCCCAAACGCGGTGATCACCAAGGATAATGGGGAAGTCATTTCACGCTCTTTGCCATCTTGCTCCCAGCGTGTTTTCATTGACATTGAATCCTTGCCTACAGGAATAGTCAGGCCTAATGCTGGACAAAGCTCTTCACCAATGGCTTTCACTGCTTCATAAAGACCCGCATCCTCACCGGGGTGACCCGCTGCTGCCATCCAGTTTGCGGATAACTTAATACGTTTAAGGTCTTTTACATAAGAACAAGCAATATTAGTCAATGCTTCACCGACAGCCATCCGCGCTGATGCCGCGAAATCGAGCAATGCAACTGGCGTTCTTTCACCTAGAGACATCGACTCACCATAATAACTATCAAGGCTTGCCGTCGTCACTGCGCAGTCAGCCACTGGAATTTGCCAAGGGCCAACCATTTGGTCGCGAGCAACCATACCCGTCACTGTACGGTCACCGATGGTGATCAAGAAGGTTTTTTCTGCAACCGCAGGTAAATGAAGTACACGCTTAACGGCTTCATTTAAACTAATTGCCGTTCTATCTAATGCATCAGGGCGCGCCTTTAACGTTTTAACGTCTCTTAACATTTTAGGTGCTTTACCCAGTAAAACATCTAATGGCATATCGATAGGTTGATTATTAAAATGTGTATCATCTAATGTTAGATGACGCGCTTCCGTTGCTTCACCAATAACCGCGAATGGCGCACGCTCACGCTCACAAATCGCAGTAAATAATGGCATTTGCTCAGGGGAAACCGCCATAACATAACGCTCTTGTGACTCATTACACCAAACCTCTAATGGGCTCATACCCGGTTCATCATTCAGAATTTTACGTAACTCAAAACGACCACCTCGCCCACCGTCATTCACTAATTCTGGCATGGCATTCGACAAACCACCCGCGCCGACATCGTGAATAAAGAGAATTGGGTTATCATCACCAAGCTGCCAGCATCTATCGATAACTTCTTGGCATCGGCGTTCCATTTCTGCATTGTCGCGCTGAACAGAAGCAAAATCTAAATCTGCATCTGATTGACCTGATGCCATTGAAGAAGCAGCACCACCACCCAAACCAATATTCATGGATGGCCCACCAAGCACAATTAACTTGGCGCCAACGGTAATTTCACCTTTTTGGACGTGATCTGCACGAATATTACCAATCCCCCCCGCTAACATAATGGGCTTATGGTAACCTCGTAGCTCTTCACCATTATGGCTATTCACTTTTTCTTCATAGGTACGGAAGTAACCTAATAATGCAGGTCTACCAAATTCATTATTAAATGCAGCGCCCCCGAGTGGGCCTTCCATCATAATATCTAAAGCGGTCACTATACGATCAGGCTTACCAAAATCTTCTTCCCATGGCTGCTCAAAGCCAGGAATACGTAAATTGGATACTGAAAAACCAATTAACCCAGCTTTCGGTTTAGCACCGCGCCCGGTTGCGCCTTCATCTCGAATTTCACCACCAGAACCTGTTGCGGCTCCCGGCCATGGAGAAATTGCCGTTGGATGGTTATGCGTCTCGACTTTCATCAAAATATGCGCATCTTCTTGATGATAACGGTATGTGCGATCATTGGGTTCAGGGAAGAAACGCCCAACCGATGAACCTTCCATCACGGCCGCATTATCTTTATAAGCCGATAATACGTAATCCGGTGTTTTCTCAAAGGTATTTTTAATCATTTTAAACAGCGATTTGGGCTGTTCTTCACCATCAATAATCCAATCAGCATTAAAAATTTTATGACGACAATGCTCAGAGTTTGCTTGTGCAAACATGTACAGTTCAATATCTGTAGGATTACGTTTTAATTCAGTAAAGGCGGCTAATAAATAGTCAATTTCATCATCGGCTAACGCTAAGCCCATTTCTTTATTTGCAATATCAAGCGCCGCTCGCCCACCCGAAATAATATCAATAGATTTTAATGGTGCAGGTTCATGTTGAACGAATAATGCTTCCGCTTGTTCAAACTCAGTAAACACACATTCCATCATTCGGTCATGTAAGATGGAAACAACATCTTGCCACTGGGCTTCATTTAAAGCATCGGCTTGTACGTAGTAGGCGATGCCCCGCTCAATTCTTTTTACCTGTGCTAGGCCACAATTATGTGCGATATCTGTCGCTTTTGAAGACCAAGGAGAGATAGTTCCCGGACGTGGAGTGATTAAAATAAGCTTTCCAAATGGCTCATGCTCTGCGAGAGAAGGACCATATTTTAACAAACTGCTTAGTTTGCCTTGCTCACTGTCACTCAATGGTGCTGATAAATCAGCGAAGTGCATATATTCAGCGTAGATATTCGTAACAGGAAGCTGCTTTTCATTAAACAGCGCCAGAAGGCGGGTAATACGAAATGCTGATAGAGCAGGTGAACCGCGCAAAATTTCCATCGTCTTAAATTCTCTCTTTTAATCGCCAGCCCTGATCACAAAAGCAGGGAAACCGGAACACATTATAGAGCAATGTTCATCAATACGAAACCGTTTGCGTGATTAAAAACAAAGCGATTAGTTAAATATTATTATGTGCTAAATAGGATAATATAGGTTGCACCGATCATCATTGTTGAGCAAAATACCCGACTACTGGAATTATAACCATTACTTGACTATCTTTTTTACATTACACAGCACCTGTTAAACGCACGAGAAATAACTATTTGAATAACTTAAAAGTTAACTATTTAATTATCGTGGTCATCGCTTTACTGGCTACCATGATCATCGGTTTTAATCTTCGATGGTCAAATTCGCAAGATTCACAAATCAATAAAATCATGTCTCAAGGTGAATTGCGTATTAGTGCCGTTAGCTCCCCACTTATCTATATCGATGAGCAAAAACAGTTGCATGGTTTTGACTATGAGCTGGCTCAAGGCTTTGCTACGTACCTAGGTGTAAAATTAAAAATCACACTAAGGCCTACCTTCGAAGAAATTTTTAACGATCTTGAAAAAGGCACTGCCGATATTGCTGTTGCAGGCCTGCTATATAATAAAGACAGATTGGAAAAAATGAAAACAGGGCCTAGTTACCTGAATGTTACGCAGCAATTGGTTTATCGAAAAGGCTCAACTCGACCGAAATCCTTCAATGATATCAACGGTAAACTAGTTGTAATGTCAGGAACTGCCCATGCAACGACATTAAAAGAGCTTGCTAAACAATATCCAAACTTAAAATGGGAAGAAAATTCCAAATACACAACAAATCAATTGCTTGAAATGTTGGCTGATGGCGAAATTGATTACGTATTAGAAGATTCAATCGCTGTCGCTTTACAGCAACGTATTCATCCTCAAATTGCTGTCGCCTTTGATTTACTTGATGATCATGCCATTACTTGGTATATGAGCCGTAACCAAGACGATAGCTTAAATGCTGCGTTATTAGATTTTTTTAATTCAAGTAATGAAACAGAGTTACTTGCTAGATTGACAGAAAAATATTTTAGTCATGTAGAGACCTTTGATTACTTCGATACCCTCACATTTATTAAAGCAATCAATAATAAACTGCCTGAATATCAGCCTTTATTTGAAAAGTATGCAGACTCAATAGATTGGAAGCTACTTGCGGCGATCGCATGGCAAGAGTCCCATTGGGACCCACTCGCCACCTCTCCAACAGGGGTTAGAGGCTTAATGATGTTAACTAAGCCAACGGCGACAACAATGGGGATTGCCGATAGATTAGACCCTGAAGAAAGTATTAAGGGAGGTACCGCTTATCTTGAATATATAATGGAACGCTTGCCGGAATCTATCGCCGAAGATGATCGTATCTGGTTTGCTTTATCTGCTTATAATATGGGGTATGGGCATATGCAAGATGTCCGAAAATTAACTCAAATGCTCGGAGGCGACCCAGATCGTTGGCTGGATGTCAAAGCTAGATTACCGCTTCTAACACAAAAGAAATACTACTCTCAGCTTACCTATGGTTATGCTCGTGGGCACGAAGCCTACCGATACGTTGAAAATATTCGACGCTACCATCAAAGTTTAGTTGGCTACTTACAAAGCCAAGATAAAAAACAGCATTCGTTGGATATTGCACAGCAATCGTTAACTTATATTTTTTACCCAGAAAAAGCGATTGATACTGAACAAGATACACAACCAAACGAGGGGCAATCTCCTCCAGAGGAAAAAGTGAGCCTTGGCTATGTTGAATCGGCAAAATCATCAATTAAAAAGCCCGAATTCATCCCTAATAGCAAGCTCCCATTAGGGCCTCAATTTTTACCCACACTGCCTGTAACAAATCAAAATGCGCGAGAAGAAATCAATTCACCTCATGAGGATCCCAATAACAAAGGCTAAAATTTAACTTTAAGTAATAAGCTATTCATAGCAAAATTTATTATTCATAATGATAAGCGCTAACTCTGTTGACGCTTTAATATTTTTTTCTGTTCTCTGCGCATTTTAAAAAAAGCGCTCAGCATTGATGAGCAAGTTTCCTCTAATACTCCCCCAGTTACTTCAACATAGTGGTTTAAGCCTGACATGCCCATAATATTAATAAAAGAACCACATGCACCTGTTTTGAAGTCTTTAGCCCCATAAACAACTCTCCCTATACGACTGTGGATCATCGCACCTGTACACATAATACAAGGCTCCAAGGTGACATAGAGGGTCGTATCAAGTAAACGATAGTTATTTAGTACTTTTCCTGCTTGCTGTAATACCACTATTTCCGCATGTGCCGTTGCATCATGATTTTCAATTGAGCAGTTCCAGCCTGATGCAATTAACTGATTATCTTTAACCAATAATGCACCGACAGGGATCTCTCCTGCCTCTTGTGCATTTTTTGCAAGTTCAAGCGCTTGACTCATCCAATACTCATCAATCTCTATTTGCGTCACTCTTACCTCTATATTCTCTATATTAGTGTTAGATTATCACTAAATGTTCAAGTGACTGCAATTCGAAATATAGCCGTATTAATTACTAAAAATGGCTAATTTAGCGGCAAAACCCATAAAAAAAGCACCAACGGTACAGTTTCCTAGTTTAGCTAACACTTGCTTTTCACGCAAAAAACGTGCGATCAAATAACCACTAAAGATGAGTAGACTCAGGTATAGAAAGCTCACCATCTCTAAAATAGTCGCTAATACAAGGTAAGGAACCCAAGCATGAGTGTAATTAAAATCAATAAATTGAATAAAAAATGAGATATAAAACAATATGGCTTTTGGATTCGTTAGGCTAAGAACCAAAGCACGCGTAAAAACCTTTTCTTTTTTGACTAAAACTGCTTCTGTCTCTGATGAAAGCGATTTTTTTTGCCAGAATGTCGCATATAAAATTTTCCCACCTAAGTATAAAAGATAGGCGGCCCCAAGATAGCGAACTATCGTAAACAGTGTTGGCGAAGCCTTAATCAACGAAGCAACACCAATAAAGGAAAGAAAGATCAACATGGCATCTCCAGTGAACACACCTAGAGCTGCACGATACCCTGACTTAGTCCCATAAGAAGTACTTGTTTTTAATACATACAACGAATTTGGCCCCGGTACGATAATGATGAGAATCAATCCGGCTAAGTAGGTCCAAAAATTCAACACTCCTAGATTTTCAAACATGATAAAACCCTTATATTTTTTTATTATTACTACCATAACTTCTATTGATTGTGAATATTTAAAGCATTAATCATTCATCTTTATTTAATATATATATTAAAGACTAATAACAAATATTATATTCAAATGATTCCTATTTAAATATGATGAATGTGCATTTGGTTCACTCTCATTAAAACCTAATATAAGGAAAATAAAATGGCAGTTTATAAATCAACCATTCAAAAAGCCGGCTTTGAAGATTTCTATCCAACAACATTAGCGTTTACCGCAGCTAAAAAAAACTTTTTCTTAGGGCACTCAAAAGATAAATCTTACGCAATATATTCACTGGCAGATAATGGTAAAATTGATGAAAAAGTTCCCGTACAAAAAGGAAAATTGCTTACTTATCTAAGTAATCTACAAGCCTTTTACGATACAGCTCAAAATAAACAATTTTTATATGGCTACAATTTAGAAACTAAAATCTTTCAGTTATACCAAATAGCTGATAATGCAAATATTACTATATTACTAAGTGACGATTTTGCTGTTGAAAACACAATAAAATCTACAACAATGTTTCTTGTCGCCGGCATTCTTCATATATTCATTCAAACTGAAAATAATAAAGAATGGTATATCTATAAAGTTAACTTTGTTGAATAAAAACAAACAAAAACATTAAACTAACAATAAGGATTGCATTTTCATTCCAATCCTTATTTTTTACGAAAGCTAATGTTTAATTTTCATTTTATTTATAACTCATACTTTAAATTAAATCAAATACAATAAATTAACAAAAATAACCATGAATAAAACATTAGCCTATTATTTTCATTTAAACATTTCAGTATTCAATTATTGAATTTCAGTGTAGAATAGCCGCCTTAATACAAGATAAAATAGATTTCACTGATAAAAATGGCACTATTAATTACAAAAAAATGTATCAACTGCGATATGTGTGAGCCCGAATGCCCCAATGATGCAATTTATATGGGCAATGAAATTTATGAAATTGACTCAGACTTATGTACTGAATGCGTTGGGCACTATGATAAACCCACTTGCCAATCAGTTTGCCCCATCACTAACACCATCATCACGGATCCTGAACATATGGAAACCCAAGAACAACTTTGGGATAAATTTGTGATTATTCATCACGCAGATAAAATTTAACGTTACAAATGCTGCGTAACTATCTAATTTTCCCTTGAATACCTCGCTAAAATAAATTGCTGGCCATAAACCTGATACCAGCAATTTGTGAACCACCAAAAATGACAAATAACCAAATAATTTACGCTAAGCTTTCGATAATCACAGTTGCAGACGCATAATGCCGTTCATCTGTGATAGAAACATGAAAGTGTGTCGCTCGTAGTTTATTAGCTAAATTTAAGGCCTCACCAGTCAAACTTAATAATGGCTTACCCAATTTATCATTCGTTACTTCAAACTGATTAAATGCCAGACCATTACGGATCCCTGTACCTAAAGCTTTGGCAGCCGCTTCTTTCACCGCAAACCGTTTAGCCAGAAAACGCGCCGGTTTAGTCTGCTGCTGGTATTGAGTGAATTCAATTTGTGTCAATATTCGCTTTGCTAAGCTATCAGCCGTGCGCTCAATAACAGACTCAATACGTGCTATTTCAACTATATCCGTACCTAGGCCAACAATTGCCATTATTTACGCGCTTCTGTCAGTAATGTCTTCATGTCAGACACAGCCTGAGATAAGCCACTGAATAAAGCTCGACCGATAATGGCGTGACCAATATTTAGCTCATAAATTTCAGGTAGCTGGGCTATACGCTGGACGTTGTGATAGGTTAGTCCATGCCCCGCATTAACCTTAATCCCTTTACCCGCAGCATAAACCACACCATCACGAATGCGGCGAAATTCTAATTCTTGTTCTTGCTCTGTTTTAGCATCAGCATATGCACCTGTATGGATCTCAATAAATGGGGCTCCACACTGTTGTGCGGCATCGATTTGCTCGTGATCCGCATCAATGAAAAGAGAAACTAAGATCCCGGCTTCAGATAGACGCTTGACTGCGTATGCAACTTTTTGTTTTTGACCAGCAACATCTAACCCACCTTCTGTCGTAACTTCTTCACGTTTTTCCGGTACTAAACAACAAAATGCAGGTTTAATGCGACATGCAATATCAATCATTTCATCCGTTACTGCCATTTCAAGATTCATTCGAGTTTGAATCGTTTCATTGAGCAGTGCAACATCTCTGTCAGTAATATGGCGACGGTCTTCCCGTAAATGAACTGTAATACCATCAGCCCCGGCCTGCTCCGCAACAAATGCGGCTTGCACAGGATCAGGGTATTGAGTACCTCTAGCATTTCTTACCGTTGCAATGTGATCAATATTCACACCCAATAAAAGCTCAGCCATTTTTAACTCCCTATCAAGAAACAGTAACAAACTCTTTTATGCCTCTATCCTACTGCAATTTGGCATCTTGAGGGAGTTAATCTCTCACTCTTCAAAAAGAATTTCAAACTGATAATCACATTTTCACTATTACATTTAGATTTTGGGAAGCGCTTCGTAAAAAAGATATCCAGATAGAAAATCGGCTTGTCTTGAAAGGTAACGGAAAGTAAAAATAGCGTTGTTCAAAGAGATAGGAAACTGAGTAGCGTACAACTAAAATCAAAAAATAACGCTAATCAGGCTTATTTTGGATTGGTAGAGGAGAAGTAAACTGCCTGAATAGTTCACGGCTTTTTAATGGTTTTCCTCCTAGATAAGGTTTTAATGCCATGCGAGTAAACCGTTTCGCTGCTTTCAGGCTATCGGGATCAAGGAATTCGCGGCTAGCTAATGCCTTAAGTTGTTTACCGGTAAAGCTTAACTGATCTATCACCAAGCTACCGATAAAACCTTTCTCTTCACGGTAACGGTAAGTCATTGTATCAGTAACAGGTTCGCCACTTCCTGCACAATGCAGAAAATCAACACCGTAACCAAGGTACGATAACAATGCGAGTTCAAATTGACGCAAAGCTGATTCTGGGGTGTATTCACTAGCCGCTAATATCTGTAAGCAAGAAAGATAATCAAAAAATAGCGCAGAATACGGTGTGCCGAATTCTAATACACGTGCAGTTAATTCATTAAGATATAAGCCACTATAAAGAACAGTACCGCTTAATGGGAGAGCTAAAGACACGGGGTCAGCATTGATTAAAGTTTTAATTTCACCTTTGCCGCCCCAACGGATAAGCAAAGGTGTAAAAGGTTGCAAACAACCTCGTAAAGGTGAGCGATTACGTCTAGCACCTTTGGCCAGTAAACGAATTTTCCCTTCGCCTTCAGTGAAAAAATCAAGCATTAAACTTGTTTCACTAAAAGGCCTAGAATGGAGTACAAACGCGCGTTGCCAGCCACTCACCTTACTTACCAACTATTTTAGGTCGTCAACATAACCAAGGCTACGCAGTGCTCTTTCGTCATCCGCCCAACCTGATTTAACTTTAACCCAAAGCTCAAGGTGTACTTTAGTCTCAAACATTCTTTCCATATCGATACGTGCTTCAGTACCAATAGTTTTTAGTTTGCTACCTTTATTACCAATAACCATTTTCTTCTGGCCTTCACGCTCAACAAGAATTAACCCATTGATATGAAAGAAGCCTTTATCCGTCATTTTAAACTGCTCAATTTCTACAGTAACGGAATACGGTAATTCATCCCCGAGAAAACGCATTAGCTTTTCACGAATAATTTCTGAGGCCATAAAGCGCTGAGAACGGTCAGTAATATAATCTTCAGGAAAATGATGGATTGCTTCTGGAATATGCTTTTTAACGATACTCGCCAGAGTGTCGACACCCATGCCTTTTTCAGCACTGATCGGAACAACATCCAAAAAATTCATCTTTTCACTGATCATCGCAATGTGTGGCAATAAAATTGTTTTATCCGTGACATTATCAATTTTATTAATCGCCAAGATCACCGGACAGCGTAAGCTTGATAATTTATTGAGCACCATTTCATCGTCAGGTGTCCAATTAGTACCTTCAACCACAAAAATGACTACCTCAACATCACCAATCGAACTTGATGCAGCTCGGTTCATTAAACGGTTAATGGCTCTTTTTTCTTCAATATGTAAGCCTGGGGTATCAACATAGATAATCTGATAATTATCTTCTGTATGGATCCCCATAATACGGTGGCGAGTCGTTTGAGGCTTTCTTGAAGTAATTGATACTTTCTGCCCTAAAAGCTGATTCAACAGCGTCGACTTACCAACATTTGGTCGTCCAACTATAGCAACAAAGCCACAGTGGGATTGTAATTCACTCATTCAAGCTCCAAAATTTTCAATGCTTGTTCTGCAGCGGCTTGCTCTGCTTTACGACGGCTTGAACCAACACCATTAATCGATTGTTCAATACCACTAACTTCGCAGTGGATCGTAAATTCTTGATCATGAGCCTCACCTTTTACCTGCCCTACTATATAGTTAGGCAATGGTAAGTGACGCCCTTGCAGATATTCTTGTAATCTCGTTTTCGGGTCTTTTTGCTTATCACCCGGGCTAATTTCATCCAATCTACTTTGATACCAAGCTAAAATAATTCTCTCGATTGTTTGAATATCACTATCAAGAAAAATACCGCCAATTAGGGCTTCAACAGTATCAGCAAGGATTGATTCGCGGCGGAAGCCACCACTTTTCAGTTCACCCGGGCCTAAACGTAAACATTCACCCAGTTCAAATTCACGGGCTATTTCAGCCAATGTATTTCCACGCACCAGAGTGGCCCGCATGCGGCTCATATCACCTTCATCCACTTTTGGAAAACGATGATATAAATCATTTGCGATCACAAAACTTAAAATAGAGTCGCCTAAAAATTCAAGGCGTTCATTATGTTTACTGCTTGCACTTCTGTGTGTTAAAGCTTGAATCAACAAATCATTTTGTACGAATTGATAACCAAGCTTACGCTGTAATCTTTCTAACAACGAGGGGTTCATGTGCGCCCAACCATTTTTCATTTGATAAAAAAGCACACGCAACAGACCTGTAAAATATATTATTTTACAAAACTGTTGCGTTTGCACTGACTCCCGCAACGCAACAATTTTATCAGTCAAACAAACTAATACTATAATTTCTTATTAGTTATAATGACTTAAAAAGAGAAGAGTTAATAATTGGGGAACCAATAATATTAATTAAATTATATTGTACACTGGGTAGAATAATAATGCTTCGGATAATGCGGGTTTCCAGTTGAAAACCCGCATTGATACTAGGCGATTATTATCAAATTATAGTGGACCAATACGACTAAAGCGGATACCCGTTGGCCATTCATTTTCTTGCTTATCAAGACTTAGCCAAATAAATACTGCTCGCCCAACCAAATTTTCTTCAGGAACAAAGCCCCACATACGACTATCGGAGCTATTGTCTCTGTTATCACCCATCATAAAATAATGTTTCTCTGGAACAATCCATTCATTATGCGGCATGTTTGGCTGAATATATTTCGCTTCAGTAACCGCTTGACGAATGATCAAGATTTGGTGTTCAACTGCCCCTAACGTTTCACTTCTTTGATATTGACGAAGTGCATTTCTTGGTAATTCTTGATCCACCGGTATCTCGAAATTACCTTTTTGGCTATCAACGACGGAATCTATATCAAAAAACATCGTCCATTCACTTGGTGCTAATGGGCCATATGTGATTGGTAAACGTTCAGTACAGTTGTTGTCAGCACAATTTGGATAAATAGTCAGTTCTTTTGCATCTGGGTTATAAACAATTTTATCACCCGGCATACCAATAACACGTTTAACAAAATCAACATTCGTATCTTTCGGATATTTAAATACGGCAATATCACCACGTTTTGGTTTGCCTGTTTCAATCAAGGTTGTTTGCGTAATGGGATCTTTTAATCCATAAGCAAATTTTTCAACTAACATAAAGTCACCAACCAATAATGTTGGCATCATCGACCCTGATGGTATTTGAAACGGCTCATAGATAAATGAACGAACAATAAGCACAATCGCTAGAACAGGAAAAATTGATGTTCCTGTCTCTAGCCATGATGGTCGACGAACTGCTTTTTCCAGTTCGTCTTCACTCATTGAACCACTTGTCATTTCCTGCAATTTTTTCAGCTTCGCTTTTCGTGCAGGGGCAAACTTAAACTTGTCTAAACACCAAATAATCCCAGTGATTAATGTTGCCAGCGTTAAGAGCAAGGCAAAAGTGTTAGCCATTGAGACTCCTTGTATTTTTAGTTATCTTTACCGACGTGCAATATAGCAAGGAACGCTTCTTGTGGTAGCTCAACGTTACCCACTTGCTTCATACGTTTCTTACCATCCTTTTGCTTCTGCAACAGTTTTTTCTTACGGCTAACATCACCACCATAACACTTGGCAAGAACGTTTTTACGTAGCTGTTTAACTGTAGAACGAGCAATAATATGGTTACCGATCGCCGCTTGAATAGCGATATCAAATTGCTGACGCGGGATCAATTCTTTCATTTTTTCAACTAGATCACGTCCACGATATTGAGAATTCGCTCTGTGAGTAATTAATGCCAAAGCATCAACACGCTCATTGTTGATAAGAACATCAACCCGTACCATATCTGATGGTTCGAAGCGTTTAAATCCGTAATCTAATGAGGCATAACCACGAGAAGTTGATTTTAATCTATCAAAAAAGTCTAAGACCACTTCTGACATAGGAATTTCATAAGTCAGCGATACTTGATTTCCATGATAGACCATATTGGTTTGAACGCCACGTTTCTCAATGCAAAGTGTAATCACATTACCTAAATATTCTTTAGGCATCAGCATATGACACTCTGCAATTGGCTCCCGCAACTCTTCAATATTATTCAGTGGTGGTAATTTAGATGGGCTATCAACCAATACAACTTCACCATCGGTCAGCCTAACTTCATAAACGACCGTCGGCGCGGTAGTGATCAAGTCAAGATCATATTCGCGCTCTAAACGCTCCTGAATAATCTCCATGTGCAACAAGCCGAGGAAACCGCAACGAAAACCAAATCCTAGTGCTGTTGATGTTTCTGGTTCGTAAAACAAAGAGGCATCATTTAAGCTCAATTTGCCTAAAGCATCACGAAATGCTTCATAATCATCAGAACTAACAGGGAATAGACCCGCATAAACCTGTGGCTTAACTTTTTTAAAGCCCGGTAATGCTTTATCCGCTGGATTACGGGCACCTGTTAAGGTATCGCCAACAGGTGCTCCAGTGATATCTTTAATTGCACAGACTAACCAACCTACTTCACCACAACTAAGTACGTCTCGGTCAACACGTTTTGGCGTAAAAATACCCAAGCGCTCCGCATTGTAGACCTGCCCGGTACTCATGACTTTAATTTTGTCACCTTTTCTCAGCGTGCCGTTTTTAATGCGAATAAGTGAAACAACACCCAAATAATTATCAAACCAAGAGTCAATAATTAGTGCTTGTAATGGCGCGTCAACATCACCAATAGGTGGTGGGATTTCTTTGACTAATCGCTCGATTACATCTTGAACACCGACCCCTGTTTTCGCTGAACAGCGAACTGCATCATGAGCATCCAGACCAACGATATCTTCTATTTCATCAGCAACGCGATCAGGATCTGCGGCAGGTAAATCAATTTTGTTTAGAATCGGAACAACTTCCAAATCCATTTCAATTGCAGTGTAGCAGTTAGCGAGTGTTTGAGCCTCAACGCCCTGCCCTGCATCAACAACCAATAATGCGCCTTCACATGCCGCTAGTGAGCGTGATACTTCATAAGAGAAGTCAACGTGACCGGGTGTATCGATAAAGTTTAAGAGGTAAGTTTCACCATCAGACGCTTTATAATCTAACGTCACGCTTTGTGCTTTGATAGTGATCCCACGCTCACGTTCTAAGTCCATTGAGTCTAGAACTTGCGCCGCCATCTCACGATCTGTTAAACCACCACAAATCTGAATAATACGATCTGATAAAGTAGACTTGCCATGGTCGATATGAGCAATGATAGAAAAATTTCTTATATTATTGATTTTCAAGGTAATATCTTCTTTTAAATTGCCTTACAAAATCAGTTTTGAGCAAAAACCGCCACAAAACTAAAATGCTATGATTATCACAAGATTGCTAATTAGCAGCATTTTACATAGAAGAACCGTCTAACACAAAGATTCAATGTAAAACAACTGTAAACCTGCATAGGCATAATGAATTATTTATATAATTTACAACGAACAAAAATGAAATCGCCTGTCAATAACAGGCGATTCAGACTATCTACGAATTAACTATCTTCATAAATATAAAAGAGATTTTCGTAAAAATAGAAATTCACTCGGTAACTAACAGGAAGTTTGTACTAAAAGCTCCCCTGGGGGCAAGCCTATTTGCAAAACGACAGGCTGAAATGCGGCTTCATCTCGCCAATGATAAGCTAATTTGCGTGCAATAAAAAATCCCACAAACCCACCAGCAATACCAAACAATGCAACCCAAACTTGGTCTAAGTCCCAAAATTGAGCTAAGCCTGCAAATATAAATAAACCTAAAAGAGGCGTTAAATAAACTAACATTGCTGAACGCAGCAAACTTCCTTCAGGTATACCGACTTCAACTTTTTGACCCGCGACTAAAGGCTGCTGAATTTCAATTTCTAATTCATGCTCTGTATTTGGCCCAATCTTGCTTAAAGCATAAGAGCCACAAGCAGCACGGGCGCTACAGCTACCGCATCCCGATGAAGCACCATAACGTAGAAGTGCCCTACCTTTTTGCCAACGAATAACTGTTGCCCACTCTTTTACCATAATTTACTCCCGAAACTGAACACTGCCTGCGACTAATTGCGCAGTTGATAACGGCAGCTCACCTATTATCGTAATCACATTTTGCTTCTTAGTCATGCTATAAATTGTGCGGCGCCCATTTTGCAGAGGAACGTCCAATAATGAGCCTTGATTCGTATTGGTAATATTGACTGAAAAAGTAAATAGGCCGTCACTAAACATCGCAGTTTCAACAGTGTCATTATCACCAAGTTTACGTAAAGAGCGTGAAATTTCTTCAAAACCTGGGGGTAACATACCCACTTGCCATTTAAATGAAGGATTACTATTTTTTGGATAAATTAATAACGGAGGGAGATTAACCTTACTCAGAGCCATTAATGAATCACTGACTGTTTTACTATCAAGCACGGTTGAAATAACACGAAACTGCTCTAGAGTCTGATTATTGCTATCAAGCAAATCAACTCTTAGTGGTAACTTAGTTTCTTCATCGACTAAAATAACATAGTTAAAACGCGAATTATCTTTGGAAATAATTCGAATTACTAATGCCGGCTTATCACCAATATGTGTGCGACCCGCATCAATAAAATTATAGTAAGGTTCAATTTTTTGATAGTCGGCAAAAAGTACCGCAGGCAAATTATCAACAATATTTTTCCCGTTTAGGCTAAATGCGTCAAAACCGGGTTCAAAATAGCTAATTTCATCGCCTTTTTGCACAATTTCACGCCTTGATGAATCCATTTGGATCATCTGTGAAATGGGTACGCCATTTATAATTGCATGCCGATAGCGGACAGGTACGATAGTTTGTGGACTGAACGTCATAAATGACATTTCGTAAGACAGGTTCTGAGCAGCACTTCCCATTTCTTTAAAAAGAACTTCGGCATCCTGTTGAGATGCCGAAGCTTGATTAGAAATAATTAGGGCGCCCGTCAGACAGATGACGGATAACCATTTATTCATTAGTGCGAGTTAACTCCTGCGGAGGACGCTGACTTTTCATTAGCTTGTTGATTAAGCATAGAACGACGCTCAATTTCATACTGCTGCAGCATTGCATTAATACGCTGATTTTGTTGTTCAACTTGCTGAATTTGTTGTTCGTTACCAAATAGCTGCCCATCAGATATGTTCAAACTAACGGGAGCACCACTGCCCACTGGTATTGTGTTGAAAGCAGGTTCATCAACCACTGAGTCAATAGCATTACTTTGATTATACTGCTGCACACCAACAATAACCGCTAACGATACACAGGCTGCCACACCTATTTGAGTGATCTGGCTAGCCCAAGGGCGAACTTTGTCCCAAAATGGGAATCTGCCCCACGTTGCGGGTTCAGGTTGCGACTCTACAACCACCTGAGGATTAATACGCACAGCTTCATTCTCTAATGCTGCCGCAACTTTACTTGCAATATCAAAATGGATGACATCGCCAGTATCATTACGCAGAGTATCACGAATAAGATGATAGCTCTCCCAACGTTGCTTTAACGTTGAATCATATGCAATAGCGTTAATAAGTTCTAAATCTAGAGCTTCGCCATCCATCATTGAGGAAAGTTTCTCTCTTTGCATGCCCAATTACCTTCAGTTAATTGCATCACAATTATAGGCCAACTCATCAATTCAATAATTTTAATAACCTTGAATCAATGGTTGCACTTTGTTATCGATCGCTTCCCTTGCCCTAAAGATACGTGAACGTACGGTGCCGACTGGGCAATCCATAATTTCCGCAATTTCTTCATAGCTTAAACCATCGAGTTCTCTTAATGTAATCGCCATTCGTAAATCTTCAGGCAATGATTCGATGGTTCGGAAAACAACCTTTTTCAATTCTTCAGACAACATTAAGTTCTCTGGGTTCGAAATTTCTTTTAAAGCCCCCGCACTTTCGAAGTTTTCTGCATCACTCGCTTCAAGATCTGATGCTGGCGGACGCCTGTCTTGCGCAACTAAATAATTTTTAGCTGTATTGACCGCGATACGGTAAAGCCAAGTATAAAAAGCACTATCACCACGGAATGAACCAATTGCACGGTACGCTTTTATAAACGACTCCTGAGCTACATCAGGAACATCTGCCTGTGGTACATAGCGGGATACTAAGCTCGCAACTTTATGCTGGTATTTTATAACCAGTAAGTTGAAGGCTTGTTGATCACCTTTTTGTACTTTCTCAACCAATACCTGATCTGTTAGTTGCTCGCTCATTCCAAGAACAATCTCCCGAACTTAGACTGATAATTTCTTAACCTGTTCATGTTCTCCCTTCCTTAAGCAAGCGTAAACTTGGAGTAGTAAAAATAGATGAAGTTCAATTTAATAAAGATAAATCGTAAAAAATTTACAAAAGTATCCATTTTTACTTTCCGATGATCTTAACGATCCTTGCTAATACCTTACATAAAACAATCGTATAGAAAGAATACAGCATACGGATTAAACTTATCTAATGCTATCCCTAAATAACAGCTGATTCGTTAATACTAAACATCGCTCAGCCAATAGCATTAGACAGCCTGATAGGCTAACATAAAAAGTTCAATAAATACTATAAACACACGCAAACACTTATGAACGCATCCACACAGCATTACACTGATATTTTAATCATTGGGAGTGGTGTCGCAGGGCTTTCAGCTGCATTACGACTCGCACCCTTTCATCAAGTCACTATTCTGAGTAAAAGTAGTCTCAGCGAGGGGGCATCCTATTACGCTCAAGGGGGCATTGCTGCCGTTTTCGATAATGCAGACAGTATCGAATCTCATGTTGAAGACACCTTAATTGCAGGTGCCGGTATTTGCGAAAAAGAAGCCGTTGAATTCATTGCCTCTAATGCAAAAAACTGTGTGCAATGGTTGATTGACCAAGGCGTTCTTTTTGATACCGAGGTGACTGAAGCTGGGGAAACTCAATATCATTTAACCCGTGAAGGGGGTCATAGTCATCGTCGCATCCTTCATCATGCTGATGCGACAGGTAAAGAAGTTGAAACCACATTAGTTGACCTCGCTTTCGCCCATCCCAATATTCATATAAAAGAACGTTATAACGCTGTTGATTTAATCCTTTCAAACGAAACGGATACCACAGGATCACCGCGCATTGTCGGTGCTTACGTCTGGAATCGCCAAAAAGAACAAGTTGAAACCATCAGCGCCAAAACGATTGTGCTTGCTACTGGTGGTGCCGCCAAAGTTTATCAATATACCACCAACCCTGATATTTCTTCTGGGGATGGCATTGCTATGGCATGGCGAGCAGGCTGCCGCGTTGCTAATCTTGAATTTAACCAGTTTCATCCAACCTGTTTATTCCATCCTCAAGCGCGCAATTTTTTACTCACCGAAGCCCTTCGTGGAGAAGGCGCATACTTAAAACGCCCTGATGGTAGCCGCTTTATGCCCGATCATGATGATCGTGGTGAATTAGCCCCACGAGATGTCGTTGCACTAGCAATTGACCATGAAATGAAGCGGTTAGGTGCAGATTGCATGTATTTGGATATCAGTCATAAACCTGCTGATTTCATAAAAAACCATTTTCCAATGATTTACGCCAAATTAATATCATTAGGCTTAGATCTCACCAAAGAGCCAATCCCAATTGTACCCGCTGCCCACTATACCTGCGGCGGCGTTATTGTGAATCAAACAGGAATGACTGACGTTGCCAATCTCTACGCCATTGGCGAAGTGAGTTACACGGGCTTGCATGGTGCAAATCGGATGGCCTCTAACTCTCTTTTAGAATGCTTAGTTTATGGTTGGTCTGCCGCTGAAAACATTATCCGCACCATCAATCAAATCGATGAAGCTCCAGTGCTACCCGAGTGGGATGAAAGCCGAGTTCATAACTCAGATGAACAAGTTGTCATTCAACATAACTGGCACGAATTAAGACTGTTTATGTGGGATTATATGGGGATTGTTCGAAGTACTAAAAGGCTTGAGCGAGCTTTGCGTCGAATTCACCTCTTACAACAAGAAATTCATGACTATTATGCCAATTTCCGTATCTCTAATAATTTGTTAGAGTTAAGAAACCTCGTTCAAGTCGCTGAATTAATGGTGCGTTGTGCGTTAGAACGCAAAGAGAGTCGCGGCTTGCATTACACATTGGATTACCCGAATTTACTCGAGCACTCAGGGCCAACGGTACTCAAACCTTAATCACATCGCGATTGAAAGCCTAAATACCCGATTAAATTTAGGCTTTTCGCTTTTTAATTCTTCAATATTTCAAATAAAAAGGCCTAATTAGCGCCTGAAACGCTTCCGTATAACTATTATCACTTTCTTCTTTAAGTACCAGTGTTGACTCCAGTGTCTCGGCGTCTTTTAACATCAAACCAAGTAACATTCGATGATATTCCGTGGTTGCTTTATCACGAATATTGATACGATATGCGCTAAACCATCCACTATTTAACGCCATTTTCTCAATTTTTTCACCGACATCATAAGGTAAGACCAAACAAAATAATCCATCATGGATTAAACAACGTTTTGCACAATCCAGCAAAACTTCATGCGTCAACGTGGCGGTATAACGAGCTTGATCCCGCTTTTCATCACGACAAGCAACCGCAGGCTCGAAATAAGGAGGATTACTGACAATCAAATCATATTGTGTGGTTGTTTGTTCACTGAATTCAATAATATTTTGGTTGACGACATTAAGCCGCTTTGCCCACATTGATTCAATAAAGTTTTCCTCAGCTTGTCTTGCTGCTGCTGTATCTAATTCAACAGCATCAACTAAAATATTTTCGTTTCGCTGAGCTAGCATTAAAGCCACCAAACCGCTTCCACTACCAATATCAAGCGCTTGTTTTTTTCCCGCAATTGGCGCCCAAGCACCAAGTAATACGCCATCTGTTCCCACTTTCATTGCACAACGGTCATGTGCCACAAAAAATTGCTTAAATGTAAAACCACCTTTCCGGTATTTTTTTTTCAAATGGCTCATTTCAGCTCTCTAAATTATTTTTTTACTCTCTTTTTTTCAAAATAAGAGAATTAAAGTGTAAATTTCACATATTTGCTACAATATAATTCTCACTATATGAGAATTATATTTGAGAGCGAAAAGTTTTACTGCTAAGTTCGAAAAAAAGGAGATGCTATGAACAGTATAAACCGAACACTCGATATCCTTTCGTATATCACTAGTTACGCATCTCCTGTCACACCACAGGCTATCTCAACAGCACTTGGCATCCCTTTATCAACTGTTTATCGATTACTGACTATTCTCATAAACTGGGAATTTGTGACTTATGCTAAACAATACGGGACATACACCGTTGGCTCGCAGAGTATCAAAACTCAAGAAAAATACTATCACCATAGCTTGTTAATGAATTCATCAAGAATTGAGTTGCAATCTTTAGCGAAAAAAACACAAGAAACAGCGGCAATTGTCACATCCAATCTCTGTGAAACCATTTGCGTCGATATGATTGAAAGCGAACAAGCATTGCGGTGCTCTTTCATTATTGGTCGTGGAAACACCTTAATTAAAGGGGCGAGTGCCAAAACTTTATTAGCTTTTCGTGATGAACAATATCAAGCATTAGTTTTTGATATTTATGCCAAACAGTTAAAACAGATGGGAACCACGGAGCAGCTAAAGCAAGATTTAAGCCTGATCCGCCAACAAGGTTATGGCATGTCGGTGAGTGAAATTGATGTCGGCGTTCTGGGCGTCGCAGCCCCCATATTTAAAGGCAATGATGTACTCGCGGTTGTCTCTGTGATGGCGCCTGAATTTCGTTCTACTCATCGACTTGACGAATTTATCACTGAAACTTGTCAATCAGCCCATAATATTACCAAACTCATTAACTTGGAGTAACCATGACACAACCTTTTCAATGGCAAGGTCGCACTGACGGTGAAACACAAGAGCACCTGCGTATTCATCAAGTTATCAATAAAACCTCTCCTGCTCAGTTTGCTCTAATTGGCTTTACATCAGATGAAGGTGTTCGCCGCAATAAAGGTCGCTTGGGTGCAAAAGCGGGACCCAATGAGATCCGACGTCAATTAGCCGGTCTTCCTCTTCATCAACCATTAGCCATTAGAGATGCAGGCAATGTTAGCTGTGACGATGGAAACTTAGAAGCCGCACAACGCCGCTTATCTGATGAAATAGTGACTATATTAGAGGCAAATCAAAAGCCAATCGTGCTAGGCGGTGGTCATGAAGTCGCTTTCGCTAGTTTTCAAGGGTTATTTGATTTTGTTGAAAAGCAAAATACAAATAAAACGATTGGTATTATCAATTTTGATGCCCACTTTGACTTGCGGGAAGCATCAGAAGCCACTTCCGGTACCCCCTTTTTACAATCAGCAAAATTGTGTAAACAGCATCAGCGTCCATTCAATTATTTATGTTTAGGCATTGCTGAGCATGGAAATACTAAGGTTTTATTTGATACCGCAGACAAACTTGGTTGCCAATATATTCGAGATAAAGCATTAACATCATCTCAATTAGCCCAAGCACGTGTACAGATTCAGCAGTTTATCGATCAGGTTGATCATCTTTATGTCACTATCGATCTTGATGTTTTTTCAGCCGCTATCGCGCCGGGTGTCAGCGCTCCTGCCCCTAGAGGTATTTCAACCGAAACCTTTGATGAACTATTTGGCGTTATCAAATCAAGTGGCAAAATCACCGTATTTGATATCGCTGAATGCAATCCTGAATTTGATATCGATAACCATACATCGAAATTAGCCGCTTATTTGATTTACCAATATTTATTCTAATAAAAACAACCATTATAAACCGACTGATAAACTAAAGACCTTGTCTTTCAAACAATAAATAAAAACTTAGTCCACTAAGTAACCATATGAAAATATACAGTGTTAACAGCGCTGCAGCTTGAAACCTAACTAAATTTAAACGCTTGGATTTCGAGTTACCGCTAGGCGGCAAATGAAGCTATCCCAAGGAGCATATAAAAGTAGGTGACTTGGGTAGCTAAGTGCAGCCAACAACGCTGTAATTTGAATCTAACTGTATTTAAACGCTTGGATTTCGAGTTACAGCTAGGCGGCAAATGAAGCTATCCCGAGGAGCATACAAAAGTAGGTGACTTGGGTAGCTAAGTGCAGCCAACAACGCTGTAATTTGAATCTAACTGTATTTAAACGCTTGGATTTCGAATTACAGCTAGGCGGCAAATGAAGCTATCCCAAGGAGCATACAAAAGTAGGTGACTTGGGTAGCTAAGTGCAGCCAACAACGCTGTAATTTGAATCTAACTGTATTTAAACGCTTGGATTTCGAGTTACAGCTAGGCGGCAAATGAAGCTATCCCAAGGAGCATACAAAAGTATGTGACTTGGGTAGCTAAGTGCAGCCAACAACGCTGTAATTTGAAAGACAAAGTTTAAAAAGGGAAATATATGATATTGCATCTCGACACACTCGCAACACTCTTCCTCACTGTAATTTGCCTACTCATGGGGATCCACTTGAAAAAACGCGTTGAATGGCTTCAACGCTTTTGCATCCCTTCTCCCGTTATTGGCGGTTTTTTGGTAAGTTTGATTATTTGGGGGTTAAAGTCTTTCAATCTTGCCGAAATCAATTTTGACACCAGCTTGCAAACCTTCTTGATGGTTGCTTTCTTTACGACCATCGGAATTGATGGCAGCTTCCGTATTTTAAAAAGCGGTGGTAGGTTGCTGTTTATTTACTTATTTATTTGCTGGTTTGTGGTTATCTTCCAAGATACGTTTGGCGCAGGATTAGCACACCTTCTTGGCATTGAGCCTGTCATAGGGATCATGGCGGGTGGTGTTTCACTAACGGGCGGTCACGGTGGTGCTGCAGCATTTGGTGGAATGGCGGAAGGCCTTGGTGTTCAATCTGCGACTGTCGCAGCCATTGCCGCTGCAACTTTCGGTTTAATTACGGGTAGCTTACTCGGCGGGCCTATTGCATCATTTTTAATAAAAAAACATAACGTTAAAATTAAAGCTGATGAGAATGTCACGAGTGTCAAAGTGCAAGAGACTATCGCCAGTAAAATCGAATCCATTGATGCTCATGCCTTTTTAAAAATGCTAGCACTCATTCTAGGTATTATGGTCATTGGTCAATTTGCTTCTGCCCAATTTACCAAAGCAACCGGGTTCTCATTGCCTAGCTATGTTGGTGCCATGATCATCGCCATTGTGATCCGCAATATTAACGACCAAGTTGAATTATTCCGTATTAACCAAAAGTCCGTTGACCTCATTTCTGAAGTCTCATTGGGGCTCTTTTTGACGATGGCGATGATGTCTCTGAAAATATGGGAGCTTAAATCTGTCGCTTTACCACTATTCACAATTCTCATTGCCCAAGTCATTATCTTAATTTTACTGGTTGTTTTTGTTATATTTAGATTGCTAGGTAAAAACTATGATGCGGCAGTGATGTGCGCAGGCTTGATGGGACATGGCTTAGGTGCGACACCTAATGCGATGGCAAATATGTCCTCTGTTTGCGAACGCTATAAACAAGTCTCAATGAAAGCGTTTATGATTGTGCCATTAAGTGGCGCTGTGTTAATCGATTTAGTTGGGATCCCATACCATACATGGTTGATTAATATGCTCAGTTAATTCAAATAAGGTGCTTTTCCCGACAAAGGAAGAGCACCTACCCCCTGATATATCACTGCCCGTCATCAATGAAAACATGTACACTTTATACAAAGCTGATTTTTTCAGGTGAACAATTTCGCTAACCTGTTTATAATCAGCGCCCCAAATAGAGGTATATCATGACTGCATCCACATTTTCTGAACTTGAACTAGACGAAAGCCTGCTCCAAGCGCTGGCCAAAAAAGACTACCAGCGCCCGACTGCTATTCAGGCAGCCGCCATCCCAGCAGCAATGGATGGACGTGATGTTCTAGGTTCAGCCCCAACAGGAACAGGTAAAACTGCGGCATTCTTATTGCCAGCAATTCAGCATTTACTTGATTTCCCAAGAAAAAAATCAGGACCACCTCGTGTTCTGGTTGTAACACCAACTCGAGAACTTGCTATGCAAGTTGCTGATCAAGCAAGAGAGTTTTGTGAGCATAATCAATTAGATATTGCCACTATTACGGGTGGTGTTGCTTATATGAACCATGCTGAAGTCTTTAGTGAAAACCAAGACATCTGCGTAGCGACAACAGGTCGTTTGCTACAATACATTAAAGAAGAAAACTTTGACTGTCGAGCGGTTGAAATTTTGATCTTAGATGAAGCTGACCGCATGTTAGACATGGGTTTTGCAAATGATATCGAAACGATTGCAGGTGAAACCCGCTGGCGCAAACAAACCATGCTGTTTTCTGCCACCCTTGAAGGGGAAGCTATTCGTGATTTTGCTGAACGCCTGTTAGAAAACCCTATCGAAATTGATTCTGACCCTTCTCGTCGCGAACGTAAAAAGATCCAACAATTTCATTACCGTGCTGACTCCCTTGAGCATAAAACCGCGTTGTTATGTCATCTTCTAAAACAAGAAGAAGTCACTAAGTCCATTGTATTTGTTCGCAAGCGTGAACGCTTACGTGAAGTCGTACAGTGGTTGCGTACTGCAGGCATTGAGCCGTGTTACCTTGAAGGTGAAATGGTCCAAGCTAAACGTACTGAAGCGATACGCCGATTAACGAGTGGACAAGTAAAAGTATTGGTGGCCACTGATATCGCATCTCGAGGCCTAGATATTGATAATATCAGCCACGTATTTAACTTTGATTTACCACGCACTGCCGATGTTTATTTACACCGTATTGGCCGTACGGGTCGCGCAGGCCGTAAAGGAATTGCTATTTCTTTAATTGAAGCACATGACTACCCATTATTTGGTAAAATCACGCGTTATATTGAAGACCCGATCAAAGTACGCGTTATTGACTCTTTACGCCCATCAACTAAAGCACCTTCAGACGCTATGTTGAATAAACCAAAACCGTCAAAGAAAGTGCTTGCAAAACGTAAAGAAAAACAAAAAGAAGAGCAGACTAAAAAGAAAGAAAAAATACGTCATCGCGATAAGAAAAATATTGGTAAACGCCGTACCCCAGTTACCCCAGCAGCGTCTACAACAAGCGATAAAACAGAGTAATCTTTGAGCGGGCTTCGGCCCGCTTTTAATTCATCATTCCTATGATCTTCTCTCGCATCATTTTTCCTTCTTGCGTCAAAGTATCAAGTTTTAATATATGATTATCCAATACATCACGGCAATCATAGCCTTGATTGTTTTTCATCCGCCAATCTGCACCATTCACTAAAAGTAATTCAGCAACTGCTAAAGCATGGCTATTTAAAGCATCATGCAAAGGTGTATTCCCTAAATTATCTTTGAGATTAACCATTGAACCGTTTTTCAATAAAATTTGAGATTGAGCGATACGCCCACTCTGCGCAGCTAAATGAAGTATACTTTTCTGCTGCATTGACTGTATATTTTTAATTGTTTGACCATAGGGGGATTCAATTAAAAGCTGCATAAATTGGCTGTTGGATGCACCGACCGATTGCTTAGCAAGAAAAACAATATCAGCTTGTTTCTCATTTAATTTAATTAACTGAGAAAATTCAGTAATATTTCCGTTTTTAATTGCATTTTTGCAACTTTCTTGCCAAGTAGTTGCTTTTATTTCTTCAGGTGTAGGGAGTTCAGTAATAATAGTTCCCTTCTTCTCTTCATAGTCACCCGTTAATGCATTCCAATTATTCCATGGTTGATATTTACACATCATCCTAACAATTTTCACCATTGAGTGTGCAATAAAACTTCGGGTTAATAAGCGGTGGGGCAACCAATCTTTCCAAGAATCATGTTCGCTATAAGCCATTTTAATACGATTTCCCAATGAGGAAGGGATAGGTAGGGTATTTTGGAGTGTATCAAGCCAGTCATATTGTACTAAATAGAACCGAATGAGCCCTTCATCGGCAATTTTTTTAGCCATATTATAATCCATTCCAATATGTTTCACCGTATTCTTAGCAAGGCCTGCCGGGCTAAATGTAATACAGGGGGATTGACTCGCTAAAGCCGCTATTGATGCAAGGCCACCACCAAGCGAATGCCCAGTACAGATTATATTACCTTTAACCGCATTGAATAAAATATTAGTTAAACCCACAGCTTGAAAATATTGTGGTTCATAATACCCAAGACCTTGACGCACATTGGCATAAAAATCCACAAGATCATTCGAACCTGCAAAACAAATAATATATAAATCTTTAAATCGACATATATTTGCTTGAAATCCAGTAGCGTCATCCGTTAACAGGTCAGCATCGATGCCCAATTGAGTGACCTTCTCCTTAGTTAAGCGTTCAACACCTTGAATTTCATTCCAATTATTATGATAGACCCCATGTGAAAGTAGCGCTAAAACATAGTCTTTATGCTGTGAATCTCTACCATGAAAATCGCTCCGAGTGATATCCTCTGGCCATTTATCTCGCTCGCTTAACGTTTCCCCAGCAAAACTATTTTGTAGATATAAGTTTAGGCTATCTTTAATTAAAGAAAGCGCATTTGTTGCAGTTTGTGCTTGTGCTGTACTGTTATTCAAAAGCATAAATTCTCCCTAACAGATGCTATAAGTAGGAAGAATATTTAAATTCAAATAACAAAGGAGGGAAATAATTTACTTTATTAGAAGGTAATAAAAAAGCCATTGTCATCAATGGCTTTTAGAGTTTGTTAACGCTTAACAAGCGTGTTTTAAGCTTAACGTTTATTACAAACTTTCAGTAAAAGTACGGGTAATAACATCACGCTGTTGTTCTGGGGTCAATGAGTTGAAACGTACCGCATAACCCGAAACTCGGATAGTTAATTGCGGGTATTTTTCTGGGTTTTTAACCGCATCTTCTAACGTTTCGCGGCTAAGCACGTTAACGTTTAAATGCTGCCCACCTTCAACACGCACTGTTGGTTTCATTTCTAAAGGAACCTCACGGTACTCGAAAGCACCAAGTTGTTCTTTAGTAACGATTTGCCCTTCGTTATAATCCGCTTTAGCACAGACACAACGCGCTTCATTTTTTTCGTCATCAAGTAACCAAAAAGAGTTCAGTAGCGCTGCGTTATCAGTTTTAGTAATTTGAATACCAGTAATCATGTCGACCTCCACGTTCGAGCTAGATTGAATCAATCTTTGATTGTTAGCCTTATACCAACAACCGATTGGATATTTGGTCTAACCAATCTATTTATCTAATATATACCAGCTAGAGTGGTCATTTTCTTTGATATTTATCAATTATTTCGAATAGTAATTAATCAGTCTTATACAACTTTATGATTTAAATCAAAATTTAAAAATCACAAATTTACTTATTTTTATAGTTTTTCAAAATAATTTGAACGACATAGCCAAGAACAATGCTTTATCTCTCACCCATGAACAAGTAAGCTAACCGCTATAAATTAATCGTTATGGGATATTTCATGTCAAATTCACTCACTTGGCACGATGTCATTGGCGCTGAAAAGACTCAGCCTTACTTTACAGACACATTGGCTTATGTCGCAAATGAACGTCAACAAGGAAAAATCATCTACCCACCTCAAGATGATGTTTTTAATGCATTTCGCTACACCGAACTTGCTGATGTCAAAGTCGTGATACTTGGGCAAGACCCTTATCATGGGCCAGGGCAAGCACATGGTTTATCTTTTTCCGTACTGCCTGGCATTAAGCCGCCACCATCACTAGTCAATATGTATAAAGAACTCGAAAAAGATATTGATGGATTTAGCCGTCCTGATCATGGCTATTTACTGAATTGGGCACGCCAAGGGGTATTATTGTTGAATACCGTCTTAACGGTTGAACAAGGTAATGCCCATTCACATGCCCATTTAGGCTGGGAAACGTTCACCGATAAAGTCATTGCCGCAATTAATGAACATACTGAAGGGGTTGTTTTTCTACTCTGGGGAGCTCATGCTCAGAAAAAAGGGCGTATCATTGACACTAAACGTCATCATGTCTTAAAAGCACCTCACCCTTCCCCTCTTTCTGCTCATCGTGGTTTTCTAGGCTGTGGGCATTTTTCCCAAACAAACACATTATTAGAGCAGCAGAACTGCCCCCCAATTGACTGGAACCCTGTGATCCCAGAGTAATTTTGTCTCTATCACAAAAAATGGGATGCCATTGCATCCCATTTTATATTCAACCCAATGATTATTTAGAGACAATAACCATTGCTGGCCTTAATAAGCGACTATTTAAAGTATAACCTTTTTGCATCACATTGATGACTTGACCTGATTGATGATCTGGTGATTCAATCATTGTCATTGCTTGATGAACTTCTGGATTGAATGGCACATTAGTATCACCGACAACTTCAATACCAAACTTAGCAATCGCATTCGTAAAGGCTTTTAGTGTTAAATCTAAGCCCTCGAGCATTGCTTTTGATTCTTCACTTTCGTGATCAGCCGCTTCAATTGCACGCTCTAGATTATCAAGCACGGGTAATAATTCGTTTGAGAATTTCTCAAGCGCAAATTTATGTGCTTTTTCGATATCTAACTCAGTACGACGACGAATATTTTCAATTTCTGCATGAGCACGTAACATCGCTTCACGCTCTGTTTTTCTTGAAGCTTCAAGCTGTTGCTCAAGTTCAGCAATACGCGCTGCTAACGCTTGTTCATCTGCTTGCAATTCGTCTTGCTGAAGCTCGACTTCTTGTTCTGCTTGAACTTTTTGAGTTTCATTTTGATCAGAAGCTTGCTCATCATGCATATTTTGGTCTTTACTACTCATGAATATCTCCGCGTATTTAGCATTAATCCCATATATGAGAGTATTATGGGGATCTAATACAGGGATTCAAGGGAAGTCATACAATGAGAGGCCAAAAAAGTATGCAAACGGACAAGATTAAACCACAATCACATTTTAAGACCATTGGCATTGTTGGCCACCCTAGGCACCCTGAAGCCTTGGCTACACATGAACTCATCTACCATTGGCTAATATCCAAAGATTATCATGCCATTATTGATAAACAAGTTGCGAAAGATTTAAATTTAAAAAATGCGAATACAGGCAATCTAACTGAAATAGGTCAGCAAGCAGATCTAGTTGTCGTCGTTGGTGGTGATGGGAATATGCTCGGCGCTGCACGAATTTTGTCTCGCTATAACAATAAAGTAATCGGTGTAAACCGTGGGAATTTAGGTTTTCTAACCGACCTTGATCCTGATAACGCTTTACAACAGCTTTCCCGTGTATTGGAAGGTGAATATCATGAAGAAAAACGTTTTTTACTCGAAGCTCAAGTCATTAAGCCCAATCAAAAATCGCGGAAAAGTACGGCAATCAATGAAATTGTTTTACACCCAGGTAAAGTGGCTCATATGATTGAATTTGAAGTCTATATTGATGATAAATTCGCTTTCTCTCAGCGCTCAGACGGCCTCATTATTGCAACACCAACAGGCTCAACAGCCTATTCTTTATCTGCAGGCGGACCAATATTAACACCAAACTTAGACGCCATTGTACTTGTTCCTATGTTTCCTCATACTCTTTCATCTCGCCCTTTAGTTATTAGCAGCGATAGTAGTATCCGATTGAAGTTTTTACGTAGCAATATTGACTATGAAGTCAGCTGTGATAGCCAAATAATGCTACCTATTCAAGATGGAGAAGAAGTTATTGTTAAGCGCAGTAATAAAAATTTAAATTTAGTTCATCCAATAGATTATAATTATTTCAATACGTTAAGTTCAAAATTAGGATGGTCTAAAAAAACTTTTTAATTTTTTCACTCTAGCTCTTTACTGTATAAAAAAACAGGTTAAACTGTATGAAAACACAGGTGTGTATTTTTACAGGAGAGCGCACATGCTGACGCAACTAACTATTAATAACTTCGCTATTGTCCGTGAGTTAGAAATTGACTTTCGAAGTGGTATGACCGCCATTACGGGTGAAACTGGTGCAGGTAAATCTATTGCTATTGATGCTCTCGGCCTGTGTCTAGGCAATCGCGGGGAAGCTAATATGGTTCGTCCCGGCGCACAACGCGCTGACCTCTGCGCGCGTTTTTCTCTTAAAGACGCGCAAATGGCCTCTAATTGGCTCTCTGAGCATCAGCTTGATAATCACAATGAGTGTTTATTACGCCGTACTATTGCGTCTGACGGCCGCTCTCGTGGCTTTATCAACGGTGTTTCAGTTCCACTTTCACAATTAAGAGAACTCGGCGCTCTATTGATTCAAATCCATGGACAACATGCACACCAATTATTGCTTGATACCACCCATCAAAAATTCCTACTTGATACGTATGCAAATCAACAAGATCTGTTATCTCAAATGAAACAATCATGGCAAAAATGGCATGATTCCTGCCAACAACTTGCCGTGTTTCAAAAACAAATGCAAGAACGAGAATCTCGCCAACAGTTACTTGAATATCATTTAAAAGAACTCAACGAGTTCACGCCTATTCAAGGTGAGTTTGAAGAAATCGATCAAGAATATAAACAACTCGCAAATCACGGGCAGTTCCTTTCTCTCGGCCAAAATATAACTCAAATTTTAACTGACAGTGATGATTCTAATATCATTAGTTTGTTGAATACAGCGAAGAGCGAATTAACTGAATTGACCTCCTTAAATCCTAAGTTCTCGGGTTTGTTAGACATGCTTGACGAGGCTGCTATTCAAGTAAGCGAAGTCAGTGATGAATTAAAGCATTATTGTGACCAGTATGAATTAGATCCAAATCGTTTATTTGAGCTTGAAAAACGTATTTCTAAGCAAATCAATCTTGCGCGAAAACACCACGTATCTCCAGAAACATTACCTGAATTATTTCAACAGTTATTAGCAGAAAAAGAACAAATCGCTAATCAAAATGAAGATTGTGTCGCTTTAAATGAACAAGTCATTATGGATCGACAAACTGCATTAGCCAGCGCAGAAAGACTACACCACGTACGTTTACATTATGCGCAAGAACTGAGCCAATTAATTACCAGTAGTATGCATCAACTATCAATGCCTCACGGTAAGTTTACCATCGACATTAAGTTTGTCCCTGAGCAGCTACAAGTTGATGGTGCATCTAAACTGGAATTTAATGTGACGACTAACCCGGGGCAGCCTCATCAAGCTCTTGCTAAAGTCGCCTCAGGTGGAGAGCTATCTCGTATCGCACTTGCTATTCAAGTTATCACCGCGAAAAAAATGGATACGCCTGCACTGATATTTGATGAAGTTGATGTCGGTATCAGTGGACCAACCGCAGCTATCGTTGGTAAATTACTGCGAGAACTAGGAGAATCAACCCAAGTTATGTGCGTGACGCATTTACCTCAAGTGGCCGGTTGTGGACACCATCATTTTTATGTCAGCAAAGAAACAAATGGAGTGGAAACTGAAACCCATATGCAACTCTTAGATAAAAAGTCAAGATTACAAGAACTTGCAAGGCTTTTGGCAGGTTCAGCAGTAACAAAAAACACTCTCGCAAATGCAAAAGAATTGCTTGCAGCCTAGTTTTTCACAACTTTTTTGCTCTCATGTGGTCTTAGAGTCGTTAAGGAAGGTTTTAAATTGTATCAATGTCGATTATCATTGATGTTCTGACTCCAAAAGGAATGAGATATCCATGCGTTATAAATTGTTAACTGCTGCTGCACTATCACTCGCATTAATGTCTACGGGCTGTTCAATGATGGAACGTCTTGTCTATCATCCAGACATTAACCAAGGTAATTACCTGACAGCGAAAGATGTTGCTAAGATCCAAAAAGGAATGACTCAGCAACAGGTCGCTTATGCTTTGGGCACACCAATGTTATCCGACCCGTTTGGTACTCAGACCTGGTATTATGTTTTCCGCCAAGAGCTTGGTCATGATCCAGTTCAACAAGAAACTCTGACGCTCATTTTTGATCGTAATGGTATCTTGACTGACATTAAGAATGAGAAAAACCTTGCTGCGCAAGAATCAATGGAAAAAAAAGAAATTAAAGCTTCAGAATAAAACACTGAAGTAGCATATTCTTAATTTTTCAATATTCTGTATTGTAACTACCTGCCAAGACTTAAAATAAGTAACCAGCGGGTAGTTATTAATTCTCTTATTAACTTTTCTCTTTCTGACTCTTTTATCTGTCATCCTTATTTCCCTAACTTGTCTTATTTGATGACCTAAATTAATTATTCCACTCAATGAGTTTCTTTTGTGTGGGCAAGTGCTAAGACAAAAACAAAAAAACCGAGTATTAACTCGGCTTATCAGCTCAGTAATGAACTAAAGATCTAATTACTTTTTAGCTTCTTTTGATTTTTCAGCGCGTTTACGTCGTAGCTCTTTAGGGTCTGCAATTAAAGGTCGATAAATCTCAACACGATCACCATCTTGCAGCGCATCAGTTAGTTTTGCAGGACGACTGTAAATACCCACTTTATTTTTTTTCAGATCAATATCAGCACGTAATGAAAGAATACCCGATGCAATGATTGCATCTTCAATAGTTGCACCTTCAGCAACCTTAACAGGTAATAAAAATTGTTTTTCTGGTAAAGCGTAAGTTACTTCAACATTTAGGTCAGACACTATAAACATCCTTAGCCCTTAACGTAAAAGCTTGAACCATATTATTAGCAAGCTCTTTGAATACTTTACCAAAAGCCAGTTCAATCAGCTTATTTGTAAATTCAAAATCAAGATGAAATTCAATTTTACAAGCATCTGCGCTTAATGGAATAAATCGCCATCCTCCAGAAAGTTTACTAAAAGGTCCCTCAACCAATTGCATGTGAATACATTTATTGTCTTCTAACACATTTTTGGTTACGAACGTTTTACTGATCCCTGCTTTCGATACCTCTACTGACGCAGTCATTTCATCCGTATTATGGCTAATAATACGACTACCCACACACCCTGGCAAAAAACTAGGATATGAAACAACATCATTAACGAGTTTATACATTTGTTCTGCACTAAAAGGGACTAATGCAGAGCGACTTATCTGTGGCATATCAATTCCTATCCCCAAAAACTGTGCATATAATACCACTATTGGTTGGTTAAACAAAAAACAAAACCTAATAGAGCAATAATTGCACAATTAAAAAAATATCCGTGCAGAAAGATTTCTTTCAACTCAGCTTACAGTATAATGACTGGACTATGACAAAGAAAAAACCCTATAAACCCGGTTCAGCAACAATTGCTATGAACAAACGTGCTCGCCACGAATATTCTATCGAAGAGGAGTTCGAGGCGGGTTTGTCCCTACAAGGTTGGGAAGTCAAATCATTACGTGCTGGCAAAGCCAACATTGGTGATAGCTACGTCTTGCTAAGAGATGGCGAGGCATATTTATTCGGCGCTAACTTCACACCACTAATGGTTGCATCCTCACATGTTGTGTGTGACCCAACACGTAGTAGAAAGTTATTACTTAACCAACGTGAATTAGATAGCCTTTATGGTCGAGTCAACCGTGAAGGTTACACTGTCATCGCGCTTTCCTTATATTGGAAAAACGCGTGGTGTAAAGTTAAAATTGGCGTTGCCAAGGGTAAAAAAGCACACGATAAGCGTTCTGACATCAAAGATCGTGAGTGGCAATTAGATAAAGCACGTATAATGAAACATTCTAATCGCTAAGTCCTAGCTTTATAGAGTAATTTCCTGTTATACTGCGTTCAACAACTTGGGGCTGATTCTGGATTCGACGGGATTTGCGAAACCCAAGGTGCATGCCGAGGGGCGGTTGGCCTCGTAAAAAGCCGCAAAAAAATAGTCGCAAACGACGAAAACTACGCACTAGCAGCTTAATAACCTGCATAGCGCCCTCTCTCCCTAGCCTCCGCTCTTAGGACGGGGATCAAGAGAGGTCAAAACCAAAAGAGATCGTGTGGATACCTTGCCTGGGATTGAAGCATTAAACTTAATCAGGATAGTTTGTTAGTGGCGTGTCTGTCCGCAGCTGGCAAATGAATTTAAAGACTAGACTAAGCATGTAGTACCGAGGATGTAGAAATTTCGGACGCGGGTTCAACTCCCGCCAGCTCCACCAAATTATCTTCTAAGGACGTCCAAAGAAGACTGAAAAGCCCGCTAACTCAATGAGTTGCGGGCTTTTTTATGTCCTGCGCAGTCTGATGTCACCTAATTAAATCCGATCATCTTAGGCACCTTGATAGGCACCTCATTAACCTTTATAGTTTTTAAGGTGCCTAAAAACAATGGAACATCAAAATGGCAAGACAAACCAAACCCTTATCAGTAAAAGAGATCGACGCAGCAAAGCCGAAACAGAGTGATTATGTCCTCTATGATGGCGATGGATTAGAGCTATTGGTTAAACCCAATGGCAGCAAGCTGTGGTCATTTCGCTACATTCGCCCTCTCACTAAAAAGCGAGCTAAAAAGAGCCTTGGTTCTTACCCTGCCGTCAGCCTTGCCGATGCACGTAGCTATCGCCTTGAAGCAAGAACACTCCTCGCTAAACAAATAGACCCACAAGATCACCATAAAGAGCAAGTCCGTAACAGCTTAGAAGCTAAGGCAAATACCTTTCAACTTGTCGCTGAACGTTGGTGGGAAGTGAAGAAGTCTACTGTAACAGAAGACTACGGTAACGATATTTGGCGTTCACTTGAACGAGATGTATTTCCCGCTATTGGTGATATCAGCGTTACCGATATCAAAGCCCATATATTGGTTCAAGCAATACAACCCGTTCAGGCCAGAGGTGCGTTAGAAACCGTTCGTCGCCTTTGTCAGCGAATCAACGAAGTCATGATCTATGCTCAAAATACTGGGTTAATTGATGCCGTACCAAGTATCAACATTGGTAAAGCTTTTGAAAAGCCCAAGAAAAAGAATATGCCAAGCATCCCCCCAGATCAGCTACCAAAGCTCATGCAGACAATGCGTACAGCTAGTATTAGCCTATCGACTCGATGCTTGTTTATGTGGCAGCTACTTACCATCTCCCGCCCTGCCGAAGCCGCTGAAGCGCGTTGGGATGAAATCAACTTTGAAACCAAAGAATGGAAGATCCCTGCTGCCAGAATGAAGATGAACCGTGAGCACACTATTCCGTTATCTGACGCTGCGTTAGCTATCTTAGAACTAATGAAACCACTCAGTGGTCATCGTGAGTTTATCTTTCCTAGCCGCATTAAACCTACCCAACCTATGAATAGCCAAACCGTCAATGCTGCATTAAAACGCACTGGATTCGGAGGTGTACTTGTTTCACACGGTCTACGTTCAATTGCCAGCACCGCTCTCAATGAACAGGACTTCCCACCCGATGTGATTGAAGCCGCCCTCGCCCACGTTGATAAAAATGAAGTTAGGCGTGCTTATAACCGCAGTGATTATCTAGAGCAAAGACGCCCTATGATGCAATGGTGGGCTGATTTTATTGAAGCGGCTGATAGGGGAAGTATTATAGAAGGTGGAATAAGAGGGATATCGCTAGTTGGGTAACATGTGTACCAGCTCAAATTTGAGCTGGTACTATAAGGGCACAGAACTATACATCGTCCAAATGTCAGCTTTGTGCCAAGATCCGAAGTTGCTTTTTCTTCACTATACCAATCAAAGAAGATTAATGAGTACTATTAAGTGTTAATCGGCATTACTATGTTTTGCTTATGCCTCATAAATCAAGTAATAAGGAGTTATGACATGGATATTAATGAGTTTCCACCGGGAATAATAGAACATCTTGGCTGGTATGTATACCGCCTAATTGATCCTCGGGATGGAAGTACCTTCTACGTGGGAAAAGGAAAAGGAAATCGTGTATTTGCTCATATGCGAGGAGAGGTCGCCGCGGCTGACGATGATGAATTACTTAGCAACAAACTTAAACAACTTCGAGAGATAAGATTAGCTGGTCTTGAGGTTATCCATGTAATTCACCGACACGGCATGTCTGATGAAAAGACCGCTTACGAGGTTGAAGCCGCACTTATAGACGCCTATCCCGGTTTAACTAACATCACGAACGGTGCTGGCAGTAATGAATATGGAGCTGCACACATAAAAGAGTTAATCGCAACATACCAACCTGAAACAGTCGTGTTCCAACATAAAGTTCTCATGATATCTGTGAACAGAAGTTCAAAGGATGTAGACCTCTATGATGCCGTACGTTTTAGCTGGCGTGTCAATGTTGAGCGTGCCCGTAAAGCTGAAGTTATACTGGCTACAGTTAGAGGAATCGTAAGGGGGGTGTATGTGGCTGATGAGTGGCTCATATCTACCCGTGAGAATTTTCCAGAGATGCTTTCCTGGAATGCAGACGACGAGTTTGAATCTACTCAAAAATCCCGTTTTGGGTTCCGAGGAAAAGCGGCACCACCTGAAATAACACAACTTTATCTCGGCAAAAAAATTCCTGATGATTTGAGAAAAAAAGGTGCTATGTCACCTGTAAGATATTCTTCTATTTTTTAATTGCTAAATAAACAAAGTTTAAGTAGATAGAGGAAGATGGAAAGATACAAAGATTAACGCTCATACAATAAGCTTATAGACCTACATTAATTATAATTGTTAATACATCGCTTATATAGGCATAAAACAAACCACACGGCAGTATGAATAGTTATTATTCTGATAATAATAGGGAGGAGTGACAAGTCCCTCCCTTCAACAAACAGCCTACCTCTCAACTATCTCTTGTGTTACAGCATCATAGCAATAGTTAATAATGTCACCAGTGATAAGCATTTGTATAGCCTGCTTGATGCACTTTAAAGGTGCAATAAACCATTCTCTTGGGATATGAGAGATCCCTTTATGATCTGCTACTTTCACATCCAAACAGGAATGCCCAAAAAATGTATGTAGCAATCCTTCAAACTTATGTGTTTTCATATTGTAACACTCAAACTCAGATACTAGCTGAACTGGTGCCATTAAATAAGTTGGTTCATTCTCTGCATTAGCAAGACGTTGTTTTACAGGTGTGGTTGAATAACCAATCTTGTATAGATTATTCACACCGCTGATCTCAGGTTCACTGCTTAAGGACTTTAGGATATAGATATAACCAGACTTTTGATCATCATTCGTGATGTTTAGCAATGCATCTAAAGCTTTATCATTTTTATCTAATATACGACGTCCCGTTTCATCCTTGTATAGCTCAGTAGCTAGCGAGCGCAGTAACATGTCTGATTCCGTGCCGTTTTCAAAAACCAGATGTAATCGAGCATTTACCTTGCCATTCTTCTTCTGTCTTTCTTCCATGTCAGAAACATAGCAAGTGATGCCATGAAGAATGAAGAACATACCCTTTTGAATTTGCTGCTCACCAGTGAATTGAACCGCTTCTTTTTCGCCTGTTTTAAGATCAGCATGACACTGTTGAAACAGAGGTTCATAGTCATGAAAGTTGGCACACTTCTTACGCTTGGCAACATGACGAGGCATTTCTAAGGTCTTCTTAACGTGTTTTAGATTGAAGATGCTGCCATCAGGCAAATCCAATATCCCTAACATGTCATCAGCAAGTATCGCTTCAATAGAGTCTGGTTTGGATTCTTCAAACCGTGGTAGAAGTCCATGAATATCGTACTGTTCTAGTGCACGGCAATACTGTTCATTACTACGGATAGACTCAAGGCTTTTGTTACGCATCAGCTCAATCGGATTGCCACGATTCGCTTGAGGCTCTCTCCCATGCTTATCAAAAAATTCATTAATCTGTTTAAATTTAGTTAGTAAGTGGTCGTCGGCGGTTGGTACCAATGATTTAGGTTTTGTTTTTAATAAGCCCAGCGTATCTGAAGCAAGGATATCTTTCAGCCAATCTTCCATCTACATTGCCTCTTTTTGAGCTTGTGCTGCCTGTTCTTGAGCCACACGGCGCAGATAGATAACACATTGAGCTAATTCTCGCTCACGACCATTACGAGAGTTAAGATCTGGGTGTCGATTGTGCTCTTTTACAAATTCTTGAACTTTCGGCCACAGAGCGATAGCTTCTTCTTTAGACATTTGCATACGAGTCGATTCAATAGAGTCTTGAATCAACTTAAGTGTGTCTGTGTTTACCGCTTTCGATAGAATCTCAAATGCTTTCTGGAACGGGTTTACTTGGTCGATAAGGTCAATATGTAGCTCATCAATATTTATGAACTTCCCAGCCATACGAACAAACTTCTTGCCCCCCTCTTCTTTAATTTCAGAAGTTGAGATTGCTGAGTCCACAACCACTCGTTGACGAATTTCCTCAATCTCATCTTTAGAAAGGTCTGGATATTTTTTCTCAATAAGCTTAGGAATCAACACCTTATTTATGACTTCAGGATCGTGACCTGCTGCTGAAGCTTTCACTATGTTATCATCCTGCAAAATAGAAGCTTTCAAATCATCAAGGTCTGTTTCGATTATTTGCTTAGTACGCTTAGTGCTTGGCTCTTTTAAACCACCAATACTGATCACTCCTGGCGGTGTTGGATCCTTATCTGCTGGATCTTTTGCTTTAAATTTAAAGTTTGGTGCTAGCACTTGCTCCATAAGGAGAGAACATGTGATTGCCTTGAGCATGTTGTTCACGGCATAGTTAACTTGATCACTTGAAGCATCAGGTTCCGCAATCAAGTTGGTAAACTGAGCGTGAGTCTTATTGTGGCTATCACGAGTACAACGACCAATAATCTGTACAACTTCAGTCAAAGAGTTGCGATACCCAATTGTCAAAGCATGCTCACAAAAACTCCAGTCAAATCCTTCTTTAGCCATGCCTAGCGCAATAATGATATCGATGTCATCTTCATGCTCAATGTCACGTAAAAACGCTTGGGTTTTTTCTCTGTCTTTTTCATCCCATACGAGATCGGCAACTTTGATGATTTTGCCATCTTCCTTACGCTTGATATGAATAACACCAGTATCAGGATCAGTGAATTGGTGCTCACCAATAATGTCTAAGATAGCTGCAACTTGTTCATACTTGTCGTCTTTACCTGATTCAGCAGAGTTTACATTAGGGATATGAACAATTGTTTTCTTATCAGTATCCAACACCTCTTCTAGTGCAGTGAGGTAATGCCCCTTGTAGAAGTGGTAGCCAATCCCCAAAGACTTGAGATACTGGTAGCCGTTCAGTTGCTCGTAATAGTTAAAAGAAACCTTATCAAACTTCATCTCATCTTCTGGGGTCAGGATAGATACACTATCCCCACGAAAGTAAGAACCCGTCATCGCAACGATATGTGCGGTGCTGTTCTCGATAAGTGCACGCAACACATCACCCAACACGTTGTCACCATCAGCAGAAACATGATGGAACTCATCGATTGCCAATAAGGTATTGTCAAAAGTTGAGTCTTCTAATTCTTGGTATGCAAAGCGTAAGGTAGCGTGAGTACAGATTAAAATGCGCTCATCACTATCTAAAAACTCTTTAAAGGTTTTAACTTTGCTTTGATTGCTGGCAGATGTACAAAGGTTGTAATGCGGATTGATGTTCCAATCCGCAAAGAAACCGAATTTAGTTAGCTGAGTGTACCCAAAAGAGCCACCGATAGAACGTTCAGGAACGGCAACAATTACCTTATCGATGCCTTGGTTGTGAAGCTTATCCAAGCCAATGAACATTAGGGCACGAGATTTACCAGAAGCAGGAGGTGCTTTAATCAGCAGATATTGACTGGCTCGCTGCTCAAAAGCACGAGCCTGCATGGCTCGCATCCCCCTATCATTGGTGTTGGTACTTTCGCCTGTTTGGGCGTAGGTTACGTGGACTAAATCAGGCATTTCTTACCTCCCTAGCGCCAAAGTTGATTCATAAAGACTAAACAGAAAGTTTAGAGCATCGTCCTCATTTAAAAACCCTTGTTTTCTATAACATTTATCTACATAAAGATCTAATGACCGGTGAGCATCAAGCAATAACTTTGGCATCGTTTCTGGATCATATAGTTCGGCAATGGTTCGTTCTGGAAATTCTTCACGAACCTCTAGTACAGATAAAACAAGTTCTTCTATTTTTTCTTTTTGTACAGAACTTAATTCTGGAATAGGAAATGTGTTGTAAGATATCCCTGATGAATAATTAATTCTCGTCTCCAACCTTCCAGACACAGCTTTTATCCAAGCAACATGTATTTTGGAAGTTAAAAGACCAAAAAGGTAAATAGGTGCCTCATAAATAACAAAAGCTCGATTGGATATAACAACACTATCATCTACAAACCCAAGAGGTATATAATCTCTCCGTTCCGATGAAACCGCAGGAATAAGTAATGCAGATCCATTTTTATGTGCTCTCTGCGCGAATTTATGAGGTATACTTGCATAACCATTTGTAGTTTTTGCTTTAGATGCTAACCGAAATTCAAAAGTATTCTTAATTCGTAAATTAATAGGTGGTATTAATTCAGCTAGTTCTTTTTGATTATCTTCAATCCATAAGCACCATCGAACATTACCTTTAATAAACTCATCCGATCCAACAAGTTTTTTAAACAATACCTCTGACTCAGGATATAAAGAAACAATTTCATCTTTCTCCTCTACAGATAATATAAGATTTCCGCCATCCCTCGCTTGGCTCCCCATTACCATTTTGGGTCTACGTGTAAGGCCATCAGTTCGCTTTGATACCAATACATTACTTGACGATGTAAGATAGCCATTAATGTTATTAACTTCTCGAAACTCTTTTGCGCTGTATAAGCTTTTCTTTTCACGAGAAATATTTCTAATCCCAATAATAACACAAGTAACTCCTGCATTAGATTTGGCATTATTAGTCCATTTAAAAGACTCATAGGCAAAAAATATTTCTTGCTCATTATTGAAGATCAGTGGCCATAATATAGAGACATGATCTCCTTGACACACAGAGTTAGTAGAAACGAACGCAAACTTACCATTTGATTGAGAGATGTACTTTGACGCCTTAATAAACCAGCAGCTAATATAATCAGCATCCTTATGCTCTTTCGCACCATTATAACAGGTATAAACATCCGATTTTTGCTGTTTGTCCTGATTTCGAGCGCCTAAATAAGGAGGATTTCCCAACACATATACTTCATCATCTGCTATCGGGCATACCAAATCCCAATCAATTCTCGCTGCATTCCCCGCAAAAATTCGACCACTTTGCTTCAATGGGAGCGTTGGTGCCGTATAACCAAACTCGGTCTCAAACACCATGTTCATCTGATGTTCGACTAGCCAAAGAGAGAGAATCGCCATCTCATGAGCAAAGTCGTCAAACTCGATACCATAGAATTGATCTAAGTGGATTGCTGATAAACTTTCACCAAAAACATCAACGGTATAATTTTGTCCAATAGATGAATTCGTTAACTGTTTTTCTAGTTCACTGATACGCTTTAATATTTCTATTTCTAATAAACGAATTTCTTTGTAAGTAATGATCAAGAAGTTGCCAGAGCCACAAGCGGGGTCAAAGAACTTAATGCGGCTTAGGCGTACCTGAAGTTTCTTTAGTTTGTTTAGGTTGTCATTACACTTATCAAACTCTTCGTAAAGATCATTCAAGAACAGCGGCTCAATCACTTTCATGATGTTTGATACCGATGTGTAGTGCATTCCCATTTTGCTACGAGTTTCTGGTTCGGCAACACCTTGAATCATAGAACCGAAGATATCTGGATTGATATCAGACCAGTCCAACTCACCTGCATCAAGTAACATTTTCCTAGCTTTGAAATCGAACGTAGGAATGGCTATTTCTTTTTTAAATAACCCGCCATTTACGTATGGGAATTTACTTAAGTAATCAGGTAAATCTGGGCGGCTTTCTGCCGGAGTATTCAATACCTCAAATAACCTTTTCAAAGCTAAATGAACATCGCTACCATCAACGTTTGTACGTGTAATTACATTAGTAAATTGATATGGCTCATGCTTGAAAATCTTCGTATCTTCAGCGAATAAACAGAAGAGTAAACGGTTAAGAAATAAAACCACCTCATGCAACTGCTCTTTTGTAGCATTCGCTGAATAATTGATCGATTTTATATAGTCAAAGAAATCTGCCATCTTCTCAGCAGCTTTAACATCCGCGGGGTTTTCACCATGATAGACCATTTTCTCCATACCCGCCCAAGGTAAGAAGAAATCGAAGTGCTTCGCTAGTTGACCAAGCTCAACATCAAGCGTGTCTTGAGTCTTTATATCAATAGCAATGAGCTGAGAGAAATCCGTGACAACAACAAAACGAATCTTATTGGTAGCAACTATTTTGCTATTTTTGAGGGTATCTATTTCAGAGAACAAATTTGAGACGCATGGTTTGAAATACAAGTGACGCTTTAAGATCACTTCACCAGCATTCTTAGCTAGGTTGCGCTCTCCAGACTTAACGCGGCTGATTACTGACTTACGATGCCCATAAGCAAGCAGAAATTCGTAAACAAAATCATCTTTTGATATTTCTTGGCTTAATACTTGTTTCACCAAATTTTTTACATTTTCTTCTATTTGTACGCTATTCATATTTTCATGACCACATGACCAAAATGATATTAAATTCATTGTAATATGAATAGTTAATTCAATCTATTAGTTAACCCTGATTTTGATAGTATGAAAAATTATTCATACAGGTACTAGACGGGAAATATAGTCAAATTTCATAAAAACGTTAGATCAAACCTGACTTATTTCAAGTTTCGATAGCTAATGTTACTTCATTAGTATTTATCCTAGACAAATAAGCCCATCATAATAAGAGTTAAGATAATAGTGATTACGGGATAGATAAACATATAAAGAAAAATATAGAGCTAAAATAGACCATAAAAGAAGAAGATAATATAATTTAAATTAAATTAATTTATATTATATTATATTATATTATCAGCATAATCACTAATTAAAATTACAGACTCAAAAGTATCGACATCAGTGTAGATTTTTTCTAAATTAACCATTGCCCAAATCCTTACGATTATGAATGTTCTCGTCAAACAATCTGATCGTGACTTGGGCATTTAGTTCAATTCTTATTCGCAGCTCAGGTTATTTACCTCTCCTGACAACAACCTGTTGAAATGCATTTTTGATTGCTTCATCATTCCTTGACCAGTCCAGCATAGTACGATCTAAACTTTCTCTGACCATGCTGAAAGGCTTTCTTTCTAGTTCAAAGGCCTTACGGCGCTGTATATTTTCTTTGTTAAATGCCTTTCTATAAGAGCCATCAATAAAACGCCACAGCTTGGGTTCTATAGCATCAACAGCGTCACGCTTTGTTTTCCAACCCGTTTCAGGCTTTTCTTCTTTGAGCAACCTTATAAGTTCCTCTTTCACGGGCTGATAACGTCCCGCACGTTTAAAACCACCTTTAGATCCACTACTTTTCCGTCGTTGCTGTACCGACTCCTCATGCTCACGACGATCCAATCCATCAAGATACCCCTGCCATAAAGCAAGAGCTCTTGTAGCCTGTACCATAAACCATATTCCCTCAGTCTGCTCTCCTTGACCCCACTCATGTTCTCCCCAGTAAAAGTTAAGACGTGCCCAATACAAATAGCCGTTTATATCGTAGTTTATGCGTAAGTTAACACTATGATAAATATCACTATATTTATCTTTCACGTATTCTCTGGCCTGGTTTAGATCATCATAATTTAGACGTATCCACTCCATTTGCTGGACTACCCTCTCATCAAGTATCTCTATCGTGCGAATTCCTCTTGTATCTAATCTAGTAATAAATGAATCAAATTCACTTTTTATACGTTCATAGATTTCATTCATCATATTGTTACCTAATAGTTTTATTAGAAAGTGAATATACATATAGTAAATGTATTTTAATACATGCCTTCACATATTTCACCTTGTAAGTTCTCCCTGTACCTTGTAGTCCTATCCATACAGGACCTAACAGGAACAAACGTATATGACGACACAAACCATAAAAATCTTACGTATGAATGCAGTCGCGGACAAACTTGGTATCGCCCGTTCAACCATCTATGACTGGCTCAATCCAAAGTCACCACGCTATGACTGTACATTTCCCAAACAATATCGTCTGGGTATACAGTCTGTCGGTTGGCTTGAATCTGAACTGGATGAATGGTTGTTGAAACGCCATTTAGCATCAGCATCTGCTATTGCCGAACCGACGTAAATATCGAATTACATACCACCAACTTAGCAAATAAAATTTGATGAATAAGAAATTTAATTCAATGAAATTAATTATTGGTTTGCTAGTGTATTTCTACTTCATTTGAGACAGATGTATCTTATTAATTGGAGTGAATGACATTAGTCTATTAATTAATATGTTTATGCTCATTGATATTTATAAAAACACTTACTTCATCAGATAATATAAACTATTTTAATAAGAGTTCAGCATGGCTATTTGTAAACGAAATAACTGTAAATCCTTAGTAGGTCAGCTACCTGCTGAGCGTGAATTACGTTTATGCTCTGACCATTATCAACGTAGATTGTTCAATGCGGATAGGCGAGCAATTAAGCGGGGATTAACATGTCAATATCCACCTTGTGGTAACAGTCTATCTAATACCCGTAATCATCGCTACTGCTGTAATGAGCATCGTAATAAAGCTAGACGATTGATAGATGATAATGGCATTGTTAATCTAGTCAAACATTCTTACTGGCTTAATGTAGAGTCTACGCTCAAAAATAATCCTCTAGGGTTGGGGAGTATTAACAGTCCGGATGATATTACTAACCTTATTCGGTTATACCAGCGTAAAGCAACTCACCAGAAGGCATATAATACAATAAATGGACACAGAGTTACTGACTCGTATCGTGTTCCTATAAAACGTCTTATTCCTTGGTTTGAGTTAGAGCTATGTCATATTTATCCTAATTCCAAAGGTGGGAGCAATACAGTAAGAAATATAATTATTGCCCCAGCGTTGATTAACAGAAAGATGAAAGACTCTGTACCTACTGATAATTTTAGTGAAAAGCTTAGTGGTATTAAGGCGGCAAGACCATCTACTCCTGTCAAATCCACGCTTTTAAAGGCACTTATAGAGCAATATGGAAAGATTGAAGTACAAGAAGCTCTATTTCCGGCTAAACAGGTAACTTTTGCTTCCGCCGAGGTATCGTATAGGTTATTTGGTACTAATATATATACTAATCCACCATTGCTAAAGCTATTAAAGGAAGAAACATGGCGCCTAGGTCTTGAACAGTTTAGAGACTCAATTAATCATATTGAAATATGTTCATATATATCCGCTGGTCCTGCAAATGAGTTATTTGCTGTTGCTTCTTTTCACGCCATGTTAAATGGAGATAAAGACCATTTTATTGATATATTTTCCGGTCTACGAAAAGACATTATATGTCAGGCAGAAGATAAAAAGAGTTTAAATTACGCTTATTATCAAAATATACTAGATCAATATATGACCAATTATTTCAATCTGGATTTACATGATCAGGAAGCATGTAATATATTTTATAACTCTTTTTTTTCAGAGCCACCACTTGACAAGCATGGTTTTTTAGTCATCCCATAGTAAGAAGAGTTTTAAGCAAATATCTACAAGTAATACTTTGCTATTGATAACTTACATTCGACTTTACCGGCTTTATTTAAACTGCAAGATGGAAATATCCGACTTTATCTTAACTCAAAAAGGTCTAAATTAAAAAATTTACAGAGATGGCAAAGCATATTGCAATGCCATCTTTCTTGCTAACTAAAATACAGAACAGTCCTAATTGAATAAAAGCCAACATCGCAAGATATGGAGTAATATTAAAATCAGTCGAGTAAAAACAAACCAAAAATTAATCATTACTAATAATTAAAATTAAAAAATTATAATTTATGTATAACCATAAAAATTTCAAATATATATTACTACTATGAATAAGTACTAACTGATAAATAAAATAACTCATGAATTATATTTTTAACATCCATATACGCTAAAAATTATCTGTTAATTCTTCTATATTCTCAGACACACCTTGTCCATACTCCTCAGAATAGAACATATATTAGCCATTTTCAGTGACATATCTGCGCAACACACTCCCTTACAGTATGGTCTTTCCACCATACTGACTGAGGGCAAGCAATGGCTGTTTACCGCCACGCTCCTGATTTACATCTACTGGGCCAATGCAGCAATGAAGAACTTCAATCGCTGGTTTTCATTCTTACCACAGCCCCCCGTGACAGTGATACCCATAGAGCTGAGAGCTTGACCTGCACCATTGAGTACCATTTACTAAAAGCTGAACATCGGTGCTATTGGCAACAGATAGCTGCTGAGATTCAGTGCTATGGCGCGAATATCTTGATGAGTTTAGCCCGTCTGTGGCAAGGAGTGGCTTACAGGGAAATCCTTGAAAAGGAATACGACAAGCTCAAGGTGAACTACAACGTAAAAAGTTCCACCGAAGCCATTGAACTCACTCTGTTAATGAAGCTACTAGAGAAGAACTTGGATCAGATGACCCAAGAAGAGCTGGCTGCCTTTTCCCGCAATATGCAACCTGATCTGACCAACCCAACACCTCAGCTTATCATCATGGTAGTACAGACAGCGTTACGAACCTCTTTTTTCAGCATAAATGATTTTCAACATTTCTGGCTCGGCTTACCGAATCACCATACTGGTCTGCATTATCGTGACCTCACTCTATCAGTGACATATTTCCCGTTAATCCACTTTTTGCCGACCGCTGGCTGGTCCGGCTATTTTCTGCAGGGAGCACTTATCATGCCTAAACAGGAACACCGCTATGACCGGTTAGCCATACGTCTTGCTATACTTGTCAGCCGCCTCTTTATGGGGGAATCACTCAACATTAGTCAACTGGCACAAGAGTTTGGCGTTTCTGGCCGCACGGTGCAGCGCGACCTGCGTGAGCGTCTACGTTATCTCGACACTGAATATATCGACGGTCACGTTAGTCTCCGTGATGCACGAGGACCTTTCCGAACCAATAGTGATATTCTACGCTTTGCCCAGATAACCAGCGTGGCACATTATTTTCCGGTTCTGGATCCTAAACTGCTTTCAGTACTACTCGATAACCGTCAGGACTCACCTTGTATTATCTGGAATGATCCGCCACGGCAGGCTCCTGAATTATTTGGTGGTTTTCAGGTCATTGTTCAGGCCATCATCCGTAACCGCCTTATACGTTTCCTGCATCGGAAACATCTTCAGTCATCAATCGCACCTTACAGACTCATCTGCCACGACGGAGAGTGGTATCTGGCGGCGGTATCAAAGGATCGTATTCAAGTTTTTACCCTCTCTGCAATTACCGATGTGGTGATGACCACCAGCAATTTTGCACGGAACAGGCATATTGATCGTATCCTGCAGGACCCGAGATTTATGCGTGCTCTTCCTCATTTTGATTACATCAGCGGGATTATTCATAAATAAATTCATTATCACTCTGCAGGTATATTCAAAGTCTCTTTAAAAAGAAGAAATGAAATATCTGATCACCCTGCTCCTCAAAAAAATCAATTTATTCTGATCAAGGATTATTAAATGAAAATGTTTAAATCAGCGATATTTCTTCTCGTCGTATCTACCCTAACGGGATGTGGAGATAATTTTTCGTGTGAAAACGAAGAGGTACTAAAATCAGTTAACGAGGTTATTGTCAGTAACGCTTTAAATAAAGTCGACTTCAGAACATTCCACCCATACGGTCAGTCTGGTTTAACGAGTCATGCGGTGAAGATAACTTGGGATAACCCTATCGCTATTGATAGCAATCCGAATGTGAAATCGTTAACTTGCAAAGTGCATCTCACAGCCATGCTATCCGATGATGAAAATAACAATTTAAAACAGCGGATTGATGATATTAACCAAAGGGCGATGAAAGAACCCAGCTACGAGAATAATAAAAGTTTTATCGCGAATGTGAATAAAACCGCTATTGATATGGCAAACACTAGGCAAGTCACGGGTACGGTAGAATATACTCTCTATCAGTCAAAGGGACAGGTGGTGACTGAAGTCAGTAATACGCCAGAGGTGAGCCGGGTAATTAATCATATTGGAGATAAATTATTACGCCCTATAACAAGAGTGTATGCAGCTCAGCAGGGAGAGTTATCATTAAATAATTTTTATTCTATCGATATTCTGTCTATGTTTCGCGCACGATAAATCAGGAGTGAGGCTCTGAATATAAATACTGTCATTAACTATTTAAATTATAGGTAATAATTAAGGAAAGACCATGAAAATATTATCATATCTTGCACTCACAGCTACGCTGCTGAGTGCTGTCCCCACCGCTTATGCCGTACCCAACATCTGGGGTTCCGGCTACGGCATGGGTGTATTTGAGTATATCATCACCGATTCACAGGATACTCAGTTGAATATCAGCTGTACCAGTAATCCCGATGATACTCAGGTGTTACAACACAGTGTACTAGTCACATTGCCGGATGGAAGAATACTGAGTTCACATGACGAAAATACCCAGATCACGCTGGTTACCGGCGATGAACAGTATGGTATTCCCCCGTCTTTAGGCTGGCGTAATGGGGATAATGCATGGATATCATTCATTGATGCTGTTAGAAAAGCAACACCGTTTGAAGTCTGGATTAACAACAAAAAAGTAGCCCGTTTCACACCCTCCGCCAGCAATATTCATAAGGTACTCGCTGATATGTCAGTTTGTACAACCCTCACTGAGGATTAATATCAGCACCTCACAACATCCGTTTTGTCTGAAACGGATGTGCTCACATTCCCCTACCTTTTTTATTGTAGGCTACTACTGGTAGCTCTGAGGTTTCACTATGTCCTTTTTGAAAATGCTTATCACTGCCTTAGGCAAGGTTCTTAACGGGTACGGAGCCCGTCAAGCACAGCAGTTTATTGAAATTCACTTTCGCCACGCTGGCTATGATGACGATTATATCAATATAGCCAGAGAAGCAGTTACGGTGTTTTTTACCGAGTTGATAACGGCTTTAATGACTTGTATTCTGCGGATCCTTGACAGTGTCTGATGCCATTAAGTGCTGTTACAACAAACGAGCTGAATCGCTGCTCCTGTCCCCTGAAAGTCATTGAAGCCACTGATGAGGTTCTCGGGATATTTTTCCCCGGATAAGGAGTACCACCAGCCATCCCTAAATAAGTACTAACTTGATATAAAAATACAAGCAGTGATTACCACATTTAAGTCACATCATTCTGTGATGGTCGCATCTGCGATAGAAGACTATCAACTACTGAATTCACAGACCAACTCATGCAGGTATTACCCGCAGAAGTCAGTAGTAGCATCGCTAGGCAGCTACACTCAACTTATAGAACCATCTCTGTAGAAATCCTTTTACTTAATGATTTTGAACAACTTATCAGTGATATCATCAATACCATAGTCGATATCATTCCATTTCCCCCACTGATAAAACATACGGTCAGTACTGTCAAAAATAGCATCGTATCCGTTGCTAAATCCCTGTGGAGTTTTTTCTTTTAGCTTCTTAAATTAACAAAACATTGATGACATCAAGCGCCAGTCCTTAACGGGATTGGCGCTTTTTTATTTCTTTTTATTGGAGTATCAACTTATGAATAACACAACTGAATCCGCTATCACAATGGAATTAGTCCCTGATGAACAACGCCTTGATTTTTGGCTCAACCATTTTGGTGGTGTGAAAGGCTGGACCACCTTTGAAGTGGTGATCTTCACCACGATGGGCCAGTTTTGTGATGAATATCATGGCGGTTACTGGGAATATGGCACACTCAGCAATGGCGGTGCCTTTATCTACCCCGATATCAACGCAGACATCTTAACCCTATTCAACATGCACAACGGCAACGAAGCCACCGTGAGCCAAGAGGCTGCAGGGATTGCGGTGTGTCTGATCCTGTACAGCATCTGGTCATTCCAAACGGAAAGCGAAGTGATGTGCGACCGCTTTTATCAGCTGCGTGACTATGCTTCACAACATCCCGAATCCAATGCCATTTTCCACTTAATTGATTAATCAGGAGTCTATCATGAGTTTATTAGCTTCGCGTTTTGGTTCTGCTAACAGTATTCGTCGTGACCGTCCACTCACCATTGAAGAATTATTTCGTACTGTACCGAGCGTATTTTCTGAAGAAAAGCACGATTCTCGCAGTGAACGCTATACCTACATCCCGACCATTACCTTGTTAGATAGCCTGCAAAAAGAAGGCTTCTATCCGTTCTTTGCCTGCCAGACTCGGGTGCGTGATATCAGTCGTCGAGAGCACACCAAGCATATGTTAAGACTTCGGCGACATGACCAAATCACAGGAATCCAAGTGCCTGAAATTATTCTCCTAAATAGCCATGATGGCTCAAGCAGTTATCAAATGCTGCCGGGTCTATTTAGAGCTGTATGCCAAAATGGTTTAGTGTGCGGCGATACCTTTGGTGAAGTGCGTGTGCCACATAAAGGTGATGTGGTAGGCAAGGTAATTGAAGGAGCATATGAGGTACTAGAAACGTTTGATTCTGTTGCTGAAAAGCGTGAACAGATGCAATCTCTCATGTTACCTCCAACAGCACAGCAAGCCTTGGCACATGCGGCTTTAACTTATCGCTTTGGTGAGGAACATCAACCGATTACCGAAGACCAAGTGTTACAGCCGCGCCGCTGGGAGGATAAGAAAGATGACCTGTGGACGGTATATCAACGTTTGCAGGAGAATTTAATTAAAGGAGGACTATCGGGCAGAAATGCGAAAGGTAAGCGAGCTCGCACACGTTCGATGAATGGTATTGATGGGGATATTAAATTAAATAAGGCACTGTGGGTAATGACTGAAAAGATGCATGAGTGTTTTTCTGGAAGAGAAAGGATTTAAAAATGGTAGCACATTGTTTTTCATAAAATGATGTGCTCTTACTCAAGATAGCAAGTTTTGTAGATAGAACACAACTAAATCTGATAATCAAACTCGAGCAAAGAAAAAACGAGACTGTAGTCTAATGTTATTAAAAGTATAGTAAGCTCTAGTAAATGATGACTCAACTTTAAACAAATTGAGTCATCAACAATGACCACTTACATAGGAAAGAAACCTTTTCTACCATTCGATCCAGCGACTCCAACAAATTCAGTGTATTTTAATTTTCTCTTTTGTAGTGGAGATGGTTCTTCATTTTCCAAGATAATAATTTGACCTAATGTGGTTTTATTTCCGAACCAAGAATAGAAACTTTCTTTAACACTTTCATCTAAAAGTTCTTCGTCATTATCATTAGATGAATATTTTGGATCTTTATATGTAACAACAGGTGAGTCAATAACCAGAAACCCTGGATGAGGATAACCATTTTTAATTGCTCGCTCCATAAGACAAATCATGAAAGCAGTTAAGAAAATACCTCTTTTTCCCTTACCGAACGATACACGTTGGCGATGATTTATGACAATATCAGAGAGTTTATCATCGAAGGAAATAGTCTCCACTCCTGGTACTTGCCATTCAGACAATAAACTCAATATATCCTGACACAGTAAAGTACTGCTTGCTGATAAATCCCGGACTACTTCATGCTTATTTTTTTTTGTTTTCTTTGTCACTTCAGCAAGGCGCACATCCAAACTATCTATTTTTTCCAGAGTTTTAATAAACGAACTGAGTTCAGTTTTTCTTTCAGACAAAAGAGCAAACCCGAATTTATCAATCGGTTTTACTGGTTTCATTAGATATTTTTTCTTCTCTCGAAGATCCTTAACCACTTCTATTACAATGGATTTTTTTTCATCCAAAACATTCAATTCATCTTGAATCCCTCGAACAGCATCTAAAAGACCTGCTCTGAGGCTCATAATTTTATTTATTTCAGACTCAGATGCCAAACTAAAAATTGAAAAATCGACATTATTGCTAGCGTGATTAACTTGCATTTCTAATGGCGTTGCACATAATGGGCAAGGTTTTATTTCAAATTCAGGTACAATCTCGGCTGCTTTCTTTAGTACCTCTAATCTGGATATGTCATTCAAATATTTTTTATCTAAAATATTAAAGCGGGATAATGATTCACGAAAAGCTATTATTTCATTATCTATTCTATTTTTTTGTTTCTCTAGAAGAAGCTCCTGTGTTCTAATCTCAGTTAACTCAACACCTAAATCATTGACAATTTCATTTACTCTCTTAATCTCAGAGTCAATTTTTTTTAACGAATCTTCTAATTCGCTTTTAATCAAATTATCAGGCATTTCATTTTTAAGATCACTAATTTGTTCTTCGATAGCAGTCGCGTGACCTTTTGCTTTATTTATTTCATCCGTTGATAATGGTAAAATCATTTTTGAATCATCGCATCCAGATAGAACTAATGCTAGACTTGACGAATTCCTAGTCTTTACGTTTGAGTCTGAGCCAATGAAAGCAACATTATCTAATGTCCTTATCTCATCAAAAATTGAGAGGAAACGTATATCCCCTGCGGCAAAGTTACCCTTAACACCACGCTTAGTTAAAATTAACTTGCCAGCAGCATTACTCCATTTAACTAATAGTGAAGTAATATCCTCGTTCAATTTATCATGTTCTGGATTCGGCAAGGTATCAACAAATCCATGATATACACTTTTTTCATTACTATCCAATCCTCTAAATATAGTGAAATCTTTTTCATTATTTACTTTAACTTGCAATGAAAGAGTTGTATATCCTTCAGAGAAACCAATATCTTTTGGCTTATCCCGCCCTCCTAAACAATAGCGAAAGCACTCTACAATATACGACTTTCCTGTGTCGGTTGGCCCATAAATTAAATGAGATTCGCCATTAAATAAAATAATGCCTTTTTCTTTATTTGCTCCAGAAACTGTGAGTTTGAATATTTTAATTGTCATAGTAGTTTCCTTTCAATTTCTAAAGAGGAGAACTCAGCCCCCCAAATTAAACTCTTCTTGTCAAATAAAGATAAGAGTTCATTAATGTCGAAATCGCCAAAATTTCTTGCCACCCATTCGCACGATATAAGCAACTGAGATGCATAAGTGCCGCCAATTAATCCCACTAGTGTAGGTCCGTTTTCACCAGCTGAATAATAAATCCCGGTAGAGTCATAAGTAATATCAATGAAAGACCTTGCTGACATTAAATGAAGCCCTGACTCAATTATATCCCTTTTGGATATATGCTCACCGCCTCGCATTGGGACAGGAGTATGCAAACTTGTTGGACCACCTAAATCCTCAGAGTATACAGCCGCATATTCAAGATAAACTAATTTTTGTAAATCCATCTTTCTTGGGTAGAGTGAAAGCAGTAAGTACACCATTCGAACACCCATCTCAAATGGTGAATTAAATATGTTATTCATTCTCATCTTCCTCGACCCAATTTAACTTTCCATTATTAGCTAGGTGATGACATGCGCCCTGAAGATCTCCTGCTTGTAACCGCATATGAAGAGGGTTAGAAGTTACCTGAAGTGCATTAGCTACCTTTTGAACCTCATTGATTTTATCAACACCATGGGCATAAGGTATTGATTCTACAGAACCTATTCCTATATTTACTTGTTCTAAAAGCTCATCAAAAGCCCCTGGAATTTTATCTCGGCTAAATCTATTTAACCCTTCAGCGGAATAAAAAATAATTCTTTGGTTAGAAAAATGCTTGCTATAAGCCTTTGGTATTTGATCGATCGATAAGATTTTTATTCGTTCGACACTCTCATATGCTCCACATAATTTTTTTATATAATTTTGCTCTTGAGTACCAGGCTCAATAGGCACTTTGGGATTATCTCCTCTCGGACCTAAGATACCAAACATCTCCCAATGCTTATCGGTTCTAGAATGTATATCAATCAGTTCACTTGGAGTTTTTATTTTTATAATATCAAATGGAAATACCTCTATAAAAGACTCTAGCTCAGGGCTTAATTCTTTCTTAAAGGTTTTAAAATCTCCTTTTTTATTTTTCCACTCCTTTAATATCCAGGTCTTCAACGTTTCAGTATTTAATGAACTGGGATTAGTAACTAAGTCGTAGAGTTTAGGGCCTATTCTTAATGCACAAATAAAATAATTTCTTGGCTGTGAATATTCATTTGAAAAAACATAAAACAAAAATTTTGCCAAATCAGGCGCAAAAGCACTTGGTGATAATGTGTCTGCGTAATGTTTGGCTTGATAAAGATCCCAAGAACAGTATTCAGTTTTTTCTTGTGTGTTACCACAAACATCACGGCCCTTATCTCCAGCACCACCAATACGATGAGCCTGTACATACTCCCCTTCTTTAGTTAGTTGCTGAACGGATTGAAGGATAAAGTTCTCCCATTCATCCTCATTCATCAGTAACAACCTTTGTTCTGGAGTTGGAAGCGCCGGCCCTCTATGATAAGTGATGCTCATGATAATCCTTTTTTAACTGCTAATGCTCTATTTTGTATATTCATTATCCAATACAGGGATAATGACCTCAAAAAACGACATTTATACCCGCTAACCTTTAATACTAGTAGGTTATTTACTACATTTGCTCCACTATTTCAAAATTTCATACCCTTAAATATATACCTAGCACTCATTGGTAATAAAAAATAATTTTAGTTATATCTGCTTCTGGCGCAAAGCAGGCTATTAGCTAAGTATTCTCATTTGAGCAGGTATTCATTTAGCGATCAATTGATAAAAGCTATTTGAGATAAAATATCGTCTAGTAAAATCAATCCAATAACCCATAATTACAATTAGTCATTTCATTTCCGTTGTTTAATAGACCACAATGTCAGTAATATCTTCATCACTTCCACCAACTATCTACACTAGAGATCATTAAAACTACACTCAATATAATTATACTGAGCGCATCAGTAATGAAGATAAAGTCAATTAAAATGGAGTCGTTATGTCTAAATTTGAAAAAATACGTCCGCTTGAAGGTATGTGGGACCCTATTGGAGTACGTCACGAGTTACGTGAAATGTTTGAACGTTGGCTATCACATTCGCATAATTCTAACTTAGCCCAAAATATTGAAGCTACATTTGATGAAATTAGCCTTCATAAACTTATCCAGTACTTTAGGCCGGAGTTTTTAGGAAGTAAGAAAGACATAATCAGCCTATGGGACACTACAGAAGAACGTATTACTGATGGAGGACCAAACTTTAATGAGCTTAGGCGATTTGGTTGGGTAACATTCGATGGTTGCAGTTGGATCATGCAAAAACCTCCTATAGGCACCTACTCGCACATCAATTATCCTAGCCCAAGCACAAAATCATTTCTTCTTGGGCTCAGTAAAATTTCTTTTATTTCTAAAATTGAAACTATCCCTTCAGATATTCAGGAAATTGCCGACGAAGTCATATGCCAGCTAAGTCATAGTAATCATATTTCTATCAATAATCCTGATATTTTCCTTGGCAATCTATGGAAGCAACTTTGTCCAGCGCCATTGATTTCACATGAAAGTAAACAAGATGATAGTCTCAAAATTGCAGAAGCTAACAAAGATGCAGTAAATGGCTCCCCAGAACTGTTAGTTTCTCATAAAGAGAGCATTGACTCCGCTTTTACCGAGTGGTCTGTCTGGTGCTATCTACTCGGAGGTAGTAGTAAATGGGATCTGGATTGGAGTGTGATTGAGAAACAATTCTGCCATGACGCAGCATATCGAGTATTAGAGCGTCAAAATCTATGGGGAACATGGTGTAACGATCTAAAAGATTACACCAGTTTAGTTGAGAATACCTTTGCAATCTCAAGTAGTGAACTTCGGTATAGATATAGCCAATCTGACGCACCTCCAGAAACGCTGGTCAGCAAGTTGGATTGGCTAGAGCGTCAAGATATTGAATATCTAATGATGGGGCGTTTGTCTATGCGTTCTGATGCCCCATGTGCGGTAAGCTTTGCTTTTAACCTACTGCGCTCAGAACTTGAAATGACAGATTTTGGGCATGATCTAATACTTAAAAATACAACATTTCTTGAGTTCGTTACCAAGCATCCAATGGCACTATTGCTACACACGTTACGAATCAAAGCTAATCCTTTACTATTAGTTGATATGCTCATGGATTGCAGAACAGTCTGCATGACCACCAAAATAATTATTGGTTGGCAAATTGGATTAGGACAGCACAGTAATCGAATAAAAGGGCGTGAAATTCAAACTAAGGCATTTGCCATCGAAGATGCTTTATCATTTGTTGATTACCATTTGGAGAGTGGTAAGCTTGAGCTTCAGGATTATACATCTTTAATTACCTGGTGCTATATAGATAAAGCCTCAAATAAACATTCTCTAACGAATTCGAAAGAACCTATTGGGCGTAAACTTATTGGATTGCTGAATAAGCAGAATGAAGATGTTAAGTTCTCTGTACTGAAGCATATGTTAGATCAGTCTGCCTATCAGACTAATATTCCACGTGCATGCTTTGCAGCTGTGTTAGATGTTCTAAACTTCCAGCCTGAACTATCAGGAAGCGAATGTCAGCCTATTATCACGTTGTATTCAAAATTTGCCCAAGAACGAAATCTTGACTGGACTGATGCTGAAGATTTGACACCTTCACAGGCTATGAGACTCGTCATGACAGCCTTTGCTCAAAATACCTCCGAAAGAGATGCTTTACTGATCCCATTCAATAGTACTGACATTTTAAAAGCGGCAACTGTAGATGATAAACCTTCAGTACGCTCTTCAATAGGGAAAACATTAAGAGTTCACGTACGATTACTTGCTCGCGCAGTATCAGAATGGCCTGAAAAAAGCATCCCTAAGGAGCTTAACAATGCTCTAAAGACTCTTACTTCTTGGAGTATTATAGAGCATGATGAAAAAGGGAAAATTGGAGCACTGACAGATAGGTATAGCTCAACTATTTTTATGGCTACGGAGAAAGGTTCACCAGCATCAGATCTAGCTGATGCATATCAAAAACTAGATAGAGATAATCAAAAGGAGTTGCTGCAAATCTTTATGCAGTCTGATGATCCGGTATTTTTATCTGAGCTCAGCCAACATTTGCCTTATTCTGAAAAAACTCAAGTTGATGAAAGATTAAAGCAATTGAAACCGAGTGAAGCGTTTGTTCCATGGACATGGGTAGAAATACAACACCGAATGGAATCATTGCTAGCGGTAGGGCAAGTTAACCTTGCACGAGAGTACCTTAGTGATATCAAAGTAGATCTACCCAAAGCACCGCCTCAGTTCAGACTTGGTCTTTTTAGTGTTGAACTTCAAATTCTCATGAAGGAAAAAAACTGGTCATCACTTGATTCCATAAATATACCACTAGAATTAACAGGTGCATCTGCACATCAGGCGCAAAATCAACTAGACTTCTACAGGGCTACTTCACAGTTACTTCGACAAAATGGAAATCTTGTACAAGCACGAGCTACTCTTTCTCGTTTAGCATCCTTACCTAATGCAAGTTTTTCTTATAAAGAGAACTTATTCGCTGTTGCTGTTCAACAGCTACTAGGGACTAAACTACAACCTATTGATGATACAAACCGAACGGCTGCTGAAACTCTCCTCGCAGAAATAAATGCAGAGATTGATGATAATGAAGATTGTTTTAGTAATGCTCTATTTTCTAACCGAGCCATACTCCTGATTGGGTTGCAACGACCAGAAGATGCATTAGAAAGTTTAAGCAAGCGTCGAAGAAAAGCAACCACTCCCGATATCGAGTACATCTTTGTGTTAGCAATGTATGAAATAGGTAATAAAAGTGAAGCTATCGCTATACTGGATGGCGCTCTCACAAAATATAGAGATAACGAGAATCTTCTAAATCTCAAGGAAAGTTTGGAGTCAAGTGATAATACTCTTATCATAAGTTCCACTACTGCGTCTATTGACCTTATTGCCCCAATACGAAATGCCCTACAACAACTGTCTGAGCTTTTACCTTCTCAGGTTGGTGATGTGCTTGGTCCTCCTGGAAAAGGTGTTAGAGGTTATCTTGTACGACAAGTCGCACGAGCCGTATCGTCACTTCAACATATGGCTTGCATATTACGTAATAAAAAAAATGAAAAAGATGAAGCAAGATTCGAGGATGACCTGAATACTGCAGTAAGGGAAGTACTAGGAGCTTCCCTTGCTGTAGCCAAGTGGGATGTAGCAGACCAATCTCTTGGAGGGAGAAATCCAAATGGTAACCCAGGAGAAAGAGATGCAGTTATTCGAGTCGCAGGCCAAGAAATTGCCATTTACGAAGCACTCGTCTGTTCTGGACTGAACAGAACAAATATAAAGTCTCATTTTGATAAACTTATAAATTATGGTAATTGTGATTTATATTTTCATGTAATTTATTCATACGCTAGTGAGATAAAACCTTTACTTGATTATGTAAAAGAAATGTTTGAAAGAGATATTCCTACTAATCTTACCTATCTCAGCTACGAAAAATTAATGCCTCCAGACTATGAAATAAGTGGTTATTTAACAACTTATCGGGTAGACCATCGTGAGATCGCTGTGGTATTCATGGTAGTAGACCTACAAATTAATAATTTTTGATTTATGAGGATGCAGGTTCTAATTAATAAATATGCATCCTCTGAATTTTAATTTTTGACTTCTATGTATCTTTGTATGTATTGGTTGTATTAGCTATGCTACCTGTAAAATACATCCTGTGTTTTTTATCGTTCATGGCGAAATATAAACCACTGAAGCAAAGTGGTAATTTCTTCATTAACTGATAAAATACCAAACTACAGCGAATCAGTGCCCATTAATTCCAATGCACAGAAATCAATCAAAATATTTTTAGGCACCTTATTAGGCACTTTTGAAAAGTTGAATTTAACATTAGCACTATAAAATCATTTAGTTAAGCGACGAATTCAGACTCCGCCAGCCCACCCGCATAGCGGGTGGTTTGCTCTAGCCCTATAAGGGCTTGTTACCGACTGCGCCTAAATGACGCTGCTTTCTCTTCGTTCAAGCTAAGTGTCTTTGCTACTTTGGCTTACCCCTTGAAGGGGTTTACATGCTCTTTTATACTTAATTTATCTTGGATTAAATCTGACTTTTCTTGCTTTCTGATATATTTCTGGATCGTGGCTTCATTTAATCCTACTGTACTTACATAGTAGCCTTCCGCCCAAAATTTCCTATTGCCAAACTTATATTTTAAATTTGCATGCTTATCGAATATCATCAACGAGCTTTTACCCTTTAAGTAACCCATAAAACTTGAAATACTTATCTTCGGTGGGATACTCACCAACATATGAACATGGTCTGGCATAAGATGCCCTTCAATTATTTCGACGCCTTTATACTTACAAAGGTCTCGTAAAATCTCACCTACACTCGAGCGGATACTGTTGAAAATAACTTTTCGTCTATATTTCGGCGAAAAGACGATATGGTATTTGCACAGCCACTTTGTATGCGCTGAGCTTTGTGCTTTAATGCCCATAAACACCTTTCCTTATTTGAGTTACGAATATTAGCTTGAACATCTATATCGTAACGGAAAGGTGTTTTTCTTGGTATAACCCTTGAACTCCACCCGCAAAGCGGGTGGTTTTATGTTTAAGACGCTAACGCGACTTAAACTGGCTGAAGCCATAAATAAAAAAGCTCACTTCGGTGAGCTTTTTTATATCTGACAAACTAACTGGAGTATTTTAAATGGCTTCTGCTGAATTGGTTCGACTTTCCAAAAGAAAGGAGAATAGGAAGGCAATAGATAAAGCATTTGAAAATTCAAGCAAAGCCTATTTGACTCATTATTCTTCTGAGTCTTTTTATGATAACGATTCAGGGAACTCTAGACATGTGACATCATTAAATTCAGCTCAAACACGCTCATGGTCAATACACAGAATTATTTACAGGGTCTTTTTGCATTGGGCCCTTAGCGGCGATTTAGATTTGTTCTATCAAAGTGTACGTTGGACTGGTTGGCGAGAGGAAATATCTTCAATGAATTATGATTCCGTCTACTCCTTTTATCCTTTCCTTTGGACTGAGCCGCAATTGTCGATAGATCAGCGCTCACGAAAAACAGGCCTATTGATAAACACTGGTCAATTCAGCCTGAACTTACAACATCAATTAACCAATATGTAAATGACTTACCGGCTCCCTGAGCAGACTGATTTATAGCTCACCATCGATTTTGAGATGTTCAGTTCTTAGTTCTTCAACTATTTTCATAATCATCTAGTTTTCTTGTAAATTAACCAACCATTCCAGACATTATTCGCATTCAGATCCTGATAGCCACGGCTTTTGTCCATATCGTCTACAACTTCCGCTGGTAACTCAATAGCAGTAGCATTATCACAGATGGATTCAACCTCATTCTGAGTCAATTCATACCCAGCCTCTTTCTCTTTTGATTCAAGTAATGCAACAAGTGAAGGAATGAATACTATAGCCATTTTCAGTTAAACTCCATTAGTCATTTAATTTCAATCATAGGAAATCCTATCCCGATTTACTGAGTCCTTAAAGGCTAAACTTCAGCACGACCAACACCGTTAAGAGCTTCAAGGTAAACGTACCTTTGAAAACAATGTGCGTTATATGTGGGTAAAAGAAATCGCAATAGTTGAGCGTCCTCACTACCATGTATTTTTAGTCTTTAATTAAGATGCCGACTACCATCTAGGAGATTACAATTTATTCGAACCTAGTTTAGACGATGAGCACCACAGCTTGGTACAGTGCATTACAGCTCGAATTTGACCCTACTTTTGATGCAGGTACATTAAGTATACTACCCAGAAAACTGCCGATATTGTTTAAATAAACTTTCAGCATTATTTTCTGAAGATTATGATTCGTTGTTTAAGCGATTAAGCTAAATGGCTTGAGCCATAGCCTCTAGTTCTTGAAGTAACCAGCAGGGTTCGGGGGTATTAATAAACGGTTGTGCCATCAACTCCCCCATTAATGCGTGTTAGTTCAGTAAATTAGAGTAACCTACGATATTTCAGCTATTACCAGTCACACCAATTGATATTTTTTAAAGTTCTCAGCTTGTTCCAGCACGCTTTTATATACCTCGTCATTCGCCACTGGCGGGAAACCATAACGGTGTAATAATAAAATCAGATCGACTTTCAGCTTCGCTTTAATATCCTCCCGATTGCTCCAGTCAGGATATCGTGTGCTATCATCAACAATCAGCTTCATATCTTTAGCAAGTGCCAGCATTTTGTCGTCATCGTAGGTAAAATCGTATTTCTTGCACATATGCAGCAAAATATCGAGAAACGCTTTCTCTTCCATATCGATGCCGATATCCTTAAACGACATCATTTCTGCTTTAATGTCACAAATCATATCCGCCATTTGCGCAGTGAAATCGTCGAACTCTTCACCATTAAGCACATCATTCTCTTTGCGTTGGTTATATTGTTCAACTAATGCTTGGAAGCGCTTGGAAAAATTAATTCCTTGGAGCTGATTGACCTTTTGAAAATCACTAATGGCTTTTTGCAGCATCTTTTGCAGCAGTTGCATTTTGGTGTTAGGCAACTTGATTTTATTGATGCGCGCCATGTATTCATCATCAAAAATATCGATGATTTCAGCTTTGTCATCCCCCAAAGTGAAGATCTCTTCGACCCCTTCAGCCTTGAGAGCTTCAGCTATCATCTCGCGTACTTTTTGATTCATCTGCGCCGTATCAGGTGCATCGCCTTTCGTTAACTTGTAGACGATGGAACGTACTGCTAGGTAAAAATGAATGTGTTCACGTTCGCCTTGGGTGATATCTTCACTGCCCACGCAAACATCGTAGGCTGCTTTCAACCGCTTCACTAAGCCCATAAAGCGCAATTCAACTTTCTTAGTTTGCAGAATAAATTCAGCCGCTCTATTGAGGCAGTCTAATTGCAGTGTTGGCGTGCCTGAGAAATAGTCACGACTATCAAACTTATAGAATACCTGCGCCAATAAATGCAGGTGATTACGTACCTCGACAATAGATTGCTGAACATCTTCAAAGTTAGATTTATCCGCCTTCGAATACATAGCCAACGCCATATTCATTCGGCTTTTAATACCAATATAATCGACAACTAAACCCTTTTTCTTTTCTTCAAAACGGCGATTCACGCGGGAAATGGTTTGAATAAGATTATGCTTTTGCAACGGCTTGTCGATATAGATGGTATCGAGCTCTGGCACGTCAAAACCGGTCAGCCACATGTCCACTACGATAGCTATTTTGAAGTTGGATTTCGGGTTCTTAAATTGCTTATCTAACTCTCTGCGGTAATCTTTCGTCCCCAGTAAGTTGTACATGGCTTCTTGGTCATCTTTTCCGCGGGTCATCACCATGTTGACCATCGGCAGACGCATCAATTCACTTTTCTCTTGCTCAGTAAGTTCCACGCCGTCTATTGCCAGTTTCGCTTCAAACCACTCAGGTCGTTGTAATTTCAGGCTCTGGTAAAGCGCATACGCAATTTCACGACTGGCACAGACAAACATCGCCTTGCCTTTGACCGTTGAACCTTCCTCAACCCGCTTCTGGTAATGTTGCGCGAAATCTTTGGCTAGTGCGTCTATGCGATCAGGGTCACCCAGGATGGAGTTCATATTCGCCGTCGCTTTCTTGCTTTCTTCTATTTGATAATCGCTGGTGCCTTGAGTTTCACACTCTTGGTAATAGCGTTCGATTTCTTCCAGTTTGCTATTATCAAGAGCGATTTTAGCCGCACGCCCTTCGTACACAATACGCACGGTGATTTCATCATTCACCGATTCGGTCATGGTATAACTATCGATGGTTTCCCCGAAGACATCTAAGGTGGCGTCGATAGGCGTGCCCGTAAAACCAACGTAAGTGGCATTAGGCAGTGAATCATGCAGATATTTGGCAAAACCATAGGTCTTTTTAACCGTACCATCTTCTTGGTTGATAGTGATTTTTTGGTCGAGGTTAATTTGGCTACGGTGAGCTTCATCAGAGATACAGATAATATTACTGCGCTCAGACAGTAGTTGAATATCTTCGGTAAACTTATGAATAGTGGAGAGAAATACCCCGCCACTGGCACGCCCTGCTAGCTTATCGCGTAAATCTTGGCGGCTGGATACCGGTACGATAATTTCATCGCCAATAAAGGCTTTCGCATTGCAAAATTGTTTTGCTAATTGTTCGTCAAGGTCGGTACGGTCAGTAATTAAAATAATCGTTGGGCTAGCGAAATCGATGCTTTTCATCAATAGACGTGCTAAAAACTGCATGGTGTAGCTTTTACCACAGCCTGTCGCACCAAAGTAGGTGCCACCTTTACCACTGCCGCCAATGTTTTCACCACCCGCAATGATCTGTTTACGCTCTTTTTTAATGTTGTAATACAGCTTACGAGCCGCATAATACTGCGGATAACGACAGCAGACCTTCACTGGAGTCTTGCTGGTATCAGGAAAGAAAATAAAGTTTTTCAGTACATCCAATAAACGCACTGGATGGAATAATCCTTCGATCATGGTATACAGGCCAGTAATACCCTGTTTTTCCGTTGATTCGTTACCGTTGACTTTACGCCATGCATAATAGAATTCGTAAGGGGCAAACAAGTTACCCATTTTGTTATTCACGCCATCGCTAAGAATACACAAGGCGTTATAAACAAACAGCTTAGGAATATCGCGACGATAGCGGACACAAAGCTGTGTCCACGCATCAAACAGGGTAGCCTCTTCCCCACGTACAGCCGATTTGAATTCGAATACTACCAGCGGCAAGCCATTGACGAATAAAATCGCGTCGGGGATACGCGTTTGCACCCCGCCATCTCGCGCTTGCCCCTCTATTTCCAACTGGTTAACTAGCCGATAGCGATTATTATCGGCCACCGATAGCACGTCTTCCCCTGCAAATAACCGCATCAATTGGCTTGGTAATGTTTGGCTATCAATCAGTTCGATATACAGGTCTTTTTGCTTGCGGTCTTCTCGTTTGAGTAAAAAGCCGTTACTGAGCCAATGGCAGAAGGTTTTGTTGCTTTGGTATAGGTCACTGGCAGGCAGGGCTTGAAGCTGATGGAGGATGGAATTAATTTCACCATCAGTGATGCCATCCAACTGATATTGGCGAGCAAGGTACTGGCGCAAATCATCAACAATCAACACTTCACTGTTGTCTTTGCGTGGGATGGTATTGCCGACATAATGCGGATAGCAAGTTTGCCCTGCATTGTTTGCATGTTGTCCTAGCAGTTCAATTATCGCCTGTTCCAGTTTAGCTTCAGTAAAGATATGGCTCATGTCAGTGGCTTCTATTTTTATATATTGGTTTTTATCGAATTGTTTTAATTAAGATAGTTTAATTGATTGAATAAGAAAAGCCGCCTCACAACAAAAAAAGTGTGAAGCGGTCGAATAAATTAGATGGGAGTTTCTTCTGGAATGTCTATTTTGATATCGTTTAAAGACAGCTCGCCGGAGATCAGTTTGGGGAGGAGCGTGTTGCGGAGGTTCTGTAAAATATAATTTTGTTGGTTATTTCTATCTATTTTTTCAAACCAAAAGGATATAGTTTCTCCAAATGCATTAGCTATCAACTGCCCTGAAAAAATGAAGTTGAAGGAACTGAATGTATCCCGGGTGATCGTACTAAAAACAGAGCCATGGCTTCTTTGCTGCAAATGAGATACTGAATGTCGAATAAGGTAATAAATAAAATAGTCATGAACCCCATTCTTTCCGACTATACCATAGCATGATTGATTTATAGCCATAGGCTTAGCGACTAAAGCACATTTACCAACAGTACCTCGAGCGCTGATGATAGTTGTCCCTACCTTTAAAATTTTCGCTGATGAATTTTGAATACCTAATTCTGTTATTTTTTTCTCAGTATCCATTACAAATACATCACTATCATTCGGAGCATCAACCACTGAAAACCATGGTATATCGCCCCCCCAATAGCTACTCTCAGATGTTTTAGGCGTACCACCACCAATCAACTCAATTAATGAACCTACTGGCGACGAGTCCCACCCTTTCGGCACCCATCCCCCAAGCCCCAACGTAGGCTCAGTAGACTCTTCAAAAGCGTCAGAAAATAACTGACGAATATCTTCCGGTAACGGTTTGAAATCATCCCTTTCTCGCACCGCTTTACGCGCTTCAACTCGACGCAGTAACTCATCAGAGAAAGCTAAATCCTGCTCAAAAAAACCAATATCCAAAGCGTTATCGATAACAGGGTCAAAAACCACAAACCATGATTTAAATAATGCTTGCGCCATTTGCTCTAAAGTTTGGTTGATTTGGCGATTGAGGGTGATTTTTTTATCTAATTTATCGACTAAATTCACAATGCTATTTTGATTAGCTATCGGTGGTAGCTCAATAGGGAGCTTCATTTGCCCTGTAATACCAAGATATAGGCGTGTAGAACCGCCACCAGCCCACTGCTCAAACAATGTTTGGAATGCCTCAGAATCAAAGTAGTATTTTAAATACATTGGATTCAATCGTGTGGTGTCTCTCACTCGATAAAAAGTAACCTGTGGTGTCAGCACTATATAATCAGTTGATAATTTTCCAACTATAGCTGTACGACCTATAGTAGCCTTGTGGGAAAGTAGTATATCACCTTGTTTAGAAAAACCTTTCCTTAATGATTTCGCCTGTTTTTCAGTAATAAATTTACAACCTTCAATATCGACGGAACCACTGATTAAATCTGATGCCATAATAAATGGGATTCCACTTTCAACATAATCACTGCTTTTAGGATGAATACCGCCATGGTTACCATCAAGAGGCTTTTCTATTATTCCTAGGTCAACTAACTCCTTAACAGTATAGATCTTAGTGTCACTCACCATAACCCAACGCCTCCATATTTTTACGGATCGCTTTATCTAATTCAGCGGCTTCATCCATTTGGTGATAAAGGGTTTGGGTCAGTTCCTGCATCTTTGTTTCAAACGCCACACCATCATCTTCAACTTCCGCAGCGCCCACATAACGCCCCGGTGTTAAGACAAAATCATTGGCCTTGATATCTTCAAGGCTGGCCACCTTGCAAAAACCGGCTTGGTCTTGATACTGTTCAACACTGATTTCTTTGGCGGTGACACGGCGTTTTAGTTCGCTTTCGCTACTGCGCCATGCGTGGAAGGTATCGGCGATAGTAGCGATATCTTCGCTTGTGAACTCTTTCTGAGTACGGCTGATCATGGAGCCAAGATTACGGGCATCGATAAACAAGGTTTCCCCTTGGCGATCACGATAACCATATTTGGCGCTCGCTTGTTTGCTTTTACTGATAAACCACAGGCAAACAGGGATTTGCGTGGTAAAGAAGAGCTGACCGGGCAAAGCAATCATGCACTCAATACGGTCATCTTTAATTAGCTTTTGGCGAATTTCCCCTTCACCGCTGGTATTCGAGCTCATCGAACCATTGGCTAACACAAACCCAGCAACACCGTCTTCACTGAGCTTAGACAACATATGCAAAATCCACGCATAGTTAGCATTGCCAGTCGGTGGGGTACGGAAACCGGCAAAACGTGGGTCATTGGTTAGCTCAGCGTCATTACGCCAATCTTTTAAGTTAAATGGCGGATTTGCCATAATAAAATCAGCTTTCAGATCAGGGTGTTGGTCGGCAAAAAAGGTATCCGCTGGGCGTTCCCCTAAGTTGCCCGTTAGCCCTCTCACCGCCAAGTTCATTTTCGCCAGTTTATAGGTGGTACTGGTGAGTTCCTGCCCATAAATCGCGATATCCTTGCTTTTACCTTGGTGACTTTCCACAAACTTTAGAGACTGTATAAACATCCCCCCCGAGCCGCAGCACGGATCATACACTTTGCCTTGGTAGGGTTCGAGCATTTCAGCCAGCAGTGTAACGACTGATTTCGGCGTATAGAACTCGCCGCCGCCCTTACCTTCGCTAGCCGCAAAGCGCCCTAAAAAGTACTCATAAACGCGACCAACCAGATCCTCTTCCCCTAGCCCACATTCGGTGGCAAGGGTATCGATGTTTTCAATGCTGTCGATCAGTGAGGCGAGCCTTTTCGGCTCAAGCCCTTGGCGAGAAAAATAGTTATCCGGTAAAGCGCCTGTCAGTGATGCGTTGCTTTTTTCGATGGTGGATAACGCGGTATCAATAATGACTGCGATATCGTCTTGCTTCGCACGCTCTTGAACATAAGACCAACGAGACTGTTGCGGTAAAAAGAAAACGTTATCTTGTTGATAGAAAACATCCATATCAACAAAGGCTTCCTGACCGTTAGCAATTAACTGGTTACGTTTGGCTTCGAATTTATCGCTGATAAATTTCAGGAACACCAAACTTAGCACCACATGTTTATATTCGGAGGATTCAACACTGCCACGCAGTTGATTAGCGGTATCCCAAAGGGTTTCTTCAAAGCCTTTAGTTGGTTTTTTCGCGGGTGATTTAGCCATGTCGATAGATTCTCTTTTCTTATCAGTTATTATCGGAGAGCGCTGAGTTAGTGTTGGTTATTTTTACGCTAACTGCCGATAATGTATACAAAATAGGTTTGGAAAAGATTATCGCATAAAATCAGGTGGGTTTGGGCAGCTAAAGCTAAAATTATATCAATCTTTATAGCCCAATATTCAGTACTCAGGGGTAAAAGGCGAGAACTGGTAATCAACAATGTATGCGCCAATAGGCCCTGTTTTTGTTGTAACCCATACCATTCCTGTGCTTTTCTGAGTTTTCGATTTTGGATCACTGATACAAAGTAATTTCCACCGACCTGTATAGGTTTCTTTTATCCATATACCGTAATCACATCGACTAAATCGGCTAGTGCTAGGGCCCGGTGATGTGATTTCATATTCAGTTTGGTAGCGAATTGTTTTGTTTGCTAGTAAATACGCCAACACATCAAACGTAGGAACGATTAATACAAGAGCCATAAACCCAGACTGGAGAAAGTTTTTAAATACATGCTTTATCGGACGACGCAAAATGCTCCAAACTCCGCCAATTATCCCCGCAATAGCAGCAAACGTAATAGAGATAGTCCACTGAGGGAGCCATTCGAATAACACAATCCTCCGACCTAGAATTAGCGACCAATACATGAACGCTATCCAAATGATAAAAGGAATAACAATCCAGTAAACAGACATTTTTTTGTTCTTATTGCCCTTACTGTATGATTTAAATTGGTATTCCATAAAAAACCTTAATTATTTCCCTAAATTAATTATTTATTTATAGTTCAGACTCGCTACCTATTTATTGCCATAACATTCCGTGAAAATAAAGAGAACCATTACTATAAGCTCTAAATATTCTGAAATAAAATGGTATTCGTGTATAGGTTTTGTCCACTTCCCCTAAAATAAGACAACTATAATTAGATTTTCTGCCCTAACAATTGCAGAGGTCATGATGAAAAAGCTCGTTTTACTGAAACTCAGATCGTTAATATTTTAAAACTTGCTGATTCTGGTATGAAAGTAGAAGACATTTGCCAAGTCAGAGAAATGGCTTGGTTTTGGCTGCAAGATTATAATCAAAATCGGACTCATGAAAGTTTAAATCACCTCCCACCGGAGGCCTATCGTAAACAGTTGGAAACTCTAAGTTGGTATGTCTTAATTAATGGGGCGTGGACACTATACTTGATATAATTGCTTTTATTCTAGATATAAAATCAATATTTTTTCATTTATCACTTTTAATTGGTTAATTTTATAAAGTATATCATTTTTATTTTAAAATAATGCAGATATATCGAGTTAGAGTATTGCTTATTCTTATTTGGAATAAGTAGAATAAATAAGTAATAAAGCTTTATTATACACTAGCTGCATTCATATTATTAGAAATAAATAAAGTGATTGGTAACGGACTTTATTATTAATTACGGTAATAACTATGTTGTTGCTATAAAGTGTATATTCATGGAATTTAGATAAAATATATTCATATATGTAAAATAGCAAAACTTTCAAGCCTTATGGTAAAGAGAATATTATAGAATCATGAAAGGTTAATACTGTAATAACAATGAGATATTGAACAGGATTATAGGATAATTAAAATTCTGGTTTATTTATTAAGATGGATTAGCCCAGATAAAGCATAGTATATAAATGAGAAGTAATTCACACTTTAAGAATTATACATTTAAAAATACAAGCAAAGCGTGTTTATTTGGATTATTATTTTTATCTATTAGGGTTTCGAATTATCAATGTAAATATTTTAACAATCATAGATTAAATATAAATAGCAAAAGTTAAGATTTTAACCAAAAAATTTCATCATGAAATTTAAACTTAATTTTCTGTTATTTTTAACTAGTAGTTTAAGGAGATATTAAATCAGCTAATCATGGTTAAAACCTATTAACATGGTGATATTTATGAAATATTTTATATTTTTGTTTAGTCTGTTTTTTGTTTTTTTTATAGCATATTTGCTTAGTTTTAGTAAAAAAAACATAAAACATAAGCTTCCATCGATACTAATATTGTTAGCATTGGAGTTTATTGTCGCTTCTATCATGCTAAATACCACAATTGGTCTAGCTACTCTTGATGGTATAGCATCGGGTATTCATTATATAATTAATTATTCTAATAAGGGGATTGATTTTGTTTTTGGTGATATAAGCAGTAAAACTTCTATGGTTTTTATTGTTGTAGCTCTTTTACCTTTGGTTTTCATTTGTTCTATAATTGGAGTATTTAAATACATTGGTGCTTTAGATTTAATTATTAATACTATCGGTTTTCTAATTAATAAAATATCTAAAGTTGGAAAATTAGAATCTTTCACTGCTATTAGTGCTGTAATTGTAGGGATGATGCCTGCTTATGTATCAATTAAAGATTACATCCCAACGTTATCCAAGGCACAAATGTATACTATTGCTGCGTGTACCATTTCTACGGTGGATATTGCATTGTTGGGTGCATATACACAAATGATTGAGCCACGCTATGTTTTTATAGGTGTTAGTCTCAATTTTTTTAGTACTTTTATTATTGTTTCTATTATTAACCCAAGTGAACCTACAAATATTGAAGCTTGTTCTTTGGGAGAAAATAAAGCTGAAAGAGGCTCATTCTTTGAAGTGTTGACAGATCACATGCAGGATGCCTTCAAACTTATTCTTGCAATTGTTCCTATAATTCTTGGTTTTGTCGCCTTAATTAGTATGTTGAATGATATTTTTTTGAATTTATTAGGAATTAGTTTTCAAGAAATTATAGGTTATATTTTTTCACCTTTAGCTTTTATTTTAGGTAGTTCATGGGATGAAAGTATTACTTTCGGAACAATTATTGCAACGAAAATTTTATCGAATGAGTTTGTTGCTATGATTGACTACATGAAAATAACAAATATTACACCACGAACAGATGCAATTATATCCATATTTTTAATTTCATTTGCAAATTTTGGATCTATCGGAATGATTATAGGTTGCGTTACAAGTATAAGCAGAGAGCATGGAAAAATGATTGCATCAAATAGTTTTAGGTTGATTATTGGTTCAACTTTAGTCAGTTGTTTATCAGCGACTATTGTTGGTATTTTTGTATAAAATATAAATCAAGGAATAATAAAATGCATAAAATAATAATAGACTGTGACCCTGGAGTAGATGATGCTGTTGCTATTTTTTTAGCTCTAGCTTCACCTGAAATAAAACTAATAGGGCTAACTACAGTTGCAGGGAATGTAGAATTAGAAAAGGTTCACAATAATGCACGACAATTACTTGTATTAGCAAATAGGCAGGATATTCCTCTAGCGAAAGGTTGTGAGCGTCCATTAATGGCAAAAAGTGGAAATAAAACTCATGTTCATGGTGCTGATGGTCTAGCTGGAGTACCCCTACCCATGTCAGATTATCAAAATTATTCTGGTCACGCGGTGGACTTTATTATTGATGAGGTAATGTCAAATCCAGGTGAAATAACATTATGTACAATGGCTTCTCTCACTAATATCGCAATAGCTATCATCAAAGAACCAAAATTAGTTGATAATATAAAAGATATTGTAGTTATGGGAGGTGCTGCATTTACGCAGGGAAATATAACGCCAGCTGCTGAATTTAATTTTTATGTAGATCCCCATGCTGCTCATATCGTTTTTGATAGTGCACGACATATTACTATGCTTGGTTTGGATGTAACAAGTAAAGCCGATATAAGGGCTGGTTTGTGCAGTCTTTTGGAAAAAGGTGGTCACATCGCTCAGACTGTTGCTGAAATGTGCCGAAGATATGCAGAGTTTGATCCCTTCCTTCATGATCCTTGCGTTATTGCATACCTTATTAAACCTGAGATTTTTTCAGGTGTTGACGGTTCAGTTACTATCGAATATGAATCCAATAGATTATTTGGTCATAGTTTTGCTTACACATCTACTTTAACTAATCATGGGGCGGAAACTATACATAATGAACCTAAATGCAAAATCATTACTGATGTCGATGCATCGAAATTAATATCTTTAATTACAGAACGTATTATAACTCTTTGAGATAAAGAGTATCACTCAGAATCTCGGCTTACATTTGATTCAAATAAAGAAAATTTTAAAATAAATAGAGTAAGTATTATAGATTCTCTATTATTACCATTACAAAAAACTGCAGAATGCAGTGATAAAATTTCGATCGTCAACGTTATTGTATGATGCATCTACAATAGCAGAGCATATATATGATAAAAACGAGCCGCTACATGTTTACACTGTTAGAAAACATCAGCAGCTATTAACCATTTTTCAAGAAATTATTTCAAACAAAGACAATAGAAAATTATCTTTTGTCTTTGTCTCTCTTCCAAAATAAACTATTGAACTATATTTTATTTGATTAAATAATTGTAGTAACGTTTTTCGATGGTAAATACAAGGAGGCTCACACTGTAAAAGCGCTATCTTAATAAATTAATTTATTATTACGATAGAGCCCGACAGGATGAAAATTACTTCAATAATATAAACACTACAAACTTAATTTAGATTATAACTCAAATGAATGATTAAATAAAAACTTGTTGTTTTATCTATTTATTCTTATTTGATATATTATTGTCATAATAATGATTTGTTATTTCTTCTTAACATATATAATCTAAATTATCTCATCATAATAATGATTACATTGGTTTATCCCATTCTATTTTCGGAGGGGAGTGGATATTACAAATTATTTTATTACCATTTATCGATTTTCTTATCAGGTTCTGTTAAAGATGAAATTTAAATAATGAGTAATGGGGATAATGAAAAAATCAATCGCTACTTAATTTTTGGTGAGTATGTTAGCGAGAATAGCCTAGGTACTCACGAATCATCAGTTGTCTTTCAATGAAGTGTTTATCGTTGCGTAATAATTTCTTTTAATCGATATGCTATCTATTTTATTGAAGATATGAAAAAAATCGGTCGAATAAAAAAGCGTCTAGTTAGGAATAATTATAACTTTCGCTTAATTTATAACGTTCTTCAATTGCAAGTATAGCTCCCATAAATATGCCAAAGTAATTTATGCGAGCAAAAAAAATTATAATGTCAGTGTTACAAAATAGGAGTGATTATACATTAATAAAAATAAACTCATATTAATTAATAAGTTGTGTCTTTCTCCTAAAAATACCTTAGTTGGTATAGGGAAAAGTATATGAGAGAACTAAATTTATAGAAAAAAAATCAGCCAAGATTAAGCTAATTTTTTATTGTTATACATAGAATTATTGTACTTATTTTTTCTAAAGTGAGGCAACATATGAATAATTTCGAATTTTATAATCCTACTCGTATTATTTTTGGTGAAAATAAAATCAGCGAACTTAGTAAGCTTGTACCTGAAAATGCGAAAGTTCTTATCTTATTTGGTGGCGAAAGTGCAAGAAAAACAGGAACGTTAAATGAGGTTGAGAAAGCTTTAGGTTCACATCAGTTTGATCTATTTGGTGGTATCGAAGCTAATCCTCGCTATGAAACACTAATTAAAGCGGTAGATAAAATAGAAAAAGAAGGTTTCAACTATTTACTCGCTGTTGGTGGCGGCTCTGTTATTGATGGCGTGAAGTTTGTCTCTGCTGCTGTAAATTACGCTGGTGATAAATGGGAAATTATCATGAGTAATGGCTCTGTTATTAAGTCAGCGCTCCCTTTTGGCACCGTCCTCACCCTACCTGCAACTGGATCTGAAATGAATAAAGGAGCGGTTATTACACGAGAAAACTTAAAATCTAAGTTGGCTTTTATGAGCGACCATATATACCCTCAGTTTTCCATTCTTGATCCAGCAAAAACTTATACATTACCTGCCCGACAGATTAGTAATGGGGTTATTGACTCTTTTGTTCATGTTATTGAACAATACTTGACTTACCCAGTAAATGCTTATGTGCAAGATGCGTTTGCAGAAGGCTTATTGAAAACATTAATTGAAATTGGGCCTAAGGCGTTAAAAAATCCACATAATTACGATATTCGAGCCAATTTAATGTGGATCGCAACATTATCATTAAATGGTCTAATCGGTGTAGGTGTCCCACAAGACTGGTCAACTCATATGCTAGGCCATGAAATTACAGCATTATATGGTATTGACCATGCTCAAACATTAGCGATTATATTACCTGCAATGTTGACTGAAAAATTACCGCAAAAACAGGAAAAACTAGTTCAATATGCAGAAAAAGTCTGGGGAATTACTTCAGGTACTACACAAGAAAAAGCTATTAAAGCAATTGATTATACAAGAGACTTTTTCGAAACAATGCAAATTGCAACACGCTTAAGGGATTATGAACTCACTCAAGATGTGATTGAGCCATTGGTAAAAAATTTAGAAGCGCACAATATGATTAGGTTAGGGGAACATGAAGATATTACCCTTGATGTTAGCCGCCGAGTATATGCCAACGCGCTATAAGGGCACTATTGAAAAGTTCACTTTTTATCAAAAATTTCGTATCACATATATAATGTATTGTATTTTTTAATTATAGAAATAACCAAATGAGGTAACGAAATTATCTTCAATAAAACTTTGAGGCAATATCATAAATACTATTTATTTTAGGCTTGATATTTTAATTTGAAATTCATATGCAATAGAAAAATTGAATGCATCTATTATATATAGCTTCTCTTTTATTTGTGGTGAGTGCTCCGATGCCTTCAATGTTTCTTACTTTGGTCCAAAATTGATAGTTAATATGATCTTGATATGAAAAAAAATTTATTTTAAAAGGAATGATTTAACATTAATATTTATAGGTAGAAACAATCAAATTAACAAAGAACAGTACGGGATTTTTATCATTTTATTATCAGTCCTTTTCATGAATTAAATATTTATTATTCAATAGACTAACAGAAATAATTATGATTAATGTTTTTATTGTAATTACGCATATTAATATAGGCTGAGAAGTAAATATTGTTAGTGTGATGACGCGATAATGTAGAGTAGATACGTTAAGTAGTAATAACGAGTCGTTATTATGAAAACATAATATAAAAACAAGATTAAATAGAAGTTCAGTGAGCTTATGTCATTTAAACAATTATCACTCTTGTATGACCTATTTGACATATACATTATGATTTATAAAGATACGTTGGATGATTATCCATTAATGTAGTCGATGCTATAATTTCACTAACTGCGTTAATCTGGGAGTAACATTACATGAATAAGTCCAGAGTTATTGGTATTAATATCATCAAATCAGTTTTCAAATGGCACTATTGATATAACGAGCGAGCACTCTCGATTTAATCAGAGAGGCTATTACAAATAGACATTTGAAGTAGTCAATATTAATTGGCCACTTCAAATTAGCTTTGTTATGTATTAACCCAGAAAATAGTCAAAGCCAAGCAGCGAAATAAACCACTATATCGTCAGAGGAAACACTATATGTCAACTAAAACACTAATTGTATTCTTTAACCTGAAGTCTGAAACCAATGAAGCACAATACTTACAGTGGGCAAAAGAATCAGATTTACCAGCAGTAAACAAGCTAAGCAGCATTTCATCGTTCGAAGTATTCAAAGGGATCAGTATGCTTGGTCAAGATAAACCATCACCATGGGCTTACTTTGAAGTAATCCATATTAGCTCTGAAGAAGCTTTCTTAAATGATATTCAAACTGAGCAGATGCAAAAAATTATTAATCAATTCAACGCATTCACTGAAGATGTGAATTTTATTCTAACGAAAAAAATTCTATCGTAAGACTTAATAATTGAAATGATAAAAGTCTGGAAGTTTAAGGGGATCAGTTTATAACCTTTTATGCTTATTTAAAACGCCCAATACAAGTGAAGTGGTCAATAAAAATTGGTCACGGTTTTAGAGTTTTTCCAATATAATCGTTCCGACTCATTGGGCGTTAATCCACCATTATATTGATGGGGTCAGAGTTGACTGTAATATCCAATCATATATCTGATTATTTGGTGCTGAGCTTCCACAAAGTTTCGATAGCCTATCATAAGCACCCACTCTGTTTTTAAGCTTCTAAAAAACGTTCCATTGGCGCATTATCCCAACAATTACCTCACGAGATAAACTTTGGTTTATTTGATAACGCCATAATAATTGGCGGTAGACTCGGCTTGTATAATGGCTTCCTTGACCTGAATGAAAAAGGATATTTGTGGGCTTACCTCTTGATTCAAAAACCATTGATAACGCTTTTCCTGTTAACTGTCTATTTTAGGGCGAGTGGACAACATCACCTGCCAAAACTTGATTTGGCTCTGTCACTGCAAATTGGCGTGCTAAATGATTCGGTATTTCCACATATTCCTGCACTGCTTTTTTATACCGATATTTCGGGATTTGACAACTCACTAAACCAAGTAATTTCATCAGCTTAGTTGCACTATAACGCATTAAAGAAACCTGCTTTGTATTCGATACAATGTCTGCAATAGTACGAGCCCCAGCAGAGCCGTGACTGTTTTCATGGGCTTTCCGTACTAAAGCTCGAAGCCTAATCTGCTCTATTGAAGGCATCTTATCCGTTTTACCATAAATTTCACCTATCTGTTTATGAAGTGATAATATCACCTCTGACTTGGTGACCAAATTAACTATGCCACTACAGTGTTTGGGAAGATATCGCCGGACGAAAGGGAAATATAAATACAGTAAAAAATTCGTAACAATATAATACTATCCAATCCAAATAGCGGTTCAGCCAACAAAACAATTAAACCTAACACGCAAATACATTCGAAAAATCGAATATGATCATTGACAGCGATAAAAAAGGTCGTATTATTGTCAGTAACTAAACTAAAGGTATTTGTGATGAGCCAGTTAACACCGTTACAACTATTTAAATGCCTCTCTGATGAGACTCGTTTGACTATTGTTTTACTTCTTAAGGAAGCAACAGAACTGTGCGTTTGCGAGCTATGTGAAACTCTGGAATTACCTCAACCCAAGATATCACGCCACCTAACAATGCTTAGGGAGAACGGTATTCTTCTCGATCGTCGCGCAGGCAAATGGATTCACTATCGCCTGTCACATAACATACCTATGTGGGCAGGTGCAATCATTGAACAAGCATACCAAAGTCAAGAACACAATATAAAAATACTCTCTAAAGGTTTAAAAAATGCCTCTGTCTCAACGATGAATAAAGCGGCTTGCCTATAAAAAATTTACCTTAACATATGTGAATTTTCGAATATGATAAAGAATTTTACCCAGAATTTAATTAAAATGTGACATATAACAACTTATAAATTAGAGCAAATCGGAGCTCTCAATATTTAATGATTCAATCTATAAGGAATCTAATATGAAAACCATTACTGTTTACGACCCAGCACTGTGTTGCAGTACCGGTGTATGCGGAACTGATATTGATCAGTCATTAGTCAATTTTTCTGCCGATGTCGATTGGGTTAAACAGCAAGGTGTCACGTTAACGCGTTTTAACCTTGCTCAACAACCGATGGCGTTTGTTGAAAATGAACTAGTTAAAAACTTTCTTCAAAATTCCGGAGCTGAGGGTTTACCTCTGATTCTTGTTGATGGTGCTTTCGTTATGGCAGGTCGTTATCCAACTCGAGAAGATATGGCCCGTTGGTGTAATTTATCTTTAGCGCCAAAAATTAACTCTATTCAAGCTTGTTGTAACGGAAATGACTCTTGCTGTTGAAAATATAAAGGTATCACTATGAAATTTTTACAAAATATACCTCCTTTTCTATTTTTTACGGGTAAAGGTGGCGTAGGAAAAACATCCATATCCTGTTCAACGGCAATTTCTTTAGCTGATAAAGGTAAACGAGTCCTTTTAGTTAGCACCGATCCCGCCTCCAACGTGGGACAAGTTTTTAATCAAACAATTGGGAATCACATTACCAAGATAGCATCAGTTTCAGGCCTCTTCGCATTAGAAATCGACCCACAGGCTGCCGCTCAGGTCTATCGTGAACGTATTGTTGACCCTGTCAGAGGCATTTTGCCTGATGACGTTGTTCGTGGGATTGAAGAACAGCTTTCAGGAGCCTGTACCACTGAAATCGCAGCGTTTGATGAGTTCACGGATTTACTCACGGATGCCCGCTTATTAGTGGATTTCGATCATATTATTTTCGATACAGCACCTACCGGACATACAATCCGTCTCTTACAGTTACCTGGAGCCTGGAGTAATTTTATTGAGGAAAATCCTGAAGGTTCATCCTGTCTGGGGCCCTTGTCTGGACTCGCGAAACAGCGCGAACGCTACGCACAAGCGGTTGCTGAATTAGGCAACGCCAATAAAACTCGGTTAATACTGGTTGCCCGTGCTCAAAAATCGACATTAATCGAAGTCGCTAGGACTTATAACGAACTTTCTCAGCTTGGTATCAAGAATCAATATTTAGTTATTAATGGTATTTTGCCAGAAACTGCCATACAAAATGATAAATTGGCTCAAGCCATTTATCAGCGCGAGCAGTTTGCCTTAGTTAATATCCCTTCTTCTGTGGCTTCACTCCCCCAAGATCGCATTATCCTTCAACCGGTTAATCTGGTCGGTATTGATGCATTGCGTAATTTATTTAAAACTAATGTACCGCTCTGCGCTGAAGAATATCAAGCTTTGGCAATCCCCTCCATCGACCCACTTTCCGCACTTGTTGAACACATTGCTAAAGATAAGCATGGCTTAGTGATGTTAATGGGTAAAGGTGGCGTAGGTAAAACAACATTAGCGGCTGCCGTGGCGGTCAAACTTGCAGAAAAAGGTCTAGATGTTCATTTAACTACTTCAGATCCAGCTGCGCATTTGGAAAATACCCTACATGGTAAATTACCCCATCTAGAAGTCAGCCGTATCGATCCTGAAGCTGAAACCGAGCGTTATCGCCAAAGTGTGCTGGAAAGTAAAGGTAAAAATTTAGATGCCCAAGGTCGAGCACTGTTAGAAGAAGATCTTCGCTCCCCCTGTACTGAAGAAATTGCCGTATTTCAGGCCTTTTCCCGTGTTATTCGTGATGCAGGTAAACGATTTGTCATTATGGATACAGCGCCAACCGGGCATACTTTACTCCTACTTGACGCCACCGGTGCTTACCATCGTGAGATTACCCAAAAAATGGGGAGTAATAGTCACTATGTTACTCCTATGATGCAGCTACAAGATCCTCAACGAACCAAAATATTGCTCGTGACGCTACCAGAAACTACCCCTGTATTAGAAGCTGCCAATTTGCAAGAAGATTTACGTCGCGCGGGTATTGAACCTTGGGCATGGCTAATTAATAACAGCCTTGTGGCTACTGGAACAGACTCGCCTTTATTACGTCACCGCGCAGTGCAAGAAATTAAGCAAATCAATTTGGTGAAAGAAAAGTACGCCGCTCGACTAGCATTAATCCCATTGCAGGAAGAAGAGCCTGTTGGGATTGAACGCTTAAACAAACTGGCAAAGTAAATTTAATAACAATAATTGGCAGACGTTATAGACCCAAAATAACTCAAGGTGCAGGCGGGCTGTCTGCAACTTGAACAATATAGGGAATAACATCAGCCTAAACGGAGGTTTCTATGTGGTTGGCCGGTGCTATTTTTGTTCTGACCATTATTTTAGTTATTTGGCAACCTAAAGGGCTCGGCATTGGTTGGAGTGCCTGTTTTGGTGCCATTTTAGCTTTGTTGTTTGGCGTTGTTCATCTTGGTGATATTCCTGTTGTCTGGCAGATAGTCTGGAATGCTACCGCCGCCTTTGTTGCGGTGATTATTATCAGCCTATTGCTCGATGAGTCTGGTTTTTTTGAATGGGCAGCACTACACGTTGCGCGTTGGGGAGGAGGAAATGGGAGGAAACTATTTACCTATATTATCCTTCTTGGTGCCGTAGTCGCTGCTCTTTTCGCTAATGACGGCGCAGCGCTCATTTTAACACCGATCGTGATGGCAATGCTGCTGGCTTTAGGCTTCAGTCGAGGGGCGACGCTAGCATTTGTCATGGCTGCGGGTTTTATCGCCGATACGGCAAGCTTGCCACTGGTTGTCTCTAATCTGGTTAATATCGTTTCAGCTGATTTTTTCAACATCGGCTTTACCCATTATGCCGCTATTATGATCCCGGTCGATATTGCCGCCATCGGTGCAACACTGGTCATGCTTCATCTATTCTTTCGTAAAGATATCCCACAAACCTACGATATCGGGCTATTGAAATCACCAAAAGACGCGATCCGTGACTTGCCAACCTTTAAGGCCGGATGGATTGTTTTGGTTCTCCTTCTGATTGGCTTTTTTGGGCTTAATCATCTTGGCGTCCCAGTGAGTTTGGTTGCGGCAGTAGGTGCCATCATTCTGTACATCGTGGCCAAAAAAGGTCGCGTTATCGATACGAAGAAAGTCATTCGTGGCGCACCATGGCAAATCGTTATTTTTTCACTCGGGATGTATTTAGTGGTCTATGGCCTACGTAATGCCGGGTTGACTCACTATATCTCTCAAATTTTGAATTACTTCGCTGAGCAAGGCCTATGGGCTGCCACTCTCGGTACAGGGTTCTTAACCGCTATTTTGTCATCCATCATGAACAATATGCCAACAGTGCTTATCGGTGCGCTATCTATTGATGGAAGTGATGCGACGGGGCTCATTAAAGAAGCAATGATTTACGCTAATATTATTGGTAGCGACCTCGGTCCTAAAATCACACCGATCGGCAGTCTCGCGACTCTATTATGGCTGCATGTTTTATCTCAGAAAAATTTAACCATTACCTGGGGCTATTATTTCAAGGTCGGGATCGTTATGACGCTCCCAGTACTATTTGTGACCTTAATAGCACTCGCTTTACGTTTATCATTAACCGTATAGATATACATTAAATTAAGCGACATCGATGATTATGTCGCTTTACTTTTATTACTAAAAGTTACTTAGAGGTCAATATGCATTCCATCACCATTTATCATAATCCTTCTTGTGGCACATCCCGTAATACCCTTGAACTGATCCATAACAGCGGTATTGAGCCGATCGTGATTCATTATTTAGATAATCCACCAAGCCGTACAGAATTACTAAAGTTAATTGTCGATATGGGTATTACTGTACGCGAATTACTGCGAAAGAATGTTGAACCCTATGAAACACTTAAGTTGGATAGTATCCAATGGAGCGACGATCAGTTAATCGATTTTATGTTGGAACATCCTATTTTGATTAATCGCCCAATTGTGGTGACGGAATTAGGTACAAAACTTTGTCGCCCTTCTGAGGTTGTTTTAGATATTTTACCTTTACCCCAGAAAGGTGCGTTTATTAAAGAGGATGGGGAACCCGTGATTAGTGCTGAAGGTAAACGGATCATTAAATAATTACTTAAAATCGCCAGAAGAGACACGGTATTTTTCCCTTCTGGCTTTCATAATAACTCGTTAATAATAACCTCCCCCGCTTATTCAATTATCCTATTGCTTACAAGCTCTATTACCTGTTGCGAAATAACTGTTATTATATCGGTTTTACATCTTTCTAACGAAACCATTATCGCTATAATGGCGCTAGGATTTCATCGTTAATGATTCTTCTGATATTATCAACGTAACTGAAGGTCATCTTTACAATAATGGTGTTGATAGCGAATGAAATTTCCGGAGTAAATAACATGTTATTAATCGAAATTAGCACATTTTATTGGTTGTAAATAAGGTAAATTCATTTTTTATCAATATATGCTGCACATTGTCCCATTGGGTGAGAATATGATTAAAGTCGCAGAGAGTTTTTATTTAACATTATGTCTTATTATGAGCTTTATTATTACCTACTCTATTGCTGGCATTGATGCAACATTATGGAGCTCACTGTCGACCTTACATGGCTATACGATCTTCAATAAAGCTAGTCAATATAAAAATATCACTTACTCGTTACTATGCTCTATTTTTGTCTTTGTAGGCTCTACCCTTGGTTATCTTTTCGGCTTTAATTACCTATTTTTTGTCATCCTTTTCATATCACCTTTTATTTATTACCAGTATTACAATATTGACTCATCATTAGATATGTCAATTAAGTACTTTATGATTTTCTATATCATAGGCGCAACACTTAATAAATCGAGCTTCGATGGCCTTGTAACGGGTCTGCTGATAGGGACTATCATAACAATCGCGTTTTGCTACGCCATCAGTAGCCGCAAAAAAATCACGATATTCCAAATAAAAAAATATATTTCACTAAAAAGAGATAAGTTATCTTATAACCTCATATTTCAATCTCTGATCTATTCTGTTGGGCTACTTTTATGCGTTTTAGTCTCTAGAGCAATTAATATTGACCATTTTTTCTGGGCACCACTAACCTACATTTTTGTTTTAAATCCTAAACTAACCAATATCGTTAAACTAACTCGAGACCGAATTATCGGTACACTCGTGGTTGTTTTACTTCTCTATTTTTCCTTTAATTTGATTAGTTTTATGCCCTATATTGGCTTTACATTAATACTTATATTTGCTTTTTTGATCCCCATTAGTAATAACAAAAAGAACAACGTGTTTGGCACATTTTGTCTTACAGGACTGGTCTTATCATTAATCGAAATGTCAATTTACTTTAATCATGTTGATTATCATCTTTTACCTGAAAGAGTGATGGAAACCTTGATCGGCGGAGCATTCGCAATTGTATGTAGCTATTGCATTAAGCTAATGATGAAAAAAAACAATCATGCTAAAAACAACGTATAACGAATGTCTAAAATTGATTATAACGCTATCTACACAAGTGCGTTATCTATGTGAATTAAAAATATACCATTATAAAATAGTTTTCCATATAGACAGGGCAATATATGAATAACCAGATTAATTTAATGTGGAGTGCAAAAAACCGTAACCAGCCATACTGGCCTACATTAAAGCTCATATTAAGCTCTCTTATTGTTTTTAATTTTTATCTCAACTTAAATGATGAACATGATTTTTCATTGCTTATTCGTATATTCGATCTAACATTAATTCCTATGTTTGTATTTATAGTTGCATTTATAACTAAAAACACGACATGGAAAAGTTGGCGGAACCATTTAATTCCGCCTTTAATCATTTATTTCACATTTCAAACAATAGATGCAATTCCACTTTATTTTTCAGGTCAGTTAGATTTAAATACATATCTTCTTTTTCCACAACATGGGGTATGGTTTTTTTTAGCAACGCCTATTTGGCAGGCTATTTTTTTATTATTCCCTTCATATATTAAAAATAGTAAATTTTGTTTGTTTATCATTCTGACGCTATCTTTGCTAATTGCTTACTTAACAAAAGATTACTCCGCCAAGATATCCACATTTTTTGCTATTATTCACTACTTTCCATTTTTCATAATGGCTTATTTCATTAATGAAAAAAATATATTTTCTTTGAGAAAATCCTCTCTTTTTATCATTTTATGTATTTTTATCTTAACCATATCAGCTCTTTACTATCAAACAAAAATTAGTGATTTCATTACTAGCATAGACAATGAAAATATATTTATTTCTCAATTTTTTATTTATATTTTTAGCTTTTTAATCGGTATTTCATTAGGATTAATAATAATCTACTTTGCTTTATCCACGGATAAATATGCAAAAACATCAAATAATGCACTGGGTATTTATTTAATTCATCCAATTATTTGCTTTATTTTATTACAAAGCTTGAAGTTTTTTGATATACAAATAACTTTACCACTGGTTATTATACTCACATTATCGACCATCGCGATCACGCTTTTGTTGGCTTCAAACTCAATTATTCACTGGTTTATTGACCCTGTTTTAAATCATAAAAAATAACATCAACATAATCATTCTATAACTAATTTGTAGCTTTCTAGTTATTTAACAATATCTCTTTATTAATTTCCCGTAATTTATTCTAAATTTATTATATGACAATCAAATAATTAGTAAATTCATTCATATTTAATGCATTAAAATTCGCCACTTACATATAAATTTTTTTAATGTTTTTTTGTATATTAATGTATCTACCATTCAGTTTATTATTTAGTTAAGTTAATGACGAGATAGCGCCATTATACAATTGGTATTTTGTTTCCTCGAGACAATTTATCGTGATAATGAGAAGATTCAGTTTATGACTATATGATATAATTAACTGAACGTGATGTCAGTATCTTGTATAATATTTATATCTTTTTATGAATATTTTTAATCCATTTTAAACTGGATAAATACGTAATGAATATTAGTCAGCTTAAAAGTTTTGTTGAAGTGGTCAAGAGTGATTTCAATATCACAAATGCTGCTGAAAAACTGTACACCTCACAACCTACTGTGAGTAAACAGCTTAAGATATTAGAAGATGAGCTTAACGTTTCTTTGTTCAATCGGAAAAATAATAACTTATTATCACTCAGCCCGATTGGTGAAAAAGTCCATCATGTTGCTTGTGATATTCTTGCTCAATTCGATAAAATTAAAAGTATCGTTTCTCATGAAGATACGATGACAAAACAAAATCTTCATATTGCAACAACTCATACCCAAATTCGCTATAAATTACCAAAAGTAATTGAACGCTTTAACGCACGTTACCCAAATATTTCCCTGCATTTTCATCAAGGTGCTCCTGCTCAGTTAGCTGAGATGGTCAATAATGGCGATGTCGATTTTGCTATCGCCACTGAATCTATGCATCTCTATGATGATTTGCTAACAATGCCCTGTTATCAGTGGTCTCGGAGTGTCATTGTTCCACTCGATCATCCATTAGCACAGCATGAACAGTTGACGATCGAGGAATTAGCCCATTACCCCCTAATTACCTATGTATTCGGTTTTACTGGTCGCTCGAAATTAGATCAAGTATTTTATCAAAATAATTTGACACCAAATGTCGTATTAACCGCTGTCGATACTGAAATTATTAAATTTTATGTAAAACGAGGCACAGGAATTGGTATTATTTCATCGGTTGCTTTTGATCCCAAAGAAGATAGTAGCACCTTACATTGCATTGATATCAGTAACTTAGTAAAACCAAGTTATACTCATATTTGCATTAATCGGCATATGCACCTGAAAGATTATATGTATGATTTTATTTCCTGCTATGCCCCTCACCTTGACTTAAATTATATTCACCAACCAAGTTTATGGGTGCCGGTTGATAAAAATGACCGTATTCATCTTTATACCAACTTACCTGAGCTTTAATATACTAATGAAAAAGCCGAATAACATCCGTTACTCGGCTTTAAATTTGCTGTGTATTTTATGTTTAATTTAACGAGTGGCGATATTAATAAAAATTTGTGCGCCAATAAGCAAGCAATCATCATCAACAAAATAAGGGTTAGCGTGTAGGTAGTTATTGATCCCTTTCGCTTTATTACCGCTACCTAAAAAGTACATTGCGCCTAATTTATCTTTAGTCGCATTAATCATATAACTAAAATCCTCACTCCCCGTCATAGGCTTCCCATTTGCGTCAATATTTTCTACAGGTAGGAATATAGCAGCGGCATCATAAATAACTTTTGCTGCTTGAGGATGATTGATAACCGCAGGGTAACCACTAGCTTCAAGTGTCGTTTTGAAACCACCGGCTTCACTACGAGCAACAATCTCTTGAAAACTAGCTTTTAAAATTTTATCTGTTTCTTCATCCATTGAACGAATAGTTCCACGAGCCTGGACATGATCAGCGAGTGCATTAGGTATTGTTCCACCATTGATCATTCCACAACCAAATACGGCAGGACTGAAAGGATCTGTTTTTTTTGCGACAATATAGTCCATATAATCAATAATACGCGTTGCTTCACGGATTGCATCCAGCCCTTTGTGTGGCGTTGAACCATGAGCAGAAATACCGTGAACATCTAAGGTCCATGCGGAACCGTAAGATGACATTACACTCGAATTAAATTTGATAAATCCCGTTTCAAACGCGGCATCATTGTGTAGACCATAAACTTCATCTACACCGTCCATACAACCCATTTCGACCATTTTGTTTGCGCCCGGAACTCGCATATCTTCTTCCGCCATTTGAAAAATGAAACGGATGTTATGAGTAAGCTCCACGCTATTTTCACTCAAGTATTTTGCGGCTGTTAACGCTATTGTCATGTGAGTATCATGCCCACAGTTATGGGCACAATTTTCATGAATCGAGCTATGCTCATTACAAGTCAAATCAGGCATTTCTAAACCGTCTATGTCGGTACGGTATGCAACTAAACGTTTTGCGGGATCAACAATTAATTCAGCTGTAAAGCCCGTGTATCCTTCAAACTGGCGAATCTTATAGCCAAAGCTTTGCATCAGTTCTCGACAGTATTGTGACGTTTTAAACTCTTGGCCTGAGATCTCAGGAATTTTATGTAAATCTTGACGTATTTTTTTGCTGAATGTTTCTAGAGCAAAAAGTTTTTCGCTAACATTATATTGATTTGTCATTACATTATATCTCGTATACAGAAAGCGGTTTAAGTACTGGTAAAGAATCCCTGATGTAAGCGAAAATATCATTGATGTTAATAAGTGATATTGTATAGCAAAGTATTAAGTGTATTTTATTCTTCAATATGACCAGATTTCCAAAATTGATTAATCTTTATTATCGGCCATTCTTCATTATTAATTTCAAAAACATATTTTAACGTTAATATTAAAAAAGTAAGCGTGATGAAGATCGTACTTATACCATATCAGTATTTCATGACGCATGAATAATTAGGATGGCATCTTAATAAAATTAAAATATGAGATAAAACACCAAAATTTCAACTGATTATATTGCTTATTTTCTCCCATTATGAGCAATTAAGTTTGTAACCGTTTATATAAGTTATTTATCAGCCAAATAGCAGAGACAATTTCGCTGATAAATATGGGTGTAATTTAACCAAAATAGCAAATTTGGAAAAAATGTATTTTTATTTAGAGGTAAAGTCTATTTGGAAAAATAATGACTCGCCAATTACCCCATCGAAATGACACCTTAATACTGCATATTTTAACGCAGTATTAAGGTTTATATTACAATTAATTCTTAAATGAACGAATAAATGAGAGGTACTCTTCTTTACTCATCAATGGCTTGTAGCTTGCCATCAATGTTTCAGCACCAGTCGCATCATCAAACAGGAGATCGATAATGGTCATAGCCATCATTTGGGCAGGTCGAATGTAAGCCATGTCATCATCAAAAACCACATAATCCTTGCCATGCAAACCGCCACGAATTGCACCAATCCATGGATGACTTACAGGCATAATGTGCGAAAGGTCACCTGTATCTGTACTACCTGTCATATGTTCAGCAACCCAAACATTTTCCTCTCCAATCAGGTCATGCGCATTTTGTTGTAAGAGATCATTTAGCTTGTCATTATTATAAAGTGGAAGATAACCTGGTAAATCTTTGACTTCCACTTCAGCACCGACAGACATTGCTCCAGCAACAAGCGCTCGAGTAATACGCTCATTGGCATCAATCATCGCAGGGACATTTGAGGCTCGCACATAACTTTCCATACGTACATCACTCGGTGTGACATTCACTAAATCACCACCTTGCGTAATAATAGGATGGAAGCGGATATAATCTTTCTCTTTGAAGGTTTCGCGAATGGCATTCACCCCCATAATTCCCATCATTGCCGCATTTAGAGCATTAACGCCCATGTGTGGTGCAGCCGCGGCATGGGATGATTTTCCTTTGTAGTTAATCAGCTTGCCAACAAACCCGTTAGTGGTTGTAGACATTTCGATAAAGCCGTTATCGCGTTCAGGTTTAACACTGGTTAAATGGATTTGCATTGCCATATCCACATCGTCAAACTCACCGAGGGAAATGAGCTCAGGTTTCCCCCCGATAAAGCTAATTTTACCTTGCTCAATCAGCTTATTGCGATATGCCAATTCCACATACTCCTCAGCGGGAACAGCAAAAGGAACCACATCCCCTGCGAGATATTCCATTGCTCCTGACTTAACCAGACCAATAGTCACTGCCATCATATTTGCAATTTGTGCATTGTGCCCACAACAATGAGCAGCACCAGTCAGATCATCTGCATCAGGGTGTTCCGCACAAATAATGGCATCAAGCTCACCAATCACTGCAATACTATGTTTACTGCCTTTTCCACCTTTAAGGCGAGCTTTAACACCGGTCAGAGCAAGCTGATTACGGTAGTTAACGCCTAATGCAGAAAATGCTGCTTCAACTTTTTTTGCTGTTTTGGCTTCTTTATAACCTAGCTCAGGCTCTGCCCAAATATCTTTTGCCAGTCTTATAATATCGCTTTTATGAGATGCAATTGCATTGCAAACTTTCGCTTTCAATTGGTCTTTGGTTATTGTCATGGTTAATGCTTCCTCTGATTTAAATAACGCCACTCCATGAGAGAGTCACTTGACCAATAAGTGCAGCGAATAAGAATGTTCCAGTAAATACGGCCAGTGATACAGGGATGATCCGCCAAGAAATAGCTTTAAATTTATCGATATCTTTGCCCAGTGAAAGTCCGGCAAATGCGAGTACGGTTGTACTGATAACCGCAATTGAAACTTTTCCTGTCATCGCTATCATTTCTTTGTCATAAGGGAACAGTGGTGAACACAAACCTGCTGCTATTAGGGAAACCCAAAAAATAACAGGTAATTTACCTAATGGTGGGATTTGCGCGATTAAATATGCCACAAATGACATTCCGCCTAACAACGCCATGGCGAGCAATGTATCGCTAAATACCTGTCCAAAATCACCACGACCATATAATGAACCGCCAATAGCATCACCGAGTGAAGTGAAGAATACAACGAGAATAATAATTATCGCAATTTCTGCCATCTTTTTCATGATTTAGTTATCCTTATTTAACTCTGAAGCTGCCGTTGCACGTTTTCTTTTTAGCTTGTTATATAAGAAAGAGGCAAAAGGTAAGGAAAAGAAAATGTAGATGTACAGACCTAATACTGAAGACATCAAGTTTGCTGAAGAGGAGAAGGCTTGAATATCCGCTGCCTGATCAGGATAAAGCTCAAGTAAAGGAGAAACGGCTGCCGCCAACATCGAGCCACTTCCAACACCCGCCCCCATAGCCAGAGCCAGTGGGCTAAGAATATCTAGGCCTGCAATAACACTAGCCAGAATTCCCATCCACACCGCGCCATATAAGGTGCCGCAAATATACATTGCCATGACACCACGACCTTCTGGGGAACTTAGCCCATATTTAGCTTCGATAATAGCGATATTCGGCTCACGACCAACAGAGTATGTGGCACCAACAGCTTCACGCCCCATACCTAGCATAATCGCCAATGGTAGACCGAGAATGATCGTACCAATAAAATGCCCAACTTCTTGTAGAATGAGCGCCCCACCTGCTTGAATAATTTTTTCCCAAGAAGCCCCAACGGATGTACTTAATTTGGCGATTAGGATCACTAAAGCAACACTCATAATTGAGGTTGCATGTGCCATATTTTTTTCGTTGAGAATTTTGAATTTTGGAAAGCTAATAATACCACCCATCAACATAGAATAAAGCATTGGAAAAATCATTACCAAGCTGATTTTAATTTGCCCTATTGCTTCAGAAAGAAGAATGATAAATAAGCTAACCAAAAGCAACTTACTATCTTTTAATATACCCATAGTGTTACCTTTTATTGGAATTATTTTTAAGCGTTTTTGTATTTATAATAAAAATGAATCATTTTCGTATTCATACTATCCATTAAACTATTTCCCTGACAATATTCCGAAAATCTCTCAACCATGCCTAAAAAGCATGGATAAAATCAATAAATTAGCATTTATTAACATATCAAAGTAAAAATACGTAAAAATCACTATGAGAATAATTTATTTTTATTATTTTTCATTGGATTACGAAATTCCTTATATTCAATATTTCTTTTTTTTCATAAAAATTACTGATATTTCATTGAAATAAAAGAGAAACCCATCAAATACGTTAATAGCGTGATCTTTATCTCGTTTTCATTATTAATATAATATTGATAATGCATTTTGTTTTTTTATATAATTACAAAAATTAAATTTAAATCAGCCTCTATCGCTAAATATAAAAAATAAAACAATATAAAAATTCAATTTTATTTTTTTTAAAGTTTTTAACTCTAACTAATAACCCAACAAAATTTATCAAAAATAATTGATATATTATAATTTAATTTTAAAATATATGATTTTTGACATAGGTCTCAATTTTGAGTATTCACTAGCCTATAGGTAATTATAAAGTGTCATTTGTATTCAATAACTGTATTTTTCTCCTCTAACTTTAATTGAAAACGAATATTCAATCCTATTAACTTAAATTTTTATTTTACTAATATTCATCATATAGAGCTCCACTATGGACGCCAAATAACGAAAGCACTTAGACCACGAAAAGAATAGAAAAAAGCATATATATCTGACTGTTTATTCAATATAAGAATATAATCGCAACTTATTATTAACAATAATATGAACACATATATTGATGTTCCCCTTGAATAAGTCGCCTATCTACACCTTTTCGCATATCCCTTTTGTTGCTCTATTGTGAAAATCACTTGCTATCAATTATCATTTTAAAGATAATGATTCTCAGTATCATTTTTATTATCAACAATGTTGGTGTGGTAACTAATATGACAAAGCAACTTGTTGCGAATGAGGTCGAAATGACCAAGTTAACGGTTAAAACAGACGTGATTGAGAGTCAAAAATTATTAGGTCCGGCAGGTAAAGTTGAAATACAACATCGCGGTGAAACCTATCAATTGCGACAAACTCGCGCAGGTAAATTGATTTTAACCAAATAGCGTGACGAACTAACGAATTCACAATTTATCCAGCAAGCCACCTAGGTCTATCTTAAGGCAGCCAGCTTAAACGAGTACATAAGGGAATGGTTTCTTATGGAGCTTAAACTGTTGTCTGCTTCGATGATTGCCTTTTGCAATAAAAGAACAATAAACAACTCCCAAAGCTCAGGGTGGGAGCAGTACACCGCTATTAATGATAATGCCCTAATCATTAATAATTGTGCTCACCTCCATAATCAAAAACCAATTTTGCGTTTTACGCGTATTTTTTCCCTTTAGTTTTAACTCTATTGCGTGATCTAACCATCACTAATAAAAAATGAAAATAACAATACGCATCAATTCATTACTGTGTATCACTAAAAAATGAGTTGGCAAATTTTTATGGAGTGTAACTATTATGTCTTATGTTTTACGCGTGTCTGTGCTGACCAGTGCCATTGTTTCAATCATAACAAGTGCACATGCAGAAACCGCTCTCCCTGCCCCTGAAAAAAATCGCCATGATGTGATGACGGTATATGCAACTGGGAATGAAAGAGATAGCTTCAATGCCCCCATGATGGTGACGGTGATCAAAAACAATTCACCTGAAACCAAAACGGCAGGCACAGTAAACGATATCTTGCGTAAAGTACCCGGTATCGGTGTGACGGGTACCAGCCGTGTCAATGGACAAGATATCTATATGCGTGGTTTTGATAAGAACGGTATTTTGACCTTAGTGGATGGCGTTCGCCAAGGAACGGATACCGGACACATTAATGGTACATTTCTTGACCCTGCATTGATTAAGCAAGTTGAAATTATTCGTGGTCCTTCTGCACTGTTGTACGGCAGTGGTGCAATGGGCGGTGTCGTGGCATGGGAAACCGTTGACGCAAAAGACTTGCTACGTGATGGCGAAAATAGCGGTGCTCGCGTCTTTACCCAAGCAGCAACGGGCGATCATAGTTTTGGTTTTGGTGGTACTGCTTTTGGTCGAACGGAAAAACTTGATGGCCTCTTCAGCTTTGTCACTAAAGAAGTGGGTGATATCCGCCTTAGTAATGGCGATGATATGGATAACAAGGAAACCATATCTAATTTACTCGCTAAGGGAACATGGCAGCTGGATGATGCACAACAACTTTCAGGGCAGATGCGCTACTACAATAACGATGCCAATGAACCGAAAAATCCACAAGAAATCTTCAGCAATAAAAACAATTTAAATGTCAATCGCACCACTCGTCAGCGCGACGTTCAAATGACTTATCAGCTCAACCCTGAGTCTCAGAACTGGTTGAATTTCAAAGTTACCCCGTATTATTCTGATGTCAATATCACCGCTAAAGGGGTCGGTACCCAATACGAAGGTCGAACCCAAAAAACTTACGGAATGAAGATCGATAACCGGAGCAATTTCTATGATTTGCCGGTTGCTGCGCATAACTTAACGTATGGCAGTGAGGCTTATAAGCAAAAACAAACACCTTATGCTGCCACGACACAATTTCCAGATGCCGATATCACCTTTGCTTCAGGTTTTTTACAGGATGAAATTACCCTGAAAGATTTACCCGTTTCCTTTATTTTGGGTACCCGCTATGACCACTATAAATCAAGTGCTGAAGGAAATGAGGACACAAAACAAGGAAAATGGTCATCTAAAGGGGCAGTAAGCATTACGCCAACCGAATGGTCAATGCTATTTGCCTCGTACTCGGAAGCGTTCCGAGCCCCATCAATGATGGAAATGTATAACGATGCTATCCATTTTCCAGTCAAACCACCTTATTATTTCAATCGCTGGCGCCCAAACCCAAACCTAAAACCAGAAACAACCCGCACGGCTGAGTATGGCTTTGGTTTACGTTTTGATGATTTATTGATGGCTCGGGATAACTTGCAATTCAAAGCCAGTTATTTTGATACCAAGGCCAAAGATTATATCGATACTTATGTGCACGAAGATAAGATCGACTTAAGTAACAACTACACCACCTCAATCAATACCAAACGTGCCAAAATTTGGGGCTGGGATGCATCAATGGATTATAAAACCGATTTCTTCAATTGGAATCTCGCTTATAACCACACCGAAGGTAAAAATGAATACACTGGTGAGTCTATCACCTCAATCAAGCCCGATTCTGTGACCAGTAATTTATCTGTCCCTGTCGCGGACAGTGGATTTTCCGTGGGTTGGTTAGGTGAATTTACTCGCCATACTGATTTCAATAAAGCAACAAAAGCAGAAAAACAAGCCGGATATGCAGTACATGATTTTTATGTCAGCTATGAAGGCCAAGGACAACTTAAAGGCTTGGGTACTAGTGTTGTCTTAGGCAATGCCTTCGACAAAGAATATTACTCATCACAAGGCATTCCACAAGATGGACGTAATGCCAAGCTGCTAGTCAGCTTCCAATGGTAATTCACATTAAATTAAGGAGATAACCGTGAATTCAATACTTTTCGAGCGTTACCAACAGGCAAAAACAGACAATAAAGCAAAATACGCTCGTGATCTTGCTGCATACTTAGAGGTATCCGAAGCTGAGTTACTGCATAGCCGCGTTGGTCGTGATAAAGCAAAGCGTCTGAATGTTGATGCCCCGACATTACTGACCGCATTGGGTACTGTAGGCCAAGTCAAAGCCATTACACGCAATGAATACGTGGTACATGAGCAAGTAGGACGCTATGAGAATGCAAGGTTTAGTTCCCACGGTGGATTGATTTTAAACCCACGAGCACTGGACTTGAGAATGTTTTTCTCTCATTGGGATTCTGTGTTTACCCTCAGTGAAGAAGCTAAAAATGGTGAACGTCACAGCATTCAATTCTTTGATAAACAAGGTGATGCCCTGCACAAGGTTTATACTACTGATGAAACCGATCTTGCTGCATGGAATGCACTGATTGAACAATATGCCGCAGTAGACAACCCTTCATTACAACTTGAAGCAGCACAACCCTTTACCTCTCAACCTGTTAGCGATGAACTTAAACAGCAGTTGGAGCAAGAATGGCGCAATATGACAGACGTGCACCAATTCTTTATCTTATTGAAGAAAAATAATCTAAGCCGCCAGCAAGTATTTAGTGCCGTCAGTGATGACCTTGCATGGCAAGTGCCTACTGATTCTTTCAATCAATTGGTTCATACCGCGTTTAATGACCAAAATGAAATTATGATTTTTGTTGGAAACCGCGGTTGTGTGCAAATTTTCACCGGGCAAATCAAGCGTATCATGCCTTATCAAAGTGAAGGTTCTGATCTGAAATGGCTGAATATTTTTAATCCTGATTTCACCCTACATATGATTGAAAATGATATTGCGGAATGTTGGGTCACACGTAAACCCACAGATGACGGCTTTGTCACCAGTCTGGAAGTATTTGATAAAGCAGGAAACCAAATTGTGCAAATGTATGGTCAACGCACTGAAGGCACACCAGAGCAAGAGCAATGGCGCGATCAAGTGATGGCATTACCACACATTTAATCTAGGTAAATCAATATGAAACAATGGCTTCTAATGACAGTAACGCTGATGATGTCGATAAGTGCATACTCAGCACAACGCATTGTCACCCTCGGTGGTGATGTAACGGAAATCGTGTATGAACTCGGTGCAGAGAAACAGCTGGTTGCCCGAGACAGTACGAGCCTTCACCCTGAACAAGCACTTTCTCTCCCTGACGTTGGCTATATGCGAATGTTAAATGCAGAAGGTGTTTTATCCATGCGCCCAACTTTAGTGCTTGCGAGTGAGCTAGCAAAACCGTCTGTTGCACTGTCACAGATAGAAAAAAGTGGTGTAAAGATTATCAAGGTGACCGGTAAACCCGCCTTAGAAGCCATTCCTGAAAAAATTACCACGGTAGCTAACGCTGTCGGAAAAAAAGAACAAGGACAAGCGCTGGTAAAGCAATTCAACCAAGAGCTTGCTAAGGTCAACACCGCTCCCATTGATAAAAAAGTTTTATTTATCATGAGTCATGGTGGCGTATTGCCCCTTGCCGCTGGCCAAAAAACCGCGGCTGATAGCCTAATAAGAGCGACAGGAGCAAAAAATGCCATGGCGAATTTTGATAGTTATCGCGCCCTGTCACAAGAAGGGTTGCTCTCAAGCCAGCCTGATTTGATTATCTTCACGGAAGAAGGGATTAAATCCCTCGGTGGTATTGATAAGGTTTGGAAATTACCCGGAATGTCGATGACACCGGCGGGGAAAAACAAAGCATTAGTCGTCGTAGATGATGTGGGCATGCTAAGTTTCAGTTTAGGTACGCCAAAAGTGATGCAACAGCTACGTGAGGCATTAGAAAAGTCCCAATGATGCGTTTTAAACATCCACTGATTGTTATTTTCATCCTATTTTTAGTGTTGTGCGTCATCACATTGATTGCCTCTAATGCTGGCGCAATGCACTTATCCATTAACACACTGTGGCAGGCTTCTGCCACAGACCCAGACTGGCAAATTTGGTTAAATATCCGTCTTCCACGTATTTTATTAGCCATTTTAGTCGGGTTAGCCCTTGCCGTATCCGGCGCGATAATGCAGGGGTTATTTCGTAATCCCCTTGCGGATCCAAGCTTGCTCGGTATCAGCAGTGGCGCGGCGTTGTGTGTCGCTGCCTTTATTGTCTTTTCGTTATCTTTACCTAGCGTTTTGCAAAACTATGGTCATATTGGCGCTGCATTTGTCGGAAGTTTAGTCGTTTCATTGATCATCTTTAGTCTTAATCGCACCTCTAATGGCAATTTGGCGCGCTTATTACTGGCAGGTATCGCCATCAATGCACTCTGTATGTCGTTTATTGGGGTATTGAGCTATGTCAGTAACGACCAACAATTGCGGACGTTTAGTTTATGGATGATGGGAACACTCGGCAATGTTGATTGGACATCCCTGACGATAGCCGCTTCCGTCATTCTTCCGGTCTGCTTTATTTGTCTATGGCAAGGTAACAAGCTAAACATTTTACAGTTAGGTGATGAGGATGCGCATTATCTTGGTTTGAATGTTGAGCGCACTAAATTTATTTTGTTGTTTCTCAGTGCAATGTTAGTCGGCTGCGCCGTTGCAATGAGCGGTGTTATCGGCTTTGTTGGTTTGGTTGTGCCTCATTTAATTCGCATGACATTAGGCCCTGATCATCGCTGGTTAATTCCGGGCTCGGCAATTGTTGGTGCTACGCTATTATTAGTGGCTGATACTCTCGCTCGGATCGTGGTTGCCCCCGCTGAAATTCCAGTTGGTCTACTCACTGGGTTAATCGGTGGCCCTTACTTTTTGTGGTTGATCCTTCGTCAACCCGCTGGCAGGATTTAACATGATGGAACTCAACCAATCCACACTGTTAGAAGCGCGAAACCTCAGCTATCACATCAATAATAAAACATTAATTGATGATATTAGCTTTTCCATTAAGCAGCATGAGATGGCCGTGATTATTGGCCCCAATGGCGCAGGGAAATCCAGTTTATTAAAGCTATTAACCGGCTATGTTCCCCCTTCCCAAGGTGAATGCCTTTTAGAGGGTCGTTCCATTTTGCAATGGGATAACAACGCGCTGGCAAAAAAACGGGCCGTGATGAAACAACATAGCCATCTTCAATTTGCCTTTACCGTAGAAGATGTGGTTGCCATGGGGCGTACGCCTTATGGGTCAGAGCATAAGCAAAAAGCAATTGAAGAAGCTTTGGCACAAACCAATTGCCACTCATTACGTCAATGTGATTACCGGCAGCTTTCGGGAGGGGAACAACAACGGGTGCAATTAGCGCGAGTATTGGCTCAATTATGGCAACCTGAAATCAGCCCTGCGTGTTTATTCCTTGATGAACCCACGTCCGCACTCGATTTATATCATCAACAACACAGTTTACGTTTACTGCATCAACTTTCACGCGAGCGTCCATTAGGGGTGTGCTGTGTGTTGCACGATCTTAATCTTACGGCGTTATATGCAGATAGTGTGTATTTGATCCACGAAGGGAAACTAGTGGCAAATGGAAGCCCAGCGCAAGTATTAACAACGGAGAACTTAACCCGTTGGTATAAAGCCGATTTAGCCGTAAGCCAGCATCCCGAAAACGATACCCCTCACGTCTATTTACGCCACTAGTTATAGTATTCCCCCAGTTTTGGGGGAATTTTCATCACTAACCTTTCAAATGCTGTGCATGAAATGCAATGTGCTCACCAATAAAGCTACTGATAAAATAATAACTGTGGTCGTATCCATCACGTAGATTTAAGGTATAATTATGCTGTTGCTTATCACACACATCAGAAAGTAACTCGGGTTTTAATTGATCGTGATAAAACGCATCGCCCGTCCCAACATCGACTAAAATAGGTGGGATTGCTGTTGCGTTATCGAGTAAATGCACCGAGTCATACTCCTGCCACGTTGCAGTCTCTTCCCCTAAATATGCACTGAAAGCTTTTTGCCCCCAAGGTACTTGAGAAGGGGCAACAATGGGTGCAAAAGCAGATAAACTGCAATAGCGAGCAGCATTACGCAGTCCTATCATCAAAGCACCGTGTCCACCCATCGAATGCCCAGAAATTGCCCGCTTATTTGACGCAGGTAAATTGGCTTCGACCAAGCTAGGCAGCTCAGAAACGATATAATCATACATATGATAATGGCGGTTCCACGGTGCTTGAGTTGCATTGAGGTAAAAACCGGCTCCCTGACCAAGATCGTAAGCTTCATCATCTGCAACTTGCTCACCACGAGGACTGGTGTCAGGCACGATTAAAATAATACCGTGCTGAGCCGCAAATTGCTGCGCGCCTGCTTTAGTGATGAAGTTTTGCTCATTACAGGTTAATCCTGATAGCCAATAAATCACTGGGCAATGATTTTTTTCTGCTTGAGGTGGTAAATAGGCAGCGAATTTCATTGTACAGCCTAACACCTCTGATTGATGTTGATACACATCTTGCCAGCCGCTAAAACACGCATGGCGTTCAATCCTTTCCATTTAACCTCCTGATTCGAAAAGCGAATAAAGGCCTGCGATCGCAAGCCTTTGATATTTATTCGTAATGAATAACTGTGCGAATCGATTTACCTTCATGCATTAAATCAAAAGCTTCATTAATGCTATCCAGTGGTAAGGTGTGAGTAACAAATGGCGCTAATTCGATATCCCCTTTCATTGCATCTTCGACCATACCCGGTAATTGGCTACGCCCTTTCACGCCGCCAAATGCCGTACCGCGCCATGAACGTCCGGTGACTAATTGGAATGGACGCGTTGAAATTTCTTGCCCGGCGCCTGCGACACCAATAATAATTGATTGTCCCCAACCACGGTGCGCACTTTCTAGCGCAGCTCTCATGACATTCACATTACCAATACACTCAAATGTGTGGTCAACACCCCATTCCGTCATTTCAATGAGCACTTGTTGAATCGGTTTATCAAAATCTTTTGGATTCAAACATTCTGTTGCGCCAAATTGACGTGCTAGCTCAAACTTAGAAGGATTAGTATCAATTGCGATAATACGCCCTGCTTTGGCTTGTCTCGCGCCTTGGATCACCGCAAGACCAATACCACCAAGCCCAAAGACAGCGACAGAATCACCGGCTTGTACTTTAGCGGTATTATGAACAGCGCCAATACCGGTTGTTACACCACAGCCTAATAAGCAAACTTCTTCATGATTAGCTTCAGGATTGATTTTTGCCAATGAGACTTCTGCAACAACGGTATATTCACTAAAAGTTGAGCAGCCCATATAGTGATAAACTGGCTGACCATTATAAGAGAAACGGGTTGTACCATCAGGCATGACACCTTTACCTTGGGTCGCACGCACAGAAACACAAAGGTTAGTTTTACCGGATTCACAAAATACGCATTTGCCACATTCTGCGGTATATAGCGGGATCACATGGTCACCAACGCTAACACTGGTCACGCCTTCCCCAACTTCAACCACCACACCTGCACCTTCATGTCCTAATACAACAGGAAATAACCCTTCAGGATCATCCCCAGATAATGTAAAGGCATCTGTATGGCATACACCGGTATGGCTGATTTTAACCAAGACTTCTCCGGCTTTAGGCGGCATAACATCAATTTCAACGATCTTGAGTGGCTGACCCGGTCCAAATGCAACGGCTGCACGTGATTTCATGTTGGTTCCTTTTCGTGTTTAACGCAAATAGGTTCGAATAAGAGAAATAGCATCATCAACGGAATCTCTCTGGTTTTGTGTATCCGCTGAGGCTTGTAATCCTTCGCGTAAATGACTTTCGAGGACACCGGCCATTAAGCCATTAACCGCCCCACGAATAGCCGCAATCTGCTGCAATACCGCCCCACATTCTGCTTCATTTTCTAATGCGGTTTCTAAGGCTAAAAGCTGCCCTTTTAATTTCCTGACGCGAGTTAATACTGCTTTTTTTTCTTTCGGTGAATGTGGCATCGCAAAGCCTCTTTCGTATACATAGGGTGAGTATAGTATTGGTTAGATATTTTGTACAGAATCAAGTTAACTAAGCGCTAAATACGGGTTTTTCTTTGAACGATCAATGCGGTTAGTTGGAGATGGAGGGTTAATGCTAGGCATTGGAGAATTGGCAACAATGGCACAAGAACAATTACCCATTGTTTTGATCATTATGAATGATAAAGGGTACGGTGTGATGCGAGGCATTCAAGAAAAATATTTTTCAGATCGCCAATACTATAATGAGTTACTTACCCCATCATTTAGCCAACTTGCTCAATCCATGGGGATTACCGCATTAACAATCACAAAAACTTCTGATTTTAAATCTACGCTTCAACAAGCAATTGCTTTAAAACAACCTGTTGTGGTGGAAGTATTAATGGATAATATTGGAAAAATGAATTTTTCAGGACCACCACAGAAAAAACTTTTTTAAATAATAAATAAAGTAGTGCGGCTATTAACACGCCACACTACTTTTGTTTTTACTTTAGTTCGTCCCTAATGTTTTTATTTTTAATAAAAACATTCAACAATATAAAAATTACCGATAATTTTTCATTTAGATCGAACTAAATTTAATCGTAAGCTATGTCCTATTTTCACATTTTAAATTTGGGCTATTTATTTAAATCTTTTAGGCGCTCAATTTCATCTTTAAGCAAATCAATTTCTTTCTCTAATTGTTTTGTTTCATCAAGATAATAATGACTGTTAAGTCTTGTTGCCCCTGTTGCACCTGAATAATGGTCATAGCAGTGCCCTTGAGCATTGGCAATAGCCCGCTCTAAACCAGCTACTCTGTATTTATTACCATATCTTTTAGCATAACTCAGTTGTTTTTCTAGCTGGTAGATTTTATTATCACAACCTTGATATTTTGATCCCGCTTGAGAAGATAATGGAAATATAATAATGGCTAAAACCATAAAAAAAATACTTTTCATTTATTAATCCTAATATAAAATAATTTATTATTTTTATATTCCATCATTTTATTATAGCCAACACTATAGGCAAGGTCTTAATTTGGCTTATGTACACATTAAATGTGTTTATATAACCCCCTATAAGCGTAATTACTTTTATATATAATTTATTACAGACAGAAACAATTTTAATTGTTATCTTGTAATTAACGGATTGATTTACATGGATGTTACCTATCACTTTTGAGTTATCTCTGCTTTACCTTTTTCATGGCAATAAAAATTCTCATGAAAAATAACGCGTTTTGAGTAAAATCATTATCCCTTCCAGCCTAAGAATAAGTTTAAATAAAACAAACAAGCATTAATTATTTTGCGCTAATTGCACACTCATCGATATAATCTTCACTCTTAATTTGTAAGATTATCGCTGATGAGAAAAAATATGCGTTCCCTCGAATACGAACTTCAATATGCTGATACTAATGAGCAAAACTTTCATCTTGCTCTCAAGCAAGCCAGTCGTGATTATCTTCAAAAAAAACAAGACCATGTATATGCAAGTACTTTAGATTTGACCGTCATTATCAGTCTATTTGTCATTGCCATTTTTTGTTACCTACCAACACTCTATACCTCGTCTACCATTGTTTACTTCCTAAGTTATTTCTCTTTTGTTTTACTCATTATGTTTTTAAACGTTATTGGTCAGCATGATGCCTGTCACAATACGTTATTTAAAGCCAGTTGGAAAAACCGGATTTTTGGTCGGATCGTCACATTACCTTTAGGGTTAGAACCGGAATTTTGGCGAGCCCGCCATGTATATTTTCACCACCACTACGCCAACATTGAGCATTATGATCTGGATACGGAAGAAAACGGTATTTTCCGACAAACCCCGTTCCAAAAATGGCGGCCATTCATGAAATTCCAACATATCTATTGGCCATTTGTCGCTTCATTATCACTAACGTGGATTGCATTAGTTTTTGACTGGTCAGATAGAACAGGAAAAACCCCCATAAAAACAAAAAATATACTCACAGGCAAATTAGGTTGGGGACTCTTTCTGGCCAGTAAAATAGGTCATTTGACATTGATGCTAGGTCTGCCATTAATTATTGCTCATATAAATGGCATCAGTTTCATGACCATTTTTCTAACTTACATCATTAGCCAAATGGTCGCGTCATTATTTGTTATTTATTTACTCTTAGGCACACATTGGGCTGAAACCGAATTTTTCACCGCTCCTGACGATAAATTAATCAAGCACGGTTGGTATCATCACAATTTTGTCACCGCTTGTGATTGGCTACCGTCCCCCAACTCTCTATGGCGCTTAACGGGAGGGCTAAACTATCATTTAACCCACCACTTATTTCCAAATTGGCATCATCGTCATTATCCCGCTCTCGCTAAGATTGTTTCTCAACTCGCCAAAGCGCACAATATGCCCTATCGATGCATCAATTATAATGAACTGGTTAAAGCTCAAATTCGCTTCTTACGAAAAATGGGAGAGCCACCGGCGCAGCATTAGCTTAGCTACCAGAAAATAATGCAATCCCGGTATAGCCTTTACCTTGGTGTATTTTTTTCCATTTACCATCAATTAATGTCACTCGGTAAATGCCACCGTTTAAATCAGCCACATACATGATATTTTCTGTTTTATCATAATCTAAGCCTATGGTTTCTTTGAAGCCTCGGCTAATAACACGGTAATCAATCAGCCCATCATCCACGACAGATGCACTGTTCAAGCTATTACCATTTGGCTCTGCGCCTCTATCCGTCCAATAAAGAATACGCGCATCTTGATCAAGTAATAGGTCAATTGGCTCAGGTAGCTTATCGAGTAATAATTGAATATCTTCACGATCACTGGCTAATTCATGTGGTGGCATAACTAAAGGTACTCGAAATAACTGACCTTTATTTCCTTTGGATGGCCCTTTTTGCGTCCAATATAACCACTTTTTATCTTCGTCTAATGCTATTCCTACACATTGATTTGAGATATCAACCCTATCAGCCCCGCCCCTCGGCCTTTCCACATGCGTTTGTAGATCGCTACCATCCGTCCTACAAGAACACACCTTACCCCCTTCTCGATCACACCAATATAAACGGGCATTATCACTATCTAACAAAAGCTGCTTAGGTGTCCGTACTTGCCCATGACCGATTAACATCCTTCGGCCACTCCCCTCAAAACTCATCACATTGATAGAGCCATCATCAGCCTCAAAGTCATCTCCCATATTGCTCCAGTAAATCAAATGATTAATGTGATCTACCGCGATACCGTCAGGTGTTCCGCCTAAGTCATCAATAATATTGACGGTAGCAAAATTGGCTTTATTGAGCTGAGTTATTGCGGGATTTATGACGTCAAGAAGCAAGAGGTAAGGGTAAGATGTTGCAGTGTTTTTAGTCATATCAGCCTCATAGTTTATTTACATACTATTAAATATAGTTTATGAGCAACTCATTGGCTAAATATTTAATTAAGGTTTAAATACCGACCTTACGCTACGATTGCAATATAAAATAGAAAGCATATTTTAAGTTAAATTATCATTAATAAACAAATTTATAAAACAATTGATTAGATTATTGATATATTTTTATTTATTTTTTTATTTTAATTACTGTTTACTTTTCGTTTAATTAAATGGTCTGTAATTAAATAAAGGTTAAACAATATTTAATCTGATAAAGCATATTCATTTACTTTTTATTTAAAATAGTAGAAATATAATCTATCAATAATAACTATATCCTAATAAGCACTCATAATTTACTTTGAATGGTTTCTAAACTCATGAAAAAACTAGAGTATTTTCTCAAAAAACTACGCGCACTTGTTATTAGTGATAAACTCTATCTATCTAATAAATTTACAAAAAAACTAGGCTACAAACCTAATTTTGATGTACCAAAAAGCTTTAATGAAAAAGTTAATTTTAGAATGATCTACGATAAAAATCCGCTTTATACTCAGCTAGCTGATAAAATTAGCGTGAGGGATTATGTATCAAGAACTATCGGCAATGAATATTTAGTACCAATTTTAGCCGCTTATAATAACGCAAATGAAATCAATATTGATAAACTGCCTCAACGCTTCGTATTAAAGTGTAGCCATGATAGTGGTAGCAGTATTATTTGTTTAAATAAATCGCACTTTGATCTACAAAAAGCTAAAGACAAATTATCATCTCATTTAATAAAAAATCTTTATTTCATTACACGAGAAAGACACTATAAAGATATTCCGCCACGTATTATTTGTGAAGAATATATAGACTTATTTACGCATAAAAATAGAAAGCACGTTCCAGAAACCTGCCGTATCCACTGTTTTTCAGGAAAGCCCGTCTATATCGAGATTGATTATGTTGATGACAAAGGTACTGAGTTTATCAATATCTATGATACCAACTGGCAGCTGCAACCCGTTACCTTTGACTATCCAAATATGTTAGACCCTGTGCCAGAGCCCCCATTATTCCAAGAAATGCTGCGCTTAGCACAAATATTGGTCACTCCTTTTGACTATTGCCGGGCTGATTTTTTAATGTCTGATGATAACATGCTCTATTTTAGTGAGTTGACCTTTGCTCCTAATGCAGGTCGTACTGTGATTTCACCATTATCATGGGACTTTAAAATGGGTGAGCTATGGGAACAAAGGATCACAAGTACAGCGCCAATCAAGCAAATTAAGCCTAAACTTGCAACAGCATCGATTAACAAAAAGAAATAGCTTAAAAATTAAGACACTTTAGTCCTTATTAAGCATGAAAAAGCCGCCATATTTCTGTTTCGCTAACAGTGATATGTCGGCTTTATTTTATTGACTAACTTAGAATCTTTTAACTAATTCGCCAGCACACTCGCTTTGCGGCGCAAGCTCGCAATAAGCATATAAATCGCAGTGACAATCAGCACGATAAAGAAAAAATTCACTAACCCATTATGTTGCGTTAGGAAGGTACCCGCAGCTAATGGTCCCATCGCTGAACCCACACTATAACTAAATAACATCACTTGAGTTGCTGCAACAATATAAGATGAATCAAGGTTATCGCATGCTAACGTAATCGCGATTGGGTAAAGTGCAAAAGAAGACATGCCCAACAAGGCTAATGCAACAATCATCACTAAATAATCACTTGAAATATAGATGATACCCATCGCAAAAACACCAAGCAGAGACACCATTGCCAACAATAAGGTTTTGCTCATGATGACAGATAATTTACTAATAATAGGCTGTATAATCATGCCACCAAGAATAATGGATGCCATTAAAACACCGACTTGATCAATTGAAAATTGATCTTTCTTTAATGACAGTGGCATTAATCCATAAATAGTTCCCATTAAAATACCGGAAACCATACAACCAATCATTGCAGGTTTGCTTAAGCGTGCAATTTTTTTCAGTGATAACTTTTGATGCGTTCCACTTTCCGGCTGACCTTCACGAAACAATAATGGCGGAAGTACTGCGATTAACAGTAAACCTAAAACGACAACAAAAGGATAGATGCCTTGAGTACCAATAAAGCCTATCGCGAGCTGTCCTAGTGTGGTTCCACCATATAAAGATGTCATATAGAAACTAAGACGTTTGGCGCGTTCTTTTTGGTTGTCACCAATTAATAGCCATGACTCAACCACCACAAAAATACCCGCAACGGCAATACCTGCGATAAGCCTATTTGGGAGCCATGCTTCAATAGTTGGTGTCCACGGTAATACGACTACCGTTGCCGATAACATTAATAAAAAACCAATAAAGGCAAGTCGGTGGCCAATTTTAGCAATCACCGGTTCAATTAACATAGAACCAATTAATAAGCCAATATAGTAGGCACTCGCCAACCAACCCGCATAGCCAGTATCAATATTAAAGCTTCCCATTGATAATGGGATTAAGCTCATCAAATAACCCGATGCAATAGCAAATAGCGTTAAACCGGCAACAGGAACGAATGTATTGTCGCGTTTGCGCATTATAGTCGTGGACTGATTCACGTCCCACTCTCCAACTAAAAAAATAAATAATATGCGCTGCAACTACATCGTAAAATGCGACAAACTTGCACCCTTTAAACGGATACATTTCGGCGATTAGTGCAGTGGGAAAATAATATATATACCTAAAATAGCTCAAGTCACAAATGTAGATAAGGCTAATTGGAGCGCAATATAGCCCCTTCATTCACGAAGTTAAAATGAGAAAATCTAATGGTGACTAACAAATTTATTTATGTGAGAAAAATCACATAATTTTCGGTGTGGAACGTAAATTAAAAAAGATCAACTTAAATAAAATTATCATTACAAAACAATTTGTTAGACTAGTTAAATGGAATTGTAACATCGTTACTTTTTGATACAACTTAAGTTAGATTAAATTCAATCAAAAGTAATTAATGACAAAATAATTTATCTGAAATTTTATTTCGGAAATTTCTTTATATTTGAATATTATTTAATAACGTAATTACGCCCTCAAATAGTTTGGGAGCCCCCCTAAATAATTTGTGTTGTCGGTAGGCGGCAAGTAAGGCGACAACGGGGAGCATACATCAGTATGTGACTCAGGAAGACGAGCATACCCAACACCCCGACAGCACAAAGTAGACTCAATTCATTCCCCTAAATAATTTGTGTTGTCGGTAGGCGGCAAGAGAGATGACTCCGGGGAGCATACATCAGTATGTGACTCGGGGAGACGAACGTAGCCAACACCCTCGACAGCACAAAGTATGACGGGGAATTATGTTTTAAGGCGACGCCACAGCGTAGTCCTACTAACACCTAAATATTGGGCAGCGGCTTGCTTATTACCACCAAAACGCGCCATAATTTCTTCCAAAGGCTCTTCGATTTGTTCTACTTTATTATCATCTATGGTGTTTTTTTGTCTTTCGGGAGAAAGGTTCATTAGCATATCATCACTGATGGTTTTATCGGTATATGCGCTACAAAATAAGGCAACCCTTTCCATCAAATTTCTGAGTTCTCTGACATTACCTGGCCATTGATACTGATTGAAAAAATGCCGACACTGTAATAATTGTTGAACACGAAACGCTGGAAGTGGCAGTTCGAGTCTAGAAAACGCTAATTTAAGTAATCGTTCTGCTAAAATAAAAATATCATCCCCCCGCTCATGCAATGCGGGAACTTGCATTCTGAGCACACCCAATCGGTAAAATAAATCAGCACGAAAACGCCCTTCTTTTACCCAGTTGTCGAGATCGCAATGCGTTGCACAAATAACTCTGACATTAACTTGCAATGGTCGATATCCACCGATGCGAACAACAGAACGCTCTTCTAATACCCTTAATAAACGGGTTTGTAATGCAATAGGCATTTCACCTATTTCATCGAGAAATAGGGTTCCGCCATTTGCCATTTCAAATAACCCTGCTCGCCCACCTCTTCGTGATCCTGTAAAAGCTCCTTCTTCATAACCAAATAATTCAGCTTCCAATAATGTTTCAGGGATAGCCCCGCAGTTGACTGCTACAAATGGCATTTGCTGTTTACTGCGTTTATGTTGATTAAATAAGGTAAACTCATGGTGGATCGCTTGTGCCACCATCTCTTTACCTGTTCCGCTATTCCCTTGTATTAAGACCGTTGCATCAGAACGCGCATATAGCATAATTGTTTGACGTACGCGTTCCATTGCAGCAGACATCCCAATTAAATCATTAATGGTATGACGAACTTTAGCAGGATGAGCTGGCTGGTAGGCCGCTTGAATATTATTTTTTTGATGGTGGGACATACGGCTAAGCTCAATCGCATCGGAGAATGCCTGCCGAATGGTCTCAGTTGAATAAATAAAAATACCCGTCATGCCCATTTCTTCAGCTAAGTCGGTGATCAACCCAGCACCAACAACCACATGAATTCCCATTGCTTTTAGTGCTTTTAATTGGGCACGGGCATCTTCTGCAGTGACATAACTTCGCTGTTCAATGCGCAAACCAAAATTATTTTGAAATTCTGCTAATGAAGGGATGATTTTTTGATAATTAATAATAGCGACTTTATTGCTTATTTCTCTCGCCTTAGCCAGTGCTTGCATCACATCGAACCCACTGACTTTAACGATAATAACCGGTACTGAAACATGACTTTTTAAGTATGCGCCATTGGAGCCTGCACTGATAATAGCATCACAATGCCCATCCTTGAGACGGCGACGCACCTCTTCAGAAGCTTGTTCAAAGCCAATATTCAGCGGTGTAATTTCCGCTTGCGCACTAAACTCAGGGCTAATATCCCGAAAAAGGGTATATAGCCTCGATACAGAGACCGTCCAAATTATCGGTTTTTCCATCTTTACCTCAAACAAGTTCAATCGAATTGGTGTTATCGCCTTTTCCTGCACCCACTATCACGCCGTTTCATCTTCCGTTGCAAATACCGTTTCACTTAACATTAATTTGTTTCAATGAAACTGTGTAGCGTACTTGTTGCAAAATGCCCTCTCCGTCACAAATTTTATTTTTAATATATTTAATTGATATTTAATGATTTATTTTTAATTTATCGTTTCTATTCAGGCTGGCATGGCAATTGCTAACCATAGTTATAAATAATTCGCTACATATGAGTAACAAATAGAGGAGGCGTTATGCCACAAATAACAGCGGGGCAAAAATTTAGGGATGCAGTAAAAAATGAATCACCACTGCAACTCGTCGGCACGATCAACGCCAATCATGCGCTACTTGCCCAGCAAGCCGGATACAAAGCGATATATCTTTCTGGTGGCGGTGTTGCAGCGGGATCACTTGGTCTGCCCGATCTTGGTATTTCTACATTAGAGGATGTCTTAATTGATATTCGCCGAATTACCGATGTATGCGACTTACCCTTGATGGTTGATGCAGATATTGGTTTTGGCCCTTCTGCTTTTAATATTGCACGCACTGTTAAATCCATGAGCAAAGCAGGTGCTGCAGGGTTACACCTCGAAGATCAGGTTGGCGCAAAACGTTGTGGTCATCGACCAAACAAAGCAATTATTTCAACGCAAGAAATGGTTGATCGTATCAAAGCCGCTGTCGATGCTAGAACCGATGATAATTTTGTCATCATGGCACGAACCGATGCATTAGCGGTAGAAGGTATCGATGCGGCTTTGAAAAGAGCCCATGCCTATATTGAAGCGGGTGCTGATATGCTATTTCCTGAAGCGATTACTGAACTTGCGATGTACCAACGTTTTGCCAACAATGCACCCGTTCCCGTACTCGCCAATTTAACCGAATTTGGTCAAACTCCATTATTTAGCTTAGATGAACTACGCAGTGTGGGTATCGCGATTGCGCTTTACCCACTCTCCGCCTTCCGCGCCATGAATAAAGCGGCTGAACAAGTCTATAACGCTATTCGCCAAGATGGTACTCAGCAAAACGTTGTGTCACTGATGCAAACTCGCGAAGAACTGTATCAAAGCATCCATTATTACGATTACGAACAAAAGCTTGATGCGCTATTTGCACAACAAAAAAACAAGTGATACCCATAAAAATTAAAGCAAGTTGTAATCACCTCTCCCCTACAAGGAACTTATGATGAATGAACAACTTAAAGGTACAGAATCAACGCCATTTAAACCCAAAAAATCAGTAGCGCTATCCGGTGTAACCGCAGGAAATTCCGCCCTCTGTACGGTAGGGAAAAACGGTAATGACCTTCATTATCGCGGCTATGATATTCATGACCTCGCCACACAATGTGAATATGAAGAAGTTGCTCACTTGCTTATTCACGATAAGCTACCTACCCAAACAGAATTAAGCGCTTATAAAGAAAAATTAAAATCATTACGTGGCTTACCAGCCAACGTTAAACAAACTCTTGAATCTATCCCCGCTAATGCACACCCCATGGATGTATTGCGCACCGGCGTTTCAATTATGGGTTGTGTTTTACCTGAAAAAGATGCCCATCCCTTGTCAGGAGCTAAAGAAATTTCGGACAGATTACTCGCATCTCTTGGCTCTATCTTACTGTACTGGTATCACTTCAGTCACCATGGTAACCGCATTGAAACTCAGACCGATGATGACTCCATTGGCGCGCATTTTTTACACTTATTGCATGGCAAAAAGCCGCCAGCACAATGGGAAAAGTTTATGCATATCGCCGCTATTTTATATGCGGAACATGAGTTCAATGCGTCAACTTTCGCAGCCCGAGTTATCGCTGGTACAGGCACTGATTTTTACTCAGCAATGACCGGCGCAATTGCCGCTTTACGTGGTCCTAAACATGGGGGAGCTAACGAGGTTTCCTTAGAAATACAACAACGTTATGCCTCAATGGATGAAGCCGAACAAGATATTATTTCCCGCGTTAAAAATTCAGAGGTCATTATTGGCTTTGGCCACCCTGTGTATACCCTCGCCGATCCTCGTCACCCAATCATTAAATCCGTCGCACTACAACTTTCAGAACAAAGTGCAAACCGTCATTTATATACGGTTGCTAATTGCATTGAATCCGTGATGAAACGCGAAAAAGGTCTGTTTCCAAATTTAGATTGGTTTTCAGCGGTGGCATATCACTTGATGGGGATCCCTACCGCCATGTTTACCCCGTTATTTGTTATGGCACGAACGGCAGGTTGGTCGGCACATATCATTGAACAACGACAAGATAACAAAATTATTCGCCCATCCGCTAATTATATTGGCCCGGAAAATAAACTGTTTATCCCATTAGAACAGCGTTAATAAAGGTAAAATAATGACAACTCAAACCATTAATTCGCCGCGTATTGAATTTGACAAAGTTATCAGCGATATCGTTGATTATGTTACCCAATACCCAATAGTTTCAGACCTCGCTTATGACACCGCCTATTATTGTTTACTTGATACCCTTGGTTGTGGAATGGAATCATTAGAATACCCTGCTTGTAAAAAATTATTAGGCCCTATTGTTACAGGGACGATTGTCCCTAATGGTGCCAAAGTGCCGGGAACTCAATTCCAATTAGATCCCGTACAAGCGGCCTTTAATATCGGCACAATGTGCCGCTGGCTCGACTTCAACGATACTTGGCTTGCCGCAGAATGGGGGCACCCATCTGATAATTTAGGGGGAATTTTAGCCACTGCGGATTGGCTTTCTCGTGAAAACCTAGCGAAAGGTAAAAAACCCTTAGTGATCCGTGATGTCCTCACTGCTATGATCAAAGCCCATGAAATTCAAGGGTGTATCGCGCTCGAAAATGCGTTTAATAAAGTTGGCCTTGACCATGTAATATTGGTGAAAGTAGCCTCAACGGCTGTTGTGGCACAAATGTTAGGGTTAGAGAGAGAACAAATTCTCAATGCTGTCTCCCTGGCTTGGGTTGATGGACATAGCCTACGGACTTATCGTCATACGCCAAATACAGGCTCTCGCAAATCATGGGCGGCGGGCGATGCTACATCACGAGCGGTTAGGCTAGCATTGATGGCACAAAAAGGAGAAATGGGTTATCCCACCGCATTGACAGCTAAAACATGGGGATTCTATGACGCTTTATTTAATGGTCAAGCTTTCCAATTTCAGCGGCCGTATGGCGCTTATGTGATGGAAAATGTGCTGTTTAAAATTTCATTTCCCGCCGAATTCCACTCGCAAACTGCCGTTGAAGCGGCATTACAGCTATTTGAAAAATTACAATCCATGGGCAAGAGTGCAGAGGATATTGAGTCTATTTCGATTAGAACCCATGAAGCCTGCATTCGTATTATTGATAAAACTGGTCCATTGCAAAACCCGGCTGATCGTGACCACTGCATTCAATATATGGTTGCTATTCCGCTTATTTTTGGGCGTCTTACTGCGGCAGATTATGAAGACAACATTGCCAATGATGAACGTATTGATGTACTACGTGCAAAAATGCACTGCTATGAAGATACTCATTTCACCCTTGATTACCACGACCCTGAAAAACGTTCAATTAGCAACGGGCTGACGATAAAGCTGAAAGATGGTCAAGTACTTGATGAAGTTGTGATTGAATACCCTGTTGGCCATAAACGACGTCGTCAAGAAGGGATGCCCCTATTATTGAAAAAATTCAGGATCAATTTAGCGCGCCAGTTCCCTGAGGCTCAACAAATTCGTATTCTTTGTGCTTCTTTAGACAAACCTTTATTCGAAAATATACCCGTAAATGAATATTTGGATTTATTTGTTATTTAATTTAATCAACTAGACACATAAAATAATTCAGGAGGATATTTACCTCCTGAATTATTTATCAAGTAGACTCCGCATCGCCAATTTATAGATGAAGCTCAAGTTTTTTACCATTTGATAGAGTGACATCAAGTGATAATTCGCCCCCTAATGCCTTTACGTAACGCTTAATCGTCGACAGTTTGGGATCATTCCCCAATTTTTCCATCTTAACCACTGCGGGCTGCTTAATCCCAAGTGATTCAGCCAATTGTACTTGTGAGATATTTAACTCTTCTCGCATTTTAGATAACGTTATCTCACGACGGAGTTCTTCCACTCGCGCTTCAATGCGCTTTAAGCTCTCAGGCGAGCGTTTAGCCAGTAGTTCCTCTAAAGTTCCCATTATATTTTATATATCCCCTTTAAATAAATCGAATACTCCATATCTGCAAGTCTAATTAGTTTGCTATAAAATCGTTTTTCATCATGACCTTTTTTATTACCCGCACACAATATTACGCCCTTCCTCATAGGGTCAAATACAAAGCAAATTCGTATCGGATGACCACCCACCTGAATTCTTAACTCCTTCATATTTCTATACTTAGAGTCCTTTAATGTATCTACTTGCGGACGACCAATATAAGGGCCGTACTCCCGTAAAATATTCAAGACGGACAGTGTCTCCTCTTGTACGGCTTCGTTTTGTTCTTCAAACCAAGCTTCAAAAAGTGGCCTTGTTGTTATCTTCCATGTCAACAAATTATAACCTCGAAGTTATAATGCACTTTATAACCTACAGGTTATAAAATCAAATGAATTAAATCTTCAAACATGAACGATTCACATCGTTAAGCCTTGAAGAACGGTCTATTGCAGACAGGCATCATAACCACGTTAAATTAAAGGTAATCACTGAAATTTATTATTTGCGAAGTGCTTCGAAAGGATTAATTAAATAAACAAGTTAGCCTATTAATCGATTAGGATTATATAGACAGTAAAGGCAGATATATTGCTATATCTGCCTTTTGTTATCATTCTAAATTATGGTTGATTCATACTAACTAATTACCACAGCAAGGCATACAGCACACATAGAATGACCATAATGGCATAGGATGCAATATTAAACCCCGATGACGTTTTGAATGTTTCTGCGGTTAAAATGATTGCGCCTTTGCTATCATCTTCTTTCGCCGTTGTCAGGCTGATTAGACCAATAACAACTGCGGTAAAGAAGAAGGTGTACATCATTTGATCAAGGAATGGCATGCCTAAAGGCATTACTTTCAGGAATAGTGCAAATGGGATGGAAAGTAACACACCGATAATCGCCCCTTTTGCATTGGTTTTTTTCCAAAATAACCCTAACAAGAATACCGCTAAGATACCTGGGCTAACGAGCCCTGTATATTCTTGAATATATTGGAATGCCTGACCGATATTACCCAATAATGGTGCGATAAAACATGCCACAATCAAGGCGACAACAGCACTGATCCGACCAACATTAACTAATTTATGATCTTCCGTTGCAGGCGCAATATATTCTTTATAAATATCCATTGTAAAAATAGTTGCAACGGAGTTCAGCATCGAAGCCAGCGAAGACACGATAGCTGCCGCCAAGGCTGCAAATACGATACCTTTCGCGCCAACAGGTAAGAATTGCGTTAGCCAAGGGTAAGCTTTGTCTGCCTGAGCTAATGTTGGCATATGCTCATGTGCCATAGAGCCTAAACCAGCAAGTAACACAGGGTCAGAAACGATAACATAAGCGGCAATACCCGGAACAACCACAAGGATCGGCACAATTAATTTCAAGAATGCAGCAAAAACCAACCCTTTTTGTGCTTCACCAATAGATTTAGCGGCAAGAGCGCGTTGAATAATATATTGGTTAAAACCCCAATAATAGAGGTTTGCTACCCATAAGCCACCGATTAATACCGCAATACCCGGTAAGTTATTAAACTGTGGATTATCCTGACTTAAAATCATTTCGAAGTGAGCTGGCGCCTCACTCGCCATACGAGACATACCTGCAAAAAGCCCTGCATCACCGCCGATATAACTCACCGCCATGATAGTGGTTAAGAAGCCACCAAGTATTAAGAAGAAAACTTGAACAACGTCTGTCCATGCTACGGCAGATAGACCCCCATAAAGGGAATATACTACGGCAAACAAAGCCAAACCAAAAATTGCATAATGCATTGGAATGCCAAGGATAGTTTGCAGAGCAAGAGACCCTAGATACAACACAGAGGTTAAGTTAACAAAAATAAATAATGCTAACCAGAATACCGCCAAAATTGTTTTTAATGTTCGGTTAAAGCGTTTTTCAACAAATTCAGGAATAGTAAAAATACCTTTATCGATAAATACTGGCATAAAATATTTTGCCACGATTATCAATGTGAGTGCCGCCATCCATTCATAGGATGCGATAGCAAGCCCGATTGAAAAACCGGAACCTGACATGCCAATAAATTGCTCAGCAGAAATATTCGCTGCAATTAATGAGGAACCAATTGCCCACCAAGGCAAGGTTTTTCCTGCAAGGAAATAATCTTTCGTCCCTTTTTTCTGCCCATTTTTTTCTCGGGATACCCAAAGCCCGACGGTGATGATGATAAGCACATACAGGGTAAAAACCCCATAATCTAGCGTGCTTAATCCAATACCTTCTGTCTGCATAATAAAATTCCTTCGCCAAATGATAACGACGTTAGTGTAAACGTTACCACTAGCTTTAGCCGTTACTTGAATCACATATTTCCACTAATTATTTAACACTTTTTAATTAAATAGGTCAAAAAAGGGTAAAGCCTCACTATATCCCGATAAAATGGATATCGATATTTCGTGATCTTATAAAATAGTTATCAAATAATTGAACGTCATCACAAAATAATGATAACGTTTACATGGCAATTAAAAAGCTATAGAGGACGAACCGAATTGCGCTGAACCAGTGTAGGTGAGTAAACTAAATTTTCATCGGGTATACTTTCTTTACGCGCTAATGCCAGTGCTAACTGAGTTGCACGCTCTGCCATCATTTGAATTGGATAGCGAATTGTTGTTAAGCGAGGATGAATATAGCGAGCGATTAAGACGTCATCGAAACCGATAACAGAAACCTGCTCTGGAGAATGGATTTCGTTTTCATCTAAAACTGCGATCGCACCTGCGGCCATAAAATCGTTGTAACCAACAACAGCGGTGATATCCAATGATTTGATCAATAATTTGGTCATAGCCTGTTCGCCGCCTTCACCATAAGGCATGCCATATTCCACATAACTCTCAGGTAACTCAATGCCATTATTTTTCAATGCATCTCGGTAACCTAATAAGCGCTGCACCGCATCTTCAATTTCATGGTTTGAGGAAATATAGGCAATTTTTGTATGACCTTGACGAATAAGATGCTCCGTCGCAAGGTAAGCGCCCTTGTAGTTATTCAATGAAATACAACGATTAGCGATCTGTTCAATACGTCGATTAATCAACACCATGCTAGGCACTTCTTTTGCATAGGCAATTAATTCGTCATCTGACAACGCTTTTGAATGAATAACGAGGGCATCACAACGGTTATTAATTAGTAATTCAATCGATTGCCGTTCTTCTTTCGCATTATGGTACCCATTACAAATTAAAATATGTTTACCATTTTTATGTGCGACGCTATCAACCGCTTTTACCATTACACCAAAAAAAGGATCAGAAACATCATTAACTAGCACGCCAATCGTGTTTGAGCTTTGGTTAACTAATGCTCGGGCTGCGGCATTTGGCCTGTAACCAAGTTTATTCATCGCTTTTTGAACGGATGCAATGGAAGCTTGGCTTGCTTTGGGTGATAAATTAATCACACGTGAAACAGTTGCAACAGATACCCCTGCTTCCCTTGCCACATCTTTTATTGTCGCCATTATGTACCCCAATACCCAAGATGGCTTATTAAACAACAGACCACATTTAAAAACAATGCGTTAGAATCTAAAAATAGAGGATTAAATCCAAGTAACAAGATTTAAATTGTTGTGATTTCCTTTCCTACATATAAAAAAACCAAACACCGTAATATTTCGGTGTTTGGTAATCAATAAACCATATACAAATTAATAATTAAAAAACAAATTGATACCGAGTTTGGCTGGTATATATTTCATTCGGTTGAGAAATACCACTGTATTGCGCGCCCCATTCAGGATGATTAATCGCATCCGGCGGGAACTGAGTTTCAAACGCAACACCGGAAAAAGGCGTATATACTTTTGTTTTACCCGGAACGGCGACAAGATAATTACCGGTATACAACTGCATTGAGGGCATTGTCGTGGTGATATTCATCCGTACATCACCCTCAGGAGAGAGTAACGACGCTGCCGAGGTCTGGCCATCAATCACTGATTTATCAAATATTAATGTATGATCATAACCACCCGCTTGCAGTTGTTCCTCATCTTGCAAAAAATCACGACCAATACGTTTACTTTGTCTAAAATCGAAATGAGTGTCCGTCACATCTCGCCATTCACCCGTTGGAATACCCTCTTTACTTGTCGGTAAAAAATGTGTCCCATGGATTTGTAAATCATGTTCTAATGCGGTTCTCGCCGATTCTTCACCAGCCAAATTAAAATAAGTGTGATTCGTCAAATTTACAGGACATAGCTGATTAACTTGATGTTTATAATCAATAATAACTTGATTATCATCCGTTAATTCATAATGGACTTCAACCGTTAGCTCGCCCGGAAACCCTTGGTCGCCATCTGAAGAAACCAGAGTAAAAACAGCTTGTTGTGGATTAGGCTGGCTTATTGCCCACACTCGATAGCTAAAATTATCCTTTCCACCGTGCAAACAATGCTCACCTTGGTTATTGCTCACTGAATACACCTTGTCACCTAAAGTGAACTTAGCATTCGCGATACGATTAGCGACACGACCAACGGTTGCCCCTAAATAGACGCCTTGTTCCATTTGCGTTGCCATATTTGGTGCACCTAAGATGACATCCCGCTTACCCGTGGAGAGCGGTAATATGCAGCTCACCCAGCTAGCACCTAGGCTTGTCAAAATAATTTTCATCTCATTTTTATTTGTGAGCGCAATCACTTTCGGCGTTCGCAAAGGGTTACTTTGTGCTTTGGAAAACTGCATATTCTTCCCAATAATGATGTTATAGACCTTTAATAATGTATATCCAAGATAACTCGAGTTGTATGTAGGTAGGGGGTCAATAAACGATACACTAAACTCGCTAATCATAACCAACCCCATGCAACTTAAAGTATAAAGGGGACAACATAGTGATTAATTTGGCATAATAACGCCTGCCCCTGCGCTTGGCTGACACACATAGATATCCGCCTTTAGTCCTGTCATCGCTTGGTACTGAGCCTCAACCACATCCATCACAGACTGAACAAGCTGCTGCTTCATCACCGCAACAACACAACCCCCAAAACCGCCTCCCGTCATACGCACACCACCTTGGTTGCCTAAAACAGATTTGACGATATCGACTAATATATCAATTTCTTTTACCGTAATTTCAAAATCATCTCGCATAGAAATATGCGACTCAGCCATTAATTGACTGAGTAATATCAAGTTATTTTCGGTCAAGGCTTTAGCCGCGGCAAGTGTACGTTCATTTTCAGTAATAACATGTTTCGCCCGCTTAGCAACCAGTGTGTCGAGTCGACTTTGTTGTTTACTAAACTCTTCAAAAGTCATATCGCGTAACGCTTTAACTGAAAACAGCTTAGCCGCTGCTTCACACTGCTGACGACGTGTATTGTACTCGCTATCGACCAACCCTCGTTTTTTATTTGAATTGATTATCATCACAACCAAATCATCAGGTACAGGGATTGGAAAAACAGATAAACTTCGACAATCAATCAGCAAGGCATGCCCTTCATCACCACTTGCAGAAATCAGTTGATCCATAATACCGCAGTTACACCCAACAAATTGATTTTCAGCTTGCTGACCATTCAGCGCAATATCTTGCTGACTGATATCTAATTGATATAGCGCTTTAATCGTTTGACCAATCACAACCTCTAAAGAAGCGGAAGAGCTGAGTCCTGCACCTTGTGGGACATTACCACTCACTGCGATATCACAGCCACCAAATTCAAAACCTCTTTGTAATAAAAATTTAATCACGCCACGAATATAATTCGCCCACATTTTTTGCGGCAAAAAAACAATTTCTTCATCCAAGCTAAATTCGTCACAGTCATTATCATAATCTGCGGCAACAACTCTAATGATTCGGTCATGACGTTTTTTTGCCGCTGTCATCGTTTGATAATCAATGGCACAAGGCAATACAAAACCATCATTATAATCAGTGTGTTCGCCAATAAGGTTAACGCGTCCGGGGGCTTGTACATAAGTACTTGCTTGATAGCCAAACGCTTGTTGAAAAGCATTTGCCACTCTCTTTTGTAAGATTTCCATTTAATACGTCCCTAAATTTTAAATTCTTCTCGCAATATAAAAAATTGAGTAATTATTAATTTTTTATCGAAATTACTGTTGCTTATAATGCACATCACTCACATCACGTAACCGTTGTGCTGCTTGCTCTGGCGTCAAATCTCGCTGAACTTCTGCGAGCATTTCATACCCCACCATAAATTTTTTCACTGTTGCCGAACGCAATAAAGGTGGATAAAACAATGCATGGAGCTGCCAGTGCTCAATATCTTTGTTTTGATTGAAAAAAGGTGCAAAATGCCATCCCATAGAGTATGGAAATGCGCAATTAAATAGATTGTCATAGCGACAAGTAAGTTGTTTTAGGGCCACACTAAGATCTGAACGGATAGATTCATTCATCTCATCCATTCGTTTAATATGCTGTTTAGGTAATAACATGGTTTCAAATGGCCACGCTGCCCAGTAAGGTACGACGGCGATCCAATGCTCTGTCTCAACCACGGTGCGAGAGCCATCTTGCATTTCAGCCTTAACATAATCATTCAATAAATTACTGCCATTTTGCTGATAATATTCAGCTAAAAAATGGTCTTTTCGCGCAATTTCATTAGGTAAAAAATCACTAGCCCAAATTTGCCCATGAGGATGCGGTTGTGAACACCCCATAGCCTCACCTTTATTTTCAAATATTTGCACCCATAAAAATCGTTCGCTAAGCTCTGATACTTGCTGCTGCCAAGTGTTAATCACTTGCCCGATTTCCAATAATGATAATTCAGGAAGTGTTTTGCTGTGATCAGGGGAAAAGCAAATCACACGGCTAAGGCCACTAACCGCTTGAGCTTGAAATAAACCAGATTGATTTGTTGGTTGTTCACAAGCTTCAGGTAACAATGCCGAATAATCATTTTGAAAAACAAAAGTCCCCTGATAATCTGGATTTACTTCGCCAGAAACACGCTTATTGGTTGGACATAAATAACAATGCTCATCATATTGCGGCAACGCTGAAAACGTAGTTTTTTCATCCTGCCCACTCCATGGACGTTTTGCACGATGAGGTGATACCAGTACCCATTGACCAGTGAGTGGGTTATAGCGACGATGAGGGCAATCAGATGGGTTAAATTGTATTTTTTTCATGTCATTTAGTTCCTTTAGTTTTCATATCCATTTGGGTTATTTAATTGCCAACGCCACGTATCTACGGCCATATCCTCTATTGAACGAGTCGCTCGCCATCCTAACTCAGAAGCCGCTTTTTCAGGGCTTGACCAATACTCTGCGATATCGCCAGCCCGGCGTGGTTCAAATACATAAGGAATTGGCTTACTCGTTGCTTTTTCAAATGCTTGAAGGACTTGTAAGACACTGCTTCCATTGCCTGTGCCTAAATTATAGACATGAAGCCCGGCGCGCAATCCAACAACATTAAGCGCGAGCACATGGCCATCTGCCAAGTCCATTACATGGATATAATCACGTACCCCGGTTCCATCAATCGTAGGGTAATCGTTTCCATATATCGCCAATTTTGCTCGCCGCCCTACTGCAACCTGTGCAATGTATGGGGTCAGGTTATTAGGAATACCTTGGGGATCTTCACCCATCAGGCCTGACGAATGAGCCCCTACAGGGTTAAAATAGCGTAGTAATGAAATTGACCATGAATTATCGGCTAGGTAGAGGTCTGATAAACAACGCTCAACCATGTATTTACTGGTTCCATAAGGGCTTTGAGTATTCCCTGTTGGAAATTCTTCAGTGATAGGCAAGGTTGCTGGTTCACCATAAACCGTCGCCGAAGAACTAAAAATAAGGCTTTTTACACCTGCTTGTTGCATACATCGAACTAAAACAAGCGTGCCGTTGACATTAACATCATAATATTCAATTGGTTTTTCAACTGATTCCCCTACCGCTTTCAAACCTGCAAAGTGAATAACAGATTGAATTTGATGTGCGGAAAAAATAGTCGCTAAACATTGCTCATCGCGAACATCACCATGATAAAAAGTGGGGCGATAGCCAGCCAATTTTTCAATACGATTCAATACTTCCATCTTTGAATTACAAAGATTATCCAGAATAACGGGGGATATTCCTGCCGCTATCATTTGAACGCAAGTATGACTGCCTATATAGCCAAGTCCGCCTGTGACTAGCACTTCAACATTTCGCATATTCACCCCTAAATTATTTTAAGCCCGTTTTCCCGTTACTCATCATCATGACAGGAAGTATAGCAATGACTTAAGGCATAGTTCTGTGATCAAACTCGCCTTAGTGTAAACGTTTACACTAAAATTAAAAAGGGGGATGCGTAAATAGGGAAACCTAAACTATCACGAGTTTAGGCTTCCCTACTTAATATTTAGGTTAATCAATTTAGCGATTGGTTTTAATGAAGACAATCTTTGTCATAAGGATCTAAGTGAGTCATCACATTAAGAATTTGAGGGTTTTCCATCAATTTTTTACGCACATTAACAGCGATATCATGTCCTTCAAAAATAGTCATACTCCCTATTAACTCTAAATGAACATCAACAAGATAAAAATCACCCGATTTTCGCGTTTTTAAATCATGATAACCTGATATCTCTTTGATACTATCAAGCACAACTCGAATTTCTTGTAAGGTTTCTTCATCCGCCCCTTTATCCATCAAATCTTGCATAGACTGATAAGTAAACTTATACCCCATCCTGAAAACAAAAGTACCTACGATTAATGCCGCTATCGGGTCAAAAATACGAAATCCGCATAGACTTCCAATAATACCAATGGCAACAACCAAAGAAGATGCCGCATCAGAGCGAGCATGCCAAGCATTGGCTACCAACATACTTGAGTTCACTTTATTCGCTACATGGAGCATATAACGAAACAACCCTTCCTTGGCGACTAGAGCCGTGAGCGCTGCCACTAAGGCGATAGTATGAACTTCCTGAATAAGTTCAGGATGTAACATTTTTTGGATAGCAGACCACACCATCCCCACTCCAACAATTAATAAAATAATCCCTAAAATTAAGGATGCCCCATTTTCATAACGAAAATGGCCATAAGGATGATCTTCATCTGGTTTTTTATGACTTTTTTTATTAGCAATAAGTACAACAAAATCAGCAATTAAATCAGATAAGGTATGAATACCATCAGCAATTAACCCTGATGAGTGCGAGAAAATACCAACGATTATTTGCCAAATGGATAAAACCGTATTTACTGCGACGCTAATCAGCGTACTTTTTTTCGCTGCCTCAAATTTTTCTTGCTGCAATTCAAATTCATGATGCCCTTGATTAGGGAGGTTATTTTTATTCATAATCCGCTTTCTTTAATGAAAAACAAAATAATTATCATTTAACATACGCTTTTAAATCAATAGGTTAATCAAATAGTATTCACTTTGACATATTCATTGTTAAATGTCTTATAATAATTTGTAAATTATTAGTTTGATTGAGAATAATTACCCTTTTTAACATTACTCTTAATATGATTAAATTAACTATACCATTATAAAAACAACAATAAATGCTAATTCATTCATACCCCATTGAAGCCAATATAACTTATAGTATATTAATAGTTACTAGCTATAATAAATATCAATCACATATGAATGAGGCTGCTATGTATAAAAAAATATTAGTTCCTATTGATTTATTAGAAGATGAATTAAACCTCGTTATCCTCAAACATGTCGAAGAGATAGCAAAACTCAGTACTTCAGAAATTCACTTTATATCCGTTATTCCAAGTATGGAGTTATTCTTTGGCATCGAAATAGCGGCGTTACCAGAAAGCAATAAAGACTCTGCTGAACGCTCAATTCTAGCAATGAGAGCCTTAGAAGAAGTGATTAAGGATGTAAAAATAGCGGATGATAGGATTAGCTGCAAAGTAAGTATTGGTTCAGCTAAAGATGAGATATTAAGTTATTCCCAAGAAATTGATGCTGATTTAATTGTTGTGGGTTCACATCACCCAAGTACCTCAACTTATCTTCTTGGCTCAACTGCATCCGCGATTGTCCGACACGCAAAAACCTCAGTATTTGTTATTCGATAAAACTTGCTGTTTCAATTTATATCGATATAAGCCAACTTATACAAATAAAAATGCCGCAATTCAAAAATAATATTGCGGCATTTTTATTGTTAAATATTCTCGCTAGAGAAAGTTATTTTTTGATTGAATCAGCCAGCTTATCGTTTGTTGACCAAACACGATATTTAACTTCCATATCAGATGGTGTATAGACAACAATTGGTAACTTACTGTTGTAACGAATAAAAGCATCATCCCCTAATTGCGTCGAGATAAAACGCTCTTTAGCTGGTTCTGAACAAGCCATCATCGTTGATGCAGGACCTTTGACCTCTTCTAATTTATAGAAATCGTATCCCCAACCTTCCAAGGTTTTAGCCTCAAGATCGCCCATAAACCATTGACGGTTACAATCCGCTTTCATCGTTTTGCCAATAACAAGCTCAATCATAAAATCATTTTCATTTTGTTGATTAGCCAACTGAATTACATGGCGAGTCATACCCTCTTCAGCTTTTGGATAGGGTGCGATCTTTTCCAATCCTTCCGTTGCTACTGCGCATGATGAAACTAATACTGCAGCCATTACAGATAAAATCGCTTTTTTCATTATAAATTCCTATATCACTCAAAAAAATCCAATTAAAACACGGGTTATTAATATCATAGTAAGTCATTTACACGATAACTTTCACTGCAGATGATTCTTAATTACAAAAATATAGATTTTAAGCCTCAGACTTCAGCATCATACTTAATTTTAGTATAAGGATCATAAATCTGATAAAAATTATGTAAATTACCCGCCATTTTAATGCATCTAGAGTCTCCAGTGGTTATACTGTTTTTGAGGCTTAATACATTCTGAGGAGGTAGTATGTTATCTACAGATCAAGATTTAGTTTCACAATTAATGTCCACAAACCCCCGTTTTCAAACCCTATATGAAAAACACCACCAGTTAGATAAAGAAATTAGCAAGCTTGAAGGCCCATCTGGGGCTGGGTATAACGAACATGTTGCAAAGCTTAAAAAAGAAAAACTGCATATAAAAGATGAAATGCAAAAAATAATGCAAGCGAGTAAATAGCCATTATTCAAGCTAAGCTTCAACCTATACAAGGCATGTTATCAACTGTTTTACACACTCTCTTAGTGCTTCTATAGGTACTTGTAAATCTAATTTTTTTCATTTTAGGCACATTTAGACCAATTTTCAGCATGGCATAAGTATTTTCTTATGCCATTTTACGTTTTATATCTCTTTTTGAATAAACACACTCTTTCTATTGTTTTAATAAACATATATATTAAATATATGTTTTGCTACTTTATTAAGGCTAGGTATGACGGGTAAACGCATTCATCGAGAAATAATCACTATCGAAAAAATGATAAAAATCTATGAAAAAGCCTATCCTGCACCTATAGATAATCCCGATCATTACCAAAAGCTCTATTCTTATGCCATTAACCGACTAGAGAAATGCCGTTATGGCGAGCAGAAACCCGCGTGTAAGCAATGTCCAATTCATTGTTACCAACCTAAGATGCGCGAGCAAATGAAGGTTATCATGCGCTGGGCTGGCCCAAAAATGCTTATTCACCATCCTATCCTCGCGATCCGCCACTTACTTGATGATAGAAAACCGGTACCTGAACTCCCACCAAGAGTTAGGAAGAAAATACCTAGCACTGAAGACTCACCCTAAATCAATACAAATAATTATATTTTTAAAATCAAGCCCTGACGATACAAGATATCAATTACCTCACTATTAGCATTGTTAAGGTTCTTTAACATGGCTTCGTTTATATGCTCAATTATAGGCTTATTAATATTGAGCAGATAACTTGTTGATTTATAAAATTTCTAATATCGATCTAAAGTTAGCGCCCAACCAACCTTTCTTGACTAAAAGCCAATAAGGTTACGGTTAAGCCTGTGGATCTATACATATCTAAAAAATAATAACTCAATATAACTAATTACCAAAATCCATGTTTATTTTATTTACAAAACCTATAATTTTTATTGATAGTTTAAAAAATGAGATTTACATCTCAATTTATCACTAATTTTGCACCAATTGACCAATAAAATAAATCCATAAGATTAATAATTTAAATTGATGACGTTATTAAACACTTTATACATAAATAATATTTATAATATGTGTTTTTAACGAATTTATTAACAATAATTTTCATAGCTATAAATGTACCTAACTCACCAAAAATGATGACTTATCTTAGAAATATTAAAATAACTTAATTTTAAGTAAATTTTATTAAAATATTAAAACCCAAAAAAAAACACACAACCAGTTCATTACACCACAAAACATCGATGAACTTGGTTTTTTATAAAAAAGCAATCATTAAAAACATCGGAAATACCACGACAAACATACCAAAACAACGTAAAAAGTATATTTCGAAACATTTATTAATACTTTGAATTAAATTATGACACAAATGTAATCGATTTATATAATTTCAACCATCAAGTCATAGTGACGTTTTGTACCAAAAGGCAACAATAAGGTGATATTAAGTATTATTTAATCAATTTACTTATAATGGTGTAGTTAATTAAGGTGATAGTATGCAAGATGAAAACAGTTTGAATAACCAAGTAATAAAGAAGATTCGTATTGATAAAAACAACGCTCATTCAATTCTCGACCTCCCGTCAAAAGGTATCATTATTATTGAAAAGGGTTCTTTACTACTAGAAACTCCAGCCGCAACTGAAATATTAAATGAAGGTGATATCCTCTATCACAAGCAAGGATCATACTCATTTAAAATTATGGATAATATTGCTGACTGTGAATTCTATTGGCTACCATTAGAAGATGATTTTTTACGTGAGTTCATTAATCAACACGGTACTCAACTGAGTGAAATTGAGCGTGCAGAACAAGATCAAGGTGACATAATTAAATTTGTACCTTGCTGTTTAATGGATGATATCAAGAAAAGTTTAAAATCATTCGTGACGAATAATTATCCTGATATTATCGTATCACTGCGTATCTCAGAACTATTGTTATTACTATCATACAACGACCAAGGTGCTTTGTTACTTGCTAAGTTGCGTCAATTAAGCAATCGTCAAGCTGCGCGCTTACAATCGTTTATGGAACACAATTATCTAAAAGAATGGAAATTAAGTGAATTTGCTAAAACATTTGGAATGGGATTAACAACCTTTAAAGAATTGTTTAATACAGTCTATTCAACCTCTCCACGTTCATGGATTAGTGAAAAAAGAATTATGTATGCACATCAATTACTGATAAATACCGCAATGAGTATAGTGGAGGTTTCAATGGAAGCAGGTTTCTCTAGCCAATCGTACTTTACTCAGAGTTACCGAAAACGATTTGGCTATACTCCAAGTAGATCGCGAGTAGCCGCTTAACCCCCACATCGTTTGTATCGCTTATATAGAATACATGCCCTGTCAGTTATAGAATTCTATACACTGGCAGAAAGGCAAAACCACAAATCCTATCTTAATCCTTACCCGCGTTAAAATCATTTACTCAAAATAGCTTCACCTCTTCCTGTTTACCCTAGTACCACTATTTATAAGTATAAAAAAAGCCGCTTACCTTTTCAGTAAACGACCTTTTTAACTCGAATCTAAATTACTTTGCTTTAATTATTTTCAAATCAATAATAGACATTGAGTTTGGAGGCACTTCTCCAGGGATCCCCTGAACACCATAACCACCTTCTGGTTTAATATAGACTTTAACCATCCCCCCCTCACCGGCTTTTTCAATGAATGAATTAAGTGGTGTCGGTAATTCATTATAAGGTAATGTGACTGGGTTTTTATCCGTGTACATTACAGTTACGGTACCATCTGTTAACTGCTCCCTCATAATAAAGGTGATATCTTTATTTTTCACATTTGTAATTGGTGAGCCCGCTTGTAAGACTTTATAGTAGGTATTGCTATCAAGCTTACTGTATTTTTGTTGCGTAATTTGCTCGATAATTTTTTCATTGCGCTTACTATTTTCATTAGCAATTTGTTTTAAATCTTGTGCTGAAGGTGCTTTTGGATTAACTCGGCCGGCTAAACCTTTATTAGAACTCGCTGGTTTAGATTTTAAGCTTTCATTTTCCTGCTGAAGCCGCGCTATGGTTTTATTCAAATCCATAATTTGAGATTTTAGTGCATTATCATTCTGCAAAGCGGGCTTAGACTCTAATTCAGCCTTCAATTTTTTCAAATTATCTTGCGCTAATGCCAGATCTTTTTGCGTTTTTGATTCCGCGTTAATTTTATCATTCAGCTGTTTTTTCAAATTTTCAAGCTCTAAGGCTTGAGTCTGAAAATTAGTGCTCACTACGGTCAGCTTCTCCGTATTGAGTTTTAACGCGCTAATTTGTTTATTTGCCTCAGCCAATTGTTGTTCAACTTCAGACTGTTTTTTCGTTTGTATTGCAATATCTTTTTTAAGGTTAGATAAGATTTTTTCCTGCTCTTCCGCTTGCTTAGCTAACTGAGTATTTTTTAACTCCAGTAGTTGCTTATCAGATTTCTGAGCAGCTAACGACTCTTGAATCATTTTTTTCTCTGCGTCTAACTTAGATAATGCAGTTTCTTTTTGTTTGAGCAGCGCCATTTGCTTTGTTAGATCATTAGTTAACGTTTTAACTTGTGTATCGCT
>NZ_LXEW01000047.1 GCF_001655055.1 Providencia heimbachae ATCC 35613 | reverse complement strand
TGCCAACTGTTTTTGCGCCGCCGCGTAGTTTTGTTCGTTCTGCGTTAATGCCGTTTGCAGCTGTTGTTGCTGTTTTTGGCTATCGGCATACTGTTTTGACAACGTATCTTGCGCCGTTTGATGGGCTTGTAATTGTTGCTTCGCTGCCGCTAACTCGGCTTCTAAAGCGGCTTTTTGCTCAGCTTTTGCGGTTTGCGCCGTCAACGCCGCTTGTATTTTATCCGCTTGCTGGGCTTTTTCGGCTAACTGCGCGGTTAGCTGAATATTTTGAGCGTCTAACTGCTTAGCCGTATCTTGTTGTTCTTTTAATGCAATTTGAATTTCATTTTTTTGCTTTTGTGTTAATGCTAATTCATCTTCTTTTTGCTTTAATAATTCTTGATTCTTCAATAGGTCAGCTGTGACTAACTTAACTTGTTCATCCGTGTCACCACTTCGCAATAATTGCTCTTTGGCTGCTAACTCTAATTTAGTGATCTCTGCCGTCAGTTGATCAACCTGCAAACTCGCATCTGCAAATTGTTTATCTTTTTCAGCTAGCTGTTGCTTAATTTTCGATTGCTCAACAATACTTTCATTTAATTGCTTTTCAAGCTGAGCAACTATTTCCTGTGTTTGTTGGTTTTCTTGGCTAAGTTCCGTAAGGCTATTTTGTCTTTGTTCTATCGTTTTTTCAGCGGCTGTAAGTTTACGATTAAGATCATCAATAATTGACTTGTCTTCTGTTGAAGATAACTGAGATTGTAATTGTGCGATTTGATCTTTATTGAGTTCAACCTCATCCGTGAGCTTATTAATTTCAAATTGCTTTTCAGTAATAATATGGCTTAACTCAGCAATACTCTTATTATGATTAATAAGCTTTGCTACGAGTTGATCATCTGTTAACAATTGATTATATGCAATTAGCTGCCCAACACCTTGAGCAAGGCCAAATTGATATAAATTTGTTAATCTCTGATGTTCAATTAACTCGACTAATTGAGCTAGATAAACAGCACTATCTACTACAGGCTTATTAATAAATTTTGAAGAATATAAACCGAGCGGGTCAAGAACTACCTGATACTTTGCAAAATCCTTCGCTAAATATCGAGGGTTCCATTGATCGCTTTGAAATAAATAGGGGAATGAAGATGATAGCGCTGATTGAGAGGGATATTTCCCCTCAGTCAATGTACAAACTTCCGAGAACGTTGTTTTTTCAGGCTCTACTGGCTGCCCTTTACCCGCATTACCGTTTGCATTTTCATTCGCAGTAACTGATAAACCAGTCTTGCTCTTCCCTGTTGTTTTGCTATTAGCTCTTTTTGGTGCTGCCGCAGATTTACTTCTTTCTTTTGGCGCAGGAACTGTAGATAGTGAAGAAAAAATTTCATAACCTTGAGCTTGTGTATTCACTGGCGGTTGCGGTTGCTGTTGCTCTTGTAACTTACCTTCTTTTTCGAGCTGTAGGTAAGCATCAAAATCATCAATAACGTTATTAAAGCTATCCGCTTTTGGAACGTGACTAAAAAATGTCGTAAAAAGTGCCAGCGACACACAAAGCCTTAGGTTAGTTCTCATAATCCACTAATTTTCTTCAATGTTGATTCGGTAGACAATACAGAGTTATAGCGAACTTTTGCACAAAGCACTTTCGTTTTAGACTCAATTGCCATTTGTAATAACTCAATAGTGTCTGGGCTAGCTGTTGTTTCTACTTGTCTGTAAAGACGATTAATCTCACTGACTTCTTTGAAAGAACCGACCAGACGGTTGTAATCTTTTGGTGAAAGTGTTTTCAGGGCATTCAGTTCTTTAACACAAGTATTTAAATGCGCAAATGACTGTTGCTCTGTACCGTTAGCGTTAAAGCTCGTTGACTCTACCGGCGCACGATTCATTGCACTATTTAATACTTTTTGAGATTCAGGATATGAATTATCAACTTGATTAGTACTTGCCTGAACCGCCTGCTTTTCAGCTTGTTGAGCGGCAGTTTCTGAGCTAGTGCTAACCGTTTGTTTATTCTGAGCTGCTGTATTGTATGTGTCTGAGCCAAATGTACAGCCTGAAAGAAGAGCCGTACCTGCTATAAGCAAAGATGCAACATAAAACTTATTTTTTAAAAACATATAGTTACCTTACCAGTACTTTTCTTCGCTATTATATTGATGTCCAAGAAACCTAGTGTAAGCTAAAAACTAGCTATTTTCTATAAGTCAAAATGTAGAAATAGAGACATCTCATAAATTTATGATTAATTTTATTTTAGTTTTAAAATTCTTTTCTTGCTACGTTTTTATTTTTTCATGTCGTTATACTAATTAATACTCCTAATGAGAGAAAAATTAGCAAATCTTATCGTTTATTTAATATTTTTTGTTATCTCAAAATAATAAATAAACGTACAAAGTATAATTTCAACAGCTCAATAACCTTTGTATCTATTTTAATTTTTAAATTCATTACCGTTGAAACAATTACTAACAAATTAAATGCTGTTTTTTATTTTTATAATGCGCGTCACACTAATAATGTGTTTTTTACCATTTACAGAAAAAAATCGCATGCCAAAAAATAAGCACCTTTACTTATTTAACATTACCAATCAAAAAATTAAGTTTTTTAATCAATGCGTTATGATAAAACATAATTATCCCAAAAGATGGAAAAATTATATCAGCTATAAATAATAATTACTTATTTTAAATTGATACGATTCGTAACGCAAACTGACTTTTGCCATGATATTTATTTCGAGCCCATCAAGTAGGCCTATTTGATGATATACAGTTGGTAAATGTCATCGTGAAGTAGTTTAGGTATGAAATCAATTTTTTTTGAGGTGTTATACGCCCGGAACTCGCCCGGGCATATTAAAAGCTTAATTACGCTTTGGTAGGACGTAATGCAGGGAATAGAATAACATCACGGATAGTATGACTGTTGGTAAATAACATGACCATGCGGTCAATACCAATACCTAAGCCTGCTGTTGGTGGCAAGCCATGTTCTAATGCAGTGATATAATCTTCATCATAGAACATGGCTTCATCATCACCTTCGTCTTTTTGGCGAACTTGCTCTGCAAAACGCTCAGCTTGGTCTTCTGCATCATTTAACTCAGAGAAACCATTACCTATTTCACGTCCACCAATAAAGAACTCAAAGCGATCAGTAATGAATGGATTGTCATCATTACGTCGGGCAAGAGGTGAAACTTCTGCTGGGTATTCAGTGATAAAAGTCGGTTGAATTAAGTGGCTTTCCGCAACTTCTTCAAAAATTTCACACTGAATACGACCGAGTCCCCAACTCTTCTCAATTTTGATACTCAGTGATTGAGCGATAGCAACCGCTTTATCCATATCATCAAGATCGGCAATATTCGTTTCTGGGCGATATTTGTAAATTGCTTCTTTCATCGTCAATTTAGTAAATGGCTGACCAAAATCAAACTGTTGTTCACCGTATTGAACAACGGTATTTCCAAGCACTTTTTGTGTCAACGTACGGAATAAATCTTCTGTCAGCGCAATCAGATCACGGTAATCTGCATACGCCATATAGAGTTCCATCATCGTGAACTCAGGATTATGGCGTGGAGATAAACCTTCATTACGGAAGTTACGGTTAATTTCGAACACGCGTTCAAAGCCACCGACCACTAACCTTTTTAAATAAAGCTCAGGTGCAACACGCAGATACATATCAATATCTAATGCATTATGGTGAGTCACAAAAGGGCGCGCTGTTGCACCACCAGGGATCACCTGCATCATCGGTGTTTCGACTTCCATAAAGCCGTAACTGACCATAAAGTTACGGACTTCAGCAAGAATTTTAGAACGAATGATAAACGTATTACGTGATTCATCATTTGCAATAAGATCAAGATAACGTTGACGATAGCGCGTTTCTTGGTCTGATAAACCATGAAATTTATCTGGCAGTGGACGCAATGCTTTTGTCAGTAAACGAACTTCATGACAATGAATGGTCAATTCACCCGTTTTTGTTTTAAACAAACGACCCTTCGCACCTAAAATGTCACCTAAGTCCCATTTTTTAAACTGTTCGTTATATACGCCTTCCGCCAAGTCATCACGTGAAACGTAAATCTGAATCCGTCCACCAACATCTTGCAAAGTGGCAAATGATGCTTTCCCCATAATACGGCGAGTCATCATTCGCCCTGCAATAGTGACTTCGATATTCAGCGCTTCAAGCTCTTCCGCTGATTTATCACCATATTGTGCATGAAGGCTATTTGAAATATTTTCACGACGAAAATCATTGGGGAATGGAATTCCTTTTTCGCGTAATGCCGCTAGCTTTTCTCTACGTGCTTTAAGTTCGTTATTTAAATCGGGAACTTGTTCAGCACCCTGTTGTTCTTGAGACATTTTTTCCTCACAGGCCAGCTTTTAAACTAGCTTCAATGAATTTATCCAAATCACCATCCAGCACGGCTTGCGTGTTACGCGTTTCCACACCAGTACGTAAATCTTTTATTCTTGCATCATCAAGTACATAAGAACGGATCTGACTTCCCCAGCCAATATCAGATTTATTCTCTTCCATCACTTGCTTGTCTGCATTTTTCTTTTGTATTTCCAGCTCATAAAGCTTCGCTTTTAACTGACGCATCGCTTGATCTTTATTTTTATGCTGTGAGCGGTCGTTTTGACACTGAGTGACAAGATTTGTCGGGATATGCGTAATACGAACCGCTGACTCAGTTTTGTTTACGTGCTGCCCACCCGCACCTGAAGCACGGTATACATCGATACGCAGATCAGCTGGATTAATTTCGATATCAATATCATCGTCAACTTCTGGGTAAATAAACGCCGAGCTAAACGATGTATGCCGGCGACCGCCTGAATCGAATGGACTTTTACGAACTAAACGATGAACACCCGTCTCTGTTCTTAGCCACCCATAGGCATAATCACCGATGATTTTGACCGTGGCAGATTTTAAACCCGCCACATCACCGTCTGATTCTTCAATAATTTCCGTTTTGAAGCCCTTTGACTCTGCCCATCGCAAATACATGCGAAGTAGCATACTGGCCCAATCCTGCGCCTCTGTACCACCAGAACCTGCTTGTAAGTCGATGTAGCAATTAGCACTGTCATATTCGCCAGAGAACATACGGCGAAATTCAAGTTGTTCTAGTTTGCCTTGCAGTTGCTCTAGCTCGGCACCCGCTTCATTGAACGTGTCTTCATCATCCGCTTCAATAGCAAGTTCGAGCAGACCTTGAACATCCTCCATTCCTTGATCTAGCTGGTCGATTGTATCAACAATCGCCTCAAGAGATGAGCGTTCTTTGCCAAGTGCCTGAGCCCTTTCTGGTTCATTCCAGACATTCGGCTGCTCGAGCTCTGCATTAACTTCTTCTAAGCGTTCTTTCTTGGCATCATAGTCAAAGATACCCCCTCAGAACCGATGTCCGATCAGACAGGTCCTGGATCTTATTTTTTACTGGGTTTATTTCAAACGTCATTTTCAATATCTTATGGTTAGTCAAAGATAAAATTTTTATTCACGAACCGGTTAGTATAAAGGAATTTCTATCCGATTTATAGCCGTCAAACTTTAATATACTGGGTTGTTAACAGCTTAAAATTGATTTTTAATCTGTTATTATCCAGCGCTTACTCTTTACTCAGGCCAAATATGTTCAATCATTAATTGCACATTTTTTTGCCCGCGGTATTCATTGACATCAAGTTTAAATGCTATTTTTGCTTTTTTAATGCTGTTATCTGGCCATCGGCGAACATCAATATTAAACATAATGGCATCTAACATAGGACCACCATTTACGGGTTCTAACATCAGTTTAAGGTGACGTTCACCCACTAATCGCTGTTGTAGCAATTGAAAATGCCCATCAAAAACAGGTTCTGGGAATGATTGCCCCCAAGGCCCACTATCGCGAATAAGCTCTGCAACTTCTAATGAAAATTCATTGCGGGTCAGCTCACCATCACTCCAAATCACACCAGCGAGTTGCTCAGGTTGAATAAGCTCCCCCATAAGCTGCTCAAAATGCAATTTAAATGCGTCAAAATTGTTCTCTTCGAGGGTTAAGCCCGCCGCCATCGCATGGCCGCCAAATTTTTGCATTAATCCGGGCTGTAGTGTATTCAAACGCTCTAATGCATCTCGCATATGAACACCTTGAACTGAACGACCAGACCCTTTGAGTACACCGTCACCTGCGGGCGCAAACGCAATAACCGGTCGATGGTACTGCTCTTTAATCCTTGAAGCTAAAATACCAACAACCCCTTGATGCCATTCTGGGTGATACAGCGCCAAACCATTGGGTAATTGATTGGTGCTATATTCAACTTTGTTGAACAGTACGAGGGCTTCTTGTTGCATTCCCGCTTCGATATCACGTCTTGTTTGGTTTAAACCATCCAATTCGTTAGCAAGCTCCCTTGCATAAGCCATATCATCGGTGAGCAATAGCTCAATACTAACGGACATGTCATCTAACCGCCCCGCTGCATTCAATCGAGGCCCTAATGCAAAGCCAAAGTCATTTGCCACTAACCGAGAGGCTTCCCGCTTAGAAACTTCGATCAACGCTTTGATACCTGCACAACAACGCCCAGCCCTAACGCGTTGTAAACCTTGATGAACAAGGATACGGTTATTCATATCAAGGGGGACGACGTCAGCGACAGTACCTAAAGCCACTAAGTCTAAAAATTCGGCCAAATTAGGTTCACTAAGCCCTTGTTGCGTAAACCAACCTTGCTGACGTAAATGCGCTCTCAAGGCAGACATCAAATAAAACGTGACCCCGACCCCTGCTAAAGATTTCGACGCAAAATGACATTCGTTGAGGTTTGGGTTAATGATCGCATCTGCATTTGGTAACGTAGCGCCGGGTAAATGGTGGTCAGTAATGATCACTTTTATCCCATGCTCATTTGCGGTCGCAACACCTTCATGGGATGAAATTCCATTATCAACGGTGATAATTAATTCAGCACCACGCTTGTGCGCTTCTTCAACAACAAGTGGCGTTAACCCGTACCCATTTTCAAAACGATTAGGCACGATGTAATTTAAATTTGCATACCCCATGGCTTTTAATGCCCGAATTGCAAGGGCAGTACTCGTTGCCCCATCGGCATCAAAATCCCCAACGATGGTAATTGAACTATGCTCTGTTAATGCCTGGTAAAGCAGAACAAGGGCATTTTCAATCCCAAATAATGAATGATAATCTAAAAGATTGGAGGCTTTGCGTTCTAGTTGCGTCGCATTTGTTATGCCGCGGTGTGCATAAATACGCTGCAAGAGTCTAGGAACCCCCGGTAGCATGATCACTTCGTCACTTTGGACGCGTTGACGTAAAAAGGTTTCAACATTCACAATATTGGTTATTTCTGTTCAAGTAATTGAATAAGCGCATCTGGCGTTAAATAGCCGGGAAGTAATTGTCCGTCAGGCAAAATAATTGCAGGAGTCCCCGTGACTTTAAATAAATTGCCCACTTGCATATGCTTGCCTAAATCAATTTTACACTCATCAATCATGGCAATTTCATCACCTTTAAAAGCTTTAGTTAACGCATTTTGAGGCATCCCATTACACCATATTGATGCCATTTTTTTAGCGGTATCGCTATCCATACCTTGGCGTGGATAAGCAAGGTAACGAACTGTCACACCTTTGCTATTTAGCTCACCAACAGATTGATGTAATTTTTTGCAATAGCCACAGCTAATATCAGTAAAGATCGTCACCACATGTTTTTCATTTGGCGCTTTAAATACGATCATTTCATCTTTTAAAGCTTCAATTTTTTTCATTAACGGTTGATTGCTAATATTGAGCGGTACTTTACCACTCATATCGTAGATAGGGCCTTGCAATAAATATTTGCCATCATCGGTGATATAAATAATACCCGTCGATGTTTCAACCACATTGAGTCCGACAATAGGTGAAGGCTTAATCGACTCAACAGTCATATCGTATTTCGCTAATGTTTCTTTGATAATTTTATCTTCTGTTGCCCCATAAACTGAGACGGTAAAAGAGGCAATACACGCTGCCAATAATAATAATTTGCGTTTCATATTTATCCTTAAATAGCCATCACCCTCTAGGATGATGCTGCTCATGTAACATACGCAGCCGCTCAGTGGCAACGTGTGTATAAATCTGTGTTGTCGAAAGGTCACTATGACCTAACAACATTTGTACCACGCGTAAGTCTGCACCATGATTCAATAAATGCGTAGCAAAGGCATGTCTAAGAACATGTGGCGATAATAAATCCGTATCAATGTGCGCGAGAACCGCATAATATTTTATACGATGCCAGAATGTTTGCCGTGTCATTTTTGTTCCTCGTTTACTTGGAAATAAAATATCACTCGCTTTACCATTTAATAAATCAGGACGACCTTCGTTAATATATTTTTCAATCCAGTATATTGCTTCTTCGCCTAAGGGGATTAATCGCTCTTTATCCCCCTTACCTACCACCCGTATAACACCTTGCCGCATACTAATATCTGAAAAGGTCAGTCCAATCAATTCAGATACTCGTAAACCGCATGCATACAAAACTTCAAGCATCGCTTTATCCCTGAGTTCAAGGGAATCTTCTGTGGCAGGGGCATTAAGTAAATCTTCAACTTGTTTTTCACTTAAATCTTTAGGTAATCTTCTGGGTATTTTAGGTGCGGCGATCACTGCTGAGGGATCATCCAATCGTATTTTCTCACGATAAAAATACTGAAATAGCCGACGCATTGCACTTAATAGTCGTGCCGAGCTAGCCGCTTTATATCCACCCTCTATACGCTCAGCTAAAAATGACTGTAAATCAATGGATTGAACATTTTCCAAATGCAATTGTTGTGCATCTAACCATCTATCTAATGACTGCAAATCAAGACGATAAGAAGCCAATGTATTTTCAGCAAGATCTTGTTCAAGCCAAATTGTATCAAGAAATTGTTCAATTAATGGATTAAGTTGTTTTGTTTCCACGACCGATTTACCTTTAGCGATTTACGCATAACGATTTACCTATAATAATACCACACGATTCTATTATGCCTGATTGTGCCTCCACTGTTACAATACATCTCTTGTAATAAAAACCATAGCTGGACATAGTAATAATTATATGAAAATAGGTCTTTTTTACGGTTCTAGTACCTGTTATACCGAAATGGTTGCAGAAAAAATACGTGATATTCTCGGTGATGATTTTGTCGCACTGCATAATGTCAACGATACGCCACCAAGCTTAATGGAACAGTATGATGTTCTCATTTTGGGTATCCCTACGTGGGATTTTGGTGAAATACAAGAAGATTGGCTAGCTATTTGGGATGCACTTCCCAATCTGAACTTAAAGGATAAAATTGTAGCTATGTATGGTCTGGGCGACCAAATCGATTATAGTGAATGGTTTTTAGATGCGCTAGGTCTGCTTTATCATCAATTAAAACCAACAGGCGTTAAGTTTATTGGTTTTTGGCCTACAGAGGGCTATGAATTTGATAGCCCCAAACCACTAAATAAAGAAGGCGATATGTTTGTTGGGCTAGCTATTGATGAAGTCCATCAATTTGAGCAAACAGATGAACGTATTGGCCAATGGTGCATACAGATATTGCAAGAAATTGAAGAATTACTGTAGCATCAGAAATTCAAGCTTATTATATTACTGTAATTGATAGAGCTTATAATAAAAGCATTAAATATCTGGATATTGCAGTAATAGCTGATTTAAATTTCGCCAATTTTCTTCTGAAACTGTATCTTTCGCAATCCACAAATGAATTTTTTTCGGCTTGCCTTGTAGGGCACTTAGCGTCAGCAAAATACCAAATCGACTGCGCCAAGGCGCTTTATCAATATACCACTCATTTTTCTTCCACTGAACTTTATTGCCGTTAACCAGAACAACGATCCCTTTAATTTTACTGATATTTTTCTGGCTTTTCGCCCAACTCGCGACAATCACCACCAGCAATGGCAGCCAAATCATAGAGGTTTCTGATACCCACGGAGCAATTAGCACAAATGCGCCTATTACCCCATGAATACAGGTAGAAAAAAGTTGAGTTTTCCATGAAATGGCGAGATTAGATTTCCACAGGACCACGATTTTTATTTTTTTCCTGAATCAGTTTTACCATATAAAATAATTTATCGTCATCTGGACGACCATGATTCATTAACCAGTTGAATAAGTCTGGATCAGCACATTCCAACAGATTCACAAACGTCTGCTTGTCTTCACTCGATAAACCATCATACTCATATTCAAAAAAAGGCATGATTGAAATATCCAATTCACGCATACCACGTCTACAAGCCCAATGAATTCGCGCTTTATTCTCTATATCCATTTCACTACGACCTTTTTTGCTGCAGTTAGCTGATAAGATTGATTATTTTTAATACTCTAACAGATAATTTGCGAATAAAACATGTCACACCCAACATTGTTGTAATTTTAGCTGTAAAATCCCATTTTTCTACCAACATATAAGCTAACAATATTAGATAATTCATCGGGTATCATAATAACTACTTGCAATGTTATCTAGCTATTTTACCATTAACTACCTTTATCTTTACAAGCACAATGGGTGAAATCATGACTACCGACGCCGACAGCTTACAACAATTTCCTCTCGATTCTCAGTCTTTACCTCTCGTTTTGATTTCACTAGAAAACTGGGAATTGATCCACCTTCATGGTTTGGATGCTGAAAAATACCTACAAGGGCAAGTGACAGCAGATATTAGTACACTGAAACAAGCGCACACATTAACGGCACATTGTGACCCGAAAGGTAAAATGTGGAGTGACTTGCGTTTATTTCACCATTTAGAGGGTTTCTCTTACCTTGTTAGAAGCAGCGTAGCAGATGCTCAATTAGCAGAGCTAAAAAAATATGCCGTTTTCTCTAAAGTGACCTTTGAGAAAAAAACTGACCTTAAATTACTTGCCGTTGCAGGATTAGGGGCAAAAGAAGCCTTAGCCTCATTGTTCAGCACCCTACCAGATGATGAGAACCAAGTTGTTGTCGACGATATAACAACTTTGCTGCATTTTTCACTGCCCGTTGAACGCTTTTTATTAATTACCGATGCACAGACTGCTGAAAAAGTGCGTACATCTCTCGATGCAACGCAAGTTTCTGATGACCAATGGTTATCCCTCGATATTGAAGCTGGCTATGCGGTTATTGATCAAGAAAATAGTGCCCAACACTTACCCCAAGCCACGAATTTACAAGCGCTACCACACGGTATTAGTTTTAAAAAAGGCTGCTACACCGGCCAAGAAATGGTAGCTCGCGCAAAATTCCGAGGTGCCAATAAGCGCGCAATGTATTGGCTAAAAGGCACAGGTACATCACTGCCATCGACGGGAGATGGCTTGGAGTGGCAATTGGGCGATAAATGGCGCCGTACCGGTACTATTCTTGCAGCCGTTCGCTTAGGCAACGGTGAGATCTATGTCCAAACTATTATGAATAATGATATGGAAGCCGATAGCATCTTTCGTGTCACTGGTGATGAACAAAGTCATCTCACTATTTCACCACTGCCTTATTCGTTAGAAGAAGAAAAATAATTGAGGTTTTTATGTCATTTGTAACAGGTACTAAGCCACAAGAAGTACTCAATTTTGGGGCTTTTACCGAAGTCGTCCAATTTTTAATGGAATTAGATAAATTAAAGAGTATTTATCGCAAAAATAAATTACTGAATGATGAAAGATATGAGAATACCGCAGAGCATAGCTGGCAATTTGCTGTCGCAGCCATGAGCTTTGCCCCTTACGTTAAAGGCGTCAATGTCGAACATGCGATTAAACTCGCCCTTGTTCATGATATTGTCGAAATTGATGCGGGGGATGTGATTGTATTTGATAATGCGGCACGTGAAGCAATTCGTGATGACGAAATTAAAGCGGCAAAGCGAATTTTCGCACTGCTTCCTAGCCCACAAAGTGAATCATTTTTAGCCCTTTGGAATGAGTATGATGCATTGCAAACAGAGGACTCGAAATTTGCTAATGCAATTGATAGAGCCATGCCAATGCTAATGAATTTACATCATCAGGGACAAAGCTGGGTGGAAAACAATATTCGCCTTGAACAAGTTCTCAGCAAGTGTGACTACATAGAACAGGTTTTTCCTGAGTTTTATATACAACTAAAGGCACAGTTAGAGTTGGCACACCAAAAAGGTTGGTTGCTGTAGATTTATCTTTCGATTAAAACAAAAGGTCCGTCTATAAAATAAACGGACCTTTTTTCATCTAATCAATTACATATAATCTTCAATCGGTACGCACGAACAATGCAAATGGCGGTCGCCATAGACATCATCCAACCGTTTTACCGCAGGCCAATATTTATTAACTCGAGTTGAATGAGTTGGGAATGCTGCCAATTCACGACTGTAAGCATGTGGCCATGCTTCCGCGAGCTCTGTCTGTACGTGTGGTGAGTTAACCAATGGGTTATCCTCAAGTGTCCATTTCCCTTCAACGACTTGCTTAATTTCATCACGGATTGCCAGCATTGCATCAATAAAGCGATCAATTTCGACAATACTCTCTGACTCTGTTGGCTCAATCATCAGTGTACCAGCCACAGGGAATGACATGGTTGGTGCATGAAAACCATAATCTATCAATCGTTTCGCAATATCGAGCTCGCTGATCCCGGTATCTTTCTTGATTGGGCGTAAATCGACGATACATTCGTGAGCAACATAACCCTCTTGACCGGTATACAGAATGTCATAGTGACCCGATAAACGTTTAGCAATATAGTTCGCATTTAAAATCGCGACTTGGCTTGCTTTTCTTAAGCCATAAGACCCCATCATACGGATATACATCCAGCTGATTGGCAGAATCGAGGCACTGCCAAATGGCGCGGCAGATACAGCACCTTGGTCAGTAATCATCTCTTGTTCAACCACTGAATGCCCCGGAACAAATGGTGCTAAGTGTTTTTTAACACCGATGGGTCCCATGCCGGGGCCACCGCCACCATGAGGGATACAGAATGTTTTATGTAAATTAAGATGAGAAACATCTGCGCCAATAAAGCCCGGTGTCGTTAAGCCCACTTGCGCATTCATATTGGCCCCATCCAAATAAACCTGACCGCCATATTGATGAATAATTTCGCAAACTTCACGAATACTTTCTTCATATACGCCGTGAGTTGAAGGATAAGTCACCATCACACAAGAGAGTACCTCGCTGTGCTGCTGTGCTTTTTCACGCAAATCGACTAAGTCAATGTTACCTTCATCATCACAACGTACCACCACCACTTCCATTCCCGCCATATGGGCTGATGCTGGGTTTGTACCGTGGGCAGACGCTGGGATCAGGCAGATATTGCGTTTTCCTTCATCACGGCTTTCATGGTAACGACGAATCGCCAACAGCCCTGCGTACTCGCCTTGAGCACCTGAGTTAGGTTGCATACAAACGGCATCATAGCCTGTTAGCTGCACTAGCCAATGAGAAAGCTGCTCTATCATTTGATGATAGCCTTGCGCTTGCTCCGGTGGACAGAATGGATGTAACTCACCAAATTCAGGCCATGTAATTGGGATCATTTCTGCCGATGCATTCAGTTTCATCGTACAAGAACCCAGAGGGATCATCGCTTGGTTAAGGGCAAGGTCGCGGCGCTCAAGACTATGCATGTACCGCATCATCTCGGTTTCACTGTGATAACGATGGAAATTTGGGTGTATCAAAATTTCATCATCCCGTTGCATTAACGCTGGGATGGCGCTTTCAGTTTCAGAAACTTGTTTATCTAATATTTCAAAATCAAGTTTCTTCTCGTCACCGGTGATCACTGCATATAGGTCGTTCAGATCTTGACGAGTGGTTGTTTCACTAAACGTCACGCCAACAGCACCAATGATATCTGTCCGTAAATTAATCTTTGCTTTTTCAGCACGAGCAAGCACAGCGGCTTTATCTGCAACTTCAATGCATAACGTATCGAACCATGTTTTATGGCGCAGTGATATGCTAGCTTCTGCCAGCGCTTTAGCAAAAATCGTACTGAAGCGATGAATACGCCCAGCAATAATTTTTAAGCCTTGAGGCCCATGGTATACCGCATACATAGCCGCAATATTGGCTAATAGGACTTGTGAAGTACAAATATTCGAGTTCGCTTTTTCGCGACGAATATGTTGCTCACGTGTTTGCATTGCCATCCGCAGTGCGGTATTTCCAGCGGCATCTCGTGAAACACCGATAATACGACCCGGCATTGCGCGTTTAAACTCTTCTCGACAGGCAAAGAATGCTGCATGCGGCCCGCCGTATCCCATTGGAACACCAAAACGTTGAGCTGAGCCAAAAACAATATCAGCCCCCTGCTTACCTGGCGCTGTTAGCAATACCAATGCCATCATTTCAGCTACAACACAACTTACAACTTTACGTTCTTTTAGCTTAGTGAATAATTCGCTGTAATCATGAACCTCGCCCGTTGTCCCAACTTGCTGCAATAACGCACCAAAAATACCTTCATGTTCAAGGACTTTATCTGCACGATCAACAATAACCTCAAAGCCAAAAGTACCCGCTCGAGTACGGACAACATCGAGGGTTTGAGGATGAACATCATCAGCAACAAAAAAACGTTCTGCATCTTTTAATTTGCTAATACGTTTTGCCATTGCCATCGCTTCCGCAGCTGCAGTTGCTTCATCTAATAAAGAGGCAGAGGCGAGATCTAACCCCGTTAGGTCAATCGTCAATTGTTGGAAGTTCAATAATGATTCAAGTCGGCCTTGTGACACTTCTGGCTGATAAGGCGTATAGGCCGTATACCATCCCGGGTTTTCTAATAAGTTGCGTAAAATAACCGGTGGCAACACCGTAGGCGCATAGCCCATACCAATGTAGCTTTTATAACGTTTATTTAATGATGCTATCGCTTTTAATTCAGCTAAAGCTTCTTGTTCTGTCGCCCCACCACCCACTCTTGGTGGTTCGGGGAGTAAAATCGCCTTCGGTACGATTTTATCCATCAGACTATCAAGGGATGTTGCGCCCACGGTATCTAACATGGTTTTTATTTGTTGTTCTGATGAACCAATGTGACGCGATATAAATTCTGAACGATTTTCTAATTGACTCAGTGACATCGACATATCTGTGTTCCCATCCTTTGTCTGCTATGCATAAGTTGTAGGGCGGCGGTTATGGAGATTAGCGGTAAGTAAATCAATATATTAAAATTTTGATAACGATTAGTCTTTTGGGAGAATAGCCCGAATTACGATAATGCTCGAATCTATCTAAAATCCCTAGTCACGTAGATAACTACATGACTAGGGTTCGCAAGCGCAGCCAACAACGCGACAGCGCGAATTATGACAACCCGTGGATCCGTCTAAATAATTCGTGTTGCCGCTAGGCGGCAAGCGGCGCTAATCCCTAGGAGCGTAGAAAACTAGATATTTAACTACGCGGTGACTAGGGTTAGCAAGCGCAGCCAACAACGCGACAGCGCGAATTATGACGACGGATTTATTCGGATGCTGCAACCAACGACATATACCCCTGCGCATCAATCAGATCCGCCAACTGTGACTCATCTGAAATTTTAATGCGGAAAATCCAACCATCTTGATATGGTTGTTCGTTGACCAATTCTGGTGAATCATTAAGGTCTGTGTTAACAGCGACAATTTCACCACTAAAAGGTGAATAGATATCAGATGCTGCTTTTACTGACTCCACAACTGCACAGTCATCACCCGCGCTCACTACGCTACCGACTTCAGGTAAATCAACAAATACCATGTCACCTAATGTTTCTTGTGCATGCTCGGTGATACCAACGGTATATTCGCCATTACCTTCATCACGTACCCACTCATGTTCACGGGTATATCTTAACTCTGCTGGAGTATTGCTCATCATTCGCCTCACTTTTATTCTGAAAGTTGATACTCATTGTTCATCCGTTTTCACTGGAATTTTTTTGAGTACCTTTATATTTTTTAAGCAAAAATTAAACTAAGCGTTGACCTTCTCGGACAAAACCCGGTTTTACCACTTCAACGGGCATTTCTCGCTGACGGATCTCAACAATGGCTTTGTCTTGTATTCCATTTGGCACACGAGCCAATGCAATACTAAAACCAAGGGTTGGCGAAAACGTACCGCTCGTGATGACACCTTCTTGTAGTTTTCCGAGCTCATCTGTAAACCGGATCACTTGCCCTGACCGCAGTATGCCTTTATCGCGCATTACAATCCCGACAAGTTTTTCAGTTCCTTGTTCGCGTAACTTTTCTAACGCTTCCCGACCAATAAATTGACGATCTTCAGGCTTCCAAGCGATAGTCCATCCCATATTAGCGGCAAGCGGCGAGATAGTCTCATCCATATCTTGCCCATAAAGATTCATTCCGGCCTCTAAGCGAAGCGTATCTCTCGCCCCAAGGCCTGCAGGGTGCACACCGACTTTAACAAGTTTGCGCCAAATCTCGATTACTTGCGTTTTCGGCATGGCAATTTCATAACCTTTTTCACCCGTGTAACCCGTCGTTGCAATAAAGAAATCACCGGTTTGAACACCATAAAATGGCTTCATGTCCTGAATGGCTAAGCATTGTTCATTGGTCAGCAATGAATGCACTTTTTCTATTGCTTGAGGGCCTTGAACGGCAAGCAGTGCAAGGTCATCACGAACACGGATATCTACCGCATAGCCTTTAGCATGTTGTTCTATCCATGCGATATCTTTATCACGGGTTGCGGAGTTCACCACTAAGCGATAAAAATTATCTTCAAGATAGTAAACAATGAGGTCATCAATGACACCACCAGATGCATTAAGCATACCGCTATATAAGGCTTTGCCTTTATCGGTTAATTTGGCAATATCATTTGCGAGGAGGTAACGTAGGAAATCACGGCAACCTTCGCCATGTAGGTCAACAATCGTCATATGGGAAACATCAAACATCCCTGCATCGGTTCTGACAAAATGATGTTCATTGATTTGCGAACCATAGTGCAACGGCATCATCCAGCCATGAAAATCCACCATCTTCGCACCGCAGGCTATATGCTCATCATATAGTGTTGTTTGCTTTACCATGAATACCCTCTTTACATTATTCATATGACAGGGTGATTACGTCGTTTTGTGTGCAAGTCATTTACGGATAGTTGCACCTTTCCAGTTCGACGCAAACGATAACATACCATTAAAAATTACCATTGTTCGAAATCAGATACTATAAAAAAAAATAGGGCTACTAACCCTCTGTATTACTGATTGAACCCGAAATGATCCAGTGTTTTTTGTTAAATAATTGAGAACGATCACTCAATAACCTTATATTTCGTCTAGATATGCTGAAAATATAAGCAGATTATTAAAATTTACCGACAGTAAAAAAAATAGTAACCTTCACATTAAATTAGTAAAACTAATGCGAAAATCGAATGTAATTAGTTTTTCTCAGTCATTTATTAAAAAATGAGAAATTATAAAATAAAGAAACATGATTATTTAGATTAAATAACATACTGCGATCGGAGGTGTTGAGGATATTTGATATGAATTAAAAAGGCATGGGAAGTCACACTCCCCACACCCATATACCCGCCATTCTTCATGTGGAATTATTTTGAGTATAAGTGATAAGTGTTAATGCTTATTCCGTTGCTTCAATTTGCAGTTGTTCCAACCATTTAGGCATATCAAACAACCCCATTGCATGATTAAGTAGCTGAGGTTTAACTCCCGGTAGGCTATCGGCCAGAACGAGCCCGATATCACGTAATAATTTCTTCGCTGGGTTATTACCTTCGAATAATTCGCGAAACCCTTGCATACCGGCTAACATCACTGCGGCACTATGCTTACGACTGCGTTCGTAATCACGCAAGTAAAGATATTGGCCAAAATCTTTCCCTTCACGATGTAAGCGTTTAATTTCACCAAGCAGCATAGCAACATCCATAAACCCAAGGTTTACCCCTTGTCCAGCAAGTGGGTGAATAGTGTGTGCCGCATCCCCTAATAATGCGAGACGCTGAGCAGCGAACTGCCTTGCATAACGCCCCGTCAAAGGAATAGTAAACCTATCACTTTCAAGACGACATAGGCCTAAGCGTGCATCTAAAGCGACCGTCAGCTCTTTTTCAAAATCAAGTTTATCAAGTACTTGGCGTCTTGCTGCCTCGGTCGCTGGCTGAGACCAAACAATCGAACAAAGGTGTGGCTCACTTAACGGTAAAAAGGCCAAAATGCCTTCGCCATTAAAAGCTTGCCTTGCAACCCCTTCATGAGGAAGCTCGGTCCTGATAGTCGCAACCAATGCGGTGTGCTCATAATCCCAAAAAGTTAACGGGATATCTGCGTGGCTCCGTAACCATGAATTTGCACCATCAGCACCAACAATGAGCCGAGCCGTTAGCATGTTGTCATCATCTAAAGTGATAAAAACATCATTTTCACCCCATACCACTTTTTGGATAGTGGATGGTGAGAGTAACGTTACATCGTGTAATTGGGATGCTTTTTGCCATAGCGCTTCACGTACTACATGGTTTTCAACAATATGCCCTAAATGGGCGAGATTTTTATCTTTTGCTGAAAAAGAAATTCGGCCAAAACTGTCGTTATCCCATACTTCCATACCACTGTAGGGAGAGGCTCTCATACCTTTAATCGCCGGCCAAACACCTAAATGTGTTAACAATTTTTCACTGGCTGCATTAATTGCTGACACTCTCAAGCCATGGGAATGATCAGCAGAGAATGGTGTTTTAGGGGGATGATTTTCAATAACGGCAATGCGTAACCCGCTGCCTTCAAGGCCACAGGCTAGTGCTAATCCCACCATACCTCCACCCGCGATAACCACATCAAACGATTGCATATTTTTTTCCTTTTTGTTTCGTGGTTATTGGTGAGCAACCCAACCAAGTGTTTGGCGAGCTAAAATATCACGAACAGGCGGCAACATTTCCATTGCCATTAGGCCTAAGTTTCGGCCAACAATTAAAGGTAAACAACGATTCGCAAATACGCGTACCAAGCCGTCAGTCATAGTAATGGTTTTTTCTCTATCGGCGGCACGAATTTGCTGGTACTGATTTAACAAGGAATACTCACCAATATCGCGATTACTTTTGTGTGCACTGACCACCGTTTCAGCGAGCTGCATCACATCACGAATACCTAGATTAAAGCCCTGTCCCGCAATAGGGTGCAATGTTTGTGCTGCATTACCAACCAATACCATTCGATGGCTAATTGGATTCACAGCTTTTCTCAGTACTAATGGATAACTATTTCGTTTACCCGCAAGCAATATCTTGCCTAGCCGCCAACCAAATGCCTGCTGTAATTTTTGAGTGAAAGTCTCATCGTTCCATTCATTGATAGTCTCTGTATGTTCTTGATGATGACACCAGACTAATGAACTGCGCCCTTGCGACATAGGCAGCAAAGCTAAAGGGCCAAACTCGGTAAAACGTTCAAACGCTTGACCTTTTGGGTCTATCGATGTTTTCACATTCGCAATGATAGCGACTTGACCGTAATCATCCTCATCCCATTGCATATTGCAGGCCTTGCCAATCGCCGAATGGCTACCATCTGCACCAATCAATAACTCACCGCTGATTTCTTCACCATTATCGAGTGTAACCGTCACATGCTCTTGGCTACGATGCACATTCTCGACTTTAGCTGGGCAATATAATGTGACTCCGGGTGCTTTACGCAATAATGAAAATAGACGAGCCCCTGCTTCGTGCAGTTCAATGACATTACCCAGTGAAGGAATATGATAATCATTCGCTTCAATGTTAACAAAACCCGCATGCCCTCTATCGGATACATGAACGTGAGTAATCGGTGTTACACAGTCAGCAAAAGCCGGCCAAATACCGATTTTAGATAAATACTGACAAGTTCCATGTGCTAATGCGATGGCTCTCGCATCAAACCCCGGATGTTTGCCTTCCGGTAAAGAGGCTTCGACTAGCGAAACCGATAATCTTCCTTGGCTCAGAGATGAAATGGCTAAAGCTAATGTTGCGCCAGCCATTCCACCACCAACAATAATCACATTCATGCGCTGTTTATTACCTTTTGTAGCTTACTAAGCATTTTTAGCTTCAGCCATCAATGATTCAATTTCATCTGGGTCTTTAGCCACTAAAGCGGTTAGATTTTCATTTCCATTTTCCGTAATAACGATGTCATCTTCGATACGAATACCGATACCCCTGTATTGTGGTGGTACATCGGCATCAGGGGCAATATAAAGCCCTGGTTCTATCGTTAATACCATTCCTGGCTCTAAGATACGGTCTCTTTCGACACCATAGAAGCCAACATCATGAACATCTAGCCCCAACCAATGACTTAAACCATGCATAAAGAATGGCTGATATGCTTTGTTTTCGATCAATTGATCGACATCGCCTTGTAAAATACCTAAAGCCACTAGCCCTTCAACTTTGATGCGAATAATTTGCTGAGTCACTTCATGGATACTTGTTCCTGGGCGATATAACTCTAATGCGGTATTTAATGACTTTAATACAATGTCATATATCTCGCGCTGAGTGGAACTAAACTTACCATTTACAGGAAGCGTGCGCGTAATATCACCGGCATAACCATCAAATTCAGCGCCTGCATCAATTAATACCAACTCGCCGTCTTTCATGCGACTTTCATTTTCGGTGTAGTGTAAAATGCAAGCATTTTCACCACTACCAACAATCGTGTTATACGATGGGAAGCGTGCACCATGGCGAGTAAATTCATGTTCAATCTCGCCACATAGCTGATATTCATACATATTTGGTTGACAGGTTTTCATCGCGCGAATATGTGCCAACGCGGAGATTTCCCCTGCTTTACGCATTGTTTCAATTTCGGCTTCTGACTTAAACAGTCTCATTTCATGGACGATTGGACGCCAGTCAATCAGCGTTTGTGGTGCTTTTAAATTACGGCGACTACCACGACGTAATGTGTCTAGTGCATCAAAAACCAGTTTATCCGCATAAGCAAATTCACCTTGAGCGTGATAAACCACATCCAACCCATTAAGTAGTTGATAAAGCTGTTCATCAATTTCATCAAACGGTAATGCTTTATTGATACCTAATGCTTCCGGCGCAGCATCTTGCCCAAGACGACGTCCGAACCAAATTTCAGCGGTTAAGTCACGCACACGGTTAAAAAGAACAGTATGGCTATGTTTTTCATCGCTTTTAATTAGCACCAATGCCGCTTCTGGTTCGCTAAATCCCGTTAGATAAAGAAAGTCACTATGTTGGCGATAAGGATATTCACAATCCGCGTTACGTTGCGCAGGTGGCGCAGAGAAAATAATGGCTGCACTCGCAGGCTTCATTTGAGCCAATAATGCGTTACGACGAGAAACAAATTCCTGTTTATTCATACCGTGTTGCCTTCTTGTCTAAATGGTTAGATTGAGTTGTCTCCATTTGATTAGCTGTCGTAATCTAATAGTAACTACTCAAAATAAATTAAGTTATGCGATTAGCCACCATGATTTACGTATGGAAAATGGCGGCTGATTTCAAAACACAACGCTATTTTTGATTAGTGGAGGATGGGTTTGTCATTCTCAACCACGGTAACACCTTTTTTTGGCTCTATTAATGCAATATAACAAAGCTGAACAGCAACTCTAACGTACTCAACTACCTCTTCCAGAGCCTGCTCAAGTTCTTCTTGGTCTTCGTCTTCATCGTACCCAAGCATCCCGATATTTCGCAGATCAGTGATAACTTCACTAATCTCTTTTTTATCCGCCAATTTAGGTTGAACGACACCGACACCAAGTAAAAAATGATTAGCCCAGCCCGCAAGTGCATCTGCATGGTCAAATATTGATGCATCTTCATCAGGAAACAACATTGTAAAAGAAAATTCGCTGTCATCGAGCGCTTCAAATGTCGTATCAAAGAGTTCACGTAAAGGTTGAGCCACGGCTTGAGGAAATGCTAAGCCGTCGTTAGCAAGATCATGCACAAGCGTTTGCCAGCCGTGGTCACGACTTCCACCACAAATCAACCCAGTTATTAAACCATGGATCTCTGCTGCGGTGAGTGCTATTGAGTGCTGTTGGAGCAGTTTGTCCAACGTTTCATAGTTTGGTAAAGATTTTTGTATAGACATCCGAATTCGTCATGTTAGCTTATGATTCATGATATGCTACCATCAAGGATAGTCGCTAGACTAGCATGCTTTTTGGTTGAACAATTATTCGTCGCTTTTAACTCGGTTTTTAAATAGCAACAATGCCGTTCCAAGCATAAGCCAAGCGCAATTAACAACTTTACGCCAAACATAATTTATTTTATGGCGAGACCGATTCAGTATGGAGGTTTCATGTCCGCACAACCCGTAGACATTCAGATTTTTGGACGCTCAATGCGCGTCAATTGTCCAGCAGAGCAAAGCGAAGCATTATTAGAATCAGCAAAAGAACTTGAACAACGCTTACAAAATCTGAAAGATAGAAGCGGTGTAACGAATACAGAACAGCTTATTTTTATTGTTGCATTAAACGTCTGCCACGAATTAGCACAAGAAAAGACAAAGACGCGAGATTATGCATATAATATGGAAGAAAAAATAAAGATGTTGCAAAATACAATAGAACAAGCATTATACGATCAGGTGAAGATTACTGAGAGGCAGGTATTGCCTCTAGAGTAAATTTGCTTATTAATCAGGCACTAGTAAGAAAATAAAACAAATTTAGGCTTGCATTTTAAATATAGTTTCGTACAATGAAGTCATTGAGTAACGATAAGTTCTCAAACCAAATTTCTCTGAGATGCTCGTTAGTGGGCGAGTCCCCTGAGCCGATATTTAGACTAGACAGAATGCGGTTATTGCGCTGGTGAGCATGCCTGATCCGTCAGGAAGCCTAAAGGTTAGCTAAGCTGCGTTCACCTTGAACCAAGGGTTCAAGGGTATCAGCCTACAACGGCATCTTGGAGACCCCTAATTCGATTCAATCGAATTATTATTTTCTCTTCCGTTATCTTTCATAAATCATCCTATTTTTACGATATACTCATTAGAACATTTGCTTATATGATTAATTCATACAATCAAGTATAACGAGCCTATTTATCTTTATGGAACCGTCTCTATGCAAGATAAGCTTTCTACCCTACGCCAACAGATACGATCATCCATTCGGGCTACTCGCCGGAATCTAACTGCAGAGCAACAACATCTCGCTGCTCAACAAATAATGCACAATACGCTACAGCATCCACGTATTATTCAAGCAAAAAATATCGCACTTTTTCTCTCTTTTGATGGGGAAATTGATACTAGGCCGCTCATTACCGCATTGTGGCAACAACAAAAAAATGTCTACCTTCCGGTTTTACATCCTTTTAATCGACATAACTTACTTTTTTTACGTTATAGCGTAGAGACATCCCTCGTCAAAAATCGCTTTAATATTGAAGAGCCACCGCTGGATGTACGTTGTGTATTACCCCTTGAACATCTCGATGTTATGATGATCCCACTTGTTGCTTTTGATAATGAAGGTCAAAGATTAGGTATGGGTGGCGGTTTCTATGATAGAACGCTCGCTAACTGGCAAATTAAAGGCTTTTACCCTATCGGCCTTGCCCATGATTGCCAACAGGTTGATGCACTACCGGTTGCCCATTGGGATATTCCATTACCTGAAATTATTACCCCAAAAAAAATATGGCGCTGGTAATATTCAGCACCATATTTATTTGAAACCAACTTTAATTAAGCGATTAAATTATTAGAACAACAAACGCGCACGAATTGTGCCTGGCAGTTCTTTTAATTTAACGAGCGCATCATCCGCTTGGCTAGGTTTATTAGTTAGAACATCAATAACCACATAGCCGACATTCCCCGTTGTACGCAAATACTGCCCGACTACATTGATATTATTGTCAGTAAACACTTGGTTAATGCTATTCATCATACCCGGACGATTTTCATGGATATGTAATAAACGGTTAGTATCTTCAGTATGAACTGGCAGCGAAACCTCAGGGAAGTTAACCGCTGAAAGTGTTGAACCGTTATCAGAGTACTTCGCTAATTTACTCGCCACTTCTAGACCGATATTTTCTTGCGCTTCTTCCGTTGAACCACCAATATGTGGCGTCAGGATCACGTTGTCGAATTTAATTAGTTCAGAGATAAATGGGTCGTTAGGGTCTTTATTGGTCGCAGGTTCTGATGGGAATACATCCACCGCCGCACCGGATAAATGTTTGCTTTCTAGCGCTGCAGCCAAAGCCGGGATATCAACAACAGTACCGCGAGCCGCGTTAATAAAAATTGCACCAGGCTTCATACGGTCGAATTGTTCTTTCGCTATCATATTCTTTGTGCTTGGTGTTTCTGGCACATGTAGGCTGACAACGTCACTCATATTCAATAGCTCAGTTAATGAGCGTACTTGAGTGGCATTACCTAAAGGTAATTTGTTCTCGATGTCATAAAAATAGACATCCATCCCAATACCTTCAGCTAAAATACCCAATTGAGTACCAATGTGGCCATAGCCCACAATCCCTAAGCGTTTACCACGGGCTTCGAAACACCCTTTCGCTTGTTTATCCCAAATACCACGGTGAGCTTGCATATTCGCTTCAGGAATACGGCGCAGCAGCAGTAATAATTGGCCTAGCACCATTTCCGCAACGGAACGTGTATTTGAAAAAGGTGCGTTGAAAACAGGAATACCACGCTTAGCGGCGGCATCCAAATCAACTTGGTTTGTACCAATGCAGAAACAACCTACCGCAACTAATTTCTCCGCCGCGGCAAAAATGTCTTCTGACAGATGAGTACGAGAACGAATACCGACAAAACGCGCATCTTTAATTGCTTCTTTTAATTCTTTGTCTGATAACGCGCCTTTATGATATTCGATATTAGTGTAACCCGCTGCTTTGAGGTTATCCACCGCGCTTTGATGTACACCTTCTAGCAGTAAAAACTTTATTTTGTCTTTGTGCAAAGATACCTTAACCATTTCCCCTACCCTATCGTGCTTTAATTTATGACAGATGAATCTTCCGTCTAACAACATAACAAAAAATGGCGCAGTATCAATACAACCGTTTGCCTAAGACACTCTAAAAACTGCGAAGAAAAAGAAGTTAAATGGTAGAAAATCAGGGTTGGTAACACAAAATAAGAATTTTGCCTACAGTAAGCCTATTAATGTGACATATATCACCGAAATTAGCTCAAATTAAAAAAATTAAAATAAATTTCAAAGTCGATGTTATACCGGAAATTAATTCACTAATGTTAAATTTATAGATAAAAACAATTAAGCCAGAAATCAATTGATTATCTGGCTTATTAAATATGATTAATTTGGCGTTATATTCAAGATGCATGTAGGAAATAAACAACCTACCGCTTAATGACGACTAAAGTTTAATGGTTTTCACACCTTCAGCTGTTCCCATCAGCACAACATCTGCGCCACGATTAGCGAATAAGCCAACAGTCACGACACCTGCGATCCCATTGATTTTATTTTCTAAAGCAACGGGGTCAACAATGCTTAAATTATAAACATCAAGGATAACATTACCATTGTCTGTGACCACATTTTGGCGATACTCAGGCGTGCCTCCTAACTTAACCAGCTCACGAGCAACGTAGCTACGCGCCATCGGGATCACTTCCACTGGTAATGGAAATTTACCTAATACATCAACGAGTTTAGATTGATCCACAATACACACAAATGTTTTTGCAATAGCCGAAACAATTTTCTCACGCGTTAAGGCAGCACCACCACCTTTAATCATATTCATATTGTTGTCGACTTCATCCGCGCCATCAACATAAACATCTAATGAATCAACTTCATTACAATCAAATACAGTGATACCCAGTGATTTAAGCTTTTGAGTCGATGCTTCAGAGCTCGATACTGCGCCTTCAATTTTATCTTTCATTGTTGCTAGTGCATCAATGAAATGAGATGCCGTTGAACCTGTACCAACACCAACAATCGTACCCGGTTTGACATATTCTAATGCTGCCCAACCTACCGCTTTCTTTAATTCTTCCTGAGTCATACTCATGCCTTCCACTATTAAATTAAGTCATCATTAAGGTTTAATAATACTAGTATATACCGGACAACTGACGAGTTGCAGTTTTGTTAGCAAAGTTTGTGCTCTACTTCTTGAGTTTTACTGCCCAAACTTCAAATAATTCGATTTACTTGTGGGTATCAAACGAAAACAACTAAACACCTCTCAAGCTACTTGAAGGATTGAAGACATATCTACAATATATTCAAGTGCTAGATTAAAAATTATGGCATAGTGCTTAGTAGAATAACAAAAAGGAGATTTTTCGATGAAGCGCCCTGATTACCGCGCGTTGCAAGCACTGGATGCCGTCATTCGTGAACGAGGGTTTGAGCGAGCGGCTCAAAAACTGTGTATCACCCAATCTGCTGTTTCACAACGCATCAAGCAGCTGGAAAATCTATTTGGGCAGCCATTGCTGGTTCGAACAGTACCGCCGCACCCAACTGAACAAGGGCAAAAACTATTAGCGCTGCTTCATCAAGTTGAATTACTAGAAGAACAGTGGTTAGGAGATGAAAATGGGGGCTCAACACCTTTACTTTTATCCCTTGCAGTCAACGCCGATAGCTTAGCCACATGGCTGCTACCTGCTCTTAATCCAGTATTAATCAATAGCCCGATTCGCTTGAATATCCAAGTGGAAGATGAAACTCGCACCCAAGAACGCTTAAGGCGAGGCGAAGTTGTTGGTGCTATCAGTATCCAACCGCAAGCACTCCCCGGTTGTGTCGTTGATAAACTTGGCGCACTCGATTATCTCTTTGTCGCCTCCCCCGGGTTCGCAGCACAGTATTTTCCTGATGGCGTCACTCGCTCGTCACTCCTTAAAGCCCCTGCTGTCGCATTTGACCACTTAGACGATATGCATCAAGCTTTTGTTCAGCAAAATTTTGGCTTATCACCAGGAAGCGTACCTTGCCATATCGTCAATTCATCAGAAGCGTTTGTACAATTGGCGAAACAAGGCTCTACCTGTTGCATGATCCCGCACCTACAGATAGCGAATGAATTAAAAAATGGTGAATTGGTCGATTTAACCCCGGGTTTATGTCAACGCCGTATGCTGTATTGGCACCGGTTTGCCCCTGAAAGCCGTACAATGAAGAAAGTCACTGACGCCCTACTTAAAACAGGACGCCAGATGTTAAAACAAGAAGATGGGTTACCCATTGAAAATTAACGTTTTAATTCAAAAACAACATCAACTTGGTCATTAAAATTAATACTTTCTTGCTCATAGGTCTCATTCACATTGAGATCTTGAGCTACCATTGCTTTCATCGGCGCGCCCGCACTTCTTAATGCGACAGGAAATGGCACTGCGGCTGGTGCATTATAGTTAATGCTATACACAGGACCGAGTTGTACATTGAATCCTTTCGCTAACGCATTCGCTTGTTCCGTTGCATTTTGGATAGCTTTTTCACGAGCCTCATTGCGATATTGCTGTGGATTAACAACACCAAACTCTACTGAGCTAATTTCATTTAAGCCTGCCGCCAAAGCACCATCCAGCAATGAATTAAGCTGCTCTAAATTGTTAACTTTCACTTCAACAGTACGGGTTGCAACATAACCTTCAATTGTCGATTTTTGTTTTACGCTACTATAGTCATATTTAGGCTGAGTACGTACATTCGCAGCATTAATATCTTTTTTATCAATACCGTTTTTCTTCAAAAATTCAAAATATTCGGCAACACGTTTATCCACACCGGCTTTCGCTGCTGCTGCATCTTTTTCAGTCACACTCACATTAATGTTCAGGGTCGCCATATCTGGCGTCGCCTTAATAACCGAGTTACCGGATGTTGTAATATGCGGCCCTTCAGGAAGCGGGTTAGCAAATGACATGGTAGGAACCGCAACACCTGCCATCATGGCAGCAAGAACTAAAGATTTTAATTTCACAGAACCTCCAATCAGATTTTTACGTCACAAAGTCAGTTAAACAATACTGTACTCGAAGCATGACGCGAATAAAAAAGGGAAAGTTCATGACAAACCTTCCCTGAACATCTTTAACATTAACACAAGTGAATGAAAGTACGATTCAGAATAAGGCTAAATTATAAATATCCTACCCCTTGCTTTGCTAACTGGAATGCAATAAACCACATAACACTTCCGACAAAAAGATTAATAATGCGTTGTGAACGGGGCTTATTTAATATAGGAGAAAACCATGCCGCTAACATTGCTAGAACAAAAAACCAAACAAATGATGCTGTTAATGCGCCTGCGGTAAACCAAGGTCGTAATTGGCTTTCTAACTGGCTTCCAACACTACCTAGAACCACAAAAGTATCTAAATAAACATGAGGATTTAACCAAGTAACCGCAAAAAGCGTGATAACCACTTTCCAGCGCGTAATAATACGGTTTTCCACTTGAAAAATAACATTGTCAGGACTCATTGCAGTACGAAATGCGCCATAACCATACCAAAGTAAAAATGCTACCCCTGCCCATGTAATTAACTGCATTAATATTTCGGACTGACTCAATAAAGCACTTCCACCAAAAACACCTGCAATGATTAATAAGGTATCACTCAAAGCACATAATAATGCACTCATCATATGAAACTGCTTTCGACTACCTTGCTGTAAAACAAAAGCATTTTGTGGCCCTAGAGGCAATATCATTGCAGCACCTAATAAAGCTCCCTGAAAATAGATCGTAAACATGCATAATTTCCAAATAATTATTCAACACTAAGACTTGAATATTACGGATAAAAAATTATAAGTTGAAATGATTATCTCTTATAAGGCATAAGTATTACTTATCAGGTTCATGCTGATTAAAGTCGATAAAATAAGGAAAAGTAGAAGGGTAATTGGTAGGGTAACGGAACCCATTATCTTAGGTTCCGTAGTTTATTAATTGCAGTAAATTATTCAGCAGATATTTTATTCACATTTACATTTTGTGGATGAACATGAACATCCATTTGTGGGAACGGAATGCCAATTTGGTGCTTATCCAATGCACGTTTGAACTCTTCCATTAAATCCCAATAGACTGGCCATGCATCACCATTGGTTGTCCAAAAACGGACTAAATAGTTTAATGAAGACGGAGCCATATCATGTAAACGAATAGTCACACCTTTGTCATGTTGAATACGTGTATCCGCAGCAACAATATCGCCTAATACTTTTTTAACGACATCAATATCTGAGTCATAAGCTAAACCAACAATGATATCTTGACGACGATTTGGTTCACGCGAAACGTTAATGATGTTATCTGCAATAATTTTACCATTTGGAATAACAATGATACGGTCATCCGCAGTTCTTAAGGTTGTCGAAAATATCTGCACATTCTGTACAGTCCCTTCTACAGCACCAATAGTGACATATTCTCCCGCTTTTAATGGTCTAAAGACCACTAGCAATACGCCTGCTGCGAAGTTACCTAAAGAGTTTTGTAATGCCAAACCAACCGCTAATCCCGCCGCACCCATAACAGCAATAACAGACGCTGTTTGAACACCTATTTTGCCTAGTACTGCAATCAAGGTAAATGCAACAATGGTATAGCGTACAATTGCTGATAAAAAATCACTGACGGTTGAGTCAACCCCTTTCATCGTCATAACACGATGAATACCGCGCCCAACCGCTTTCGCAATCATCATACCGACGATTAAAATTAAGATTGCCGCAACGATATTCACTACATATTGAACTAACAGATCCTGATTTGCTGCAAACCAATTCGTTGCATTGTTCAACGCGCCTGTAACATCATCAGTATTCATATTTTCATCCCTTCGAATTCAATCATTTTGTGAGTATAAACTTCAATTGCATAACTCATAATACTAACCATTGAGTAATACAGCACAAATAATAGCGGCAATTGGTGAAAATATAAAATAAATCAATAAAAAAAACTTATACTATCGGTTTTCGATTACAAACTCTCGGTAATCTTTTAGCATTAAAATAAAATCATCAATACCACAGAAGGCAACACTTTCATTATCGTAATAACTCATTCCCTCTTCTAAACCATCGATTTCAAATGATAATAAATTTGCTCGTATCATCACTTCTTCATCATCTAATATGAGAGTGTACTCATGACCAATAAGCTCCCACTGATTCTCGCTGCCCTTTATTTTTTCATAATTTTGTTCAATGGAATCTAACATACTAAGATCACTTTTAATCTCTTCATTTAGCCAATGACCAATAGCTTCGTGGTCCATTGAAAATTTCGCGCTGATATTTCCGGTTATATCCTGAAAAAATTGGTAGTCCATCTGCTTATCTCCCACGCTTACTTCGTTAAGGCTAATTATAACGTGAGAAAAGCCGTATTGTTGAGAGGTATTCCCTGAGTGCTCGATTAAATTAGCTATTATTGACCAAAAATACGCCTGTCGACTAAAAAACAGGCTCCCTATAGCCACAATAGCTCTAGTGAATAAGGGGATATTTGGCAATTTGTCCAACAAAAATCGATCTTCATCAATACAGCAAGGAATTTGAACCAAAAGTACACCTCTCCATCCTCGGTTCATTAGATGCAGTACTACCGTACATTTAACCATAAAATGTTGATATTTTTAGGGACATATAAACGGATAGCGGCACTAGCCAATATTATTCTTATTCTTTTTTATAAAAATAACTTTCAATATCTTTATGTGTATTTGCTAAATTAAGAACAGTCCCAAGATCATTATATATATCATTATTTTTATTTTTAATACTTAAGCTTACTTGCGTGAAAAAATAATTTAAATCATATTCCAATATATATAAAAGATTAAATAACATATCTACTGATATAGAACAAATACCACATTCATATCGTGAATATTGCTGCTGGGATACGCCAAGTCTTTTAGCAACTTTGGTTCCCGATAACATACGTAATTTCCGTACTTTCCTTATTTCACCACCAATGATAGACGAATAGAAATTATTCGAAGCTATCATTATTTTTTTATCATTCATAATTAGGTTAACTTTTTAAATATCAAATAGTATAAATTAGTCTTTATTTATTCATGCTTACTTTTATAGTTTTATTTTCAGCAAGTTTAAAGCCATAGCGACTTAAAGGCGAAAACGTTACTTCTTGTACAGTCCCTTTTACTTCAATTGTTTTACTTTCATTTGGACGAAGATAAAATTGACCAATTGAATATACTTCTTCGCTCGGTAATGCAGTAACTGAAGGTGACAGTCGCACAACCTGATCGCTCTTATTTTGCAATGTTAATTCATTATTTTTTTGGCTAGCACTCACATTATCCCAAGGCTTTTGGTTTACCGATAAGTTTGCAGGTGAAATTAACATCGCAATATCTTGACGTATAGGCATCTTGGCAGAATTTTTCTTACTCGCACCCACACCTTGAAAAGAGACTTTCAGAATTTCCTCTTGTTTTAAATCAATACCTTGCTTCAAAACAAAGTTAATTTGCTGGCTTTCATTTGGTTCAATACGAATAATCGGTGGTGATACCATTATATCCTTTGCCATTGGCTTAGAACCATCAAGGTCAGAGACTTTTGTCGATAATAAAATAGGTTCCTTGGTGGTGTTTTTAACATTAAATACCTTTCTAGTTTCTCCTGCATCTAATATTACTGTCATTGTTTCAAGTTGAAAGCTAGCTTTAGCAGAAAAGCTAGCCAAAACGATTAAAAATAAAGTTATAGTCGATATAATTTTTTTCATTACAGCCTCTAATTTAAATTTTAAAATACTTAATACTGAAGTTAATGACAAATTGCTTCAGCTTCTTCATATAATGACTCAGGTGAAAAATCTTTAGGTACAGTATATTTGATAATGCAATCATCAGCATTTGGCGATCTTAATATAATATCCTTACCAATCTGTTCATTACTTAACAGTAAATTACCTTCCCCCATAATAGTGCCCATATAATCACTGGTTTTATTTAAAACACTTCCACCAAAAGGGACAAACTCACCGTTTGGCATTTTAATACTAAGTAATAGCTGTCTCATTTTGGTTGAGTTAATTTCTCTTGTTATTACAGATCCTCTCGCGACTGCCACATCAAAAGAAGTGGTATCTAAACGGACATTAAGAGGTAAGTTTTCCGTATTCAACTGCACCGTAGATTGTTTATTTTCAGGTAACGATGAAATTGCAGCTGTACCAAAATGATTTGTTATTGTTGTACCACTACCTAATGAATTAACTCTTACTCCTGATTCATTAGGAATATAAACAATCCCAAATGTATCTCCTATTGGTACTGATGATGTGGCAAACAATCCATTTGAATAAGCTAACCCACCCGAAGCAGAAGCCATTAAAGAGCGTGTATTATTTTGTAATATTGAACCTGTAATAGCGATATTACTATAAGCGTTGGTATTATTAACGCTACCATTAACAATTTGTGTACCATCGTTACGGCCAACACCCACGGAATAACGCCAGTTATCATTGACTCGCTGATTATAATTTGCCATCGTCATTGTTTTATCTTGGTAATGCTGACTCTGAATACTAATATTACTTTTTTTACTTAATGGCATTGAGGCATTAATAAAAACTCGACTATCTTGGCCATCTCCTGTTTGGTAATTCACATTCAAAGAAACATCTGCAATTTTTCTACCATAACCCACAGAATAAGAAACCGTATCAGACTTATTGTCATAAAAATGATTATGGCTAAAGCTACTACTAAACCTTCCCCAAGTAATATCTCCCCAACTTGCAAATAATGAAGAGGAAGTCTGCAATTCTCCGCTAAACCAGTTGTTGGTTTGTTCATTAACATCTATTTCATGCGTATCTTTTAATAGTGAACTCTCAAGCGTTGGGAACTGATTTGTTCGATATAATACAGATGCTCCAACTGACGTTTTGTCAAAAGCAATTGACGTATTAAAATCAACTTGTTCACCACGTTTTTTATTATTTCGGCTACTTTGGATACCCAAACCACCCGTAATTGGTGACAATACGCCAAAGGATGAATTTACGCGCCCACTCATTGCTTGGTATTTATCAGAATAAAGCATGCCAGCAATATAGTTTGCGTATTTATTCTGCATGCTCATCTCTGCACTACTGATGAGCGGTTTTTCTACCTTTGACTCACCACGACTACGATATTGCCCAGAGCTAAACAAATAAGATATTGGTGATGACACTCCATTCATTTGGTTAGCAGTTACAACCTGAAACTTCTGCTGTTCGCCATTATCCTGTACCACCGTAATATCTAAAGGCGTTCCAATGACGACATTATTAATTTTATTTAACTCAAAAGCCCCAGCAGCTACAATTGTTCGATATAATAATCGGCCATTTTGCTGCACTTCAACCGTTGAAGGTGAACTGGCAAACCCCGTAATTGGCACTACTAAATTACTCGTCGATTGCAAAGAACTATCAGAATATACCTGAATACCATCAATTGGTGTTCCACCAAAAAAAGCACCTTGAATATTCAGTTGTCCCATCTCGATTTGGGCATTAATAGCTTCAATACTCCGTGATAAAATAGTTTCATTAAATTGGTATTCTGAACGAGAGTCTCCCACTGACATGCTACTATTATTTCTCAAAATCCAATTATTCCAATTTAGCCCTGTTTCAAATTCACCTTGATAGAACCTTTGGTTATAGTTTCCATTAATTTCCATACCATACATTTGATAATTACTGACAATACCAAAGCCACCATAAGTTAGCTCACGTCCCTGTAATTTAGGATCTAGATAATTTTCTGAAACGATGAGATCGATTTTAAAATTACTAGGATGCAGTATTATTTGGCCATTTGGAAATACCTGCTGAAAAGGGTTACATCCTTCCAATAAATTAATTTTTTTTAATTTTAGTTTTGTCATCAATTTATCATTAATACAAAGCTCACCATTTTCATTGATTTCTATATTTTCTGTATATTCAGCACTACTATTCAGCTTTATAGTAACATCATGATTTCCTGGTAAAAACTGATTACCTTTCATAAAAAATTCGGCAACCTCAGTTCCATATCCTAATGATTTAAGTGAATCAATATCAAAGTTAGTTAATACTGACGAAGGTGCTTCAGTCCTATTTTCCACTTTAGATGCAATCGCATTATTTATATACAGAGCAATAAAAATCAAAAATGGGTAGCAATAAGAAATTTTATTTTTCTTATACATTATCGTTTCTTATTTCCTAATTAATTTTTTAATAGTAAAAATCAAATTCCAAATGAAAATATAATATCTGCACTACCGTCAAAATCAGCACCATCAATAATTGGGCCATTTGTTTCTGTAAGGTTATTCAAAATAGGCTTAACGGCTATATTAAGTGAAAAAACCTTTCCAACTGATAATGAGTTATCGCTATTTAACCATGTATAACTTTCATTTTTTAATACAGTTAAACCTTTTGTTGTTTTTGATTGACTTATATTATTAATCGCACCTAAACCTACTAAATCCCCATCAACTTTAAATTGATTTAGTATTAGTTGATAATTACCTAATTTACCATGAGTATTAACCTGACCCAATCCAAAATTATTTTCAATACCTATCGATGATGTATCCACTCTATTATCAGAAAATCGTACTGATAATTGAATTGAGGTATTACAAACAACCTGCCATGTTTTTACGACCTCAGGTATTTCCATTTTTTTTGTTGCATGAAATAGGCGAGCATGTATCTGATTAAATTGATACTGCCCACCATCAGGGATAATTATCTCACATGATGGAGGTGATTCTATTTCTGCATTAATATTTCTATTTTGCAAACTATACGAATATACAAAATCACTAAAAAAAAAATTACACAAGAATAGAATCGATGATTTTTTAGCTGTGATTGCGCTAAATAAATGCATATATACCTCAACCAATTAACAACTAAAAAATATAATTATTTATACACCAAAATTAAACGTAAGAACAACTTCTCCTTGATAATTAACTTCAGAGGCAAGATCAATTCCTGAAGCGGTCAATCTATCAATTGAATCGATGTATGTCGCCTCATTATTTATTGAAAAAGCAAAAACCTTTCCTGACTTTAATACTTTAAATAATTCAGCATTCGATGCTAAATCATTTTCTGATTTTGACCAACCTGTTAATGCATTCTTATATAACACCATTACATTAGTGTTACCTGATGGCAATACTGCAGAAATATAAGCCTTATTTGAATCTACTTTAATATCAGTATATGAAAACAAAATCGAACCAATAGATTTTTCCGTTTCTTTAGATGAGACTAATGAGAAATAATATGGATATTGAGACATACTACTCCCTGTGCTTGCATAAGCATCTGATGTTTTAAACGTTAAATACGTTTCCGCATCACAAATAACAGTAATTTCTTTTTTAACTTTTTCAAGTTTAGATAAATCATAGCTACTAGACTTCAATAAAAATTTTGGTGAAATCGTTGGTAATGAAAAAATAATATCGGATTGACTCGCACCATTAATTAAACAAGTCGGCGGTTTAATCTCCCCTAATACATTAATATTCGCAGATGTATTTGCAAATACCGTAGGTGAAACCAACATCGCAGATAAAATAATTTTTTTAATTTTCAAACCATAACCCTCAATAAATTAGAATAGATATAGCGATATATCTATTCTTTTTAATTTTAAAGTGCAAATGCAAATGCTAAGGTTGCATGACCATCTAGTTTAGCTTCACCTGAGCTAGATTTTAATGCCGCATTCAATGTCGGTGTAACATCAAAATCAGCAGCAAACACTTGACCCGCTTTCAGAGCACTAACAGATGTTGCCCAACCTAATTTTTTTGTTTTATCAACATTAAGTAGTGTGTTATAAGTGGCTCCATTAGAAATCCCGACTGCTAGTGCATTATCAGTTGGGGTTGCTTTCACGGTAGCATTTTTCATTGTAATAATGTAATTACCAATTTTTTTATCGGTATCAAATAAGCCTAATCCAAAATTGGTATTCGATACAATTAAAGCTGAATCGGCTCTGTTATCTGTAGATGAAAAGGTTAAATAAGTCGCTGCATCACAAATAACTTCAATATTATTTCTTTTCCCATCAACAGTTAAATTACCTGATAATGGAAACATTTCTGGTGAGATAGTAAAAACATATTCAAAATCCACTTCATTCTGCCCTTGAATACTACAAGTTGGAGGTGCAATCGTACCAACTACTTTTAAGTTAGCAACAGGAGCCGCTGATAATGCAGCGCTTGAAACAAAAGTTAAAGATAATGCAATAATTGTTTTTTTAAACATGATTTAATCCTAAATAAAAATTATATTTAAACAAACAAAATAAACTTATTAACCTATAAATTAATAGGTTAATAAATAGAAGTATTTTTCATTTGTTTTCATATCGACTAAAAGTGAATTAATTCCCATCACATTAATTAATCAGATGGCCAGTATTATAAACATAAAATATTAAATTTAACATTAGTACAATTATGCATTAATATCGATACTTTAAATTATTACATAATATTTCAATATATTTCACCATACAAAACAAACAAGTAAATTTAGTACATCGTTTAATGATATTGCTCTAACCATCATTAACACTAAAGATGTACAAAAAAGAATGGTAATAAAGTACTTAATTTTAAATTAATCGTATTATTTATTTTAATAATAATATATAACATATATACTCATCAAACGTGTTTTTTCGGGGCTTTAATCTTGACATAATATTACAAGAAGATTTTAACTTACCATATAAACCAACCACTTATCGTTTTAAAGTGTAAAAGGTTAAAAATAAAACCTTTAATAAATAATAGGTTTCCACACAAATAGAATAAATCTCACTCTAATAGTTCGAAAACCAGTTACACATTATAGGTGTAACTGACAATATAAATAACTATTCAAGTATATGACCATCAATTATCGATTGTCTTTTTACTATATAATTAGATTTTAACGTATACTTCCGACTACCTTTTCTAATCTAATTCTGATATAAAAATAATAAAAGTAAAAAATAATTCCAATTTAATCGATAAAAATACAATCGAAATATGACATATAAAATAAACAAAAAAGCCAGATTGAAAATTCAATCTGGCTTTTTATTTATTTTATTGCCTTAACGTATTATCGACTTTACGCCGGTAATACCGCTATACAATTAAACTGCTGTTTGGAAAATAACACCGTCTGCTTTTTCAGTATATTGAGCAAGCTGATCAAAATTCAAATAACGGTAAGTATCTTCCGCCGTTTCTTCAACCTTGTTCATAAACTGTAGGTACTCATCTGGTGTCGGTAGTCGACCTAACAGAGAAGCAACCGCAGCCAATTCCGCTGAGGCAAGGTAAACGTTAGCCCCGGTTCCTAAACGGTTAGGGAAGTTACGGGTTGATGTCGATACAACTGTTGCACCATCAGCTACACGTGCTTGGTTACCCATACATAATGAGCAACCCGGAACTTCAATACGTGCACCACTCTTACCAAAGACGCTGTAATAGCCCTCTTCTGTTAACTGAGCCGCATCCATCTTCGTTGGTGGCGCAACCCATAAACGTGTTGGCAATTGACCTTTATGCGAATCTAACAATTTACCAGCAGCACGGAAATGACCGATGTTCGTCATGCAAGAACCGATAAAGACTTCATCAATTTTTTCATTTTGAACATCAGACAATAAACGCGCATCATCTGGATCGTTTGGCGCACACAGAATAGGTTGTTTGATGTCATTCAAATCGATTTCAATAACTGCCGCATATTCAGCATCTGCGTCGCCTTCAAGCAATTGAGGATCTGCTAACCAACTTTCCATGCCTTTAATACGACGTTCTATTGTACGACGATCACCGTAACCTTCCGCTATCATCCATTTTAATAAAACAATATTTGATTGCAGGTATTCAATAATAGGTGCTTGATCCAGTTTGATAGTACAGCCTGCCGCAGAACGTTCCGCTGAAGCATCCGCTAGTTCAAATGCTTGCTCAACTTTCAACTCAGGTAAACCTTCAATTTCCAAGATACGACCAGAGAAAATATTTTTCTTACCTTTTTTCTCTACGGTCAGTAAACCGTCTTTAATCGCATACAATGGGATAGCATGAACGAGATCACGCAGCGTAATTCCCGGTTGCATTTCACCTTTAAAGCGTACTAATACCGACTCAGGCATATCCAACGGCATCACGCCCGTTGCAGCAGCAAATGCCACTAAGCCAGACCCTGCTGGGAATGAAATACCAATTGGGAAACGCGTATGTGAGTCACCACCAGTACCGACAGTATCTGGTAATAACATACGGTTTAACCAAGAGTGGATAATTCCGTCGCCCGGACGCAGGGAAACACCACCGCGATTCATAATAAAATCAGGTAATGTGTGGTGAGTTGTTACATCGACAGGTTTAGGATATGCGGCGGTATGACAAAAAGATTGCATCACTAAATCAGCAGAGAAACCAAGGCAAGCTAGATCTTTCAGCTCATCACGCGTCATTGGACCCGTTGTATCTTGTGAGCCAACCGATGTCATCTTAGGTTCACAGTATTCACCAGGGCGAATACCTGAACGGCCACATGCACGACCAACCATTTTTTGAGCTAATGAGAAACCGCGATTACTTTGTGCTACAGATCTAGCATGACGGAATATATCCGTTGTACCTAAACCTAATGATTCACGTGCTTTACTGGTTAATCCCCGACCAATAATCAATGGGATACGCCCACCTGCACGAACTTCATCAATCAACACATCCGTTTTCAGTTCAAAGGTTTCGAGCAATTCACCCGTTTCATGGTTGCGTACTTCGCCTTTAAATGGATAGATATCAATGACATCACCCATATTCAGTTTCGATACTTCCACTTCTATAGGTAGCGCACCTGCATCTTCCATAGTATTAAAGAAGATAGGGGCGATTTTACTGCCTAGCACCACACCACCACCGCGTTTATTTGGCACGAATGGAATATCGTCACCCATAAACCACAGAACTGAGTTAGTTGCAGACTTGCGTGAAGAGCCAGTACCGACAACATCACCAACATAGGCGAGAGGAAAACCTTTCTTATTTAGCGCTTCTATTTGTTTGATTGGGCCAACATTACCGGCTTCATCAGGCACAATACCCTCACGCTCGTTTTTCAACATTGCAAGCGCATGCAATGGAATATCGGGACGTGACCATGCATCTGGTGCAGGTGATAAATCATCGGTATTGGTTTCACCAGTAACTTTAAATACAGTGACTGTCATTTTTTCTGCTAGCGCAGGACGCTGCGTAAACCACTCGGCATCGGCCCATGATTGAATAACTTGCTTAGCATGCGCGTTTCCTGCCTTTGCTTTCTCTTCTACATCATAGAAGTTATCGAACATCAGCAAGGTATGAGAAAGTGCTTTTGCAGCGATTGGTGCAAGCTTGGTATCATCCAAAGCATCAATCAGTGCATGAATATTATATCCACCCTGCATTGTACCTAGCAATTCAATTGCTTTTTCAGGGGAGATTAGGGGAGAGGATGTTTCGCCTTTTGCGACTGCGGCTAAAAATCCAGCTTTGACATACGCTGCTTCATCAACACCAGGGGGGACGCGGTTGGTTAGCAGGTCTAACAAGAAATCTTCTTCACCTTTGGGTGGGTTTTTTAGTAACTCTACCAGTGCAGCTACTTGTGACGCATCTAATGGTTTAGGGACAATCCCTTGTGCGGCACGCTCGGCTATGTGCTTACGGTATTCTTCTAGCACGACGTTCTCCTCGCTTCATTGTAATTGTATACCCGGCTGTCCGCACCATGCTGAAAAAATAATCATCCGGTGCCAGGTCAGAGGAACTTGCTCGCATAATCTCAATGGCGGTAAAATTATGTCCAGCTTCGGGCTCTCAGCATAGCAGAATTTAAACGAAATGTTAATTCATTCACAAGAAAGCAACATTCATCTACTAACTTCAAGTCTTAACACTTAATTACAGGTCATTTTTTAACTTAAGGGATTATAAATAATCATAAAAAGTAAAAAAGACCATACTTTTTATAATGCATTTCTGCATTTAAAGCACCCTATTTTGTGGGTTTTCTCTTCAGACATCACAAATTATATTTATTACCGTAATTTTATTTATATTACTAATTGATAAGGTAAATCATTGCGATTGGTTTTAATTTTATTAAAGGATTTTATGGATTTTAATGGTCTTTTAAGTTCAATCGGATTAGTGAGGGAAGCAATAAAGAAAGAGTCTAGAAAAATTCAGACTCTAGAATTACAAAAATAGATAAAAAGAACTATTCAGGATCTTTCTCTGCTAAATATCGAAGAATCGCTGAGATATTTTTTAAATTGTAGCGGACTAAAATATCTTTTTCTTTAGCCTCGTATAGCGTCCTATAATCATCTTCTAACTGCCCTATGTCTAGCTGTTGTGGATCATTATAAATATCATAAAGAGATTCTGCTGGTAAGTTCCAATAAAAATCAGAATCCAGCTTAATGCTCTCTATTCCGTGCGCTTTCATTTCATCGAAGATTGTATTAATCGTATCTTTAAGTACATTGAGTTCTATGTTCATAATTTATCCTTTTTTAATTTTATTTATATTTTCTTTAAATATTTTAATTTCGTGTTCTCAATGCCTAATCCGACCGTCAATAATTTTTTGTCTAGCTATGGTATTTGGAGCATTTTTTAGGTGACCTAAATTATCAAATGCATCTGGATTACGCTTATAAGCAGTTAATTTTTCTTCATGCAATCTAACTTGCTCCCTAAGCGAATGAACAGATCGTCTATCAGAAATGCTTAATTACCTGTCACTATTGTTACTGTCGTCAGGATCCCATTCGGGAGGAATAACTGAACCCGCCCCACCTAATTCAACTTTATCTGAATTTGAAAGATCTTTTCCAACATAAACGTAAAAAGCCAATGTGTTTCCACATTGGCTTTTATCAATTTTCATGACAAACAGTCAACTAAAGAGACCATTTATCAATGCGACTTAAGAAATTATTTTTTCTTTTTCGCTTTTGCATTTGGTAAATCAGTGATGCTACCTTCATAAATTTCAGCAGCCATACCGATTGATTCGTACAGTGTTGGGTGAGCATGAATAGTCAGCGCTAAATCTTCTGCATCACAACCCATTTCAATTGCTAGGCCAATTTCACCGAGTAATTCACCACCGTTAACACCCACAACCGCACCACCGATAACACGGTTAGTTTGTTTGTCAAAAATCAGCTTAGTCATACCTTCAGCACAGTCAGATGCAATTGCACGGCCTGATGCAGCCCATGGGAACGTTGCAACTTCGTAGCTGATGTTTTTCTCTTTAGCTTCTTTCTCTGTTAAACCAACCCAAGCAACTTCTGGCTCAGTGTAAGCAATTGATGGGATCACTTTTGGATCAAAATAATGCTTCAGACCCGAGATCACTTCAGCGGCAACGTGACCTTCATGAACACCTTTGTGTGCTAACATTGGTTGACCAACGATATCGCCGATAGCAAAGATGTGAGGAACGTTAGTACGCATTTGTTTATCAACATGAATGAAACCACGGTCATCAACTTCAACGCCTGCTTGGCCTGCATCTAAGTTTTTACCATTAGGCACACGACCGATAGCAACTAATACCGCATCATAACGTTGTGGCTCAGCAGAGGCTTTTTTACCTTCCATTGAAACATAAATGCCGTCTTCTTTCGCTTCAACAGCGGTCACTTTCGTTTCTAACAGTAAGTTGAATTTTTTACTGATTTGCTTAGTGAATACTTTAACAACATCTTTATCAGCAGCTGGAATAACTTGGTCAAACATTTCAACCACATCGATTTGAGAACCCAGTGCATGATACACAGTTCCCATTTCTAGACCGATGATACCACCACCCATAACCAATAGACGCTCAGGAACTTCTTTCAGTTCTAACGCATCGGTAGAATCCCAAATACGTGAGTCTTCATGTGGGATGAATGGTAATTGAATTGGACGTGAACCTGCTGCAATGATCGCATTATCAAAATTGATAGTTGTGCTGCCATTTTCGCCTTCAACAACCAGAGTATTAGCGCCTGTAAATTTGCCAAGACCGTTAACAACGTTAACTTTACGGCCTTTGGCCATACCCGCCAAACCACCAGTCAGTTGGTTAATAACTTTTTCTTTCCATGTGCGAACTTTATTGATATCGGTTTTTGGTTCACCAAAAACGATACCATGCTCAGCTAAGGCTTTTGCTTCTTCGATGACTTTTGCTACATGCAGTAAAGCTTTAGAAGGGATACAACCTACGTTTAGACAAACTCCACCTAGAGTTGAATAACGTTCAACCAAAACAGTTTCTAAACCTAAGTCAGCGCAACGGAAAGCCGCAGAATATCCTGCAGGGCCTGCTCCAAGTACAACGACTTGGGCTTTTATTTCAGTACTCATCATGACCTCTTTTTGTTTTGTCCAGCAGGGTAGCCGAATAAACGAATTTTCTACTGGGAAAGTACACACTAAAAGCAGTTTACAGAATTGTTAACACCCTGAAAAGGCTCATTCCGTGATGTAACTCCCAACCTTTCGCAGCAATAGCAAAAAACGCTGCCCCAGCCTAAATAAAACAGACCGGCCTATCAGCCGGTCTTATTAATTACATCACTAGGCGACGAATATCGCTCATCAACTGTCCAACTAAGGTGATGAAGCGAGCGCCATCAGCGCCATCAATCACTCGATGGTCAAATGAAAGTGACATAGGCAGGATTAGGCGTGGTACAAATTCACTACCATTCCAAACAGGCTTCATCGCTGAACGAGATAGACCCATAATGGCCACTTCTGGTGCATTAACAATCGGTGCAAAACCGGTTGTACCAATACCACCAAGGCTCGAAATAGTGAAGCAACCGCCCTGCATATCAGCCGCAGTTAATTTACCTGCACGTGCTTTCTTAGACACTTCGCCTAATTCACGAGACAGTTCCATAATGCCTTTTTTGTTAACATCTTTGAAAACAGGAACAACAAGGCCGTTTGGTGTATCTACTGCAATACCGATATTAATATATTTTTTCAGGAACAGACGCTGTGCATCTTCTGAAATAGAGCTATTGAAACGTGGCATTTCTTCTAAAGCACGAGCAACCGCTTTCATAATAAACACCAGCGGCGTGATTTTCACACCAAGCTGTTTTTTCTCAGCTTCTTTATTCTGCTGTTTACGGAACTCTTCAACTTCAGTGGTATCAACATCTTCCATCAATGTAACATGCGGGATCATAACCCAGTTACGGCTCAGATTTGCACCAGAGATTTTTTGAATACGACCAAGTTCGACTTCTTCAACTTCACCAAACTTGCTGTAATCAATTTTCGGCCATGGCAGCATGCCCGGTAAACCGCCACCTGCAGCAGCAGGAGACTCAGCACGCTTAACTGCATCTTTAACGTAAGCTTGTACGTCTTCACGAAGGATACGACCTTTACGACCTGTACCTTTAACTTTTGCTAAATTAACACCAAATTCACGCGCTAAACGACGAATAACCGGCGTTGCATGAATATAAGCATCATTTTCAGTAAACTCATTTTTGCTATCAGCGGCTTTTGCTGGTGCAGATGCAACCGGAGCTGAAGGCGCTGGTGCGGCCGTTTGTGCTGCTGGAGCAGCAGTTGGCGCAGCCCCTGCAACTTCAAAGGTCATGACCAATGAGCCAGTTTTTACTTTATCACCAGTCGCAATTTTGATCTCTTTAACCGTACCGGCAAATGGTGCAGGTACTTCCATTGAGGCTTTATCGCCTTCAACGGTAATGATCGATTGCTCAGCAGATACAGAATCACCAACTTTAACCATGATTTCAGTAACTTCTACTTCATCGCCACCGATATCAGGAACGTTAACCTCTTTAATTGCAGAAGCTGTAGCTGCGGCAGGAGCCGCTGGAGCTGCAGATTGTGCTGGCGCCGCAGTGCCAGAACCTGCAACTTCAAATACCATGATTAAAGAACCTGTTTGAACTTTATCGCCTGCTGCAATTTTGATTTCTTTAACTGTACCTGCAAATGGCGCAGGAACTTCCATTGAGGCTTTGTCACCTTCAACGGTAATGATGGATTGCTCAGCAGATACGGAATCACCGACTTTAACCATGATTTCAGTAACTTCTACTTCATCGCCACCGATATCAGGTACAGCAACTTCTTTCAATTCTGCCGCTGCTGGTGCCGCGCTCGCGACTGGCGCAGTTGGTGCTTCTGCAGGCGCAGGTGCAGCAGCACCGCCTTCCGCTTCGAAGACCATCATTAATTTGCCAGTGGTAACTTTATCACCAACTGCAATTTTAATTTCTTTAACCACACCCGCTTGTGGAGATGGGACTTCCATAGAAGCTTTGTCACCTTCAACTGTAATAAGTGATTGTTCAGCTTCTACTTTATCACCAACTTTAACCATTATTTCGGTGACTTCAACTTCATCAGCACCGATATCAGGTACTTGGATTTCAATAGACATTGATTATTACCTCTTATGCCAAACGTGGGTTAACTTTATCTGGGTTGATGTTATATTTTTTAATCGCTTCTTCAACGACTTGAACATCAATTTCACCACGTTTAGCCAATTCACCTAACGCTGCAACTATCACATAAGTTGTATCCACTTCGAAGTGGTGACGCAGGTTTTCACGACTATCTGAGCGACCGAAACCATCTGTACCAAGCACACGGTAATCGCTAGCTGGGACATAAGTACGAATTTGCTCTGCAAACAATTTCATGTAGTCAGTTGATGCAACAGCTGGAGCATCATTCATTACTTGAGCAACATATGGAACACGTGGTGTTGCAGATGGGTGCAGCATATTCCAACGCTCACAATCTTGACCATCACGTGCCAGCTCAGTAAATGAAGTTACGCTATAAACATCAGAGCCAATACCATATTCTGTAGCTAAAACATCAGCAGCTTCACGAACATGGCGCATCATTGAACCTGAACCTAACAGCTGAACTTTCCCTTTCTTACCTTCTACTGAAGCCAGTTTATAGATACCTTTACGGATACCGTCTTCAACACCTTCAGGCATTGCATGCATGTGGTAGTTTTCATTCAGAGTCGTGATGTAGTAATACACGTTCTCTTGTTTCTCACCATACATACGCTCTAAACCATTTTGCATAATGACAGCAACTTCATAAGCATAAGCTGGGTCATAAGAAATACAGTTAGGGATCGTCAGAGATTGAATATGGCTATGACCATCTTCATGTTGTAAGCCTTCACCGTTAAGTGTTGTACGGCCTGAAGTACCACCAATTAAGAAGCCACGAGCTTGTTGGTCACCTGCAGCCCACATCAAATCACCAATACGTTGGAAACCGAACATTGAGTAGTAGATATAGAATGGGATCATCGGTAAGTTGTTGGTGCTATAAGACGTTGCAGCCGCTAACCATGATGAACCTGCGCCAAGCTCATTGATACCTTCTTGCAGAATTTGACCTTTAGAGTCTTCTTTATAGTAAGCAACTTGCTCACGATCCTGCGGGGTATATTGCTGTCCTTTCGGACTATAAATACCGATTTGACGGAACAAGCCTTCCATACCGAAAGTACGTGCTTCATCCGCAATAATTGGGACTAAACGCTCTTTGATAGAGTTATTTTTCAACATTACATTCAAAACGCGAACAAACGCGATCGTCGTTGAAATTTCTTTAGATTGTTCTTCAAGAAGCTGACTAAAATCTGACAGTGCTGGAATTTCCAGTTTTTCTTCAAATTTCGCACGACGAGCAGGTAAATAACCGCCCAGCGCTTGACGGCGCTCATGCAGATATTTGTGCTCTTCTGAATCTTTGTCAAAGGTGATGTATGGCAGATTTTCAATTTGCTCATCAGCAACTGGTACATTGAATTGATCACGGAAGTGGCGCACGCCATCCATGTTCATTTTCTTCACTTGGTGAGCAATATTTTTACCTTCTGCCGTTTCACCCATACCATAACCTTTGATGGTTTGCGCTAAAATAACAGTTGGTTGCCCTTTAGTTTCTTGAGCTTTTCTGAATGCAGCATAAACTTTCTTAGGATCGTGACCACCACGGTTCAGTGCCCAAATCTCATCATCAGACATATCTTTGACTAATGCGGCAGTTTCTGGGTAACGATTAAAGAAGTGTTCGCGAACGTATGCGCCATCACGTGATTTAAATGTTTGATAGTCACCATCAAGGGTCTCGTTCATCAATTGAACAAGCTTGCCGCTGGTATCTTTACGCAGCAGTTCATCCCAACGGTCACCCCACATAACTTTGATAACTTGCCAGCCAGCACCATTAAAGATACCTTCTAGCTCGTTAACGATTTTCCCGTTACCCGTCACTGGGCCATCAAGACGTTGCAGGTTACAGTTAATAACAAAGACAAGATTGTCGAGCTTATCGCGAGTAGCGATAGTAATCGCACCTTTAGATTCTGGCTCATCCATCTCACCATCACCTAGGAAAGCATAAACGCGCTGTGCTGAAGTATCTTTCAGGCCACGGTTATCAAGATATTTTAAGAATTTAGCTTGATAAATAGCATTAATTGGACCCAGCCCCATTGAAACAGTCGGGAACTGCCAGAAATCAGGCATTAGCTTAGGATGTGGGTAAGAAGACAAACCATTACCACCAATTTCTTGACGGAAATTATTCATCTGCTCTTCAGTTAATCGACCTTCTAAAAAGGCACGTGCATAAATACCTGGGGAGATATGGCCTTGGAAAAATACAAGGTCGCCGCCATCATTGTTATTATGAGCACGGAAGAAGTGGTTGAAGCAAACTTCATATAACGTTGCTGCGGATTGGAATGATGCCATGTGGCCACCCAATTCCAGATCCTTTTTAGATGCGCGCAGAACAGTCATAACTGCGTTCCAGCGAATTGCAGAGCGAATACGGCGCTCTAAATCCATGTTGCCAGGGTATGCAGGTTCATCTTCAACAGCAATCGTGTTGATGTAATCAGAACGACCAGATGCACCAGCAGCAATGTTAACACCGCCTTTACGCGCTTCGCTTAATACCTGTTCGATAATAAACTGAGCACGATCAACACCTTCTTCACGGATGACCGATTCAATCGCCTGTAGCCAGTCGCGAGTTTCAATCGGATCCACGTCATTTTTTAACATATCTGACATGGTGTATTCCTTATCTGTTATCTATTTTATATGGTTATGTGGAGCCTATCTTCCCGATACTTTCCCTTTAATCTTTAAAAATAAAGGGAAGATAGGCCCTGATGTAATTGCCGCTTTAATACTCAAATAGAGCATTCACCGTAATATAGACGCAGCAGTCAGACTCTATATTACGAATTCAAATCAGGATGTTGCTGTAATCGCCGTAATGAACGTTCTCGCCTTGTTTGCTCACGACTTATATCCAAGAGTAAATCTTCTATAAAGGCTAAGTGACGATGAGAAGCTTCTCGCGCCTTTTCTGGTTCTCTAGCCATTATAGCGGAGAAAATCTGAGCTCTATGTTCACTAACTGCTTTATACATATCTTTACGGGTATATAAGAACTCGAAATTTTGACGAATGTTTTGCTCTAACATAGGGACCATACAGCGTAATAAATGCAATAAAACGACGTTATGAGCTGCTTCAGTCACAATCAGTTGATATTGTAATACCGCATCTGACTCTGCTTCTAACTCATCGCCTTGCTGCACTTTTTCTATTAATTCATAACTTTGACGAATCCTCTCTAAATCTTCTTCTGTGCCACGCAATGCAGCATAATAAGCGGCAATACCTTCAAGGGCATGGCGAGTTTCAAGGAGATCAAATTGAGATTCGGGGTTACCAGCAAGTAATTCAGCAAGTGGATCACTAAAACTTTGCCACATTTGTTTTTGAACAAAAGTCCCACCGCCTTGGCGGCGCGATAAAAGCCCTTTGGCTTCTAATGTCTGAATTGCTTCACGCACTGATGGTCTGGAGACGTCAAACTGTTTTGCCAGTTCACGTTCAGGAGGCAGCTTTTCGCCGGGGCGTAAAGTCCCCTCGAAAATAAGATGTTCAAGCCGTTGCTCTATCACATCGGATAACTTTGGTTGGCGAATTTTACCGTAAGTCATAATCTGCCATGTTCATTAGTGAGTAATTATTGATTACGTATTACCCAGTGTTAATTGGTAATACCAATTTATTTATGGATTAATAAAGTAACAAAGTATTCACTATCTGTCCATAAAGACCTTGAGCTAAATCATAAAATTCTGCAAATTTTAACAAATTATTTTAAATTTTAGCATGATTTGATAACCAAACTTGTATTCATCAACACGCATATTTAACATTAAAATCGATTTTTTATGCTAAAACAAAAAAACTGAAGCGTTACAGTCATTAATTTAAATCAAATTTAATCATTTTCAATGAATAAAAAATCACTTCGCTATTTTGAGTGAGTTCAATGACATTATAAGATGACATTCTCGTAGCCCTATTGTTAACAAATTAATCATTACAATTCTTAACTTAAATTTATGCCCATTGTTATGAGTGCAACACGATTTAATTTTAGATAGAAATAAAATAATGCAATATCTTTTTAATATTTTTACCATCAAATTTGAATGGTAGCAGGGTTGACATGAATCATCGATAAGCTCTACTACCTTCTATTATATAAGTAAGTTAATTTTTTATTATTGAACTGCCGAGTATAAAAATCACTCGGCACCCCTAATTATTTTTCATTCACAAACCGCATAGATAAATCCATCGCTTGAATGTGTTTAGTTAAAGCACCGACGGATATGAAGTCAATTCCTGTTAGTGCAAATTGTTTAATTGTTTCTAACGTGACGTTACCTGACACTTCTAATGCCGCTTTACCCGCAGTTAAAACAACAGCTTCTTTCATCATAACGGTAGTAAAATTATCTAACATAATGATATCTGCCTCAGCTCTAATTGCCTGAAGTAATTCGTCAAGGCTTTCAACTTCAACCTCTATAGGAACTGCTGGATGTGACTGTCTTGCCAAATTAACAGCTTGGCTGACTGACCCTGCAGAAATAATATGATTTTCTTTAATAAGATAAGCATCGGATAAACCCAATCGATGATTAAATCCACCGCCTGCCAAAACTGCATATTTTAATGCTGTTCTGAGGCCAGGGATCGTTTTACGGGTATCAAGTAATTTCGCCCTTGTTCCTTCGATTTGTTTTACATATTTCGCTGTCATAGTCGCAACAGAAGAAAGAGTTTGAATGAAATTAAGAGCAGTTCGCTCACCCGTCAGTAACACTTGAGAAGGCCCCTGCATTTCGCAAAGTACCTGATTAGCCGTAACCGAATCGCCATCGCTAACCTGCCAATCAACACTAACTTGAGAGCCTAATTGGCGAAATACCTCATCTAACCACTGCTGACCACAAAAAACCCCCTCCTCTCGAGTAATAATTCGGGCTATCGAAATGGCTCTTTCATTTAACAACTGCCCTGTAATATCTTGTTTATAATCTACTTTTTGGCCTAAATCTTCTTTTAACGCAACACTCACCATAAAGGGAATATCTACAGCTAATCGCTCCAAAAGAATCTTACGTCTTTGCTGCTCATCATAACGTCGCATCGTCATTACTTACTCCAAAATATGCACATGTCTTGTCTCATCTATGCTAATCTTTCTGTCTTCAGATAACGAGCGTTTATAAGAGAAAGAAATAGAGAATACGATGGATACTGAGATGAAAATACATAATGGTTGGCTCAATAATGTGACTCATATCCCTTCTCCTCATTATGACGAACGCCCTGAAAATATAGCGCCTTCTCTTCTCGTTATACATAACATTAGCCTTCCACCAAACCAATTCGGTGGCCCATATATTAACCAACTTTTTACCGGAACTTTGGATCCCAATGAACACCCGTTCTTTGAAGAGATCAAACATTTGCGTGTATCTGCGCATTGTTTAATACGCCGAGATGGCGAAATCATTCAATATGTTCCTTTTCATTTGCGGGCCTGGCATGCTGGGCAATCGATTTATCAAGGTAAAGAGAAATGCAATGATTTTTCAATTGGTATTGAATTAGAAGGTACCGATTTTGAACCTTTCACAGAAGCTCAATATCAGGCTCTAACAAAGCTAACTCAACTTCTTATTAAGCAATATCCGTTAATTAAACACAACATTACAGGCCATAGTAATATTGCGCCAAATCGTAAAACAGATCCCGGACCTTATTTTGATTGGCAATACTATAATGACAAAATAAAGTAATTATAGAAACATTAGCTAATAATAAACCTATAATTTGTATTAGCGATTTAATTCCAACTTTCATTTATAGAGTAGCGTAGTTAAATTTCCATCCAATTCCATAACAATCTTTAGCCTCTTTATTTCTTTGCGATAACGCTCCAAAAAAAATGTAATTAACTTATCCTCTATAAATATAATCTGAAAGCTACTCGCACATTTATATTTATCAAATAAACTCAAAATAAATATTCTTTTATGATAACTCCTCACTTAACCAAGGAGGATTTAACTATGTATCAAAAAGGATTTTCATTAATTGAAATAATGGTTGTTATAGCAATAATTTCTATATTAAGTGCTATAGCCATTCCTGGCTATCAAGGATATATGCAAAAAGCCGCAATGACGGATGTGCTACAAACAATATTGCCATACAAAAACAATGTTGAGCTATGTAGCTTTAATCAAGGGGGGCTTTCTCAATGTAATAGTGGGAAAGATAACATTCCTATTAATATAACAGGAAAATACATCAAGCAAATCGATGTCAAATCAGGTGTAATCACACTTAATACAGAAAAAGCACTAACAGGCTTATCGATAACACTTAGCCCAATTATTTCAACTGATAATGCACCTTTCAAATGGAGTGTTATTTGTGAAATTGACAATAATGACAATTTAAAATCACTGTGTGAAAAAACGCTTAGTTTTTAATTAGGGATTTATATGAATTTAACCAGGGAAAGACAATACATTTTAAAAGAGATAAAAAATGTATGTGATAAAAATTATATAATAATAATTGATTACAATCAGAAAAGGCTATCAATTGCAGTATCACAAAATCCTGATGACAATGTACTTGCAACACTAAGATTTATTGCCAGCGTTCCTGTTTGCTATGAAATTTGGCCCAAAGAAAAAATTGATCATTATTTCAATCGTAATATCCAAGAAGCACAAGAAGAGGAAACCCCTTATCAAGCTAAAGAGAGTGAAATTCTAAATACAAGCTCACCGGCTGTTGATTTCGTGGAGGATTTGCTGAAAATTGCTGTACGAAAACGTTCATCAGATATACATATAGAACCGACAAAACTGGGGATTAAGATACGTATTAGGGTTGATGGGAAGCTTTATTTCATGCCATCTCCCCCTTGTGAGATTAACAATGAAATCATCGCACGAATCAAAATACTCGCTAAAATGAACATTGCAGAGAAAAGGCTTCCTCAAGATGGCCAAATGAATTGGTATTTTGAAGGTCAAAACTTTAGTGTTCGTCTATCGAGCATACCCACATTGTATGGGGAAAAGCTTGTATTACGAATTTTAAATACACAATTAAAATATTCTTTAGAACACCTCGGGATGTGCTCTGACCTATTAAATTCATTAAAAAATAACTTAAATAGACCCCAAGGATTGATCTTAGTTACTGGCCCTACCGGAAGTGGTAAAACGGTAACGCTCTATAGTGCTCTTGAGTTTTTGAATCAATCATCAAGAAACATATCAACAATAGAGGATCCCATAGAAATCCCAATTCAAGGTATAAATCAAATTCAAGTTCATGAAAAATATGGGCTTAGCTTTGCTCATATTTTAAGGGCATTATTACGCCAAGATCCAGACATTATTATGGTCGGTGAAATAAGGGATGAGGAAACTGCAAAAATTGCCACCAGAGCTGCTCAAACGGGACATTTAGTTCTTTCAACATTACATACAAACTGTACGTTTAGTGCAATTGAACGCATGGATCAACTTGGTGTTAGTAAGGCACAACTTAGCACTTGTTTAAAAATGGTTATAGCGCAAAGATTGGTACGAAAATTATGTACTCACTGTAAGCAACCTAACCCCAGACAAATTAATATTGATGAAAAAACAAAGATCAATGAATGGTCATCCAAAGGATGTGAACACTGCTTTGCAGGGTTTATGGGAAGAACCGCAATTTATGAATCACTTTATCATGAAGATCTGCAAAATATTTTTTCGGGTGATGTGAATAATAACAATAATTTTGTCAGTTTACTGCAATCTGGAATTCAACTAATTGATTCTGGTGAAACTAATTTACAAGAGGTTTATGCTACCGTTGGACATGGAGGCCATCAATAATGTTTATATATTCTTATATTTCTTTAAGTATTAATAATGTTGTAATTCATGATACTTTGATTGCTAAAAACAAAAAACATGCTTATTTATCAATAATAGATAAAAACCAAATCCCATTAAAAATAAAATTAAAAAACATCCTCATATTAAATACCGAAAATTTAAATTATAAAACTCACTTTTTTCATCAATTAAAAACATTAATTTCATCAGGTATTAATATTTTGAAATGCTTGAGAATTTTAAAATCTAATTGCCATCTTCCTTTTTGGAGAGATATTATTTCTCATACAATAAATGGTTTAGAAAAAGGTGAAACCTTATCCAGTAAGTTAAAAGAACATTCTAACATTTTTGATAGCACAACCATAAATTTAATTGTTATTGCTGAAAAAACAGGTCAATATGAAGAAAGTTTTAGAATTATTACATCAATGCTGGAACATAATCAAAAAACATCACTGCAGATTAAAAAAGCCTTGCGCTACCCAATAACAATCTCCATTTTTTCTTTCATTCTTTTATCTGTTATGATAATTTTCGTCATTCCTCAATTTGAGGATATATACACTACTTTTCAGCATGAACTTCCATTCTTAACGCAGATAATGATTTCCATTTCTAGTTTTATAAGAGAAAAAATACACATGGCAATTATTTTATTAATTGTCTCTTTTTTATTCATTATGAAATATAAAAACTCGATAACCCCACACATTAAAAAATCATTTCTCCTGTTGCCATACATTAATCAGATGACTAAATTAAATAATTTAACCATTTATTTTCTAACACTATCTTCGACAATTAAAGCTGGGCTACCATTAGCAGAGTGTTTAAAGTGCTCGATTGAAACAAGCCGTAGCCCTCAATATACAAAAGAAATTCAAAATATTCTATTATCGATAATAAAAGGAGATTCTTTATCCGTAGCAATGAAAGAAAGCACATTATTTCCATCATTATCAATTCAACTTATTTCTATCGCAGAAGAGACTGATAAGCTTCATTATTTTACAGATTATTTATTCAAATACTATTCAGATCAATATATATCCATTACAGAAAAAAATCTTAAAAGCCTTGAACCCATTCTTCTTGCACTGATTGCGGTTTTGGTTGGAGTGATAATGCTTGCTATGTACCTACCCATATTTAATTTAGGCAATGTAATTACAGGGATTTAATTGCTTATTTAAAGGATAGAATTTGAGTCTTTATGCTATAAATAAAATATAAAAGGTATATGTCTAACACATAAGGTGTTGGCAAAAGTGAGTGCAGACAAGCAACAAGTTTCAGTGTAATCTATTTTTATCTTAATATGTAAACGAACGATATGATGCCATATATAGTTGCTTTAACAGGCGGTATTGGAAGCGGTAAAACAACAGTTGCTAATGAGTTTGCAAAACTTGGAGTTCCCCTTGTTGATGCAGACGTTATTGCTCGCCAAGTCGTTGAGCCAGAGACTCCTGCATTAAATTCTATCGTATTACGTTACGGTAAAAACATTCTCAACCCTGACGGTACATTGAACCGAAGCCACTTGAGAGCGATTATTTTTTCAAACGTTGAAGAGAAAAAATGGTTGAACGCTTTATTGCATCCACTGATCCAAACGGAAACGCAGAAGCAATTCCAACAAGCTGATTATCCTTATGTTTTATGGGTTGTTCCACTACTAATCGAAAATAATATTTCACATTTAGCAGATAGAGTTTTAGTTGTCGATGTGACACGAGAAGAGCAGATTTCACGAACAATCGCACGAGATAATATTAGTCAGGAACAAGTCAGCAATATATTGGAAGCTCAGGCTAGTAGAGAGAAACGATTATCTTATGCTAATGATGTGATCACAAATCATACCAATGACACCAATATCAAAGATAAGGTAGCAACACTTCATAACCTATATTTGACACTATCGGAAAACAAGAAAACAGGATAAAAAATGGGCGAACTAACTGAAACAAATTTCATTACCTATGAATACCCAATGAATGAAAAAATCCGTTCTTGGTTACGCCTTGAAACCCTTTTATCACAAATTTTTGAACTCAGTAATATTACCTCCTATTCATCGGGTATTGCTTTTTTTCGTTCGGTTTCAGAATTGATAGAAATACTTGATCGAGGTGAAGTTCGCTCTGATCTAATAAAAGAGCTTGAGAAACATCGTTCTCGCCTGTCCACATGGGCAGAATCACCAAATGTCGATAATGAGTTAATCACTTCTTTACTTAATGACCTATCAGCTAAAATCACCCATCTCATGTCTGCAGCAAGGTTTGGTCATCAGCTTAGAACAGATAAAATTATTAGTATGGTTCGCCAACGCTTAAGTATTCCTGGCGGATGCTGTAGTTTCGACTTGCCCACCTTACAGCTTTGGTTGAATATCCAACAATCTGAAAGAGATAGAACAATTAAAAGCTGGCTTGATAGCATCGCGCCATTAAAAGATGCGCTACAAACAGTCCTCACATTAATACGTCAATCAGGCACTTTTGAAATCAAAAAATCTAATAACGGTTTCTATCAAGATAGTGTTGAAGGCAAAGAATTACTCCGCATAAAACTCGCGGCAGACCACTTAATTTATCCTCAGATTTCAGGACATAAAACACGTTTTGCCCTGCGTTTTCTTCATATTGACAGTGAAAATGGTATACTACCCGAGGTTATTCGCTTTGAGTTATCATGCTGTTAAGTTAAAGAAAAATAGATTAGAGAAACCAATTTATGAATGAAGTTATTGAAGTTAACTGCCCAACTTGTCAAAAAATTGTAGTTTGGAATGAAAATAGCCCTTTTAGACCATTTTGTAGCAAACGCTGCCAATTAATCGACCTCGGTGAATGGGCGAGCGAAGAAAAGCGCATTGAAAGCCAAGGAGATATATCTGACAGTGATAATTGGAGTGAGCAGCCTGATAATAATTATTAGGTATCCATTCAGTTAAAAGTGGAAAATATAGATAGCTAATATAGTTTCCACTTAATCTTCAATACGTCATGACTATTATTGCAGCTAATTTCACTTAGTTAGCATATCCACAATAACGCGATTAGCAGGAGGGAATTCATTTGCAACTAAATCTTTTTGCTCTATCCAGCGAGATTTTTGCCCTTCTTTTCCGTACGGTTCATTATCCCAATTAGATACAATAAAGAAATAAAGTGTAATGAATCGATCATCAAACTCGTGATCAACACGATGAAATAGTTGACTCTCAGTAACAATAATCCCAACTTCTTCTTCCAGTTCACGGACTAAAGCCTCTTCAGCTTCCTCACCTTTTTCTAATTTCCCACCGGGAAACTCCCAAAAGCCAGCCATATGTGTGCCATCTGGGCGCTCGGTAATAAATATTTGTTGCTGAGCATTACGAATAATGCCCGCAGCAATATGTAGATGTTTTTTTTCCATAATTTCTTCGTTAAAAAGGCGGGTTTCCCCGCCTTATTGTTTGGCTATTAATCGATTAATGATTAGTTTAAACGACCATGGCATTGTTTGTATTTTTTACCTGACCCACAAGGGCATGGGTCATTACGACCAATTTTGTGCCCCTGAGTTGCAATTTTCGCTTCAGTTTCGGTCATTAATGATTCAGCACTTTCCTCATGGCTAAGCTGCTGTCTTTTAGCTAAACGCTCGGCTTCTTCACGACGTTGTTGCTCTAATGCTTCAACTTCTTCAGGTAAACGCACTTGTACTTTAGATAAAGTGCTAATCACTTCATACTTCAATGCTTCAAGCATATTTGCAAACATGCTGAAAGATTCACGCTTGTATTCTTGTTTTGGATCTTTTTGTGCATAACCACGCAAATGGATACCTTGACGTAGATAATCCATTGCCGCCAAGTGTTCTTTCCATAAGGTATCAAGCGTTTGCAGCATGACACCTTTCTCAAAGTTACGCATGGCTTCTTCACCAACAATTTCTTCTTTGCGCTGATAAACTTCGATCGCTTTTTCCATAATGCGCTCACGAAGTGTTTCTTCATGAAGCTCAGGCTCTTTATCGAGCCATTCTTTCATTGGCAAATCAAGATCAAAGTCATTCACAAGACGCTGATGTAGCCCTTCGATATCCCACATTTCTTCTAACGATTGCGGTGGAATATAAGCATCCATTGTTGTTTTTAAGACATCTTCACGAATGCTATCAACGGTTTCTTTGATATCACCACCGTCCAGTAATTCATTACGTTGACTATAGATAGCACGACGTTGATCACTTGCAACATCATCATACTCAAGCAATTGCTTACGAATATCAAAGTTACGGCTTTCGACTTTACGCTGTGCATTGGCAATTGCTTTAGTTACCCATGGATGCTCAATTGCTTCACCTGGCTTCATGCCCAGCTTTTTCATCATGCCCGTCACACGGTCAGATGCGAAAATACGCATCAAAGCATCTTCCATGGAAAGATAGAAACGAGATGAACCGGCATCCCCTTGACGACCGGCACGACCACGTAATTGGTTATCGATACGACGAGACTCATGGCGCTCAGTACCAATAATATGCAAACCACCTGAAGCCAATACGGCATCATGACGAATTTTCCATTCTGCCTTGATAGCATCAATTTGATCTTTTGTCGGCTCTTCTAAGGCTGCAACTTCTGACTGCCAGCTACCACCTAATACTATATCCGTACCACGTCCTGCCATATTCGTTGCGATAGTAACGGCGCCCGCTTGACCCGCGTTAGCGATAATATCCGCTTCCATTGCGTGGAATTTCGCATTCAAAACGTTATGCGCAATTTTTGCCTTGTTGAGTGCATTTGAAATTAATTCTGATTTTTCGATTGAGATAGTACCGACCAGAACAGGCTGACCGTTCGCTGTTCTTTCTCGGATATCCTCAATAATAGCTTCGTATTTATCAGCTTCATTCATATAAACAAGATCAGGTAAATCTTTACGCACCATTGGACGGTTAGTTGGGATAACAATAGTGTCTAATTTATAGATAGAGCTAAATTCGAAAGCTTCTGTATCTGCGGTACCCGTCATACCCGCTAATTTTTCATACAAGCGGAAATAGTTCTGGAATGTAATAGAGGCAAGTGTTTGGTTTTCATTTTGAATTTCAACACCTTCTTTTGCTTCTACTGCCTGATGTAGACCATCCGACCAACGACGGCCTTCCATTGTACGACCAGTATGCTCATCAACAATAATGACTTGGTTATCTTTAACAATGTAGTCAACATCAAGTGTGAATAATGCATGAGCGCGTAGGCCCGCCATTACGTGATGCATCAGCATAATGTTAGTCGGTGAATATAACGATTCCCCTTCATCCATTAAGCCTTCTTTCGCTAACAACTCCTCAATCAAGACCAATCCACGTTCAGTAATCGTGACTTGGCGGGCTTTTTCATCTACCGAGAAATGGCCTTCACCTTGGAATTTATCTGAATCTTCTTTTTCTTGACGCTGCAAGTGAGGGATCAGTTTATCAACTTTTTGATATAATTCTGAGCTATCTTCTGCTGGTCCTGAAATGATCAGTGGCGTACGCGCCTCATCGATAAGGATTGAGTCGACTTCATCCACCAAAGCATAATGTAATTTACGTTGGACACGTTCTTCAGGGCTAAATGCCATATTGTCACGTAAATAGTCAAAACCAAATTCGTTGTTAGTACCGTAAGTAATATCTGCTGCATAGGCTTCACGTTTTGCAGGCGGTGCCATACCTGACAGGTTAATCCCAACGGTTAAACCTAAAAATTCAAATAATGGACGGTTGTTTTCAGCATCACGTTTTGCCAAGTAGTCATTCACGGTAATAACGTGGACACCTTTACCCGTGAGTGCATTAAGGTAAGCTGGCAATGTAGCGGTTAACGTTTTACCTTCACCCGTACGCATTTCCGCAATACAGCGTTCGTTTAAAACCATACCACCTATAAGCTGCACATCGAAATGACGCATACCAAATACACGTCTGCTAGCTTCACGTACCGTTGCAAATGCTTCAGGAATGAGGCTTTCAAGACTTTCTTTTTTACTTAAACGCTCACGGAATTCAATCGTTTTTGCTTTCAGCTCGTCATCTGTCAGTTTTTCAAATTCTGGCTCTAAGCGATTAACTTTTTCGACTTCTTTACGTAGACGACGTAGCGTACGATCATTACGGCTACCAAAAACTTTCGTTAGTAATTTTGTAAACATATTTTTTAATCTCAGGTAAATCAATTGGTTATTTTAGTGATAATAATTTTCAACGATAACATGCCGCACATAAGCATGTGCTAGCCGTATCAAAAAAGATAATTAAGCAGAAACAGGACCAGCCCGTATGCCATGTACCTGAGCAACCCAAATTGCGGGTTGATATGTAATGAAAGGTGGATAAATATAGCTGCTTGTTTGAGCAATATTTATATCCCATTGAAGTGAACGCTGTGCCAACATTGCATACAATGTGTCTAGCATTAACTGAGGAGCAAGAAGTTGTTCTTTCTGTGCTGCTTGCTTATTCGACTCATCATCTTCATTAGCAGAAAAAGCAAACGTAAGTTGTCTAATGACATTTCTTACCGCATGCTGCTGCCAATAATTAACGGAATAGGATGATGAAGAAGAAGAGCGTTGAGAATTCTGTTGTGCAAATAGATTATCGAAAGCGTTAACAGCTTGGCTTTGACGATTAGCAGGTGAAGAGTTAACTTGAGTATGCTGTAGTTCAGACAGTGCATTTAAGATCGTAGGCAAGCCGACACCCGTAGCCACAACACCTAACAAAAGGTGTGACCAAAAGTATTTTCTACCAAGTTGTCGCCAAAAATTTAAAATGCCCATCAAACTCTTATATAATTTGTCTGTTACAATAGATTTAACACAAAATTTTTCACATCTTGAATTACATGCGATTTGAATACTTAGTATATATTATTTCTTGCATATAATTTTTCAGTCATAATCAGCCGGAGCAAAAAATGAGAGACAGTCATCCACAAGCACTTTTTGATGTTCTCGATGAATCTTTGGCTAAATCGTCGAGCCCTTTACAGCTTATTCAGCGAAACGCAAAAGCGATTATAAAACTGAACAAGGCGGTGAAGAGTTTACTGCCGACCGAAATTAAACCAATGTGCCGTGTTGCGAACTACCGAAATAATATTATAGTCATTGAAGTGGCTAATGCCAGTTGGATGACTCGCCTTAATTATGAAAAAATAAACCTACTTTCCGCATTAAGAACGTCTATTCTACCATCTTTATCTTCTATCGACATCAGAATCAATCCTGATCTCATGCGAAAAACCAAGCAAAACAGCTCAATGAATAAGCAAACAGTCTCAACTAAGCAAAATATGAGTGAAAGAAGGATAAGTATTGAGACAGCACAGCAGTTATTAAGACTGGCGCAGAGAAGTCCAAAAGGATTAAAAGAGAGATTTGAGCGGCTGGCTGCACTAGCCGGAGAGAGTACTAGTGCAACCAACAGAAAGGGCTAACCTGACTAAATTATATTCAGATATAGCTGCATAATTTCTTATGCGTATACTGCTGAAGGTGCTTTGAATGCCACTGGCAATTCTGCTTCATCTTCAAATGTGACCAAATCCCAAGCGGATTCTTTTGCAAGAACTGCCTGTAGAAGTTTGTTGTTCAGTGCGTGTCCAGATTTGAATGCAGTAAATGCACCAATAATATTATGCCCACACATAAACAGGTCACCAATTGCATCAAGCATTTTGTGACGAACAAATTCATCTTCAAAACGTAAGCCATCTTCATTGAGAACTCTATAGTCATCAACAACGATAGCACAGTCGAAACTACCGCCTAAGCATAAGCCCTTCGATTGCAGATATTCGATATCACGCATAAAACCAAAGGTACGTGCACGACTGATTTGATTAACAAATGATTCCGCTGAGAAATCAAGTGCGTAGCTTTGAGTACTGCTATCAATAGCCGGGTGTTGGAAATCGATAGTAAAGTCAAGACTGAAGCCATTGTAAGGTTTCATTTCAGCCCACTTATCACCATCTTCAACACGTACCGTTTCTTTAATACGTAAGAATTTCTTTGCACTATTTAATTCTTCAATACCACCATCAAGTAGTAAGAAAACAAATGGTGCTGCACTGCCATCCATGATCGGGATTTCAGGCGCATTGACTTCAATAACAATGTTATCGATACCTAACCCTGCTAAAGCAGCATTCAAGTGCTCAACAGTTGAAATACGCACGTTATCTTCGTTGACTAAGCAAGTACATAACATGGTATCGCGAACTGATTTCGCATCTGCCGGAAAATCAACCGGTGGATTAAGGTCAGTACGACGGTAGATGACCCCGGTGTTTGCCGGCGCTGGACGTAAAGTAAGCGTAACTTTCTTGCCGGTATGTAAACCAACACCAGTCGCTTTAATAATACGTTTAAGTGTCCGTTGTTTGATCATCGTATATTTCTCGCAATGTTATAAGTCCTACTGATTATCATACAGGATAACCAGTAGGAAATTTTAGCACAAAAAGCGGAGAATCCAATATAAATAAAATTAATCGGCCTGCTTACGCAAGAACGCAGGAATATCGAGATAATCTGGTTCTTTATTTGTTTGCGTATTTTGGTCATTGACCGCTTTAGCCGCTGGTTTCTCTTCTGTTAATGAAGACATGCTATTTTGCATCTGCTGATAGCGTTGCTCCATTGACGTTTGCTGTGACATTTTATTGCTAACTAAAGTAATTTCTGGACGTTTATCCATACCAATACCTGTAGCAACAACGGTTACACGCAGCTCTTCGTGCATTTCTGGGTCGAGAGAAGTACCGATGACTACCGTTGCGTTGTCAGATGCGAATGCACGGATAGTGTTACCTACCGTTTCAAACTCATCTAAACGCAGATCGAAACCAGCAGTGATGTTGACTAACACACCGCGAGCGCCAGATAAGTCGATATCTTCTAGAAGTGGGCTAGAAATTGCCATTTCAGCCGCTTCTTCCGCTCTGTCTTCGCCACGAGCAACACCTGAACCCATCATCGCGTAGCCCATTTCTGACATAACAGTACGTACGTCAGCAAAGTCCACGTTCATCAAACCAGGGCGAGTAATCAGTTCTGCAATACCTTGTACTGCGCCTTTAAGTACGTCATTTGCCGCACCAAAAGCATCCAGTAAAGAGATACCACGACCAAGAACTTTCAGTAATTTGTCGTTAGGAATAGTGATCAATGAGTCAACATGCTTAGATAACTCAGTGATACCAGCTTCTGCGAATGCCATGCGCTTTTTGCCTTCAAAATTGAATGGCTTAGTCACAACAGCAACCGTTAGAATTCCCAATTCTTTGGCAACTTCGGCAACGACCGGAGCCGCACCAGTACCAGTACCACCGCCCATACCTGCTGCGATGAAAACCATGTCTGCACCATCAAGGGCATTGCGTAATGCTTCACGGTCTTCTTCAGCGGCATTGCGGCCAACTTCAGGGTTTGCGCCAGCACCCAGACCTTTGGTAATACCTGTACCGATCTGGATAGTTTGTCCGACTGCGGTTTTACGCAGGGCTTGTGCGTCAGTGTTCACAGCGAAGAACTCAACGCCTTCGATACGCTCACGCACCATGTGTTCAACAGCGTTGCCGCCGCCGCCACCAACGCCGATGACTTTAATCACCGCATCATTGGTTAGCTCCATTGGTTCAAACATAATGTCTCTCCGTATTGTGCTTACTACTTGCGAAGCTAATAATATGCTTCTGAATAAAAATTAAAATTCTTTTCTTAGCCAGCTGGTGATTTTACTAAACCATCCGCCCACTGAAGAACGTTTTTCTATCTCGGTATCATCGCCTAAATGGCTTTCTTTACCGTAATGCAGAAGCCCGACTGCCGTTGAGTAGTATGGCTCCTGCGCATAATCCGTTAATCCTGTAATATTCAGCGGTGTACCAATTCTAACCTGCGTATGAAAGACTTTCTGTGCGCACTCGACTAATCCGTCAATTTGTGCGGCACCGCCTGTCAAGACAATACCCGCTGCCAAATGGTGTTTGACACCTTGTTGGCGTAACTGTTCCTGTAAATTTAAAATTTCTTCATTAACTAAATTCAACAACTCAGTATAACGTGGCTCAATCACTTCTGCTAAGGTTTGGCGCTGTAAACTTCTCGGTGGACGCCCACCAACACTCGGCACCTCGACAGTTTCATCTTTACTTACGATAGAACCGACTGCACAACCGTGACGCACTTTAATCGCTTCCGCGTCAGTGGGTGGTGTACCAAAAGCATAGGCGATATCACTGGTGACCACATTACCTGCGTAAGGAATGACCTTGGTATGACGTAAAGCGCCACCCGTATAAACAGCCATATCCATGGTGCCGCCACCGACATCAACAACGCATACGCCTAATTCACGCTCATCTTCTGTTAATACGGCATAGCTTGCAGCAAGACCTGCAAAAATAAGCTGATCAACTTTTAATCCACAACGCTCAACCGCTTTAACAATATTCTTTGCCATATCGTTATGGCAGGTAATCAAATGGACTTTCGCTTGCATACGAACACCGGATAACCCAACCGGATTTTTGATACCTTCTTGGTAATCAATGGCAAATTCTTGCGGAATCACATGTAAAATTCGATGTTCATCGCGCACTCGAACTGATTTTGCAGTATGAACAACGCTATCCACATCTTCCTGTGTTACCTCTTCTTCCGATATAGGTACCATCCCAATTTCGTTCTGGCAGCTAACGTGCTTGCCTGATAATGCGAGATAGACAGAAGATATTTGGCAATCTGCCATTAATTCAGCTTGGTCAATGGTTCTTTGTACACATTTTACGACCGATTCTAGGTCGTTGACGCCGCCTTTATCCATTCCACGAGATGGACAACTTCCCACCCCGATAATATTAACCATACCATCGGGCAGAATTTCGCCAACAAGGGCCGATACCTTGGAAGTTCCAATTTCAAGGCCTACCACTAATTTTCTGTCCGTTGTTTTAATCATTTGCTTCTGCCTAATTTGAATTATTAGCAATGTTCATTATTGAAACCCCGGTGGTGCGTCAACCAATAAAGGTGCCCACCCCACCGCAGCACCACTGGTATAACGTAGGTCAACATAGTCGACGCGTTTGTCCGTTGTTTGCTGCAAAAGCGGATAAAGCTCAAGGAACCGATTTAACCGCTCTAATACCTCTTTTTTGCCTAGCTCGATTCGCACATCGTTATCTAAAATAACCTGCCAAGCATGTCGCGCTGTCATCGATACCGATTTTAACTTTATATTATGCTTCGCTAGAATATTTTTTAGTACAGAATATTCTTTAAGTACTTCGGTCTGGCTTCCTTGCGGTCCATACAGTAAGACATAATCGCCTTTACTATTTTCACTTGCTGGAAGCGTAAATACTCGACCTTCACCATCCACCATATTTTGATCATTCCATCTTGCGAAAGGAACATACTCAACGATGTGGATCTTTAACTCATCTGGCCATTGTTTACGCACAGTAACTTGGCGGATCCAAGGCATCATACTAATTTGATTTTGGATAGCATTAACGTCTACGGTCATAAATGTGCCCGGCTGACCAAGGGACAAAATTGCTTTCCTAACATCATCGTTTTTGGTGTAGTGACGCTCGCCTGTCAGGACTAACTTTGACATTGGCAGCCTATCTGCGTCCTTCATCCAAGTCATCACAGTCCAACCACTCCAAACGATTGTACTCACAACCACTAAGAAGAAGAACAATCCGCTCAGAAAAGCACCATTACTCGGTCCTGAATGGGGATCTTCATCGTTCCCCTTATTCTGATGATGCTTTACGTTTAACGCTGCCTGTGACATATCAACGAGCCAATTCCAAAATACGCACAACTAATTGTGAGAAATCCAATCCTGCTTGATTCGCTGCCATCGGCACAAGGCTATGGCTAGTCATGCCCGGTGAAGTATTCACCTCAAGCAAATAAAATTGGCCGTCACTGTCTTGCATGACATCAACTCGACCCCATCCACGACAACCCACCGCTTGATATGCTTGCATCGCAAGCGTCGCAAGTTCAGATTCTCGCTGAGCATCTAAACCACTTGGGCAAAAATATTGAGTCTCATCAGAGAGATACTTTGCTTCATAGTCATAAAAAATACCCGGTGGTTGAATACGAATTGACGGTAATGTTTCATTACCCAACACAGCAACCGTATATTCAGGACCACTCAACCATTTTTCAATTAGCAATGTTTCGTCAAATTCAAATGCCAGTTCAATGGCTGAGGATAATTTATCTAAACTATCAACTTTACTCATACCAACACTTGAGCCTTCCAAGCTTGGTTTAACTATCAATGGCAATCCAAGAGGCTTAGCTTGCTGAGCAATTTGCGCTTCAGTCATTTGTGTATATTGCTGTTTCGTCAACGAGATATAAGGCGATACACTCAGCTCAGCACCTTGCCAAAGTTGTTTAGTTCTTAGCTTATCCATACTTAAGGCTGAGGCCATTACACCACTGCCTGTGTATGGAAGACCGAGAAATTCAAGCATGCCTTGGATAGTACCGTCTTCACCGCCGCGACCATGTAATGCGATAAAGACTTTATCAAAACCGGCTTCTTTTAGTGTCACCACAGGGAAATCTTTGGTATCAATAGGGTGCGCGTCAATGCCTGCTTGGCAAAGCCCTTTTAGCACAGCGCTTCCTGACTGAAGTGAAACCTCACGTTCAGCAGATGTTCCTCCTAATAAAACCGCAACTTTCTCTGTCATGCTCATTCCTCAACCATTGGTGGCTGTAATTTTGTTTCAGCAAGGGTTTTGGCTATTTTACCAATATTTCCTGCGCCTTGAACTAAAATTAAATCATTATCATCAAGTGCCTGAGCCAAGATATGGCTGACTTGTTCAGGATCTGCCACAAAAATTGGATCTACCTGACCACGATTACGAATCGTTCTGCATAATGAGCGGCTGTCTGCACCGGGCACAGCTTTTTCCCCGGCGGCATATACTTCAAGCATTAGCAGTACATCTACCTGACTCAATACGTTGGCAAAGTCATCATATAAATCGCGTGTACGCGAATAACGATGTGGCTGAAAAACCATGACAATGCGTTTATCCGGCCACCCTGCTCTTGCTGCTTTAATTGTTGCATCCACTTCCGTCGGGTGATGGCCATAGTCATCAACCAGCATCACTTCGCCTTCTTTGCCATTGACATGACGTAATGCATAATTCCCGAGGAAATCAAAGCGGCGTCCTGTTCCTTGGAATTCAACCAAAGCAGTCAAAATATGAAGGTCATCAATGCCTTCTTCTGTTGCTACTGCAACTGCCGCTGTCGCATTCAATGCGTTATGGCGACCCGGTGCGTTTAAAACGACAGTTAGCTCAGGCATTCCTTCACGAGCAATAGTAAAGAACCCTTGGTTGCCTTTTTGCTCGTACTTGATAATTCTGACATCAGCATCTTCACTAAAACCATAAGTGGTGATGTAACGACCAATTCTTGGCAGTAATGTACGGATCACTGGGTCATCAATACACATCACAGCACGACCATAGAAAGGCAAGTTATGCAGAAAATTAATGAAAGTATCCGTTAAATTTTCAAAGTTGCCCTGATAGGTGTCCATATGGTCAGCTTCAATGTTCGTGACTACCGCAACCAAAGGCTGTAAATGTAAGAACGATGCATCACTTTCATCGGCCTCTGCGATGAGATAGCGACTGCTACCTAAACGGGCATGCGTACCTGCTGATTTCACTAACCCACCATTCACAAATGTTGGATCTAGGCCTGCTTGCGCATAAATACCTGAAATCATCGCAGTCGTGGTTGTTTTTCCGTGCGTACCCGCCACAGCAATTCCATGACGATAACGCATTAATTCAGCCAACATCTCTGCACGACGAATAACGGGTATCCGTAATTCATTTGCCGCTTGAATTTCTGGATTTTCAGCAGAAATGGCTGTAGAAACCACCACAACACTGGCATTTTCAACATTTTCAGGGCGGTGATTAAAATAAATTGTTGCGCCCAAATTGGTTAATTGCTGAGTCACTGCATTTGGAGCCAAGTCCGAACCACTAATTTCATAACCTTCATTTGCCAACACTTCAGCGATACCACCCATGCCAGCACCGCCGATGCCGACAAAATGGATGTGCCTGACTCTTCTCATTTCTGGCACTGATGTTCTTAATTTCGCTAATTGTTGTGTATTCACTATATGTCTTCGCTTATTAATTAATTCTGTATCAATTTTGGCTTATAACGGCCGAATCATTTTGCCACTTCGCAAATTACAGCGGCAACACGCTCAGTCGCATTCGTAATTGCGCAGCTACGCGCTTTTTCGGCCATCGATAATAATTCTGCTCTATCCCATTGTTCTAACAAGATAGCAACCGCCTCTGCTGTAAATTGTGGCTGCTCGATAATTTTTGCAGCGCCTGCTTTTTCTAATGGTAAAGCATTCCAATATTGCTGACGGTCTTTATGCTGAAAAGGAACAAATATGGCAGGTAAACCTGCTGCTGCAACTTCACTGACAGTTAATGCGCCTGAGCGACAAATTACAATATCTGCCCATGCATAAGCTTGCGCTATATCGTCAATAAATTCAGTAACTTTATACTCGGAATTGACTGAATCTTGCAGATACTCATTATACAATGCTTCAGTAGATTCCTTACTGCCTTTTCCAGCTTGATGCCATATATTTAACTGTTTGTTTGTTTTTTGAGCAACAACAGGCATGACTTGATTTAAAATACGTGCCCCTTGACTTCCACCCACAACCAAAACGCGTATAGCACCTTCACGACCGGTTAAGCGCTCTTGTGGCGATGGCAAGGCTAGCACATCATCACGCACCGGATTACCAACAACGGGCGCATCTGGAAAAGCACCTGGGAATGCTTGCAATACTCTTTTGGCAATTCGCGATAGCCATTTGTTCGTCAAACCCGCGATACCATTTTGCTCATGCAGTACAACAGGGACACCACATTGCCAAGCGGCTATACCACCGGGGCCTGAAACATACCCCCCCATTCCTAAGACGGCATCGGGCTGATAGTGTTTAATGATTGCTTTCGCTTGGCCAATTGCTTTGTAAATACGCCAAGGCGCTCCAAGCATCGCGACAAGGCCTTTGCCTCTTAGACCTGAAATCTGAATAAATTCAATTTCAATGCCATGTTTAGGCACGAGTGTCGCTTCCATACGATCGGCCGTGCCCAACCAGCGAATTTCCCAACCTTGAGCCTGCAAATAATGCGCCACCGCTAAGCCCGGAAAAACATGTCCCCCAGTTCCACCAGCCATGACGAGTAATTTTTTTGCCTGACTCATTTGGTACTCCTTACAAATGCTTGTGCCTTTTCAAGGCGTGTTTCAAAATCTATACGCAATAATATTGCTATCGCCGCTGACATCACTAATAGGCTCGAACCACCATAACTAATTAACGGTAATGTGAGCCCTTTCGTGGGTAACATCCCTGCTGCCGCTCCAACATTAACAAGGGCTTGGAATGTAAACCAAATACCAATCGAACAAGCTAAGTAACCACCAAACAGCTGATTAGAGAGCAACGCACGGCGGCCTATCATCATCGCCCTAAATGCCAGCATAAAAACCATAATCAAAACAAGTACGACACCAATATAGCCAAGCTCTTCGGCGAGTACTGAAAAAATAAAATCGGTATGCGCTTCGGGTAAATATTCTAATTTTTGTACTGAATTTCCTAACCCTTGACCAAACAACTCACCGCGACCAAATGCCATCAATGATTGAGTCAACTGATAACCGCTTCCAAAAGGATCATCCCACGGATTTAAAAACGACGTAACACGGCGCAAACGATATGGCTCGAACCAAATCAATGCCAGTACACCAACAGCACAACCTGCAATACCAATAATAAAGGGGGCCAGCCTTGCACCTGCGAGAAAAAGCAGTCCCAGCGTGGTGACGACTAACACGACTACTGTACCTAAATCGGGTTGCAGCAACAGCAATAGCGACATTGCGATCAGAATACACATCGGTTTTACAAAACCAAGAAAACGTGTACGGACTTCATCGGATTTGCGCACTAAATAACTTGATACATAGCAAAATAGGGCAAATTTTGAAATTTCTGCGGGCTGAATTTTCACAACACCCACATCTATCCAACGTGAAGCGCCATTAACGGAGCTACCTGCAACCAATACTATTGCCAATAAACCGAGGGAAATCATTAATAACACAAAGCTATATTTTTCCCATGTTGCCATTGATATCCGCATGACAACTAAAACAAGAATAAAGGCAATAACGATGTAAACCATATCTCGCTTGGCAAAATAAAACGGGTCTTCTGTCAATCGTTGGCCTACAGGCATCGATGCTGAAGTCACCATAATAAAACCAATTGCTGCTAAGCCGAATGCCAACCATACCAGCGTACGGTCGTAGAGTGTCGTGCCCGAAATCACGCCATGTTTTTCGCCTATGACCCAATTTTTTATGCGCGCAGCACCCGGTATCGTCATTAACCTAACTCCTTGGCTAATTTAGCGAACACATCACCACGCTGTTCAAAACTTTTGAATTGATCCAAACTTGCACAGGCTGGCGATAACAGCACCATATCTCCATCTTTCAGTAATGGTGCCAATTGCCTCATACTTTGTTCCATCGTTTCAGTGAGTACTGACTTCTCTGGTGCTAACTGAGCCAAAGCTTTTCCATCGCGACCAAAACAATAAAGCCGGTAGTTATCCGCAGTAATATACTGTTTTAGTGAAGAAAAATCCGCAGACTTACCATCTCCACCGAGTAATAAATAAATCGTGCCATCCACATGTAAACCATTTAACGCCGCTTCAGTGCTTCCCACATTGGTCGCTTTAGAGTCGTTAATCCAACGAACACCGTTGTTAAACAACACCAACTGAAAACGGTGTACTAAACCCGCATATTCTTTTAATACTTGAAGGCTAGCATTTCGTTCAATACCTGCCGTATCGGCTAATGCAAGAGCAGCGAGCGCATTCATATAATTGTGTTGCCCAGTTAAATGCATTTGTGCCACATCTAACACGGTTTCCCCTTTGGCGATTAATACACGTTGTTGTGTATCAAAGACATAATCGCCATTATTCACACCAAAACTCATGCATTTATTAAGCGTCTGGCCTTTAGGTAAGGTTAACGAGTCTTGGGCATTAACAATGCAATTTTGTGCATTGTCATACACTTTTAATTTCGCATCACGGTATTGTTCAAGGCCTAATGGATATCTATCCATATGATCTTCACTAATATTCAATACTGTTGCGGCCAAGGCTTTTAAGCTTGATGTGGTTTCAAGTTGAAAGCTGGATAATTCTAAGACATATAAAGTATGACCTGAATTTAATAATGACAGTGCAGGGATGCCAATATTGCCACCAACACCGACCGAAATACCCGCAGCTTTCGCCATTTCACCTACTAAAGTGGTTACGGTGCTTTTCCCATTCGACCCTGTAATAGCAATAACCGGTGCATCGGCCTCACGGCAGAACAACTCAATGTCACCCACAATTTCAATTCCGCGATCTGCCGCTTGTTGCAACTGCTTCGTCGCCAGCGCAATACCTGGACTTGCGACAATTAAATCAGCTTGTTGCAACCATTCATCATTTAAGCTGCCACAGTGACAAACAACATTTTCAGGAAGCTCATCAAGTCCCGGCGGGGTAGCACGGGTATCCATCACACGAGGAACAACACCACGGTCGAGAAAAAAGCGAACACATGACAGGCCGGTTAACCCTAGCCCGATAATGACCACTTTTTTACCTTGGTATACATCCCCAAGCAATAATCGACCCATTTTTTGTGCCATCTTAACGCACCTTCAATGTCGCTAGCCCAATGAGGACTAACATTAAGGAAATGATCCAAAAACGCACGATCACGCGTGGTTCAGGCCAGCCTTTCAATTCATAATGATGGTGAATTGGCGCCATACGGAAAATTCTTTGTCCACGTAACTTAAATGAACCCACTTGTAATATGACTGACAGTGTTTCAACGACAAACACACCGCCCATGATGACAAGTAAAAACTCTTGGCGCAGCAATACCGCGATTGTGCCTAATGCTCCCCCAAGTGCCAGGGAGCCGACATCCCCCATAAATACTTGCGCTGGGTAAGTGTTAAACCATAAAAACCCAAGTCCTGCACCGACGATTGCGGTACAAACAATCACCAACTCACCCGCGTGAGGTAGGAATGGAATGTGTAGGTAACTCGCAAAATTAACGTTACCTGTTGCCCAAGCGACAAGGGCAAAACCAGCGGCAACAAAAACCGTCGGCATGATAGCTAAGCCATCAAGGCCATCGGTTAAATTAACAGCATTACTGGTTCCAACAATGACAAAGTAAGCTAATAAGATATAAAGCAAACCAAGCTGTGGCATAACATCTTTGAAAAATGGTACGACTAGCTGAGTCGCCGCGGTATCTTTACCAATCGCATACATGGAAAATGCGACAACCAAGGCCAAAGCTGATTGCCAAAAATATTTCCAACGTGCAATTAAACCACGAGTATCTTTTCTAACCACTTTACGGTAATCATCAACAAAACCCACCACGCCATAACCAACGAGGACGAGCAGAACACACCAGACATAGGGGTTGTCTAAACGCGCCCACAATAAAGTCGAGACAGTGATAGAGAACAGAATAAGTAAACCGCCCATGGTTGGCGTGCCACGCTTACTAAAATGTGATTCTGGCCCTTCGCTACGCACAACTTGACCAATCTGCATTTTTTGTAAGTAAGCAATAAGGTGTGGCCCCATCCACAACGCGATGGCAAGGGCGGTCAGCAAACCGACAATGGCTCTAAACGTCAGATAAGAAAAGACGTTAAAGACAGAAAACTTATGGACCAACATTTCGGCAAGCCAGACTAACATTCGAAGCACTCCTTCAATGCATTCACTACATCTTCCATCGCGGAGCTGCGTGAACCCTTAACTAAAATAGAAACAACCTCATTCTGCTGAACCAGCGGGATGAGTCGGGTTAATAAATCTCTTTTGAATGTAAAGTGCTCACCACACTCGCTAGACTGGCTAATAATTTCGCTCAGTTGCCCAACGCTAAGGACTTTATCTAATCCGGCATTTTTTGCTTCGATACCTACACGTTGATGGCATTCATCAGCGTAATCACCCAACTCGCCCATATCGCCTACGACTAAGATTTGGTAGCCCGGCATTTTAGCCAGTACTTTGATAGCCGCAATCATTGAGCCGTCATTGGCGTTGTAAGTATCATCTAAAACGACTTTTTGCTCACTCAAGCGTACCGGATATAAACGCCCTGGAACCGCCTGCGTTTTCGCTAATCCGTTTTGAATTTCATTCAAGGAGGCGCCTACAGAAATCGCCAGTGCACTTGCCGCTAATACATTTGCAATGTTGTGCTCACCCGGTAATGGCAAGGTAATTTCGACCTGTCCAACAGGTGTATGCAAGGTAAAATCAGTGGTTAACTGTTTGATTTGAATATTCGATGGGTAGAAGTCTGCTTTTGCTTGTGCTGTTAACGAATAATACCAAACGGTTTGGCGCGGTTGAAATTGCCATTTATCACTATAGCTATCAAGGTTAACAATCGCAGTACCTTCATCAGGTAAGCCTTGGTAGATTTCACCTTTTGCTTTCGCGACACCTTCGGGAGAACCAAAACCGGCAAGATGCGCACCAAATAAGTTATTCACCAAAGCCGTTTCAGGTTTCACTAAATTGGTGGTATACGCGATTTCATTCGGATGGTTCGCACCCATTTCGATAACCGCAAAATCATATTCAGGGGTTAATCGAAACAGTGTTAGCGGTACGCCGATGTCATTATTTAGGTTTCCTGCGGTATAAAGTGTATTACCACGCTCGGATAAAATTGATGCGGTCATCTCTTTGACGGAGGTTTTACCTGAAGAGCCTGTTAAACCAACCACTTTGGCTTTACATTGTTGGCGAACCCAAGCCGCCAATTTCCCCATCGCAATACGTGTATCATCAACAATAACTTGTGGGCAATCAACATCAAGTTCTCGCTCAACGATTAACGCCTTAGCACCGTCAATAACCACTTGTGAAACAAAATCATGAGCATCAAAGCGTTCGCCTTTCAAGGCGATAAATGCACAGTTTTGCCCCATATTACGGCTATCCGTGCTGACATTTTGTATCGTCAATTCACTCTCTGCCGCTTTTATAATGCGGCCGTGGATCACGTCTGCGAGTTGCGTTAATGTAATAGGGATCATGCGAGTACCCCCAAAAGTCTTGCCACCGTTAAGCGGTCTGAATAATCTAACCTGCGTTGACCAATAATTTGATAGTCTTCGTGACCTTTACCTGCGATGAGGATCACATCATCCACGGCGGCTTGTAAGATGGTGTTCGTTACGGCTTCAGGACGTCCTGGAATAGCCAGTACACGAGTAGAATCTAAAACCCCTGCCATGATGTCATTAATAATCGCTAATGGCTCTTCGCTGCGGGGGTTATCATCAGTAATGACGACTTTATCTGCCCACTCTTCAGCCGCAGCCCCCATTAATGGGCGTTTGCCTTTGTCCCTATCACCACCACAGCCAAAGACGCACCATAGCTGGCCTTTGCAATGTAAACGCGCAGCAGCAAGGGCTTTCTCTAATGCATCAGGGGTATGTGCATAGTCAACCACCACCGTCGGCTTACCCGGCGCACTGAAAACTTCCATTCGTCCACAAACGGGCTCGAGGTATTTTGTCGCGGCTAATAATTGTGTTAATGGATATTCCATCATTAGCAAAGTTGCCATGGCTAGCAGTAAATTGCTGACATTAAAGGCACCCATCAGAGGGCTTTCAAAGCTGCCATTGCCCCATGAGGAATCAAAATGAATCGTTGCACCTTTATCGTGGTAATCCACATTCGTCGTTTGTAACCACGGCCCCTGCCAATTATTCGGCAAACGGTTTTCCATTGAAACCGCGCAAGCTTGCGGTAAGCGTTGTAACCATTTTAATCCCACTTCATCATCTGCATTAATTATTTGCGTTTTCGCAAGATGCGTGGAGAACAATAGCCACTTAGCGTCTTCATAACTTGCCATATCACCATGATAGTCAAGGTGATCACGGCTTAAATTAGTAAATACAGCAGCATCAAAATTGAGTGCGGCAACACGCCCTTGCACTAAACCGTGAGAGGAAACTTCCATTGCCGTTAATGTGGCTTTCTGCTGCAATAATTGTGTCAATTCAAGTTGAATATCAACGGCTGAACCGGTTGTGTTCTCACTCGGAGATACATGACCCAGTAAACCATTCCCTACGGTTCCCATCACCGCACTAATTTCACCGAGCCCTTTAGCCCACTGTGCGATTAGCTGAGTCGTGGTCGTTTTACCATTCGTACCAGTAACACCCACTAATTTCATTTGTGATGATGGTTGATGATAAAATTCGCCAGCTAAAGCGGATAAACGGTTATTAAGGTCACTAAGATAAATAACCGGGACACCATGAATAAAACGGACTTCCCCTTCTTCCGCTTCATCTTGTGCTTCTGCTATCACCGCAGACACACCTTGTGCAATAGCTTGAGGTATATAGTGTCTACCGTCTGACTGATGGCCTTTTATCGCAATAAACAGATCACCCGCAGCAGCCTTTCGGCTGTCTAGCGTCATCTCACGTAGTGAGATATTTGTTGTGCTCACACCAAAAGGTGCGAGAAGATCACAAAGATTACGATCTGCCACTTTTAACCTCTTTTTGACTGTTCACGATTTCGTTTTTATCGCCTGTTTGTAATGCATCTGGCTCAATATTCATCAGGCGTAAAACGCCGCCCATAATTGACCCAAATATCGGTGCGGAGACCGCACCACCGTAATATTTCCCAGCGCTTGGCTCGTTGATCACAACAACAAGGGCATAGCGCGGATTACTCGCAGGCGCGACACCTGCCGCGTAAGCGATGTATTTATTCACATAACGCCCTTCTGGGCCCACTTTTTTAGCCGTACCCGTTTTAATCGCAATGCGATAACCTTTTATGGCTGCGCGTGTTCCTCCACCACCCGGTAGAGCAACACTTTCCATCATATGAACAACTGTCTTCATTATCGGCTCGGGGAAAACACGAGTTCCGGGGACAGGAGGGTCAACCTTCGTAATTGATAATGGGCGATAAATCCCAAAGCTACCAATCGTTGCATAAGCTCGTGCTAATTGTAACGGTGTTACCATTTGCCCGTAGCCAAAAGAAAAGGTGGCCCTTTCTAAATCAGACCACCGGTTTTTTTTACTTGGAAAGATGCCACTACTTTCCCCAACTAACCCCAAGTTAGTCGGCTTGCCAAACCCAAAGCGGTTATACACATCCACCAGCTCTGTAGCAGGCATCGCTAACGCCAGTTTAGAAACACCAACGTTACTCGACTTCTGTAAAATACCGGTAATAGAAAGCTCTGCATAACGTGCAACGTCCTTAATTTCATGGCCGCTGATCCGATATGGGTAAGTATTCAATACGGTATTTTCTTTAATAATTTTATTGTGCAACGCACTCATAATAACCATCGGTTTTACGGTTGAACCCGGTTCAAAAATATCGGTAATTGCGCGATTTCGCATGGAGTCCATTGTTGTACCTGCAAGATTATTTGGGTTATATGATGGGCTATTTGCCATCGCCAAAATTTCGCCTGTATGTACATCCACTAAAATAGCGATACCTGATTCTGCTTTATTTTCTTGAACCCCTTTGGTCAACTCACGGTATACAATCGATTGAATACGCTCATCAATACTTAACGTGAGATTATGCGCTGCTTGGCTATCAACCGATGAAACCGTTTCAATCACGCGTCCATTCCGATCTTTACGCACAGTTCGCTCACCAGGAGAACCTTTTAGCCAGCGATTAAAACTTTTTTCAACGCCTTCTATTCCTTCACCATCAATATTAGTTACACCGAGTAAGTGAGCGGTAACTGGACCTGACGGGTAGTAACGTCGAGATTCTTTGCGTAAATAAATACCCTTGATCTTTAATTTTTTAACATACTCACCAATCGATGGGTTTACTTGGCGTGCAATATAAACAAAGCGACCCCGAGGGTTCGCTGAAATTTTAGTGGTAATTTGCTCGAGTGGTATTTCGAGCGAATCGGCGAGTGCCTTCCAGTGTTCATCATTGCTTATCCCACCTTTTTCAAAAATCTCTTTGGGATCAGCCCAGATAGCATAAACAGGTACACTTACCGCTAATTGACGCCCTTCCCTATCACTGATCATACCGCGTGCTGTCGCCACTTCTTGCACACGTAAAGAACGCATATCGCCTTCTTTTACTAATTTTTCTGGGGCGATAATTTGTAAGTAAGCCACACGCGTCAATAAACCAGCTAAAGCCAACACAATGCATCCACACAGCAAAATAAAGCGCCAGCGGATAAAACTGCTGGTTTCTTCTTGCTTCTTGTTTTTAGCTGATTTCGGCGCTTTCATTAGGAACCTTTTTATTGTTTAGAAACAATAATATTTTCTTGTGATGGCTCAACATGAACCATCTGTAATTTTTCTACTGACAAACGCTCAACGCGGCTATGGCTGGCTAAAGCATTTTCTTCCAGAATAAGGTTCCGCCATTCAATATCGAGGGAATCTTTTTCTTCATACAATTTGTCTTTAGCTGCAGTCAATAAGCGTGTTTCATGGGCTGTCGTTACGACAAATATGGCACTGATCGTTATCGCACCTAACAAAATTAACGGGATGATGCCATAGCGAAATAAATCACGCCCGATAACTTTTGCAAGGCTGTGCCTTTCAGGGATCATTATTCTACTGCCCTTTCTGCAAATCGCAGCACTGAGCTACGCGCTCTTGGGTTTTCATTGATTTCACCCTCAGATGGCTTCATCTTTCCAAGATCACGCAGTTTTGCTGCACCCAGCGCTTTAATTTGAGTTTCCGTCAGCGGGATCCCTGCGGGGACACTTGGCCCTTTACTGTTTTGACGAATAAAACGTTTAACCAACCTATCTTCCAATGAATGGAAACTGATCACTGATAATCGCCCTTCAGGTGCTAGCACTGACATCGCACCATTTAATGCTTTTTCAATCTCTTCTAATTCACTGTTGATATAAATTCTAATTGCTTGAAAGCTTCGGGTAGCCGGATGTTTATGCCTGTCTTTCATCGGACTGACTTTTGCGATCAACTCTGCAAGATGGCGAGTACGTGTTAACGGCTCTTCATCAGGGTTATGATTACGTTCCACAATAGCCCTTGCGATACGTCGAGAAAAACGCTCTTCACCAAAGGTTTTTAATACCCAAGCAATATCATCTGCTTCCGCCGTCATCAGCCATTGCTGCGCTGATTGACCTTTAGTTGGATCCATACGCATGTCCAGTGGCCCATCACGCATAAACGAAAAACCTCTTTCAGGGTCATCCAATTGCGGTGAAGAAACCCCTAAATCCAATAGAACGCCATCAATTTTACCGACTAAGCCTTCTTCTTCCACATACTCAGCAATCTCTGAAAATGGGCCATGCTTGATCATAAAACGAGGATCATCAATGGATTGTGCTGCTTTTATCGCTTCAGGGTCGCGGTCAATGGCAATTAAGCGACCGTTTTCACCTAGCTGACTTAAAATCAGGCGAGAATGTCCACCTCGACCAAAAGTTCCATCAATGTAGATACCATCTTGCTTAATATTTAAGCCGTTGACTGCTTCATCGAGCAGAACTGTTACATGTTTAAATTGCTGCTGTGTCATTGTTATAGTGACAAATCCTGTAAACGGGATGACAGAGGTTCTTCTGCAAGACGTTCAGCGGCAATGTCATTTTCCACCTGCTGATACCACATCTGCTCATCCCAAAGTTCAAATTTATTTATTTGGCCTACCAGCATGACTTCTTTTGTTAGCCCTGCGTGCTGGCGCAGCGTATTAGCTAGCAAAAGACGTCCGGCATTATCCATCTGACATTCACTGGCGTGACCAAGTAAAAGGCGCTGTACACGTCTTTCTGCGGGGTTCATCGTTGATAAGCGTGACAGTTTTTCTTCGATAATCTCCCACTCGGGTAAGGTATAAAGCAGCAGGCATGGCTGGTGAAGGTCAATGGTACATACCATTTGCCCTTTCGATTCCTCGCTCAGCATTCCTCGATAACGAGTCGGCACGGTTATTCGCCCTTTGCTGTCGAGATTAACCAGTGTAGCCCCACGAAACATACCCGATTTATCCCCTTAATTTCCTTAGCACCCACTTTACCCCACAATTCACCACATATAAAGTTTACGAATGGTATGAAAACGTTGTCAAGCCAGTCGCACCTAGCTTTAGCCTTATTTACAGAAGAATTCAGAAAAGATAAGATTGAGTAAGATCTAACTTGGAAAGAAAATGAGAAATAACGGGTTGATATAATTCACTTATTTTATAGAACACAGTTAAAACACGTTAAACGTGATTTTATTGCTGCAAAATCATACAAATTCGAGTAAATGCTATATATGTCTCATTTTTAATCAGCTTTATTTATACCGATCCTTTACTTTAAAATTATCTACAAACGATGCTTAATTATCGCTTCGAGTTAAAACCCCCTTACAGCTAAATAAAATCAATAAATTTCAATAAATTAAACAACTGTTTTAATAAACAGTACAACAAAATTAATTAACATTGATTTCATTTTTTACATAAAAAAAATAAAATTAGGACAAAATCATTGATAAATTTTATTTACGTTTAAAAATTCCCTATAAATATATTAAGATAATTCCTAAAGTTAAATATTTACACGTTTTTAGCATATAAAAAAAAGACCCCTACTCAGTAGGGGTCCATATATTACTCATAATTGTGATCAACATCACTAACTATTAAACGGGTTTTATCTAATTGTTAAAGATAAATTGGCTTTATTGCTTACGACCTAGACTTCCACGGCGGCATAAATCTCGACGAATACGTGTAATTCCTGCATCTGGTTTTTGTTTTTCATCAAGACTCGCTAATACCAGTTCCAATATGCGTTCAGCAATATCTCTGTGCCGTTGGGCAAGAGAAAGTACTGGGCACTCTAAGAAATCGAGTAATTCGTTGTCACCAAAGGTCGCTATTACCATATGCTCAGGTAAACGGCCGTTACGTTTTAATGCAACATCAAGCACACCTTGCAATAAAGAGAATGAGGTTGTGAACAACGCATCTGGCATTGCATTACCGTTATCTAACCAATTTGCAAAAACGTCTGCGGCTGAATCTCTTTCATAGCTATTGGCATAAAGGTAATCAACTTCACGAGGATCCCCTTCCCACGCCTTACGAAATCCCTGTTCACGTAAATAACTGACCGATAATTCAGGTAATGCACCAAGGTACAATACCGACGCTGCCGGAAATTTACGTAATTCAGCTGAAACCATAAACGCGTCTTCTTGATCATCGCCGACGACGCTAATAAAGTGCTCTTTTTCCAATGCCCTATCAAGGGCAATGATAGGCAAAGAACGATTAGCCCAACGCTGATAAAAAGGGTGCTCTGGCGGTAGTGCCGTTGAAACGATAATCGCATCAACTTGGCGCTGAAGAAGATGTTCTACACAACGAATTTCGTTATCAGGCTGATCTTCTGAACACGCTATCAATAATTGATAGCCGCGCTGACGTGCCTGTCTCTCAAGGTAATTCGCTATACGGGTATAGCTGGTATTTTCAAGATCGGGGATCACGAGCCCAATAGAACGAGTTCGGCCTGCGCGCAAGCCTGCGGCTACTGCATTTGGATGGTAATTGTGTTCTCTGACGACTGCCATCACTTTTTCTACAGTTTTATCGCTGACTCGATACTGCTTGGCCTTGCCGTTGATCACATAACTAGCCGTTGTGCGGGAAACACCTGCTAAACGAGCTATTTCATCCAGTTTCACGTTAACCTCTTTACAATATTGGGGGTAGCCCCGAGCCATTCGGGGCATTACACCAAGACATTCTACCTTTTGATGATAAATTTTTCATCGCATAATTTTATCACCACGGGAAACGCCGACGATCCCTGAGCGGACAACTTCAACAATTTCAGCAACACCACGAACTGCTTCAATGAAAGCATCCAGTTTATCGCTTGTTCCTGCGAGCTGAACGGTATAAAGCGTTGGAGTCACATCGACGATTTGTCCACGAAAAATATCGGAGCAACGTTTAATTTCATCACGTCCATAACCTGACGCTTGCAACTTCACTAACATGATTTCACGCTCAATATGTGCAGATGCTGTAAGCTCGCTAACACGCAGCACATCAACCAGCTTATGCAGCTGTTTTTCAATTTGCTCAAGCACTTTCGCATCACCTTTCGTTTGAATGGTCATACGTGACAAAGTCGGGTCATCAGTCGGTGCAACGGTCAGGCTTTCAATATTATAGCCTCGTTGAGAAAACAGCCCAATAACACGAGATAATGCACCTGATTCATTTTCTAGTAGAACGGATAAAATACGACGCATGATCAGGTCCTCTCTGTTTTGCTCAACCACATTTCATCCATTGCTCCACCGCGGATTTGCATTGGGTAAACGTGTTCTGTTTCATCAATATTCACATCAACAAATACTAACCGTTGATTCTCATTCACTTCTACTAAAGCCTGTTTCAGCTTCTCTTCAAGCTCATCTGGCGAAGAGATTGAAATCCCTACGTGTCCATACGCTTCAGCAAGCTTGATAAAATTTGGCAATGATTGCATATAAGATTGAGAATGACGCCCTTGGTAAATCATATCCTGCCACTGTTTAACCATGCCAAGAAAACCATTATTCAAATTAAGCACGAGAACAGGTAAACCATACTGCAACGCGGTTGAAAGCTCCTGAATATTCATTTGAATACTGCCATCACCAGTCACACAAATCACGGTTGATTTTGGATGTGCTAATTTCACGCCAAGTGCTGCTGGCAAGCCAAACCCCATAGTGCCTAATCCCCCTGAATTGATCCACTGACGCGGTTTATCAAACGGATAATATAAGGCGGCAAACATTTGATGTTGCCCAACATCTGAGGTGACATACGCTTCCCCGTTGGTTAAACGGTAAATCGTCTCAATGGCTTGTTGTGGTTTCACTTTTTCTGGATTGGTTGCGTAATTCAAACATTTTTTACTGCGCCATACTTCAATCTCTTTCCACCAATCTTTCAGTGCTTGGCTATCTTGTTTGGACAGCGATTGCTCAAGTTGCCCAAGCATCTGTTTTAGTGTTAATTTCGCATCACCAACAATCGGGATATCAACACTTACCGTTTTAGAAATCGACGTTGGGTCAACATCAATTTGGATCACCGTCGCATTCGGACAATATTTTTCTAAGTTATTGGTTGTTCTATCATCAAAGCGTACACCAACGGCAAAAATCACATCCGAATGGTGCATCACTTTATTGGCTTCGAATGTACCGTGCATGCCTAACATACCAACGGATTGCGCATGGGTTTCAGGGAATGCCCCAAGCCCCATCAATGTTGACACAACAGGTAACTGTAATTTTTCCGCCAGCTCAATAAGCTCTGCTGAACAATTAGCATTGACAGTACCGCCACCAATATAAAAAACCGGCTTTTTCGCGGAGACTAATTTAGATAATGCTTTTTTGATCTGCCCTTTATGCCCTTGTAATGTAGGATTGTAAGAACGCAATGAAACTGAATCAGGATAGCGATAAGCAAATTTTAAGGCTGGGTTAACCGTATCTTTTGGAAAGTCGATGACGACAGGACCCGGACGACCACTTGCCGCAATATAAAAGGCTTTTTTAATTGTTTCTGGAATTTCTTCAGCACTTTTAATTAAGAAACTATGTTTGACGATGGGCCGCGAAATTCCCACCATATCGCATTCTTGAAAGGCATCATTTCCGATGAGGGAACTGGCTACTTGCCCAGATAAAACCACCAATGGCACTGAGTCCATGTAGGCAGTCGCAATACCGGTAATTGCGTTTGTTGCACCCGGCCCAGAAGTTACTAAGACGACACCAACATCGCCAGTAGAACGCGCGTAGCCATCAGCCATATGCACCGCAGCTTGTTCATGGCGCACTAAAATATGTTCGACTCCACCAACCGTATGCAATGCATCATATATATCTAAAACAGCACCGCCTGGATAACCAAACACGTGCTTTACTCCTTGGTCAATCAAGGATTTGACGACCATTTCAGCTCCCGACAACATCTCCATGCGTTTGCTCCCAGACTATTTTTTGCAAGTTAACAGAGGTATGGTTTCCCTCTTTAATTTTTATCATTAAGTATCGTAATTACCACTATTAACATATCGCTCCGGCTGAAACGACGCAAACATCATTTCAACAGAAGACCCATTAAATTTTCATTTTGTCTTGAGCGTTAATGATTAGCAGATGCATTGACTGCATATAATCAAAAAGAAAGCTGAAATAACTAAAACCTAGACGAAAAGAACACAAATAAAAGCCAGCTTTCTATTCGTTGGTATAAGGGGGAAGTGTATCAATTTGTAATTGACGACTCGGCTCACGATTGTTTGACGTTCACCGAGTCGTTTTAAGGATGAAAACGACTACTCTTGATACATCGATTCTATTTCTGATTGATAACGTTCAGAAATAATTTTTCGGCGTAATTTCAACGTAGGTGTTAATTCGCCTTTCTCCATCGAAAAATTAACGGGAAGTAGGGTAAATCGTTTTACCTGATGAAAATTTTCCAAGTTCTTTTGTAATTCTTTTAAACGGCTTTCAAATAACGCAACAATATTAGAGTCTTTCAGTAGCTCAAGACGGTCACGATATTTTAAATTAATTGAATTAGCATATTCTTCTAGGCTGTCATAACAAGGAACAATCAGCGCGGAGACAAACTTGCGTGCATCTGCAATTACGGCAATGTGCTCGATAAATTTATCTTGTCCTAAAACACCTTCGATAACTTGAGGAGCGATATATTTACCGTTCGACGTTTTCATCAAGTCTTTTAACCTATCGGTAATATATAAATTACCCTCCGCATCTATTTTTCCTGCATCTCCGGTTTTTAGCCAACCATCGGAGGTAAAAGTATCAAGGGTTTCTTGTGGGCGATTATAGTAACCTTTCATCACAACAGGGCCCTTGACCTGGATTTCATCCTCTTTACCAATTCGAACCGAAACGCCAGGTAGCGGTGTTCCAATAGAGCCTAGCGGGTATTTACCCTCTTCCCAGCAAGAAACGGTGGCACAAGTCTCTGTCATGCCATAGCCGTATTTGATATTCACACCGGCAGCAAGGAAAAAGGCGATAACATCATCATCAAGACGTGCACCTGCAGCGGGCATAAAACGAATTCGCCCACCAAGCCCTTGACGAATTTTGCTCAACACCAACTTGTCAGCTAAAGGATAAAAAGTACGGTTTATCCATGACGGCGTATGCCCTTTAGCTAGCGCTTTTATTCGATGCTTACCTAAAGAAATTGACCATTGAAATAATGTTCTACGCGCAAACGACGCTTTTGATACTTTGCTTTGCACGGCACTATAAACTTTCTCATAGAAACGAGGAACAGCGCACATTACAGTAGGTTTTACATCCGCTAGCGCTTCTTTAACTAAATTGGTATCCGTTAAATAAACGTTCAGTGCCCCAGTATGCATGACATAGAAACTCCACGCTCTTTCAAAAACATGGGAAAGAGGCAGAAAACTTAAAGAAACATCATCGGAAGTGAGTTTTAATCGATTATCATGCAGGTAAAGTTGCGAGGCCATATTGTAATAATCAAGCATCACACCTTTTGGTTCACCTGTTGTTCCTGATGTATAAATAATAGTAAATAAATCACCCAGGTTATGTGCTGCAATTCGCGCATCTAACTCAGATTGATATTGAGGTTGTGCTAACGCCATAAATGTTGATAGAGCCATTGAAGTCATACGACCTTCAATCAGTTCTACATCATCATTGAGTACGACGATAGTCGAAAGCTGTGGACACAGTGGCTCCAACTGACAAGCAATATCATATTGCGCCTGAGCCCCAACAAACAAAATTTTGATGTTGGCATCATTAATAATATAAGCAGACTGTTCAACACTACTTGTTGCATATAGAGGAACACTAACGGCTCTAATCTGTAAGGTGGCAAGATCAACTAAAGACCAGTTCATGCTGTTTTGAGCGAATAGCCCAACATTTTCTTGTGCACCGACATCAAGGGCAAGAAGGTGACGGGCGATAGCCGATGTACGTACACCAACCTCTTCCCACGTCAATTCGCTTTGGTGCCCATTATCCCATTGACTGAAAGCTATCCTTTTCGCTGATCCTTGCGCATCAATCATGCTGCGTAAGCGATTAACTAAGTGGTATGGATATAGATTTTCAGTAATCAAAGTGTATTCCCTTATATACCGGTCATACTTCAAGTTATGTGCTTGTTAGTTATCGGCTCAGTGCGTTAAGTTACATTCGTATCAATGTTCCTTAAGCTAGCTTATGTTGCCACCTACAAGCACCTCAAATTATTTAGGGTATAAATAAATATCGACTTAAGCCATTCGGTAAACCCACAAATAACTTAACCAGTTAATTATTTCAGCTTACAGGTGTTAGCTGAATATCCGGAGTGTATCCACTAAAAAGGATCTAGGAAAGGAATAATATGTAAATTTTATGCAAATGTTATGTCAGTTACAAAACTCACCATGGTTTTCACCATGATGAGTTAATACTATTGAGGGAACCACAACGTGAGTAATTAATCCGCAAGCTCTGCAATCATTTGGCAAAATTGCCCTTTCATCCACTGATGTCCTTTATCACGTGCAGTAGATTCATGCCATGTTAAGTAACATGGGCGTGTCGTATCACTCCAAGGTAATGAAATTGAACGTAGATTAAGTTGATCTGCATAATGCTCAGCTAGCCATTTAGGGGCAATCGCGACCAAGTCTGTTTGAGAAACAATATTTAGGACACTATTTAGGTCAGTTCCTTGATAACTGACGGTATGAGATAATTCAGTATTATGATAATAAAGTTTACTAAATGAACCCATGTTATCCATTGACATAATGGCGTGCCGTTCATTAATTAATATATCTTGAGTCACGGCACCTTCAATTCTTGGGTGATTATTGGCAGCAACTAAAACTAAATCATCATTAAATAAAACATGATGTTGATACTCGGATTTTTCGAATTGATTATAACCAAGGAAAAAATCTATTTCTTGGTATTTTAATTGGTGTGCAATATTGTTATCCAAGAATGAATGAATAAAGACATTAATATTGGGTGAGGCTATTTTAAATTTATCAACAATTATAGCCGCCAGACGAATATCTAATGGTGAACAAATTGATAAATTAAATGCGCGCTCACTTTGTTTAGGATCAAAACCCGCACCGGGTAATTCATTATGCACTAATTGAAGCGCTTGCCTAACGGGGCCAAATAATTGTTTAGCACGAGAGGTTGGCTGTATTCCTCTACCGTATCGCACAAATAACTCATCATTAAACATCGATTTTAAACGTGATACCGCGTTACTCACCGCAGGCTGTGACATCCCTAAGACTTGCGCTGCTCTTGTTACATTCTGCATTTGCATAACAACATCGAAAACTGTTAATAAATTTAAGTCAACATTACGTAGATGAATATCGCTGCTTTCTTTTTTTGCTGTTGAAATCGTATCAAAATCAGTCATTTTTTACTCCACTAATATATTTATCATTTTTGATTAATGAAAAACAATTCATCAAATCAACATTGAGGCAATCATAAATTCATTAAATATTATTTTTAAAATAACTTATCGATGATAAGTTATTTCGCTTTCCCTGCATTTATTAAAACGACGTTTCTATTATTTACCCATTAATTATATTGACAGTATAGATATCATCATAAAACGAAAACATTCATCAAGGTAATAAGTAATTGCTATTCATTTAGTTAACTATTACTCGCATAAAAATAATAAAACAATTTCAGGAAGAAATCATAATAAATATCTTCTTGATTCATTAAATCCTGTCATTATCGGATTAATTTTTAATTATTCATTTATTAGATAATTAACTTAATTAAAACCATTACTTCTACAAATCCATACCTGTCCTTCCATTTAGCCAATGCATAACAAAACAACAAAAACATTAAAAATCAAAGCATTAGATAACATCCTTATCTAAACAAACGCTTAAAAAGTATTTTACTCTTATTTTTATGGCGAAATATAGACAAAAACATTACTAAAACTATAGAAATTAGTCATAACACCTAAGTTAAAGCAATGATTCATAATTGGTAAAATATGTAAAAAATCTAAGATTGACATTAATATCAAGATCACGTATCAATAAATACAGATTAATTAAAAACAACCGAGAGACAGTGAATTATGACATTTTCTATCCGCCTACTAAGCCTACTACTCGCATTAAATTTGCGCGGTAAGCTTATGGACGGAAAATAAACACACTGTCTTCAAACATAAGAAACCCGCGCAAATCGCGGGTTTTTTTATGCCTGCGACCCGAAGGGAACACGAATAGCATATTAATAAATATAAAATATAGGTTATGAGGAACACAATATGAGCAACCAAGTCATCATTTTCGATACCACATTACGTGACGGCGAGCAGGCATTACAAGCAAGTTTATCCGTTAAAGAAAAATTGCAAATCGCATTTGCGTTAGAGCGCCTTGGTGTTGACGTGATTGAAGCGGGTTTCCCTGTTTCCTCCCCAGGTGATTTCGAGTCTGTGCAAACTATTGCGCGTGAAATTAAGAACAGCCGTATTTGTGCATTATCTCGCTGCGTTATCAATGATATCGACGTTGCCGCAGAATCATTAAAGGTTGCTGAAGCCTTCCGCTTGCATATGGTATTGGCAACATCTGCATTGCATGTTGAAAAAAAATTACGCAAAACTTTCGACGATATCGTTGATATGGCGGTAGGATCTATCAAACACGCTCGCCGTTTTACTGACGATATTGAGTTTTCTTGTGAAGACGCAGGCCGTACTGACCCTGACCATTTATGTCGCATTGTTGAAGAAGCGATTAAAGCCGGCGCAACAACAGTTAATATTCCTGATACCGTTGGTTATACAACACCTTATCAATTTGGTGGCATTATCAAAGATTTATTTAATCGTGTACCAAACATCGATAAAGCCATTATTTCAGTCCACTGCCATGATGACTTGGGCATGTCAGTGGCTAACTCAATTAGTGCAGTGCAAGCGGGTGCTCGCCAAGTTGAAGGAACCATTAATGGTTTAGGTGAACGTGCAGGGAACACCGCGTTAGAAGAAGTGATTATGGCGATTAAATTACGTGAACAAATGCTGAATGTTCATACCAATATAAATCACAAAGAAATTTATCGTACCAGCCAATTAGTTAGCCAATTATGCAATACCCCAATCCCAGCTAATAAAGCCGTTGTTGGTAGCAATGCATTCACCCACTCTTCTGGTATCCACCAAGATGGCGTATTGAAAAATCGTGAAACCTACGAAATCATGACGCCTGAATCCATCGGCTTAAAAGCAGCGCAGTTGAATTTAACTTCACGTTCAGGCCGCGCCGCAGTTAAACATCGCATGGAAGAGATGGGTTATCAAGAAGGGAAAGATTTCAAACTGGATGATTTATATACCGCATTCTTAAATTTAGCCGATAAGAAAGGCCAAGTTTTTGACTATGACTTAGAGGCATTGGCTTTCTTTACGAAACAAACCGATGAAACCGATCATTTTGTAATGGATTACTTCAGCACTCAGTCAGGATCAAGCATTGTAGCCACTGCCACAGTCAAAATGCAGTGCGGTACAGAAGTAAAATCTGAAGCTGCAACCGGAAATGGCCCTGTTGATGCAATCTATCAAGCGATTAGTAATATCACGGGCTACCCAATAAAATTGGTTTCTTATCAATTATCTGCCAAAGGTCATGGGGAAAATGCTTTAGGCCAAGTGGATATAGTCGTGGAATGTTTCAATCGTCGTTTTCATGGCATGGGGTTAGCGACCGATATCGTTGAATCCTCAGCCAAAGCCATGGTGCATGTTTTAAATAGTATCTGGCGCTCAGAACAAGTCGAAAAAGAAAAACAAAAAATAAACCAACAAGAATCACAATCAAACACAAAGGAAGCGGTTTAACAATGTCTAAGAGCTATCATATTGCCGTATTACCCGGAGATGGAATTGGGCCAGAAGTTATGGCTCAAGCACACAAAGTATTAGATGCCATCGGCAAACGCTTTGCGGTATCCATTACAACTAAAGAATATGACGTAGGCGGTGCAGCCATTGATCGTCACGGGGAACCACTGCCACAAGCGACAGTTAAAGGTTGTGAAGACGCGGATGCTGTGTTGTTTGGCTCTGTTGGTGGTCCTAAATGGGAACACTTGCCACCCGACAGCCAGCCTGAGCGTGGTGCATTATTGCCTTTGCGTAAACACTTTAAATTATTCAGTAACTTGCGCCCTGCTCGCCTTTATCAAGCATTAGAAGCATTTTGCCCATTACGCGCAGATATCGCCGCGCAAGGTTTTGATATTCTTTGTGTCCGTGAATTAACTGGCGGTATCTATTTCGGTCAACCAAAAGGCCGTAAAGGTGAAGGCGATGAAGAATATGCATTTGATACCGAAGTGTATCATCGCTATGAGATTGAACGTATTGCGCGTATTGCATTTGAATCCGCACGCAAACGTCGCCATAAAGTGACGTCGATTGATAAAGCTAACGTACTGCAAAGTTCTGTTTTATGGCGTGAAGTGGTTAATGGGATCGCAAAAGAATACCCCGATGTTGAAGTCAATCATATATACATTGATAACGCAGCAATGCAGATGATTAAAGCACCATCCCAATTTGATGTCGTACTGTGCTCAAATTTATTTGGGGATATTATTTCCGATGAATGCGCAATGATCACTGGCTCTATGGGGATGTTGCCTTCTGCTAGTTTAAATGCTGAAGGCTTTGGTTTGTATGAACCTGCCGGTGGCTCTGCTCCTGATATTGCAGGAAAAAACATTGCCAACCCAATCGCACAAATTCTTTCTGCATCCATGTTATTAAGATTTAGTTTAAATCAAGTTGATGCGGCTGATGCGATTGAACGTGCAGTGAATAAAGCCTTAGAAAATGGCTACCGTACGGGTGATTTAGCCGGTGATGGTGTTTCAATCAGCACCAGTGAAATGGGCGATATTATTGCTCGTTATATTGCAGAAGGGGTTTAACATGGCCAAGACCTTATATCAAAAATTATATGATGCTCACGTAGTACGTGAAATCGATAACGAAATCCCATTAATTTATATCGACCGCCATTTGGTTCATGAAGTGACTTCTCCGCAAGCATTTGACGGGTTGAGAACCAAAAATCGTCCGTTGCATCAACCGGGCAAGACGTTCGCCACCATGGATCACAACGTTTCAACACAAACTAAAGATATCAATGCCTGTGGTGATATGGCACGTATTCAGATGCAAGAGTTGATGAAAAACTGCCAAGAATTTGGCGTCACCTTGTATGACTTAAACCACCCATTCCAAGGTATTGTCCATGTGATGGGGCCAGAACAAGGCATCACCTTACCCGGGATGACGATTGTCTGTGGTGACTCACACACGGCAACTCACGGCGCATTCGGTGCTTTAGCGTTTGGTATTGGTACATCTGAAGTTGAGCATGTAATGGCAACTCAAACGTTGAAGCAAGCTCGTGCAAAGACCATGAAGATCGAAGTTGTCGGTAAAGCGCCTGCGGGTATCACCGCAAAAGATATTGTGTTAGCGATTATAGGTACAACAGGCAGTGCAGGTGGTACGGGTTATATTGTTGAGTTTTGTGGTGAAGCGATTGAAAACTTAACGATGGAAGGTCGTATGACCGTCTGTAACATGGCTATCGAACTGGGTGCAAAGGCTGGTATTATCGCGCCAGATGAAACCACCTTTAATTATATGAAGGGACGCCAGTTTGCACCAAAAGGCCCACAATGGGATGACGCCGTTGCTTATTGGAAAACACTGAAAACGGATGACGATGCAACGTTTGATAAAACTATCACCATCCAAGCCAATAGCATTGCACCTCAAGTCACTTGGGGTACCAATCCAGGACAAGTTATCGCGATTAATCAATTGATCCCGGCTCCTGAATCCTTTTCCGACCCTGTCGAACGTGCTTCCGCAGAAAAAGCGTTGGCCTATATGGGGTTAGAGGCTGGCATTAAGTTATCTGACGTCAAAATTGACAAAGTGTTTATTGGCTCATGCACTAACTCACGTATTGAAGATTTACGTGCTGCAGCGGCAATTGCAAAAGGTAAAAAAGTCGCTTCTGGTGTACAAGCTATCGTTGTGCCGGGTTCTGGTCCGGTAAAAGCACAGGCGGAACAAGAAGGCTTAGATAAAATTTTTATTGAAGCCGGCTTTGAATGGCGTTTACCGGGCTGCTCAATGTGTTTAGCAATGAATAATGACCGTTTAAATCCGGGTGAACGCTGTGCATCAACCAGTAATCGTAACTTTGAAGGTCGCCAAGGCCGCGCTGGTCGTACTCACTTGGTTAGCCCTGCGATGGCAGCTGCTGCTGCTATCAATGGCCACTTTGCTGATGTTCGCGACATTCAGATTTAAAGGAGAATAAAATGGAAAAGTTAGTTACCCATGTGGGGGTTGTGGCTCCTTTAGATGCAGCAAACGTTGATACCGACGCCATCATTCCAAAGCAATTTTTACAGAAAGTCACCCGTACTGGCTTTGGTCAGCATCTGTTCAATGACTGGCGTTTTTTGGATGAAGATGGGCAACAGCCTAATCCTGATTTTGTCCTGAACAAGCCGGTTTTCAAAGGCGCAAGCATTTTATTAGCGCGTGAAAACTTTGGTTGCGGCTCATCTCGTGAACATGCACCTTGGGCATTGACCGACTTTGGCATTCAAGTAGTGATCGCCCCAAGCTTTGCGGATATTTTTTATGGTAACTCATTCAACAATCAGCTGTTACCCATTAAATTAAGTGAACAGCAAGTGGATGAAATGTTCACTTACGTCAACAACCATCAAGGCTGTAAATTTACGGTGGACTTAGCGGCACAAACCGTTACTGCTGGCGATAAAATCTATCACTTTGAAATAGATGGCTTCCGTCGCCATTGCATGATGAATGGTTTAGACAGTATTGGTCTAACGTTACAACATGTTGATCAAATCAAAGAGTTTGAGCAGAAGATCCCTGCTTTTATGAACTAATATCATACTCGTCATACTTCAAGCTGTGTGGGTGTTAGCATCCCCCAGCTTGAAGCATTTATAGTAAAAATATTTATCAATAATGTTTTAACTTATTTACTTCCTCAATTACTCTCTCAATTCCTCGATTTTCACGCCAAAAATGCGGAATAGCCTCTACTTGATTAATTCGTTACCAATAACAACTTCCCCATTAATTTCTTTGTGTATAATTAACCTGAGCTAAAACTAAAGCTAAAACTAAAACTAAAACTAAAACTAAAAAATAGTTAATCCATCCCCTAAATAGTTCAAGTCACAGCTAGGCGGCTGATGAGCGCTCTTGCCATCTTAGACTAAAGGGTTTATTTAAATTTAGTGTTTTTCGAAATAATTTGAGTTGTAGGTAGGCGGAAATCGAGGATATCTCGGGGAGCATACATCAGTATGTGACTCGAGTAGCCGAGAGCATCCAACACACCTACAGCTCAAAATATGAAGAAAAAAAAGCCGGGCTAGCCGGCTGGTAAGATATATACCATTACTCAATAATCGGGGAAGCCTGCAAAATACAGGCAAACGAGCTACTTACTGGTGCCTATTATCCCTTGATATTAGGAATTTAAAATTGATGTATTTTTTGCCGGAGTTCCTCTTTTATGTCCAGCGCACGCTTACAAACACAATTTGTCCGACTGTGGCAACACTTTCAAGGACTCGATAGCGAAACTAACTTACAGCACATTGCTGATACTTTATTTTGCTCAAGACGTCATGTTCGCACCCTGCTTAATAACATGCAGGCTGAAGGTTGGCTTAGCTGGCAAGCGGAAGCCGGTCGAGGTAAGCGCTCCTCATTACTTTTTCATGTCAATGGCTTAGAACTACAGCAAGCCCAAGCAGAACGCCTATTAAAAGAAGAAAGTATTGAAAAATTAGTCTCTTTGGTTGGTGATAAAGAAGCCATTCGTCAGCTTGTTCTATCTGAACTCGAACGCAGTTATCGACAAGGAAAAAACTTACTGCGAATTATTTACTATCGTGATTTTCCAACTTTATTACCAGGCGCGCCGATGCGACGCTCTGAAATTCATTTAATGAGCCAAATTTTTAATGGATTAACACATATAAATGAGGAAAAAGGGGAAGTTGAAGATGGCTTAGCCCATCATTGGCAAGCTATTAGCGATAGCGAGTGGCGCTTCTATTTACGTCCTGCGATTTATTTTCATCACGGCCGTGAAATGCTAGTAGATGATATTATTCATTCATTACACCGTTTAAGCACTTGCTGGCCTCTATTTTCACATATCGAATCGGTTACATCCCCACAACCTTATGTTATTGATATAAAATTAAATCAACCTGATAAACAGTTTCCTTGGTTATTGGGCAGCCCCCATGCCGCTATTCTTCCCAAAGAATGGAAAAGCATTGAAAACTTTCATAAACTGCCAATAGGCACCGGTCCTTATCATGTTGAAAAAAACTTACCTCAAAAGCTGACCATCAGCGCATTTGATCGCTATTTTGGTTTTCGTGCTCTACTTGATGAGGTCACTATTTGGGTTGTTCCTGAACTTTCAGAACAAATGGTCTGTACTACTTTGAAGATGGATGGTGATAAACACCACAATGACTCTCTCGAAAGCCGTATGGAAGAAGGCTGTTATTTTTTATTAATGGATCAGCGCTCAACTCTGTCTCAACGAGAAGATGTGTGTAAATGGCTCTGTAGCTTTTTAACCCCCGTAAATTTACTGGCACATTGTGAAACCTTTTATCAACGCCATTGGGCGCCAGCTTATGGGCTACTGCTGCATTGGCATCATAGTAAAATGCTTGCGGCACTGCCTAAACCTGAAGATTTAACCGAAATTACAGTGACATTTTATCGACAGCATCATGAGTTTTTTGCGATTAGCCAAATCATGAAACGTGTTTTAGCAGCACAAGGTGTTGAATTAAAAATTAATATTATTGAATATGATGACTGGTTCAATGGCGCCGCAGAAAGTGATATTTGGCTAGCTACCGCCAATTTTTTTAAACCACTTGAGTTTTCAATTTTTGCCACCTTGTATGAAATGCCTTTATTACGCAAATGTTTAGGCGTTACATTAGAAAGTGAGCTGCAACAATGGCGTGATCGCGAATTTGACGTTGAAGCATGGTGTGAAGGTTTGATTGATTCACATGTCTTTCATCCCATCTTTCACCATTGGCTTGAATTGCAAGGCCAACGCACAATGCGTGGCGTTAGGATGAATACATTCGGTTGGTTTGATTTTAAATCTGCTTGGTTCAAGCTTTCTGAAGATAATACACAGAAACCGTAATAGTTATAAACAGTGAAAGTACATAATAAGGATGTTATTCACTTTTTCTGTGGATATCTATGTTAACAACCAGATAGTAATACGGGTATATCCTAAATGAGTATTTTCCGTCTCTAAAGTTAAAATAAAATAAAGCAAAGAAAATCAATTCAATAAGTAAATAATTACCGGGTTATCCACTGCTTATATTTTTAGCAATTCCCCCTAGGAGTTCAAGTGAGCAAAGAACAAGCAATGTCGTATTTATCCACAAGTAATGTGCTTAACTTATCCAATTTTCGTGACGAGGTTCAAATAATCACATCCGTCAAGCCTGTAAATGCACACAGTAATCACTATTTTTCACAGTTATCCAGAAATCCTGTGGATAACCTTGTGGTAGATCCTGTGATTATCTTGGGATGAAGTTGAATAACCCCAAATAAAATAAATTACTCACCTATTTAAAAATCATTATTTTAATATATATCATGCAGTTAAAAATAATAATGAAAAAGTGTTATACTCTTTCCATTCTGTGAATTATTTTTGATTGTTTTTTGAACACAGTAACCACTTCAATCAAGTAGATTATTTAGACGCATATGCATTTTACACCACCACCACCACCGCCTGAAAATGAAGCTGTCCTAATGGATAGAGCACAAGCCCTTGCCGGATATACCCTCGGTGAACTCGCGCAAATGTCAGGACTACCTATTCCAGCTGATCTTAAACGAGATAAAGGCTGGGTTGGCATGCTACTGGAATATTACCTAGGTGCAACGGCTGGGAGCAAAGCCGAGCAAGATTTTGCCGATATTGGTGTAGAGCTTAAAACCATCCCAATTGATCAACAAGGAAGGCCTCTCGAAACAACCTTTGTTTCTGTCGCACCACTGACGGGAAATAGCGGTTTAACGTGGGAGAATAGCCATGTGCGTCGTAAGTTATCGCGTATTCTTTGGTTTCCCATCGAAGGGGAGCGACAAATTCCATTATCACAAAGGCGCTTAGCCAACCCACTAATTTGGAGCCCTTCCCCACTTGAAGAGCAGTTATTGCGACAAGATTGGGAAGAGCTAATGGACTTAATTGTGCTTGGGAAAGTCGAGAAAATTACCGCCCGTCATGGTCAAGTACTGCAAATTCGCCCCAAAGCGGCAAATAATAAAGCCCTGACTGAAGCCATTGGTGAATTTGGTCAACCCATCATGACTTTACCTCGTGGTTTTTATCTGAAAAAAGATTTTACTGCCCCGTTATTAGCTCGACATTTTGAATAATGAAGCGCTTACTAATTAGATGCATTTATAATTATTTGATGTGTAATACAAAACAACAGCCCCTAAGTATCACTATTTAATTTCGAAGGTACAAAGATGTTTGACTGGCTACTCGATCCCAATGCTTGGATGGCATTAGCAACATTAACCATCCTTGAAGTTGTTTTAGGTATCGATAATATTATTTTTCTCAGTATTGTGGTGAGTAAACTTCCTGCACACCAACAAAACAGCGCAAGACGTATTGGGCTGATAGCGGCAATGGCGATGCGTTTAGCATTATTGGCGTCTATCGCGTGGCTAGCACGCTTAACCACTCCCTTATTTACGGTTGCAGAACATGTCGTTTCCGCTCGAGACTTAATTTTATGTGCAGGTGGAATATTTCTAATTTGGAAGGCTAGCCAAGAAATATTCGATACCATCGAAGGGGAAGATGAGAATAGTTTTATCCAGAAACGGGTAAGCTCTTTTTGGGCTGCAATCATACAAATTGCACTACTTGATATAATTTTCAGCCTTGATTCCGTGATTACTGCCGTCGGGTTATCCGATCATCTTTTCATCATGATGGCGGCGGTCATCATTGCAGTGATGATTATGATGTTCGCCGCCAAATCGATTGGTGATTTTGTTGAACGTTACCCATCAATCAAAATATTAGCCCTTTCGTTCTTAATATTAATTGGCTTTACTTTATTGCTCGAAAGCGTGCAAATCCATGTATCTAAAGGCTATATTTATTTTGCGATGTTCTTCTCTATGGCAGTACAAGTACTGAATATTTTACGCAGTAAAAAATGGAAATCCAAGCACTCGTAACGCTAAAATAATCAAATCGGAGATGGTGTAGAGGCTTGTTTTGCTGCGGCTATCGCGCCTTCAACCGCTTTCTTCGCTTGGGGGCTATTTTTCCAACAACTTGACCCCGTAAGTGCCGCACCCGAAATTAATATTTCATCATAGGAAGCTTCACTGAGTTGGGCGAGAGAACTAAAACCCATTTGTTCTAAGCGGCTAATGACCATTGGGCCCACACCTTTAACTGATAGTAATAGCTGTTTTTCAGATTCAGAAAATGCCATGACAACCTCTTTTTATTTATCATTTCACGATTATCGTGCTTATTTTTTGCATTTTACCTATTTATTACTTTAATATCGTGGTTATTACACTGTAAGTTTAAATAATTATAAATTGATCTCATTAATCACTCTGTCTCTGTCAGCGCTATTTTAGGAATTAACCATGTACAGCAACACTCTGACCAATGCTCGCCAACTTTCTATCACCCTTGATGATGGCCGTCATTTGTGTTGGTTTGAATCGGGACCTGAAAATGGCTTTCCCGTTATTTTTTGTACAGGCGCAGGAATGAGTGGCTCTCTGGGTTTCGGTCTTGAACAACTTGATGCACTCAATATTCGATTAATTGTTCCTGAGCGTGCAGGGCTAGGTTGTTCCTCGCAACATCCGCATAAAACCCTGAAAAGCTTTGCTGATGATATCCAAGCACTATTAAACCACCAGCAGATTGAGCGGTTTTCTGTCAGCGGTTTTTCCCAAGGTGCTGTATTCGCAATGGCATTAGCCTATTATTGTTCACCCATTGCTTTGTCAATTATTTCGGGTCAAGACCAATTCGAGTACCCAGCCACAAAAGCGTTATTAAAAGCAGATATTATTAGTATGCAGCGCCAAGCTATTGATACCCCAAATGATTTATCCGATTGGTTACTGAGGAATGTCACGTGTCAGTGGTTACTCGCTTTTATTTTAAATTGTAGCGCAGAAATCGATCAGCAAATTTACAGTGAAGAGCAATTTTTAGAAGCCTATAGTGGCTGTATGGAGCGCGCATTTATCCAAGGTAATCAAGGCTATGTGCAAGACTTAATCATTGCCCTGCAAGATTGGTTATTTAAACCCGAAGACATTCGTTGCCCTGTATCCCTTTGGTATGGTGAATTAGATTTGAGTACCGTTCACTCACCTGATTTTGGTAGAACACTGGCAACACGCTTTCCAAATTGTGAATACCATTTGTTTGCAAATGAAGGGGGCTCATTATTGTGGACCCAAGCCGATACTATTTTAAATGATATAAAACAACAGGCCACGGCTTAACATTATCTATATCTATGTAGATAAAAAGGCATCAAACAGCAATATGTTTAATGCCTTTATATACTCTTAATGATTCAAATTTCTGGAGGTTATATTCACTCTGCCTCAACAGACAAATTGAATTCTTTTGAATATAAAATGATCATCAATTAACGGTAAACAATCCCGCCATCCGTCAAAATAGATTGACCCGTAATATAGTCTGAATCATCACTAGCCAAAAACGCCACTAACCCAGCAACATCTTCAGGAGTTTGCGCACGACCTAATGCAATACCCTCAACATATTTTTTATAGGTTTCACCTTTTGGGGTGCCTGTGATTTCAGAAAAACGCTCATCAATCTCGACCCACATATCGGTTCCCACAATACCAGGACAGTAAGAGTTCACGGTGATGCCCGAGCTTGCATACTCTTTTGCAGCGGCTTGTGTTAGCGCTCTAACCGCAAATTTAGTTGCAGAATAGACGCCTAGCATTGCAAAGCCATCATGCCCTGCAATAGAAGAGGCATTGATAATTTTGCCTTTTTGCTTACGTTGTTGGAATTTTTCACTAGCAGCTTGAATACCCCACATAGTACCGTCAACGTTGATTTTGAAAATCAAATCCATGTCTTCTTGACGAACATCAGCAATCGGTTTCACCTGAGCAATACCCGCATTGTTGATCATGACATCAAAACCACCTAATTCTGCTTCTGCATGGTCAACAGCAGCAAAAACTTGCTCTCGTTGGCTGATATCAGCTGCAAATACAGAGGCTTTACGTCCAAGCGCTTCAATCTCTTTGGCAACATCATGCAATTTATCTTTTTTTAGATCAACCAGTGCAATATCCGCACCTTCTTTCGCCAAACGTAATGCAATCCCACGGCCAATACCTTGAGCCGCACCCGTCACTAAAATAACTTTGTTATTTAATCTCATTTATCTCTCCCTCTGAATAATAGCCAAAATGACTAATTAATACTTAATAGTAAGTTAACAATAATAACAATCAGTTACAAAACAATGATTTTTAACTATAATTGTTAATTAATAAGAAATATTTCACTATTTTTCATTATAAATAATTTTATTTTCAACAGAAAAATGACAAAAGAATCAAATCAGAAGCAGAACAGCTTAAAAATAGGGAGAATAAATATGGACAAAAAATGCGTTTATCTGTTTTTAGCGTAAGTCGCAGTGAATTTTGCGTATTAAATCACCACTTAATTCCTTTGTTGCTGCGACTTTGAAAGCAAACTATTCAACTAAATTGATCGCTTCTCTTTTTACTGTTTGAATAAACTGCTGTCTATCTTGAGCAGAGTTAAAACTACGTGCCGGAATAATAATAGCGGAGACACGATCAATAAAAAGGTACATCAAATCACCCTCTGTTTTGATTAATTTAAAAGCATCCCATTTAAAAAACGCATACCCAAACTTTGTTGTTTCATGAAGCCCCTGCTCATCTATACGATACTCTTTTTCAGATAAAAGATAGCTATCCACATCTGGTATTGCTCGGCTAAAAGTCTGTAGTATCCGTGCAGCAACAAATAAAAAGAGAAATAATGAAATAATAAAAGCAATCGATAGCTGAGCCAGTGTGATATTAAAAAATTGGAATGCCATCACGAAGGCAATTACAAAAACGGCAAACATGATAGCAACTGATGGATTCCACGTTTTGCTGTTATAAAAATAATTGTTTTTATAACAATAATTATTGAAACGTATAAATTCTTTGCGATCTAACGTGACCTTAAAGGGTTCCATCATACAAATGCATCCTAATTCTATTTTGTGATAATGATTGGTTCTCTATTGCTTATCTAACGTGAGATCTTACCAAAAATCAATTTCACGCTTTAAAAATAAGCGCCAGATAAAATGAATCTGGCGCTTTATCACTATTTATCGTTCAAATATCGAAAAAATAGCGCTATTTCAGTTATTTTTTAGACGCTTGGATATACAGCATTTCTAATGCAATTGATGCTGCTGCCAATGCAGTGATTTCAGATTGATCATAAGCGGGTGCCACTTCGACCAGATCCATCCCAACAATATTCAGTGACTGAATACCACGTAGCAATTTCAATGCTCTATCTGAGGTTAAACCACCAATAACCGGTGTTCCTGTCCCCGGAGCGAAAGCAGGATCAAGGCAATCAATATCAAATGTCAGATAAACAGGCATGTCCCCAACGATTTGTTTGATTTGAGCAACCATATCTTCTACGCCACGGTCGTTAACCTGACCTGCATCTAATACCGTAAAACCATTGTCACTATCATGCTCAGTACGAATACCAATTTGGACTGAGTGGTTTGGATCAATCAGCCCTTCTTTTGGTGCATGATAAAACATCGTACCATGATCATACTGACTACCATTACCGTAGGTGTCAGTATGCGCATCAAAGTGAACCAGCGCCATTTTACCAAAGTGTTTCGCATGAGCGCGAAGCAAAGGTAGAGTGACAAAATGATCCCCACCAAAAGTTAAACAGCGTTTGCCTGATTCCAATAATTTTTCAGTATGTGCTTGAAGTTTATCGCACATATCTTGCGCGTCACCAAAAGCAAAGACTACATCACCGCAATCAACAACATTTAAGCGTTCAGTAAGTTTAAAATCCCACGGCCAGCGGTGACTTTCCCATGCAAGGTTAGTGGAAACTTGGCGAATAGCGGCTGGCCCATGACGGCTTCCTGCACGCCCTGATGTTGCCATATCAAAAGGAACACCTGTAATCACCCATTCTGCATCTGAGCTGTATGGCTGAAAATTCAATGGAAAACGTAAAAAACCAAATGCGTTAGAAACCAATGAATTATCAACTTGATTGCCTAATGTACTATTAATCATCACTCTTCCTCAGCCGAAGTTTACCTATTGCAAACCTCGGCTTAATTAAATTTCTATTTAATTAATCGCCTACTCATCTTCTAAATAAGTATAGCCATACAAACCGTTTTCAAACTCTTCAACAAAGTCTTTTTGCAGTTGCTCACTCAGCCCAGTACCTTTAACTTGCTCAGTGAAGCTTTCTAATAACACTTCTGGAACCAGTTTAACGTATTGCAGCATGTCAGCAACTGAGTCACCCTCTTCACTTTGCAGATAGCGCACGTTACCTTGGCTATCGACCCACACATCAATTGCGGCTGTATCACCAAATAAGTTATGCATATTACCCAAAATTTCTTGATACGCACCAATCATAAAGAAACCAATCATCGGTGGGTTTTCAGGATCATACGCTGGCATTGGCATAGTTGTTTCAACACCGTCACCATCAATATAGTGATCAATAATACCATCAGAATCACAAGTAATATCGAGAACAACCGCACGTCTATCTAAAGGTTTATCTAAGCCTTCAATCGGCAGTACCGGGAATATTTGGTCAATTCCCCATGAATCTGGCAACGATTGGAATAATGAGAAATTCACATAGAATTTATCGGCCATACGCTCTTGTAATTCGTCAATAATCGGGCGATGAGCGCGATTACTTGGGTCTAAATCCTGCTGAATACGACGGCAAATATTTAAATACAGTTCTTCCGCCCACGCACGTTGTGTCAAATCCAATACACCATGTGCATATTGTGTATGAGCTTCTTGTAAGTCGAACTGGCTATCATGCAACCATTCACGCAAAGAACGGCTGTTACCTTGATGCTGCATAGACTCCCAAGTTTCCCACAATGAAACCAGCGAACGCGGTGCATCTTCATGTGGTGGCGTGGTTTTAGTAAATTCATTACGCTCAACACCAATCACATTAGACACTAATACTGTGTGATGTGCGGTTAATGCGCGGCCTGATTCCGTAATCACCGTTGGATGGGGTAAATTAAATTCTTCACACGCATCACCAATCGCCCAAATCACGTTATTGGCATATTCGTTTAACCCGTAATTCACTGAACAATCGGATTGCGATCGCGTTCCCTCGTAGTCAACACCAAGTCCCCCGCCCACATCAAAACACTGAATATTCACACCGATACGATGCAATTCAACGTAAAAACGTGCCGACTCACGAACACCAGTCGCGATATCACGAATATTCGCCATCTGAGATCCCAGATGGAAATGCAGTAATTGCAGGCTATCTAAACGATTAGCATTACGTAAAATTTCAACCAATTGTAAAACTTGTGTCGCCGCCAAACCAAATTTTGATTTTTCACCGCCACTGGCTTGCCATTTTCCTGAACCTTGAGATGCTAAGCGCGCTCTAACGCCTAAGCGAGGCGTTACATTCAAGCTTTCAGCTTCTTTTAGCACCATTTCAATTTCGGACATTTTTTCGATAACAAGATAAACCTTGTGACCTAATTTTTCACCGATAAGCGCCAATCTAATGTATTCACGGTCTTTATAACCATTACAAACAATCACGGTCTGCGTACGTCCGGCGTTGGCTAAAACTGCCATCAACTCAGCTTTAGAACCAGCCTCCAGTCCTAAAGGTTCTCCCGAGTTGACTAAAGATTCAATCACGCGACGCTGCTGGTTAACTTTAATGGGATAAACCAGAAAGTAATCCCCTTTATAACCATAAGATTCACGAGCACGTTTAAATGCTGCGTTAATCGAACGTAAACGGTGCTGCAAGATTTGAGGAAAACAAAATAACGCAGGTAGACGCAAATGTTCTTGTTCTTCTTTAACCTGGTAAACAAGATCCGCTAAATCAACAAAGGTATCAGGGCTTTCAGGATTTGGGCAAACACAGACATTTCCGCGCTCATTCACCTGATAGTAACCTCCGCCCCAATACGCGATGTTGTACGTCTGGCGCATTTTGCGAGCGATATTATCATTCATAATAAACTCCTAGTATGGAGGGGTGAGTGACGCATTATTCTTGCAGACAAATATCAGTCAAAGACGTGATTGTCAGGGAAACAGCTATACTCAGATTTAAATTTAAAGTGCTTAGAATGTCTAAACGGTGACAATATACAGCCTGAAACTGGCAAATTAATGGCTCAGGTTCAAGGGCGTACTATAGATGTGACGGTAACTTCGTGATGAAGTAAAGAAAGATAGGAAAGTAAAAGCCAAAGTCACGCGGCGATCCGCATATGACGGTTGGATACTGTTATTCAGTAGATTATGGATCATAGCCCATTAACCCCCAATATAACTGTTTATGCTTCAAAACCTCAATTTAGCAGCGTTGTATATAGCTAATTTACCGTTTAGGTAACGCTTTACCACTTCATTATTAATTGAAATTCAATAGCTTATAAACATTCCTGATAGATAGCAGATTGTAAGTTGGATCTGCTGGTATATAACGGGAAAAAAGAAGCATCCGTTACGGTGGCAGTTTATACATCTATTGCACCAAAAATGCAAAACCAAATTACCGTAATTGCGATAATATTTTGTTAATTGTCGTTTTATGCCTCACTTCGTTTTTAGTATAAAAACAGGTAGAATTTTTTACATTATGAGACTAAAATAGACGTCTAGATGTTAAAACATCCAATTATAATTCTGCGAATTTTTAAGGAATTAATCTCATGGCTACACACCTATTTACTTCTGAGTCTGTATCGGAAGGGCATCCGGATAAGATTGCGGACCAGATCTCTGACGCAGTGCTTGATGCGATTCTTGAACAAGACCCAAAAGCTCGCGTTGCCTGCGAAACCTACGTCAAAACAGGCATGGTGATGGTTGGGGGAGAAATCACCACCAGCGCTTGGGTTGATATTGAAGAAATTACACGTCAAACCGTTCGTGAAATCGGTTATACCAGTTCTGATATGGGCTTTGATGCCAATTCTTGTGCGGTATTAAGTGCGATTGGTAAACAATCCCCTGATATCAACCAAGGTGTTGACCGTGCTGACCCATTAGAGCAAGGCGCTGGTGACCAAGGTATAATGTTTGGTTATGCAACCAATGAAACTGACGTTTTAATGCCTGCACCGATTACATTTGCACATCGTCTAGTACAGCGCCAAGCTGAAGTCCGTAAAAATGGGACGCTACCTTGGTTACGTCCTGATGCAAAAAGCCAAGTCACTTTCCAATATGATGACAACAAAGTTGTTGGTATCGATGCGGTTGTTTTATCCACCCAGCATTCTGAAGATATTCATCAAAAAGATTTACATGAAGCGGTCATGGAAGAAATCATCAAACCGGTTCTTCCTGCTGAATGGCTCTCTTCTGCGACCAAATACTTTATTAACCCAACAGGCCGTTTTGTTATCGGCGGGCCAATGGGTGATTGCGGTTTAACGGGTCGTAAAATTATCGTTGATACTTACGGCGGTATGGCTCGTCATGGTGGTGGGGCATTTTCAGGTAAAGATCCATCAAAAGTTGACCGTTCTGCGGCTTATGCGGCACGTTATGTGGCTAAAAACATTGTTGCCGCGGGTCTTGCTGACCGTTGTGAAATCCAAGTTTCTTATGCTATCGGTGTTGCTGAGCCAACCTCAATCATGGTTGAAACTTTCGGTACAGGTAAAGTATCAGAAGCGCAGCTAGTGAAACTGGTACGCGAATTCTTTGACTTACGCCCTTACGGCTTAATTAAAATGTTGGATTTATTACACCCAATATATAAGCAAACCGCTTCATACGGCCACTTTGGTCGCTCCCAATTCCCTTGGGAAAAAACAGATAAAGCAGAAATTTTACGTTCGGCAGCCGGCTTATAAAACTGAGCTATATCGAGTCGCCATTTTATTTTGCTGCCTAACAAAAGCCCTTCAAATTGAAGGGCTTTTTGTCGCTCATATTTATTCAATGCCTTTTCAACTTGAAGTATGACAGGTATACCTATGTTTTTTGGGTGAACTGAAAAATAGACATCCCTGCTATCATTGCTAACGTAAATATTATGCCCGGTATAATTCCCAGACCAGTCAATACCAATGCAGGGCCTGGGCAAATGCCGGCAAGTCCCCAACCTACGCCAAAAAGTAAACTCCCTGTGACTAATTTTTTATCAATTTTTTGAGTCGTAGGTATTTGCATCTGGCACTTTAAAACACTCACTTTACGTTTTTTCACACATAAAAAAGCGATCCCACTTATTACCATCGCCACGGCCATCGTGACTAGCAGTGATGGATCCCAATGACCTGTAATATCTAAAAAAGCGAGAATTTTGGCTGGATTTCCCATCCCCGCAACAATCAATCCAAAACCAAATAATAAACCTGAAATAAGCGCAATAAGTATTGGCATAGCGTTTACCCCCTTAATCCATATAGGTTGGAAAGCGCCACAGTGATGAAGGCGACAACCATAAAAATCAATACCGCGACAATTGAACGTCGGGAAAATCGCGCCATACCGCAAATACCATGACCGCTAGTACAGCCTCCTCCTAAGCGAGTACCAAAACCAACAAATAATCCTGCGACAATAAGTACCGGTATACTCGTGGTAATTTTAACTTCTGGGCTATACACAAAAAAAGTAAACAATAATGGCGCAACAATAATACCTAAGACAAAGGCAATTTTCCAAGCTGTGTCACCTTTTAGTGGTTTCAGTATTCCCGCTAATATGCCACTGATCCCAGCAATACGGCCATTGAATACCAATAGTAATGCCACCGCTAAACCAATCAATACCCCCCCTATCGCAGCAGACCAAGGGGTAAAATTCATCCAATCAATGACCATTTTATTTCTCCTTAGCAGGGCAATAGAGCTGATAAAGCGTATTTAATAAGGTAAATAGTTTTTCATCTGCTATTGCATAGTAAATACGTTTTCCTTCACGACGAGTTGTCACCAAACCTTCATTTCGTAACACCGTGAGTTGTTGCGATAATGTGGGTTGCTGGATCCCTAAACTCTCTTCTAGCTCACTGACACAAGCTTCCCCTTGCGTCAGTTGGCATAGGAGAATTAATCTATCTGGATTGCCGAGTGTTTTTAATAGTGATGCGGTTTGTGTTGCTGCTTGCTTCATTGCTAAAAGTAATGCTTCTGATGTGTTATTATTCATTTTATTCACTAATAATTGACCATAATATACTCAAACACAATATATTATTTAATATAATGTAAGTCAATTATTGCTTGTGTTAGTTTGTATCGCGTATTCTCTCTATTATGAATATGAAAACAATGATGAAAACAATTCGAGTCCCTATCTTTTTACAACAAAACGTTATGCGTACGCTGCGTGAAAAACTGGCCTTAGCGGAACAAAAACTAGAGCAAAAATTCCCAGAACCGTCGATTAGCTACAAGCAACGGGGTACAACTGCGGGCAGTGCATACCTAAAAGAATGGGAAATTCGTATCAATCCAACTTTATTGATAGAAAATACAGAAACGTTTGTCGATGAAGTTGTCCCCCATGAACTGGCACATTTATTGGTCTATCGTGTTTTCGGCCGTAAAGGCATCGCCCCTCACGGCAGTGAATGGAAGTGGATGATGCAGCACGTTCTCGAAGTCACCGCGAGTCGCACCCATAACTTTTCTGTCAGTACAGTAAAAAGCCGTACATTTATCTATCATTGTGCTTGTTCTTCAACACATGAATTAACGATTAGAAGGCATAACAAGATAATTCGGGGGGAAAATCAATATTTGTGCAGGAAATGCGGGGAAATTCTAAAGTGGGAAAATATCGCTGCGGCAGAAGGTTAATTTCCTGCCGCATCAAGTTTGAGGTGTGTCTTTAAGCAAACTCCGTCATCACTGATTTAGCGATTTCAAAGTAAATTATCAAACCTGTACCATCAATGAACGTTGCGATAAACGGTGCAGAAACAACCGCTGGATCTACTTTCAATTTTTGCAATACCATTGGAATAATGGAAGAAACAATGGCACTCCAAACCGTAATTGCAACAATTGTTAAGCTAACAACAATCGTAACTTCATGCCCAACCCCTAAGATCCAAGCGCGGATAAGCGCTGCTCCACCGATAGTAATCGCCACTAAAAATGAAGTAGAAACTTCTTTTTTCAGTACAGTTCCAAGGTTGCGCAAGCTAACTTCGCCCAGCGCCATTGCTCTGACTAAAGTAGACGTAATTTGTGTACCGCTGTTACCACCCGTTCCGATCAATAATGGTATGAAGAATGCGAGTGAAATCGCCGCTTCTAATTGTTCTTCGAATGCTTTTAAAACCGTACCAGTATAAGCTTCGGCAACAAATAACATCAGCAGCCAAACCACACGCTTACGCCATAACGTTACTGGGCTTGTGGTTAAATACGGTTCATCAAGTGGCGTTGTTGCACCTTGTAATTGTGCATCAAGGGTATTCTCATCTTCGATCAGTTCTGCGATATCTTGCGGACGCAAAACACCCATTAATTTGCCAAATTGAACAACCGGTATCATATCTAAACCACTATGATTAATCAGGTCATAAACATCATGACGCGATTGCACTGGCGCAACAGAAAAGTAATTGTGTCGCATAATATCGGACACCAGCAAATCTTCGGATGCGGCGAGGAGTGATTTAACGGAAAGAATACCATTTAAATAGTTGTCGCTATCAACAACGAATAAATAGGTTGGAATTTGCTCACCCTCTAGATGTTCAATTAAGTTTCTTTTCACACAATTAACAGAATCGGCAACGGAGACAGGCAAATATGATTGGCTCATATAAGCGCTGACGGTTGCATCATCAATTTTTGGTTGCTGTGTATTGTTATCTTTGAGGCGTGAGCCTTTCATTGCGGACTGTGCAATAGCTACAGCGCCCGCTTTGTTCTGGGAAGTGAATGTCATTTTTTAGTCCCTATTACTGTTGGTTACTCAAACAGTACTCACATAGGGGCGAAACCAGATGAGAGAATGCGATTGCGATCTCTTCGTCTCGGTTTTAGCACTATACAACGTATCCTGTTTAATACAGGAAGTTACATGGGGATATACCTTCGGTCGATATATCCTGTCCTGATCTTGGGCGTCTCTCGACGTCGTCAGATCAGTAACCTATGTTTGTATAGGAGCCTCGCCTAACGAGTTACTGCACTTTGGATGCGGCGCGAATTATACCCATTGAGGAATTAATTACCACTCTTTAAATAAGTCATTTTACGCAGGAGACTTTTTTGTTTAGCTTTTGTTTAAGTTAATATGTAATAAAAATACACCATGTAACAAAATGTAATGCTAATATACAGCCCTTCCAAAGAGTAATTAAATAGTTAATCAAATGATTATTTCATTCAAATTTTAAATTGCATTTAAAATAATAGATTAGCCATATTGTCGATATCCATTCAAAGAAAATATTTGAATGATCAATAAAAATTAAATCAAATATTTTCATATAAAAGAATAATAAAATAAAATTCATACATATTTTCAGGGTAAATAAAAGGCAAATCGCCATTTGAATTCAAAAATTTACCCCTTTAAAGGGTGATTATTTATTTACAATCAATAGGGAAGTTTACTTATGTTAATATTTAATACTAAAAATACGTCAATACAACATTAAAGCCACGAAAAATATCATTTCAAAACGTTAATTTGAAATTAAATATCAGCGTAATTCACTTAGAATATATACTAATTAACTTAACAGTGAAGTTTTTATTATGGATAAAGTAATTGTTGGTATGTTAACAAGCTTAACATTCAGAGTGAATGATGAAATAAAAATTGCTGCAATTTCTGCTTTGGGAGATTTTAAAGCTACCATCGAATACAATGATGCTATTGTTAGAATTATTGACTTATGCCAAGATCCTAATAAAGAAGTGGCTGTTTCCGCAATTAATACGCTCAGTAAATTGTCTGTTTATTTTATTCCGGAATATCTGTCAGAACATTAATGATTAGGGGCTGTTGATCTTTGCTGCTTATTTTTACAGCATAAAAAAGCAATAAAAAACCAATTAAACTAAGGTTTATATTGATTATTAACAATAATCACTTCTTCAACTAAAAAAGGACACCAAAAGCTGCCCTCCGGGTTCGATTAAAGAACGTTTCACTCATTTTATTCTACGTTGAGTGGCTCTTGCTTAGTTCACTAAGCGGCGAACCTCTCGCCTTGCCTAAAAGGTCTTTAATTCGAATAAAAATTGACCTTTAAAGATCAACAGCCCCTAGTATTACTGCCTCGCTATATTAAATAATGAGACAGTAATTTATATCAGTTTTATTTTAAGCGATTTCAACATTACCTTGTAATTGACAACTACAGGCAAGAACATAACCTGCTGCTATTTCGTCGTTAGTTAACGTCGCGGTACTGGTCGTTGTATAATTGCCTGATAATACTTTTGTTTTGCAACTACCGCAGACACCCGCACGACACGCCGCAATTATCGGTTGCTTATTTTGTTCTAGCGCCGATAACAAAGACGTTCCTACAGGGACGTTAAAATCAACCAAGCGATGGCGAATTTTTAGTGTAAGTATATCTGCGCTATCAACAGCTTCAGGCTCTGTTGAAAAGCGCTCCATAAAGAAATGTTCAGCCGGCACACCTAAATTAGCCGCAAATTTTTGGGCATTTTGCATATAAGGTACTGGACCACACGTCATTACAACGCGTGAACTAATATCTGGAACGAGAGCAATAAGTTTGTCTTCATCTAAGCGCCCTTGTGCAATACTTCCGTTATCCGGCGTCTCTGCCATCACACACAGTTGTAGTCTATGTGGGAACTGCTTAGCTAACTGCTGCCATTCCTCAGCAAATATAACCTGCTTATCATCACGGACGTTAAATAATACTTTCACGTTAGTTTCTGGTCGGTTAGCCATCAACCAACGCGTCATTGACATGATAGGGGTAACACCACAACCTGCTGCCAACATTAAATATTGATTACTGCTAACATTCGCACAAGTAAACTCCCCTTGCGCTTCGGAAAGCCACAGGTAATCACCCGGTTTTACTGCTCGAGTTAACCAGTTTGAACCAGTTCCATCTTCTAATCGCCTGACAGTAATCGAGATAAAAGGACTTTGCCCCGGAGATGACGATAATGTGTATGCCCGCATAACATCATCACTATTTTTAATACTGACCAAGGCATATTGCCCCGGTGAATACGTATAAAAATCATGATTGATTAAATTGATTGTCCAAACATCTGACGTTTCTTGCACTACTGAATGCACCTGCATTCTATTTGGACATAAGTTACTTGGCATGGTCATCGCATCACTCCTTTACTGGGGAGTTTCCTCCCCTCGCTCATTATCTTGGCTATATTTTAAATCAAAATTATGCAGGCAGGATTTCTGCCAAATCTTGCTCAACTGTGGTGATACTACGCATACCAAATTTCTCATTCAGAACATTTAATAAATTTTCTGTTAAGAATGCCGGTGCAGTTGGACCGGTATAAATGTTCTTCACACCAAGCGCTAATAATGTCAGTAAGATCACTATCGCTTTTTGTTCGAACCAAGATAGTATTAGGCTAAGTGGTAAGTCGTTGATCCCACAACCGAGTTTTTGAGATAAATTAACCGCTAACATAATCGCTGAGTAGGCATCGTTACATTGACCAACATCAAGAAGACGAGGCAAACCTTCAAGCGTACCGAAATCCAATTTATTGAAACGGTATTTGCCACATGCCAAGGTTAAGATCAGACAATCTTGAGGGACGCTACGTGCAAAATCAGTGTAATAGCTTCTTTCACCACGGCTACCATCACATCCACCCACTAAGAATACGTGACGCAGTTTTTTCTGTGAAACTAAGTCAATAACCGTATCCGCTGCACCTAATAAAGTTTGGCGACCAAAACCAACCGTAATTTTATGTTCAATTTCAGTGTACGGGAAACCATCCAGCGCAAGTGCTTGCTCAATCATCGGGGTAAAATCATCACCCTCAAGATGTTTAGCGCCCGGCCAGCCGACAATACTACGCGTCCAAATCCGCTCTTTATATTGGCCAACATCTGGGTCAATGATACAGTTGGACGTCATCAAAACAGAACCGGGAAATTTAGCGAATTCCACTTGCTGATTTTGCCAACCACTACCGTAGTTACCGACTAAGTGTGCATATTTTTTAAGTTCTGGATAACCATGCGCAGGCAACATTTCACCGTGGGTATAAATGTTGATACCTTTGCCTTCGGTTTGCTCTAGCAACATTTTCAGGTCTTTTAGGTCATGGCCTGAAATCAAAATACATTTACCTGCAACAGGGCGAACATTCACTTGAGTCGGTGCTGGGTGACCAAATTCTCCGGTTTCCCCTGCATCTAATATTTCCATGATTTTGAAGTTCATCAAGCCAATCGCCATGGATTTTTCAAGTAACTCATTCATATCCGCAGGTAATGTGCCCAGCCATGCCATAATTTCATGATATTGCCCATACACTGCATTATCATATTGGCCTAATACATGGGCATGCTCCATATAAGCAGCTGCGCCTTTTAAACCATAAAGACAAAGCATGCGTAGACCGTGAATATCTTCACCAATCTGTGCTTTATCAATATCAAGACCAAATTTAGCCGCTTGTTTTTGTAACGTTGGAATATCGAGCCCTTCTAATTGCAAATTAATCAGTGGATGATTAAATGCAACCGCACTATTGACTGATTGGCATTGATTAATGAGCTTGTCACGTAAATAAATAGCTTCACGTGCATAGCCAATAATACGTTCTGAATCGAAGTTGACATTGGTGAGAGTTGAAAAAAATGCGCGTGGCGCAAAACTATCAACATCATGATCAATAATACCAAGTTCACGTGCAGTCACCGCGCTCGCTGATAAGCTTTGCAGTACAGCAACGAGTAGATCTTGTAGGTCAGATGTTTCTGCTGTTTTACCGCACATACCCTGCGCGTATGCACAGCCATTACCAGCTGGAGTTTTCATTGTTTGTTCACATTGCACACAGTACATGTTGCTTGCCTCTTAAAGTTGTATTTTATATACATCATTAAGATTACCGCTTTCTATAGAATAGAAAAGCGGATTTAAAGGCTATCTAACCATTTATTGATCTATATTAATGTTTTATATAAATGAGAACTATTATCAATATTAAAAGTATGCTAAATCGTCAACCGTCGTCATTGCAGTGTTATTACTATTTCCAATATAAATAAGCCTATCCACTTTATTTTTGAAAAATAATCACTATTTATTTCAATATAATTTTCCTATGATAAGGTTTGTTTTATCCCTTGCTATACTGTAGGTGTAAGCTGTTGTTATTTAATCGCAAAAAGAGAGTCAAATAAAGATGATGCAGGAAAACTCAGCAAGTAAATCCGCAATGAAATATCGTTTCGGAGTACTTAGACGGTTAAAAGAATCTGATAAGACACCTCTCAAGATCCTATTATTAGCTGCGATTATTGGTGCTGCTGTCGGGCTTGTTGGCTCTCTATTTATGTTAGCTACCACTTGGATTAACAGCTATCGCGTTCAGTCTGTCGGGGATCTTGTTGTCGATAAATGGCTGGCTGTTCCGGCCATGTTTGTTATCTCCGCTATCCTTGCTATGATCGGCTATTACCTTGTTAAACGTTTTTCACCGGAGTCAGGCGGATCTGGGATCCCTGAAATTGAAGGTGCATTACAAGACCTACGCCCAGTCAGATGGTGGCGAGTCATTCCAGTAAAATTTATTGGTGGCTTAGGGACACTTGGATCTGGGATGGTATTGGGACGAGAAGGCCCAACGGTTCAGTTGGGCGCAAATATTAGCCAGATGTTCTATGATATTTTCCGCCTAAAAGATAATGAATCAAGGCATACCTTATTAGCTGCGGGTGCAGCTGCCGGTTTATCGACTGCATTTAATGCCCCCCTTGCTGGTATCTTATTTATTATTGAAGAAATGAGACCTCAATTTAAATACAGCTTAATTTCGATTAAAGCTGTATTTATCGGCGCAGTAACAGCGACTATCGTATTTAGGCTAATAAATGGCGAAGCCGCGCTATTAAATATCGGCCAATTTTCCTCGGCACCAATGAATACACTTTGGCTCTATTTAGTCTTAGGGTTGTTATTTGGTATTGTCGGTATTTGCTTCAACCGTTTTTTATTATTTTTACAAGATAAGTTCCTTGCCTTTTATCAAAATAAAATCTCTCGATTCGTTTTAATGGGCGGATTGATCGGTGGTGCTTGTGGCGCGATCGGCGTCTATACCCCTGAAATTGTAGGTGGCGGTTATTCAGTTATTCATCAAATGGTAGCCAACAGCTTTACCGTCACATTGTTATTAGTCTTTTTTGCATTACGCTTTCTAACGTCGACGATTAGTTTTAGTTCTGGTGCTGCGGGGGGTATTTTTTCGCCTTTATTAGCATTAGGGACATTATTTGGTGGAATTTATGGCTATACCGTTTTAGAAATTTTTCCCGAGTATCATATTGAGGTAGGCACTTTTGCCATTGCGGGGATGGGCGCATTATTTGCTGCAACCGTACGAGCGCCACTCACTGGTATTGTATTAGTTCTTGAAATGACGAGTAATTACCAGCTTATTTTACCGATGATTATTACCTGTATCGGCGCAACAATGGTGGCTCAATTCTTAGGCGGTAGACCGCTTTATTCCGTCCTATTAGAGAAAACACTTCAACGTAGTGCGAAAGATAAATCAGCGGAGCAAACTGCCACTAATACAACCAATTAAAATTAAGCATAAAATAAAAATAGGTTGCTCATGCAACCTATTTTTACCTACAACCATCAATATGGCCAGTCTATTTCTTTTTAGCTATTAAGGTCGCAAAATTAAGTTTTATTCGGTTACCTTGTGCATCTGTTCTATGTAAGTGGCCTGGATTTTCATTGTATTTTAAAATATCCCAGTCCTTATAATAATTTTGTAATTCATCTGGTTTTAAGAAGCACTTAAATGGCACTAAATCGAGTGGGACATCTGGTGTTTCAACAGCACAAACAATCACGTTAATCCCACCAGACACCGTATGTTCTTGCATATTTGTCACAACATCTGCCACTTTTTCTCTTTGCAAAAACATCAATACTACAGTTGAGATAATTAACCCATATTCACCTTCAATTTGGTGACGGTTAATGTCATATAGCGCCGTCTGAATATTTTCAACACCTGATTGTTTTTTAACAAATTCGATAGCTTGAATGTGTTGTTCGTTAATATCAACCGCTGTAACATCATAGCCTTGTAAAGCAAGATAGAAACTATTACGTCCTCTGCCTGAGCCTAAATCAAGCACCTTACAAGGTTTTGCAAGCTGTTGCTCACATAAATAACGCACTTCAGAATGTGGGATCGTTAACCCATGCTCTTTATAAAACTTCATTTCTGGCTGACACAAGAATGAAAGCTGGCATTGCATGTCATCGCTACAAGATGAAATTCGATGCCAAACTTGAGGTTCAAGGATAGGCGGTTGATTGTTAACATCAAAAGTAAAATGCTGTTCACTGCCATCATCATTAAAAATAATAAAATCTAATGATCCTTGTAAAACACGCAGTTGAGCATAAGTATCTTCTTTCGTGTTATGGCGTTCTTGAAACATCAAAGGAAGAGAGGCTTTGTTCCAAACAGGCATTGTTTTATAACTCACTAACTCATTCATAGCATCACCATTAAGTTGCATTTTAAATGAATCTTATAACGTTAATTTGAAATCTGCAAAGCTTTCATTGCCAGATATGCCTAAAAAAATACTTTAATCATAGTCAATCTCCTGCCATGCAGGAGATAAAATAATAAAGACTTAATAGCCTAATTGCTTAGCACTCAAACCTAAAAACTCAAATGGTTCTGCTGTGACATAGCTATTTGTCGCATCACCTGAATAAATATGGCTTTGCTCTTCACCCAAATCTAATTTTTTTACTTTACCGCTTTGTTGTGAAAAATCGATTTTAGTCAAATCTGTCCAAAAAATATTTGGCGTTAATGCTGATTCAAAGAAGTAGAGTTGGCGTTTATGATCAACCAAGGTTCTCCAACGGGTTGAGGATATTTCAGGTGATGCTTCAGAGGTTAACCCATAAGGAACTGAAACATTACGAATAACCCCGAAAACGCTAGCGACAGCTTTATTGGCTGTTGTTTGTTGAGGGATAGCATTAATATAAAACTGGGCACGAGCAAACCTATCTGCAGAGCGGTTTGTTCCCGGTAGCATCACTGTTCCACCAATTCCTTGCCAATATTCCTGCATCGCAAGTTGCTTTTCATAAGCCGGTGAGTTAGTCATCACCTGATATTTTCGGCTATGGTGAATAACTTGTTTACCATCGATATATTCAACGATCGCACTATCACCACTCGCATCTGATAGTGATAAATGCAGTGTTGCTAAACGATCTTGTCCCGGCACATTATCCGTAACAACCAATAATGGTGTTTTTTCCAATGCCGCTACTGCTTCAGCCACCGTCGCATAATTATCTAACATATATTGCGCCCATAAAGAGATAGAAAGCGCCGGCTGTTTATCATTTAATTGCGGATATTCTGATTCAGCTAACCATAATAAGTTAGCAACTAATCCTTCTTCATTAATACCGTCAGTCGTTGAAATATCATATCCCGATGCAATAACACTACCGTATTTTGACTTCCATTTTAAAGAATGAGGCCCTGCGATACCGTCTCTTTCCATACCACGTGGAAATATCCATAAATTGGTACCAATATCATATTTCCAATCCATGGTGCGTCCAGTCATCACTTGTTCATTTTCACCAAGATACACAACTCGGGTGCAAGCTTGAGAAACCATCGCTGGGATATATACCGCCGCGATGGTTAATAATGTCACAATGCTTTTTTTGATTAATTGCATGTTATCTCCAATTGGTGATCTGTGAATGTTACGGTATCTTACAACAATACCTGTCTTGTTGATGTTATAAAATAAAAGCACCCTATAGGGTGCTTTTATCACTGGCCATTATTCTTACGCAGAATATTAGGATTAATTATTAGCAGAGGAAAATAAAGAACGCAACAATGCTGCTTTTTTATCATTATCAGGCATGGCTAATATTTCATCATAAAAGCTAATTGAAATACGGCATGCTGTTGCTGGCGCTTTCTTACCTGCCTGTAAATTCCCTAATATTCCCGCATCATTGCCATACTTTTCAACTAAGCCAGAACCTAATTGAGTCAAAATATTCTTATATTCTGATTCAGATAATAGTGATTGTTTTACTCCGGCTTCGCTCGAAATTAATAATTCGTTTGTCGCTTGAATTTGTTTAAGCAAAACCGTTTGGCTTTTTTGTGGTGGAATAATCTCAGCGGTTTCTCTCATATGAGGAAATAAAGAATAAAAACACGTTTTACCTGAAGGGTCTTCTTCAAGTAATACTTTTAAATAATCATTGACCCGAGCGGTGAAATTAATGACCGATTCGTCTGACGCATATTCCATACGCTCTAAAACTAACTTCATCACGTTACCAACAACTTGGTCAAAAAGCTGTCGACGCAAATCCACATTATCAGGATCATATTGAGTAATTAAATGCTCAAAACTTTGGTAGGTTTCTGGACTTATTTTTTTAACCGTTGCGATGATTGGTAATTCTTTTTCAACTTGAGCAAGCGCTTCTGAGTGAATAACTGCATTATTGTTTGTTGATAATTCATTATTATCTTTACTCAACCAGTAAAAACCCACTGCAAATGCAATGAAAACAATGATTACAATCAATGCTGTTTTACGTGAACTATTTGTATTCAAGATTGCCCTGCCTTTATCGATATAACAAGTAACCACTATGATACTTCAAGCCATCATGTCATGAAGTTACTGAGCCACCATAGAAAATAAAAGCTATTTTATCCTGTAACAAAGCCGTCTAGCTATAGGAATAAAGGTAATTCCTTAATTGGAGTACACAAACAAAAAATCCCCGATGTAAAAAACATCGAGGATTGTCTGTTAATTAATCATTGATTTATTTAGCTTGTACACCTTCAACAGAAATTAACAGTTCAGCTTCTTGGGATTTAGGTCCAAGGTCAGACTTAATATTAAAGTCTTTTAGCTTAATATTACCTTGTGCTTCGAAACCAGCACGGTAGCCACCCCATGGATCTTTTCCTTCACCCATTAATTTCGCATCTAAAGTAATTGGTTTAGTTACGCCATTTAAGGTGAAATCACCCGTAATTTTATACGCTTCGCCTTCTTTTTTCACTTCAGTCGAAACAAATTTTGCTTCAGGGAATTTAGCTGCGTTTAAGAAATCACCACTACGTAAGTGCTTATCACGTTCTGCGTGGTTAGTATCAATACTGCCAGTTTTGATAGTCACTTCAACTTTATCTTTTGATGGATCTTTTTCATCATAAGTAAAGTTACCATCGAAATCTTTAAAGCTGCCGTAGACCCAGCTATAACCTAAATGCTGAATACGAAACTCAATAAAAGCATGCTGACCTTGTTTATCAAATTGATAAGTTGCTGCTAATGCTGAGGTTGCTGATAATAATAAAGCACCGGAAGCCAGACCAAGAACTGTTTTCTTCAACATAACTATCTCCAAATTACTTGTCAGGGTTAAACCCTAATATTCTTTTTAAAGTGATATCACGATCAAAAAAGTGATGTTTAAATGCCGCAAAAGCGTGCAGTACTGATAACAAAACAACTGCCCAAGCTAAGTACAGATGAATTTCACCTGCGGTATCCGCTTGTGTTGCTGCACCCGTAAACAAGGCAGGAACATCAAACCAACCAAATACACTAATGGGGTCTCCATCAGCGGTTGAAATTAAGTAACCACTGATCAAAATACTGAACAAAATAATATAAATTAAAATTTGAACAATAATGGAACTGATCTTAGTTAATTTACTATAGCTTGCTAATGGCTTCGGTGGTGGGGAAATAAATCGCCAAATCACACGAAATGCCATAACAATAAATAATAATATTCCTATACTCTTGTGAATTTCAGGTGCTTGGTGATACCAACTGTCATAGTAACCCAAAGAGACCATCCATAAACCTAATGCAAACATTCCATATACGACGATTGCGACCAACCAGTGTATGAGCAAAGATAAATGCCCATAGCGAGTTGAATTATTTTTCCATTGCATGATAAAAAACCATTTAGATTTAAAGGTAATTATTTAATTAACTAAGCCGTAACAATGATAAGGTGAAATTTCTTTTATTCCTATCCCAAAGTTAAACAAATATTTTGTTGAAGATATTCAAATAGTATCAACATATTAAACAAATAGATGAAAATTCGATTTTGTCCATCAAAAACAATCAAAGTTTAATAAAGATTCCTACAGTTTTGTAAATAGTCATCACCGTAGAAATATTTATTTTTCTTAATTCCAATAAAGTCTATCTTATAATTAATTTTTATATGCTCCATACTCATCAAATTATAATTAAATGATAGAAATATGTTCTCCAACATCACTCTTTATATGGATTTAATAACTAAAAAACAGTCAGAAATATTGATATTTAAGATATAACAATATAGATTTTCACTTGTTTTTTCAAAAAACATTTGTCGACCTGCTTTATCCACTTTAGATTGATAATCTATTCCTTGCGTACTTTCTCAACCAATTGGCAGGTTTAACTCTATGTATACACTTTGGATAGCAAATAAAAACTACTCTTCATGGTCTTTACGCCCTTGGATTCTTCTAAAAACTTTAAATATTCCTTTTGAAGAAAATCTCTGTTTTTTTGAAAATGGTAAAAGTAGCCATGATAAATTTAGACATTTTTCACCATCAGGTTTAGTCCCTTGTCTTGTTGATGGTCAACAAACCGTCTGGGATTCTTTGGCTATTTGTGAATATGTCGCCGAAGAGTTTCCTCAAGTTTGGCCACAAGAAAAACGGGCAAGAGCATGGGCTCGTAGCGCAAGCGCTGAAATGCACTCTGGTTTTATGGCCTTACGTCAGCAATGCCCAATGGATGTATCAAGGCAAGCACCTTTAGCGGTAATTTCGCCTGAATTACAAGACAATTTAAATCGCCTACAGCAATTATGGCAAGAAGGATTTGAAGCTTTCGGAGGCCCATGGCTGGCAGGCAATGAATTCACCGCTGTTGACGCATTTTATGCACCTGTCGCATTTAGAATCTACGGCTACCAGCTACCGGTTAATAATATGGTTAAACAATGGGTTGACCGTATTTTAACGCTGCCTGCGATGAAAGCATGGCGTGAAGCCAGTTTAGAAGAGCCTCATATTGAACACTAAGCAATCATAACCAACCGCTCTGTGGGGTTATACTTAAGACGCTAACGCGACTTAAACTAGCTAAAGCTATAAAAAATAACACCACCGCGTAAGGTGGTGTTATTTCAGTGTCATTGGCTATTATTTAAAGGGTTAAATCGGCCCTAAATTGGTTATTACGGCATAAACTAATGCCACAATAGAAATAACAATCCATGTAAATACTAATGGCCAGATAAATTTCACCCACTTGGTATAAGGGATTTTTGCCGTAGCCAATACCGCCATTAAAATCCCAGATGTTGGGTTAATACAATTCACTACACCTTCACCTAACAGAACAGTTTGTACCGTAGTTTGGCGGGTAATTTCTAACAGATCGCCCATAGGTGTAAAGATTGGCACTAATACTGCGGCTTCACCAGAACCAGAAGAAATAAAGAAGTGCATAATGGCAGCAGTTCCAAACATTGATAGCGCTGAAAGCGTTTTTGGTAAACCATCCATCATCGAAATAATTGCATTAACAATAGTGTCTAAGATCATGCCATCAGATAACACAATCGCAATTGCACGTGCCATACCAACGATAAATGCACCGCCAACCATACCCGCACAGCCTTTTAAAAAGCCTATTGCAATGCTATTTGGTGACATACGGTTTAACACACCTACACCAACGCCTAAGATGATAAACATCGCCATCATCTCTTTTTCACCCCAGCCCCACTCAACAGCACCAAAAATAAAGCCGACTAAGCAGAATGCACTATATGACAAGGTGATGATGTGTAGAGCCGAAATTTTTGACGTTTGGTGCTCAGAATCATCGGCAGCAATTTCAGGACGTACCATGCCTTGATTACGGCATATTTTGGTATAGAAAGTTAAAAATAAGATACCCGCAATAACGAAGGCGATATAAATCACCATTCGAAAACCAAGGCCAGATAGCAGTGGAACATCCGCTAAGCCTTGCGATAAGCCAACAGTCATAGGTGCCATAATTGAGGCATTAAAGCCAGCGTAGGCAGCAACATAGACTAATGCAGCACCAAATTTATCGTCCATCCCGACGGATTTTGCGACTAGCAACCCGATAGGAACAAATGCAATGATTGAGTTAACGACAATACCTGTGGTACCTAAAATAGAAAACACCACAAAGAAAATCGTAATTAACAGGAAATCATTTAGCTTTTTACTGCGCGAAATGTTATTCAATACTTTTTTGATAGCACCAGTTTCTTCGAGAAGATATAACGCGCCACCAGTAAAAATAATTAAAAAGATAATTGGGGCGGCTTTAACTAAGCCATCGGCAATAGAAGTGAAAATTTGCCCCGGTAAAATGCCGTGTTGTTCTGGCAATCGCTCATAACTGCCCGGTATGGTATAAGAGCTAGAAACTTTAGTTTCAATACCATCTTTGACCATGGTAATGACTTTGGTTTCTGATGCATATTGCCCAGCTGGAACGATCCACGTGGCAATACCCGCGATGACTAAAATAAAAAACAATAAAACGTAAGGATTTAAACCTTCCGACCGTTTTTTTGTTGGTGTTGTTGACGTTGTTGCCATATTATTATCCTGTTGGATTATTATTTATTGTGTAATGCGTTGTAATACATTGAAAAATAACTGCGCTCGCTCAGTTAATGATGGAATTTCTAAATATTCTTTATCACTGTGTTGGTAGCCGCCAATTGGGCCTAAACCATCGACAGTGGCAGTGCCAACACCTGCAGTAAAGGAAGCGTCTGAACCACCACCGGTTGAAACATCGATTAACTCGATATCTAATTTCGTCGCTTCTTGCTTGATGATGTCGATAAGTACGGTACTTTCATCGGTTTTCGCCATCGGCGGGCGATTGATACCACCCGTTAGTGTCAACTTGATGCCATCTAATACTGGTTCGCTGCACACTTCTCTGACTTTTTTATCGATCTCAATACCCTGTTCTTCAGAGGAGATCCGCACATCAATTTCTGCTCTTGCATTCGGTGCAACGGTATTGACTGAGGTTCCACCTGAAATTAAACCGACATTAACGGACAAACCTTTGTCATGAGCGGAAAGGGAATGCAGGCTTTGGATTTTATGGGATAACTCTTGAATGGCACTAATGCCGGCTTCTGGGGCGATCCCTGAGTGGGATGCTTTGCCTTCGATGTTTAATACATAGGTACCGACACCGCGGCGCGCACTGACAATAGCACCATTAGCACGAGCAGGCTCCATAACCAATGCGTAACGTTTGCCCAATGCACATTTCTCAATCACCTCTCGAGATGAAATAGAGCCGATTTCTTCGTCACAATTAAGCAATATTTCGATATTTTTATAACGAGTATCTTGATTGTCATACAATTGTTTCATGACTTGGTACACCATGACATGGCTACCTTTCATATCGATTACACCTGGACCATAGGCTCTATTACCTTCGATACTAAATGGGCGTTCTGCAACAGTGCCTTTAGGAAAAACAGTATCTAAGTGCAGTAAAATTAAGATATCAGCCTTAACAGACGGGTAATAAATACGGTAGTTATTGCCTAATGATTCATTTTCAATGACTTCAATTTCAAACCCCATTTCACGGTACTTTTCACACCAAACTGCAGCATGGTTATCGACTCCAGTTTTATCATAAGAGCCTGATTCGATATTCACAACATATTCCAGTAGTTTTAGCATGGCCGGTTCGTGTTCTAAAAATTGATTAGTCATAATGGATTCCTATATTGTGTTTGTCGTTAATTTATCTGTTTTTATAATGTTCTACGTGGACATTACATTAAGAAGTAAAATTCAGAATAAGTGCAATATAAGCAAATCTATTTTTCTTTAAATGAAATGAATATGTATGCACTAGATGAAATTTTAACTAAATTATTTAATTAAACTTATCTAATCATTGTTGTAAGCATTTCCATCGCCCTTACTAGTATCTAATGCCACAAAATAACTTAACCTAAATTAATGATTCAATATATAACTTCACTATAGTGTGAAATATTCACATGTAGGATACCTACAATTGTAAGTATTTTTCGACTCTATCATATAAAATAATTTAAATACAAGTTGATTATTTGATATTCATATTATGCGTTTAAATCAAACGGCAAATTAAAAATAACTAAATAAAATTAATCATTTACTATAAATTATTAAGCATTCTTTTATTTTGGTTTTTTGTTTTACATAACCAGTTTTTTTATTCAATTTTATTTGATTTGTTTATATAAAATATAAATACTTCATGTCTAAAAATGCCATGTTAGCTCTTGTGTTTATTTAAAATATCCAATAAACCTCAAGATATAGTTTTCAGTATCTAAAATTGTCATTAATTTCCTGCTTAAGTGAACCAGAGATATGAAATAATATTATCGTGATAAATTGAAATATTTTGTCACGAAATTCATGTTTATTGATAACATAGTGATTATTTAGGACATGTTCATTCATGAACATCCATAATCGTGCTATCGGGTTTAATTTTAAGCGGTACAGCGACATATAATACAGCTTCACATCACTTAACCTAAAATAGTCGCGCTATCAGTAGCCCGACTATTTTAATTCACTGTATCGGTCATAATCGATTAGTAAAAAATCACCTGCTCGAACATCAAAATTACTTTTCGAACAATAAGATTAGCTTTCAATCAATAACCGTTCATTCAATATTCAATTTAAGTCTTATAAGCTCTCATCCCAAGGGTCTGCCGTCATTACCTCCCCATCAGGGGTATGTAAGGTAACTTGCTCATTTTTGAACCATTCAGCTAAAGAGAAGCCACCTTTTGGCGTTTCAACATAGATATCAATTGGGCAATAAGGGGTATTGGCTTTAATGGCAAATTCAGCAAAATCTTCTTTTTGATGGCGAGTTGGGCATTTGATCACCACATCAAGATCGCCATCGGAAAGCATGCTCTGAATATCCGTTGCCAATGTATAAGCGCAGCTCCCAGTCACCCCCCACTTCCACGGCCAATTATGCTGTGAGATTAATAATAAAACTTGTACAGGGGGTAATGCGATAAACATAGAGCGTTGTAATTCAATCGAGTTTGCCACTAAAGATTCAATATTCATAATATGCGTGATCGCAGATTTATCGATTTGTGTAGTGACTCGCTGAAAAGATTTAATGCCTCTAATCGCGACGGTTAATTTATTTTCTTCCGCTTTTTCTCTATAAACCGTTAGTGGGAGGCGATGATTCCATTGAGAACGCACCCATTCAGGAAGTGATTCGATGGGCACGTCGCTAGTGCTACCGACCCAAACAAAATCGTGAGGATTTATTATTTGCATTTTTTCTTCCATTGTTTCCACAATAAATTTCATATCTACGACATCGATAACCATTATGCATTTTTTACGTCATAAAAATACAATGGCCTGAATAACAATATCTTACTACTAAGTGACTGAATAAAATTGTTCATTTACCAACAACCCAATTTCATATGACTTAATTATACTTAAAATAATTCAAGTTTCAGCCATTCCCGACAACTTGAAGTATGATGATAATATGTATGCTATCATCAAATACTCTTATTAATTAATGAGTTACAATACAATTTTCGAGCATCTAATTATGAGCATTTTATTATGAGAAAGGTACCGGGTATCCATGATGGGATCATTTTCAGTAGCTGCATGTTGCTTAGTGCGGGCGCAGCTTTTGCAATTTTAGATGTCCAAGCTGCCATGTGGGCGGCATTTTCAACTCTATATTCGTTCAATTTATTCAATGCCGCAAAAGAGTATAAAAACTATTTTTATACTGCTTTTTGGTTAGTGATGATTTTGGTCGCAATTCTTATCGGCGACACACTGCGTTTAGGCACGGGATTTTATATTTATCTCGCTATATTTTCTTTTATTTATTATCAACTCTATGGTACTGATCCTGTGATGGATTTAACCATGAAGTTTATGATAATTATGTCAACTATCGGCACAATACTGCCTGATATTTCAAAAAGTTTGGCCCTTGGTTTTGTCATTGGCAGTGGAATTACACTCATCACAAACTATGTTCTTAGCCATAAAGTTTATCGGCATGCCATCATTACAAGCGCACTGGTTGAGCAAAATTTATTTACTTTGCGAAAACATATTATTCCCCGCTCGATGACCTATACTATCGGCTTATTATTAACATTAGCCATTCCTCGCATGTTGGATCTTGGCCATTTTTATTGGACGCTACTGACTTTCGTTTTCGTTTTACACCCTAAATCGCAAAGTATTATTCGCATCACATTACAAAGAGTAGCAGGAAGCTTAATCTCTGTTTTGCTTCTTTATTTCTTATTTAATACGCCATTCATGCCTTATGTAGGGTTAGTTGCGATTGTTATTTTTGCCTTTCTGATGCCGATGAGTTTTCATCATGGCTATACCTTTATGACCTTTATTGTCACCAGCTTAATATTATCCATACTCGAGCAAGTAATTTACTGGCGCCACCCTGCCTATGTCCTATTATTTGATAGAGTGACAGAAACCGCTATTGGTGGTGCGATTGCCATTGTAACGAGTATTATTTTGAAGCTATTTAGAGATGCAAAATAGGGGTCGTTAAATGTCATACCGATATTTACAACACAAAATCTGCAATGAGAAGAATGATGGGTCTATACTTTTATAGACTATAACTAAAAATGCGAAAACGAAGCGGAGCTAAAAATGAAAATATCAATCATTGGTGCAACAGGTTTTGTAGGCAAAGCATTAGTTAATGAAGCTTTATTGCGCGGTCATCAAGTTACTGCTATCTCTCGGCATAGTAATCAATTAGCACAACATGCCCACCTGATTACAGTGACTGGAGATATCACCGATATTTCTTGGTTAACCTCTCGATTGAAAGGGCAAGATGTGGTGATTAGCGCCTTTAATGGCGGCTGGCAAAACCCGAATCTTTATCAAGATACCGTTGCGGGTAACCACGCTATTTTACAAGCCGTGCAAAATGCTAAGGTAAGACGCTTTATTGTCGTGGGGGGCGCAGGTAGTCTTGAAATTGCACCAGGAATGGAATTGATCGATTCCCCCGATTTCCCCGCAGCGATTAAACCTGGGGCACAAGCGGTGAGAGAATTAAAAAGACACTTAGAAACTATTTCCGATCTTGATTGGACATTTGTCTCTCCTGCTGCCGTGTTGGAACCAGGAGAAAGAACCGAAACATTCCGTCTGGGTGGCAAAAAATTACTGATGAATGGTAATGTACCAGCAAAAATTTCTGTTGAAGATCTTGCCGTTGCAATTATTGATGAAGCTGAACATGCGCAATTTATTCGGCAGCAATTTACCGCAGCCTACTAGCTTAAAATACTTTGATTATGATAAGAAAAAAGCCGGTAAATAGATTACCGGCAAAAGATAGATAACAGATTTGGTTGGTTCTCTTCATTACTTACTTTTTTACGACTTACTTTTCACGATGCTTAGCCGCATACACTTCGCTATTTACCCAATTGTGATCCTTTTCCCATGTAAATAGCCATTTACGTGTCGGTCCTGCCATCACATTGAGGTAATAGTTATCATAACCTGCTACGGTCGCCATTGGGTGATACCCTTTTGGTACCATGACAACATCTTTATTATAAACCGCCATACACTCGTCTAACTTTCGATCGTCGGTATAAACGCGTTGCATACAAAATCCTCGAGAAGGATTCAGGCGATGATAATACGTTTCTTCCAGGTAGGTTTCTGTTGGTTCGTTATCGGTGTCATGTTTATGACTCGGATAGGAACTTGTGCAACCTTCATCGGTAAACACTTCGACAACCAATAAACTATCGGCGGCTTTATCATCGGGCAAAATATTATGAACGTAACGTTTATTAAATCCATGACCACGCTGCTCTGCACCGATATCATCAGGCCCAATTAAACGAGTCGGGTATGTCCCCTTCCCTTTTGCTCGACAAACGGCTAATTCAAGTGCAGTTTCAGCGGTGACTTCTGCAAATTCTTGTGCTGTCACATAAACAGCGTAGGGTTTTTTGCGCTCGAATGGATCCATACGATCGCCAATATTTTCAAATGTCTGCGCGGGAGTTTTAATGGTCGCTTTACCCGCCACTAAGACTAAACACATTTCATTATCTGTTGCAGGTAACGAGATCGATTCACCCTGCTGTAATTCATATACATCAAAATGCACATAACCCCAATTTGCAGATTTTGGTGTGATATGTTGAGTACGTTTTTGAGCATCTGGAGCATGGTATTTTGATAATAATTTAGACATTTTCTTCCTCCAATCTCCTTTATTCTTCGAGTTGCATGTTAACGACATTTATTTTGGTTTGTCACCGACATGCAACTCAAATTACGTTAACTGCTATGCTTACTAATGTGATTTTAATAACGTTTGATGACTCAACGAATTAAATTAATCCTGCATCTTTAGCGAATTTATGCAGATTATTATATCCCAGTGTTGCATATGTTAATGGATGTGCAATAGCAGGATCTTGCTCCGCTTCAACCACTAACCAACCATTTTCATATTGGCTATTTTTTAGCACTTTAAAAACTTCTGGATAATTCACACAGCCATCACCCGGTACTGTAAATACGCCCGCTAATACTGCATTTAAAAAACTTGTTTTACGGTTTTTCACATCTTGCAGCACATCAGGGCGTACATCTTTACAGTGGACGTGATTAATCCGTTTTGCCCAACGCTTCGCAACTTCAACTGGGTCGGCGCCTGCAAAAGTTAAGTGACCGGTATCGAGTAATAAACCAACTTCATCACCGGTATATTTCATCAGATTATCAACATCCTCTGCTGATTCAATTACCGTTCCCATATGATGGTGATAAGCAATTTTAACCCCTTGAGATAAAGTGTATTTAGCGAATTCAGTTAATTTTTTACCGTATTCTTCCCACTTATCTGCTGGGAATAAGGGGCGCATATGAACAGGCTTATCTTGATCCCCATGAATGCAATTAGTGACTTCCGCAAATACCATCACTTTAGCACCGAGATCACGTAATAATGCCAAATGCCCTTGTACCGCTTCAATTTCTTCTTCCACGCTGCGAGTCAGTAATTCGCCCGAATACCAGCCTGAAACCAGTTTTACATCATGCTTTTCTAAAATTGGTCCTAGAATTTCCGCTTTACGTGGAAATTTATTGCCTAATTCAAAGCCAACAAAACCTGCCTGACGGCCTTCTGTTAAGCACGTTTCTAGGGACGTTTCTGCCCCCAGAGTGGGTAAATCATCATTCGTCCATGTCAAAGGGTTAATACCAAGTTGGATTGCCATGATGAAGCTCCTATGTAGGTAAGAATAATATTATTTACGCTGACGCCATAAAGCGATCAGATTGAGGTAATTGGTTTTGATTTTTTGGACCAGTTCGTCGTCAGTAAGCTCACCTTGCATCCACTCGAGTGAAGGCTTGCCAAACAATGTACGGCCTACTGCAAATCCTTTAACGATGGATTTACCTGCTGCGGCATTAAACCCAGCTTGAAGCTCAGCTTGTGGCGCATCGAGGCCTAATAAAACGACACCACGGCAATACGGGTCACGCTCTTGAATTAAGCGATCAACCGCATCCCAATTCTCTGATTTTAATGGCGGTAATTTCCACCAATCGGGTTTAATCCCAAGGTTATAGAAACGCTTTATTGCCCGTAAATAAAGTGCATCATTACGCTCCATATTCGGCGGTAAAATCACTTCAAGCAGTAATTCATGACCCGATTGGCAACAAGCGCTGTAGACTTCTTGAACCGTTTTTTCTTGTTCAAGACGCAACGGATGGTTATCTTCAGGATGGAAGAACACTAAACACTTCACGATATGTTCTTTCGGCCAGCTCACTAATTGCGAACCAATATTACCGTGCTCTAAGCGTAATGGCCTTGAGGCGGGTAATTCAATAGGACGACCAATCCACCAGCCGCGTCCAGTCACATCATTCAATACATCCTGCCCGAAGGTGCTATCACACAATAGCCCTGCCTTGCCTTGTAGATTAGCTTCATCTGCAACTTCGCGGCTAGCGCGGAAAATAAGCTTTTTCAATTGTGGGATACATGAAATATCCACTCCAGCAGTGCGCGCCATATCGACAAACTGAATACGGTGATCAAACGCCATCACACAAAGCTCATCCCACTGCACAGAACGGGTTGTCACACGGTGCAAATGATTTAACATTGGGTCTAAGTCTGGGCGGGGAACGGCAGCTGCACGGGCTAAGTAGTTATCTAACTCAATTTTAGATGGCATTGCAGGAGCGCAACCATGACGAGAAACCACCAAAGCACCACACGCATTTGCATAAGCACAGGCTTTTTCCCAACCTTCACCGTTCAGATAACCCCGTAATAGCCCTGACATAAAGGCATCACCAGCCCCTAAAACATTGAGTACTTCAACTCGAACACCGTGCACAGTCACCCCTTCATCTAATGTTTCGGGGATTGCAGCACTGTAAACTGAACAACCGAGTGAACCTCGCTTGCAAACTAATTCGGCGTTACTGATTTTACGAATATTTTTCAATGCTTGGATAGTATCTGTGGTACCGCCTGCAATATGGAACTCTTCCTCGGTGCCAACAATCAGATCAAACATTGATAATACTTCTTGCAGTTCTTCAGTCACTTTTTCTGAAGCAATAAAACGTGTTTCCCCGTCACCGAGCGAGGTCAATCCCCACAATACAGGGCGGTAATCAATATCAATGGCTGTTTTTACATTGTTACGTTTCGCATACTCTAATGCTTTTAATACTGCGGCTCGTGTTTTCGGATTCGATAAATGCGTTCCCGTGATGGCTAAGCAGCGAGCGGAAGCAATAAATTCTTCAGTAAAATCATCCGGTGTGATGGCCATATCCGCACAATTCTCACGATAAAAAATGAGCGGGAACGTATCTTGGTCTTTAATGCCTAAAATTACCAATGCGGTCAAACGATCTTTATCGGTGATCAAATGACTAGTATCACATCCGACTCGCTGTAACTCTTCACGAAGAAAGCGTCCCATATGTTCATCGCCAACACGCGCCAGCATCGATGATTTCAACCCTTGAATAGCGGTACCAAATGCAACGTTTCCAGATGAGCCGCCTAAATACTTAGAAAAACTGCTCATGTCTTCTAAACGAGAACCTATCTGTTGTCCGTAAAGGTCAACGGCAATACGGCCCATACAGATAACATCTAACTTCTTCTGCTTATCCATTAATTACCCCTTAACTACAACAAAATCAGTTGATTTCAGTTACTTTAACCCAGCGTTGTTCTTCATAAGAACGGGCGATAGCATCTAAAATTCGCGACACTTTCCAGCCTTCTTCAAAATCTGGCCACATTTTTTTGTCTGCCGCTACGCCATCAATTAAATCACGTACTTCAACTGTTTTTTGATCGTTAAATCCAATGCCATGGCCGGCCCCATTACAAAATGGTGCGTAATCAGGATGTTCCGGCCCAACTAAAATTGTTTTAAATCCCTGACGATTTGAAGGCTCATCGTGGCGATAGAGTTTTAACTCTGCCATTCTTTCTTGCGTAAAAGATAAGGTACCTTTCGTCCCCGTCACCACATAAGTCAGCCCCATTTTACGTCCAGATGCGATACGAGATGTTTCAATCACCCCCATTGCCCCCCCCGCAAAACGAACCATGGCATGTGCTTGGTCTTCATTTTCAACATCAACCATCACAGAAGACCCGGCTTTTTCCGGACGTTGTTTAATCACAATCTCCATGTCACCACACACCGTTTCAATATCGCCGACTAAGAATTGCGCCATATTAATAATGTGTGCGGATAAATCCCCAAGCGCACCCAGTCCTGCTTTTTCTTTAAAACAATGCCAATGGATCGGTGCGTTAGGATCTGCCATATAATCTTCGTTGTGCGTACCGTAAAAATGGATAACCTCACCAATTTCACCGTTAGCAATAATTTCTTTTGCTAACTGCGCGGTTGGGTTTTTCATATAATTGAAGCCTACCAGTGTTTTGACACCTGCTTTTTCAGCGGCTTCTACCATTTCTTTGGCATCTGCTGAGTTCAATGCTAAGGGCTTTTCACAATAAACATGTTTTCCATGTTTAATGGCTTCCATGGCCATTTCTTTATGAAGGAAATTAGGGGAACAAATATCAACCACATCGATATTTGGATCCGCAACCAGTTTGCGCCAATCATCTGTTGAACGATTAAATCCCATCTCTTTTGCACGCTCTTGCGCAAGTTCAGGGGTAATTTCTGCAATCATTTCACGAATGAGCTTCCCTTGTAGAGGGAACACGGTCGACGCTTGTGCATAAGCAATGGCATGAGCACGCCCTATATAACCAGTACCAATCATACCAATACGGATTTCTTTCATTATGTCCTCTCCCTCATGAAGATAAAGCTCGTCATCTCTAACACCCTGTGCTTCCGATAACTGTGCTTGATATTTTTAATTTGATACTGATGTTATACGGAATATTTGTTTCATTTTCAACAAAACAAGAAATATTAATTTCATTATGTGATCTGGCGTTAATTTTCTTTGTAATCATTTAATATATAAAGAAATAAATTATTCCCATCACCTCTGAGAAGCCATTAAATGAAATGAAAAATGGAATGAAAAGGAAACTAATGAAATGAAATGGCTTTAAAATGGAATAACCTGAATTAAGCACAATGGATACTTTATGGTACCCATTGTGCTTTCGTATTAGCGATGTAGGATACTGAGAAACTCTTCCTCACTTGATGTGATAGAAAGTGCATTTGCAATAAATTCATCACTGAAAATGACAGCAACCTCTCTAAGAACATCAATATGCTCTCTTGATTTTGCGATAACGCCAATTGCAATAAACATCACATTGGTTCTATCCCAAATTACACCATCTGGAAACTGAAATATTTCCACACCGGTCTTTAAAATAATATCGTTAGCTGACTTCGGTAAGTGAGGTAAAGTAATTCCATTTCCTAAAAAGGTTGAGATCTGTAATTCTCTTTCATTAAGAAAATGCACACAATCTTGGTCTACATATCCTTTATTTTTGAATTCACTTCCGACCATTTTTAAAACTTCGGCTTTATTTTTTGCATGACAACCTAAGTGAAGATTACTTGCAGTCAGTTGTTCAATCATATACAACCCTCTTTAAAGGTAACACCCAAGCAACTTGAAGTCTGACGGGTATAGCTACATTGATGACAATTCTTCTTCCAGCTGTTCCAATGATTTATTCGATGTTTCGGGAAGTAATTTCACCACAAAGAGAATGGCTAGATAGTTTATCACCGCGAAAATAAGGAATACTGGACCTAAACCAAGTTCAGCTTGTAATACCGGGAATAGATAACTAACAATCGCATTCATAATCCACATAAAGAACACCGATATTCCCATTGAAAGGCCCCGAATTTTGAGCGGGAATAGTTCAGCTAACACGACCCAAGTTAAGAAGCCCATCGTACCTTGCATTACACCAACGAAAATCGCACCGAGTAACCAAATTAATGTCGCTTTTACATCACCGGTTAAGAAGTAGTCAGTTGCCGCAATCAATAAGTGTAAGGAAGCCATTAAGGCAAAACCACCGACAATCAACGTTTTACGTTTAAAACGGTCAACTAAGAAAAGTACCCCAAATACCATACCACCAACCGAGAACACACCATTTAGCACGTTAAAAACGAGTGAGGTTTGTTCTGAGAAACCTGCGGTTTTAAGAATTTCAGTACCGTAATACATAATAACGTTAACACCGGTGGTTTGCTGCAATGCCGCCCACACCATACCAATCAAAACTAATTTGAAGATCCATGGAGTACTAAAAATCAGTGCTAAATTTGTTTTATGCGCTTCAGGATTTTTCTTGAGCTCTGCCGCTTCAACATCAAGAAGTGTCACAATATCTTGGTATTCTTGAATGGCGCGTTCTTCGGGGCGAATTTGCTTGAGGATTTTTAACGCTTCTTCTCGACGATTTTTACTCATTAGCCAACGTGGGCTCTCAGGTGCTCGCCACATACCGAAGAGCAAACACAGAGCTGGAACTGCCTGCACTAATAACATATAACGCCAGACTTCAGGTAAATGTCCCCAAACGAGTCCAATAACCGCATTAATCGCAAATGCCGCTAACTGACCGATAACAATGGCAACTTCATTTAGCCCTGTCAGCTTCCCTCGCATCTCGGTGGGTGCGACCTCAGAGATAAAAGTGGGCGCGGTGACGGATGCCCCCCCGACCGCAAATCCAAGAAGAAAACGTGCAACGAGTAGAATTTCAATATTAGGCGCAGCGGCCGATAAAAATGCACCTGCAAGAAATAGAAATGAAAGATACAGCAAATAAGTACGGCGCCCTATATAGTCGGCAACCCGCCCACCGCAAACGCTACCCAATGCAGCTCCCACTAACAGAACGCTCATCACTAAGCCTTCTGTTGTTGGTGTTAATCCCATATTTTCTTTTAGAGATGAAAAAGCACCATTGATAACTCCGGTGTCATAACCAAAAAGCAATCCGCCAAAGGTTGCAACCAATGTTATTTGGTGCAACCTTTTTCTCTGTTGTTCATTGAGATTCATTATTAATGACATATTATTATTACCTTATTATCTGAATCACTATGTCTGCCAAAAAAACGTCACAATATTTAAAAATTATTTAGCGCGTAGGGTATTAAATAATGAATTTTTGGCACTCTGGTTTGAATTGTTGTTTAGGTAAGCTCAAGCCTGAAATAAAAATGTCTATCATGTAGCGCACTATTTATTTTTCATAAAAACAATCACATATGTTTAATTTTAATCATTTTTATTAAATTAAAAATGTAGAAATCCTTGACTTATACTGATGTATAAACCACTTCATACCGAGATAAATTAAGTACAATGCTATATTGTTTCTCCGAATTTAATTCCTTTAAATTACAGAGTTAATGCATACAGACTTGTATTATGAATGAGAACCTAAGCTCTCATTCATATATTCGAGTTAAAACTTTATACTCGTCATGATTCAAGTTGCTTGGGTCTCGATTATAATTTGACTTCTTTACCCGTTTTTAAAGACTCAAGGGCTTTATCGGCAAGGTATAACGCTAACTCACCATCAGTTCCTGTTGTTTCAGATTCCGCTCGGCCAGCTAAGATATCAACAAAGTGATTCCACTCTGCTTTATAGGCTTCATTGTAACGCTGTAAGAAAAAGTACTCAGGTTTAGCAGACAAACAGCCCACATCACTCAGTAACTCAACACTATTCTCTTTGATATTACCTGCGGTTAATAAACCTTTTTCGCCGTGTAGCTCAATACGCTGGTCATACCCATAGCCTGAACGGCGACTATTTGAAATGGTTGCCATTGCCCCTGATGGGAACTTTAAGATAATAAACGCGGTATCAATATCGCCCGCTTGGCCAATCGCAGGGTCAACCACATTGCTACCTTGAGCGAAGATTGAACATGGCTCCTCACCAATCATAAAGCGAGCCATATCAAAATCGTGGATTGTCATATCTCTGAACATGCCACCGGAGACTTTGACATATTCTGCAGGCGGTGGTGATGGGTCACGAGACGTGATAATCAAAGACTCCGCTTTACCAATTGCACCTTGTTCGAATAAATTTTTCAGGTGACGGAATTGAGGGTCATAGCGGCGATTAAAACCAATAAATAGTGGAACATTATGCTGTTTTACGCTTTTTAGACACTGCCTAACACGCTCAAGATCTAAATGAACAGGCTTCTCACAAAAAATAACTTTTTTGTGTTGTGCTGCAAGCTCAATTAAATTAGCGTGTGTATCCGTTGCCGAAGCAATCAGAACACCATGCACATTAGGATCTTGCATTGCTTCTTCTGCGGTCTGTACTTTGGCTTGATATTTTTCCGCTAGCGCGACAGCATTAGGCTGATAGGGGTCAATGACAGAATAAAGCGAAGTTTCTTTGTGGGCGGCGATATTGACAGCATGAACCTGTCCGATACGTCCTGCGCCAAATAGTGCTATATTGAACATTCAGATGCTCCTTGATACTTAAAATCCACTATTAGGATAGTTGAAATATACCAAATAAAACATTCATTTCAATTTATAATTATTTGAAAATTATATTTTTGAGCGCTAGGTAACAAATGTTACATTAAAGTGGATGTTTAGTGTTATTTCGATCACAAAATAATAATGAAAACTGCTTAGACTAAATAATAAAGCGTGTGTTTCATAAAATCACTTTAAATAAATCATCATCATTCCAATCATTTTTGGTGATAAATCGAAACAATTATTTCATTTTTTAAATTTACGCACTGTTTGAACCTATAAAAAAGCCCAGCATAAGCTGAGCGATAAATAATAAACTATTCATATTAATTAGCCATAACAGATCCAATAATACCCTAATACAATCCCTATCAGTATTTCTACCTATCCAAAACACAACAGGTCTTACTCGAAGAAAAATCACATCGAGTTCCCAATTAATATAGTTAACAACCATCCTATTTAATACTGTTTTGAATTTAGGTTATCTACATGCTCAATAATCCAAGATACAGGCCGTACATAATCTGACTTGTATTCTGTAACTTGGATCATGAGCTATGTATCAGTACTGACGAGCGTGGTTCTTAACCATTTCGTTAATTTTGTCCGCCGCTGCAACTATCTCAGGATTTTTAGCAACCTGAGCCGTTCCAGTACGCCACCATGCCTCATAGCCATTCGTCATCGTCTTAGGTAAAACCTTAATATCAATTAATACACAGCCTGAATCTAATTTTGCCTTTTTAAGCGCATCAATCAGCTGAACCTCATCATTGACTCGATAACTCTTACAGCCATAGCTCTCGGCATTTTTAGCAAAATCAACTTTCACTAACGGCCCATCCATCATTCCTGTTTGAGGGTTTCGATGTCGGTTTTCTGTTCCAAAACTACCCATTCCTTGGCTCATTTGCAGATTATTAATACAACCAAAACCTGCGTTATCAAATAATAAAATGGTGATCTTAAGATTTTCTTGGATAGCCGTTTGCAACTCGCTGTGTAGCATTAGGTAAGAGCCATCTCCCACCATCGCATAAACCGGCTGCTCAGGTGCAGCTATTTTTGCCCCCACGGCGGCGGCTATTTCATAGCCCATACAGGAATAACCATATTCAAGATGATAAGTATCCGGGCACTTTGGCAACCATATTCGTTGAAGGTCTCCCGGTAGAGAACCCGCAGCCCCCACAATAATCGCATCGTCTTCCATATGCTGTTGCATAAGCCCAAGAACACGAGTTTGCGCCAGTTCCGTACCTAAAAATCGCCTGTATTCTTCAAATTTATCATCGAGATGCCCTGCTATTTCAGGTACAAAATCTAATGGCTTATATTGAATTGAAAATAAACGTTCTAACTCTTTTTGCCATTGTAGTTTGGCCTGTGCAATGGCATCGCCCCACTGCGTTTTATAGCCACTATCGTGCATTAATTTATCGATAGCAGATAAGCCTTCTTTAGCATCGGCAACCACTTTTAATGCATCTAATTTTCCAGCATCAAATTCAGCGACATTAATATTTAAGAACTTAACATCAGGGTGACTAAAAAGAGATTTAGATGCCGTGGTAAAATCAGTAAAGCGTGTTCCAACCCCAATCACAAGATCAGCTTCTTTGGCGAGTAAGTTTGCAGCGAGTCCACCCGTTGTACCGATCCCGCCTACATTTAATGGATGGCTGGCAACAACGGCACTTTTTCCTGCCTGAGTTTCACCAAAAGGGATCCCGTAATGTTCTGCAAATTCAAGGAAAGCCGTGTGTGCCTCAGAGTAACGAACCCCACCACCACACACTAATAATGGCTTTTTCTTACTGCGGATAAGGCTAACCGCCTCTTCCAAACTCACGGTTGTGGCTGGACGACGCTCAATACGATGCACGCGTTTTTCAAAGAAGTAATCTGGATAATCCCAAGCTTCCCCTTGAACATCTTGAGGTAAACAAATGGTCACAGCCCCAGTGTCCGCAGGGTCGGTTAAAACACGCATGGCATTAATCATTGCTGCCATTAATTGTTCAGGGCGCGATACCCTATCCCAATACCTTGAAACGGGTCGAAAGCAATCATTGGTACTGAGCGTACCATCACCATATTGCTCTACCTGCTGTAATACAGGGTCTGGTTGTCGTGAGGCAAAAGTATCACCGGGTAATAATAATAGAGGGATACGGTTAGCCGTGGCAGTCGCCGCTGCGGTGATCATATTCGCCGCACCAGGACCGACAGAGGAAGTAACAGCAAAAATTTGTTTACGCTTTTTTTGCTTCGCAAAGCCCGTCGCAATATGCGCCATACCTTGCTCATTACACCCTTGATAAACGCGTAAGTGACCAGGCGCTTCTTCAAGTGCCTGACCTAATCCAACCACGTTGCCATGACCAAAAATCGTAAATACTCCCTGAATAAACGGATACTGCTCACCATCGACGTCAACATATTGCTGATTAAGAAATTTAACTAACGCCTGAGCTGTTGTCATTTTCTGCTTATTCATACGGGTTCTCCAATTATTCCATGGTCGGCATTGTGAAACTGCTTTCGTGGTGCTCTAAACGTACACTGGCAGGCCAACGGCTCGTTACCGTTTTCATGCGAGTATAAAAGCGAACGCCATCATTGCCGTGAACATTTAAGGGACCAAAGATAGAACGCTTCCAGCCACCGAAGCTATGAAATGCCATTGGCACAGGGATTGGGATATTGATACCAACCATGCCTGCCTGCACATTTTCTTGGAATTCACGTGCTGTTTCGCCGTCACGTGTGAAAATAGCCGTCCCATTACCATACTCGTGTTTATTAATCAGTTTTAGTCCGGTCTCAAAATCGGGAACACGCACAACTGCAAGTACTGGACCAAAAATTTCTTCTTGATAAATAGCCATTTCAGGTGTGACATTGTCAAATAATGTTGGACCAACAAAATAACCATTTTCAAAACCCGTGACTTTAAAATCACGACCATCAACTAAAAGGTTAGCACCTTGTTTTTCACCGCTCGTGATGTAATCACAAATTTTCGCTTTGTGCTGAGCAGAAATAACCGGCCCCATATCATTCTCTTTACCTTCTTTGATACCCGGGCCTATCGTCATTTTCGCGATTTGACCTTTAAGATTGGCAATCAGAGCATCTGCGGTTTCATCACCGACGGCTAATACGACAGAGAGTGCCATACAACGTTCACCCGCGGCACCAAATGCGGCACCCATAATGGCATTAGCGGCCTGCCCCATATCAGCATCAGGCATTAAGATACAATGGTTTTTTGCACCGCCAAGGGCTTGGCAACGCTTACCGTGTGCAGATGCCGTCGAATAAATATATTCTGCGATGGGTGTTGAGCCAACAAAGCTTACCGCTTGAACTTCAGGTGCTGTTAATAAGACATCAACCGATTCTTTATCACCTTGTACAACGTTAAAAACACCGTCAGGCAAGCCAGCTTCTTTTAGTAACTCAGCAAGAGCTAATGCTAAAGAAGGATCTTTTTCAGATGGTTTTAAAATAAAGGTATTCCCAGTTGCAATCGCGACAGGGAACATCCACATCGGTACCATCGCTGGGAAATTAAATGGCGTAATACCCGCGCAAACACCTAGTGGTTGCATTAATGAATGGCTATCAACGCCCGTTGCGACGTTTGCAGAATGCTCACCTTTTTGCAAATGTGGAATACCACATGCAAATTCAACAACTTCAAGTCCACGCGTTATTTCACCTACCGCATCAGAGAAAACTTTACCGTGTTCCGTTGAAATTAACCGAGCAAGCTCATCCATGTTCGTTTCTAACAATGCTTTAAATTTGAATAGGACACGAGAGCGCTTAAGCGGTGAAAGTTTAGACCATTTAGGGAATGCTTTATGAGCAACTTCTATTGCCTTTTTCGTTTCATCAGCGCTACTCAGTACCACTTGTGCAATCTGTTCGCCCGTTGCAGGGTTAAACACTGGCGCAAAACGCCCACTTTGACTGGATACTGTTTTGCCACCAATGAAATTCTGAATCTGTTTCATGTTGCCTCTCTTTAGCTGATAGAGTTACTTTATTAGTAATAGATATATGAAATATTCATTTCATTTTCAACTTAAATTGAAATGACATTCAATTTATGTGATCCAGACAGAACTTTTATGAAACTAATAATTCAATAAAACCACTTTAGCTTCAAAAGCATTTTCATCTGCAACTCATGTGCTATCGGTGTTAATGATAGCGCCTGTACAGGCTGTTATAGATCTGTATGGGTGTTGATCTGCAAATAAAAATTCGATCTATTTCGAGCATAAAAAAAGAACACAGACTTTTTTGAACTATATGTTTCAAAAAGATTCGACTAACTGCTGAAAACAACTACAATTAATAGCCAATTTACGGAGGTTATATGTCAACAGCATCAAATTTAAATGAATTTCAGGAGCAAGTTCGCTCCCGTTATGATGAGTTAAGTAAACGGTTACAACAAGTTGCTCGCTATGTACTCGACAACACTAATAGTGTGGCATTCGATACTGTTGCTGTTATTGCAAAAGAAGCAGATGTTCCACCTTCAACGTTAATCCGTTTTGCTAATGCATTTAACTTTAGCGGTTTCAATGAGATGAAACAGTTATTTCGAATGAATCTAGTTGAAGAAACTGCTAGCTATACCGACAGAGCAAGATTGTTTCGCGAAATGGATAGTGGCCAAGAACTCAGCGATGATCCTATTCAAATTTTGAAAGAGTTCGCCCATTCAAATGCCCAAGCATTACAACAAATGGCAGCAAGAACCCCGAAAGAAGATATGGAAAAAGCGGTATCTCTGCTCGCTGATGCGCAAAATGTCTACATTATTGGTTTGCGTCGCTCGTTCAGTGTAGCAACATATTTAAGCTATGCCTTAAGTCACTTAGAGTGCCACCCGGTATTAATTGACGGTCTTGGCGGTATGTTTAAAGAACAAATCAGCCGTATCAGCGAGAATGATGTGGTTATTTCGATTAGCTTTACACCTTATGCAGCCGAAACCGTTATGATCAGCGAAAAAGCGGCTCAAACAGGCGCAAAACAAATTGTCATTACTGATAGCCAAATAAGTCCATTAGCCAGTTTTAGTGATGTCTGTTTTGTTATAAAAGAAGCTCAGGTCGATGCATTTCGTTCGCAATCTGCAACACTGTGCTTGGCTCAATCACTCACTGTAGCGCTAGCATATCGACAAGGGCGTAAGCTCGTTTAGCAACATAGCTATTGTCTGTATAAGACTCTGTTAATATAAACACCTCCGTTATAACAGAGTCTACTTTCCCCTCAATATTGACACCATTATTGTGTAACTCGCAATCCGACACTCAATAGACCATTTCATTCTATCATTTTCTCCAATTTGTGAGTGACATCAGAAAATACAAATTTCAATAAAATTACAGAATGAAATTATCATTTCATCCTGCTATGTTGAGATTATGTGAATTTGTGATCTGAAATAGCACCGTAATGCCAACTCCCCTGCAACTTGAAGAATGGCGAATGGATACCCAAAATAATTCGAGTGGCAGGTAGGCGGCAAACGAAGATAGCTCGGGGAGCATACATAAGTATGTGACCTGAGTAGCACAGTGAAGCCAACACCCCTGCAACTTGAAGAATGAAGGGTATAAGGAACGATAATGATAAACACCCACTTTCTCTACCTAATAGGCCATCTTCGCTTATTGGAAGAGCAACATTCCATTGTCTCACTCAATCGAGCAGGGATCGGATTAATCGGCTCACCCATTTATAACCAGCGCTATATGCAGGCGATTGATTACAGTTCGCATCATTGTGAATTAAAGTCAGTTTGTGATATTGACTCCCCTATTCCATCTGCATCTTATTTTATGTGTCAAAAAAGAAAAATTGAAAATCTGATTAATAATGAAGATATTAGCAGTGTTATCATCACATCGGTTTGCAGTGATGACTTACTCAAATATGCTGTTTATAGTGCTGTGGATGCAGGAAAAAATGTATTACTCAATAATATTCCAAACTATAGCGAAGAGGAGTTAGCTGATTTATTCAAACTGGCTAAATATAATGAAGTTAATATTAGTTACACCCCAACCCTTAGTTTTGAAAATCAATTTAAAGATTTAAGCGATATCTTATTCTCAGAAAATGGCCCAGATACTGGTTTATTAAGATTAACAGCTCATCGTACTATAGAAAAAGAAGATCGTATTCCATTCAATACATTAAGAGCCGCTATTGCAGAAAAAGTCTCACTATTATTGACTATACAACCTGACTTTTCCTTAAACACAGCGTCTATTCAGTATTCACACCCTTTTTCAAAACGGGAAGATGCCGATATTCTTATCATTAATCTACGCAATAAAAATGGATTACTGATTTCTTTCGAGCTGTTTTTTAATACTGGAAATATCTCAGATAAATTATCGCTTAAGCAACGGAACCATCACTTTCAATTAGAAAGCCACCTCATTATAGAGCAAACGTCTCCTGTGCTTTCAGAAGAGGATCCCGTCATCAAGCAATTAGACCAGTTTATTTTACAATTACACAGCGAAAATAAATTAGCGAAAACATCTCATTTTATGGATACAAATCGGATAACTGAAGGTTTGTTAGAACAGCTAAAAACTGAGAGTTTTATTTAATTATATTAAATGGTTAAGTATGAAAACTGGAAGGTAAAATGATCTATATTATGATTAAATTATCCTTCCAGTTAAATCAATATGTTCATAATGTCTCTTTTGTGCTTGAACGCTCTTCGAATAAATTTCAATAGCCTGCCTTTTAATTAAAATAATAACGGTAGTAACTACTATTAAACAAGTCATTAATTACACGTTGTTTTTAATCAATTATTCTTTTAATGAATGGTATTACGAGTACCACTATTGATATTAACAACACCATACAAAAATATTGTTGGTTCTAAATTAAATAGATGTGCAAACTGAAATAATGAGTCTACATCAATACAGCTTTCCCCACTTTCAAAGCGGTTCATTTCATCCTCTGAAACACCAATCAAGCTAGCCGTTTGTTTTAGTGTCATTTTATGACTTTCTCTTTGCTTACGAATTTTAATTCCTAGCATTTTTGCAATATCATCTTTATGCATCCG
>NZ_LXEW01000046.1 GCF_001655055.1 Providencia heimbachae ATCC 35613 | reverse complement strand
ATGCATAGAGACTCCTTTATTATAGGTAATGTCGTTTATACTCGACTGGCGCGTAAACTAGCATCAATACTCTAATGATTAATTGACTTAAATTAAAAAAATGTGACAAAAATCACACCAACTCTTGATGGACAACAATAAAAAATATAGCTTTTAATATATATAGTTAATTGTATTTATTAAAATTATTGTAATAAAAAGTACTGTAACTAATAGACTTAACTATGATCTAGATCACGTTATTTTTACAATGTCCTGATACCTATCTCAACAGCCAGAAAATCAATGTATATCAAATCTCTTTTATGTATTTAAATTCGATCTTAAACTTTATTTTACTAATGTCACAAGGCAAATGCCAAATATTAAATATTACTTTTCATACTAAATCGTCACAATTTGTTTTTATTCATGTCTAATGATTTTTTTCTTCTAGGATAACGTTATTTTATTATTAGATAATTCTTAATTACCACGCTAAACCGTATATTAATTATAAAAATTCAAACATCTATCAATATTGGTCTTAATTTTATTGTTTTTGAGAAATGATTAGTAATTATCAAAAAAGGACTGGGCTTATTAATTGAAATTTGGCACTAAATGATGAGAATACACCCGGTATTAGTAATCGATATACTCATTCATTTTATTTGTATATGAGCATCAAAAACAGGCATAGTAAGGCTTTACAATAGGATTATTAGCAAGAATAGCAACTAAAACTTACTTAACTTCACATCTTTTTTAAAAAATTCTCACTCAGCATGCTATCCTCTTATGAGCATTTATTAACTTTGCCTAATATTAATCCTAGCAAACCTGCAATCGGTCTTTTATTTTAAATCTTAGGCTAAACTCACTGGAAAGAGTAACCATGCTACAAGAAAGTGTGATTAGAGAAATTATTCTCTGGATTGAACAAAATTTAGAGTCTCGGCTATCGTTAGATACAGTCGCTGATAGGTCTGGATATACTAAATGGCACTTTCAGCGCCTATTTAAAAATCAAACGGGTCTCGCGCTGGGTTCCTATATTCGAGCAAGAAGATTATCTTGTTCAGCGGTAGCGCTTAGGCTAACAAATGACAGTATTATGGATATTTCATTGAGATATCGTTTTGATTCGCAACAAACATTTTGTCGCGCCTTTAAAAAACAATTCAATGTTACGCCATCAGAATATAGAAAGCGTACAGGCTGGAAATTAGAAGGCTTTTGTCTTCCGTTGAGAGAAAGTAAGGAACTTCAGGCTCAAGTTCAGCTTGTTCAATTACCGACAATACGCTTATTGGGTGTTAACCACCGTTATACTCAAGATATTAATGAATGGAATTTGAAAACAGAAGAACTTAGAAGGCAATATTGGCAGATTTTTCTTGATAAAAACAAGTATGTGACAAAAAATTTATACGCAATTCACGGCGTAGATTTAAGTGCAACGGAAGAAGGCCGTTTTATTTATTCAACCGCTCTCGATGAAAAAGATGTCACGATTGTGCCACCACAAGCTAAAAACTTAGAAGTTCCGCAAGGTAATTATTTAGAGATTAAATTTACTGGTGATCTTCAAGGTACTGACTATAACGATATTATTTATACCGCTTATGGAAAAGTGCTTGCTGAAATGGATATTGCACGAGGTGAAGGGTCAGACATTGAAAATTATGTACTGAAATCCAAACCCACCTATGAAGAGTTTATCAATGATCCTCATAATTATATCCAAGAACTAAATTACTATATCCCTGTGATCGTCTAACTTTAAAGGCTAACAACTCGTTTACTCACTGGTTGTTAGCCCATAAAAGATCTTATTGATTAAAAGGTTAAATTTACTTTTGCCCAGAAAGTTCTTCCTGGTTCATTCACTGGTGTATTTGATGAATAACCAAAACCACTATTCCCTGCTAGATTTAAATGCTCGCTATAGGTTTTATCAAATACGTTATCCACGCCAGCACTAAGCTTGACGTCTTTATTCACATTATAAGCAGTATTTAACGAGAAAATCGTAAACCCTGCACTTCTGCTGAAGTCTTTTCCAACCACGTTTCCATCATTGATTGCCACTCGATTTTGACGGCTAACCACACGCATCAACCCTGTCGTTACCCAATCACCTTTTTCCCATGATAGGCCAAAACGACTTTCTAATGGTGGCATTTGGGGTAATGGTGTGCCATCAGTTCTATTTTCTCCCCAAGAATAGGCCAAACTAGCATCCGCTTTCCATTCATCACTCAATTTATAAGCAACACCAAGTTCTCCCCCCATAATCATCGCATTCACATTTTCCACTTGACTCATTTTTGGGTTATGTGAGCTATACCGGAAGAGAATAAAATCATCAACTCGACCAACATAGGCGGAAACCCAAGCATGGGTTTTATCATCACTATATTTAGCGCCAATATCTAATTGCGTTGTTTTTTCGGTTTTGAGTTGGTTGAAAACGTTACTTGTCCCATCGGGCCCTAACTTAGGTGAAAAAAGCTCCCAATAATCAGGAAACCTTTCAGTATAACCCACCCCGGCATATAGCATGACCGGTGTCTCTGAAAGAGAATACTCATAGCGTGCAAATCCTGCTGGCATCATAGTATTACGCCCTGAAGAACCAACATCAGTATTATTATCGACAATCACTCTATCTAAACGTACACCGCTCACCACTTTCCCTTGTTCGGTTGCATTCCAAGACAGTTCACTAAACAGGCCATAATCCTGAAATTGAGCATCCTTTTTCCAGCTATTATTACTATTTTTTCGGTGCTTATTAGTTTGCATATCAGCACCGGTACGTAGCTCATAATCTGACCATAACCACGTTCCCATCACGCGGCCACCGATAGTTTCACGGTCAACCCGCATTTTCATGGGCATATTCATCATGCTATGGCTACCACTCATCTGCCCTGATCCCATGCCATTTGTCGCTGAGCGTAATGAATAATTATCCATAATATGGTCGGCATAATTGTAATACATACTGGCTTCGACTTTATCCAGTACCGTGCCTATATTGCTCTTTTCAAAACGTAGTCCTAAACTATCGCGTTTAAACTGGGAGCCATCCATCCCCCTACCCGCATAGCGCGCTTCCCCATCACCTTTTCCTGCGGTAAGCTCAAGTAGCGTATATTCATCAGGCGTCCAACCAATGGCAATATCCGCGTTCCATTTATCCCATTTCGAGGGGACTTTATCCCCATTACCGTCTTTATAGTCATTTGACCGCGATTTATTGCCGATTAAACGCACATAACCTTTTTCATTCCCTAAGCTAACATCCGCATTAGTGTCCCAACGTTGATTTGATGCCACTAAGCCACTAGCATTTCCTTTAATACCCACTTCCGTAAATAATGGTTTTTCACGTTCAAAACGAACGGTACCCGCTGAATTACCAGGGCCCCATAATACAGTTTGAGGTCCTTTGATCATGTTCAACACATCAAAGTTTTCCGGAGAAATATAGGATGTTGGTGCATCCATTCTTGATGGGCATGCCCCCAACATCTCACTATCATTAGTTAAAATGCGCAAACGTGAGCCAAACATACCCCGAAAAACAGGATCGCCATTGGTTCCACCATTTCTTATCTGTGAAAATCCCGGGATCGTTTTCAGGTAGTCCGAACCATCACTTGCAGGAACCGGTTGTCTTGGTGTTTTAGTTGATGTCGATATCGTTAGTGGCGAATCTACAGGTGCTGTCACGATCATAACCGAACTGTCTGATATTGGGTTTTGATTGGTTTCACCACTCGCTGCGGATGAAGCTGAAAAAATAGCCGTCACCACCAATGCCGTAATGGGTGAAAAATTAAATGTTTGAATGTTCATATCTTGCCTATTTCTTTTGTACACACTTGAGCCTCCTGAATATAAAGTTCAAATTCAGGACGCGCTAAATCGTTTTGCTCGATTTATAGCAAAAACAATATTATGGATATTATTTATTTCACAAAATTAAATAGAACAGATAGACGGTGGCGCTCTAGCAAGACGTAATGACCAAGGGCGAAAAACCCAAAATTGAATACAGCGTTCGAAGGGGAAAAATAGTGTAAGTGTCGTTAATTGCCTGATAACGGCAGCGATAAATAAGATAAGAAACGGGAAGTGAATTAATAATTGGCAATAACCACAGGCAATGTCTTCCATTGGCGACTGTCCAACTCCCGTCATTAGCATATGGTTCATCATTCCACTCTGCTCACAATTTTCAGGCAACAGAACTCCCTGATGCTGATGCATCGAATGCCCTACCATTTCGCTATTATTGTGTGAACAATCATTCATCTGCTCCATTGATTTTGAAACCAAAGGTGCGATAAATAGCATCATCACAGCAAGTAACCCAAGGTAAGTGGCGAGTTGTCTGATAAAAGGGCGCAGGTGCAACGTTTTTCCGTTATCTCAGTGCTAATTTATAGGGCAAAAGTGTATCTTATTTGGATGTTTATTGTTATTACTTTCTGCCGTTAATGTTAATTATAAAGCACTTATGTTTCATACTCATACCTCATAATGAGTAAATAACCCATAAGTATGATACAAATAAAAAAACGGCAGCCCACACTGCGCTGCCGAAAATATAATAATATTAATAAAAGAAATTTATTTACGCGAGTAAGTTTGCTGGGTTATCAATACATAAGCGGTCGATTATTCTTTTATCGACCCCTCTTTTTGATAACAGAGATAAAAATACGTTAGGCACAAACCCCCAACCATTTCCGCCATTTTTAGCCCACATTTGTTTTAAAAACACATCATGACTCAGCACAATTTGCTTTTCATAACCCATTTCAATTAACTTAAAAACGGCATCAACTGTTTCAGTGACGGTTGGCGCGATACCTTCTTTTGGAAATGAAATATCGAGTCCTATCATATCGAACTCAAGCCAAACGCCTCTATCTAACATACGACGCTGATAATCGAAATCTTTTCCGGATGGGTCAGAGTGTGCCAGTGATATTTTAGCGGGGTTTACGCCCATTTCTTTAATCAAAATATCAAGGACTTCATCACCACGACGCTGCCAACCAGGCATATGGATATTCATTGAAACATGGTCATTTGCAATTTGAGCTAGCGAAGCCGCCCGTAAGCTATTTTTTTCCCCGTCAGTAAAATAGGGAGAAACACCAATCTCGCCAATCATGCCCGCACGAATATCTGTACCATCAATACCAACATTTAACTCATCATCAATGATTTTGGCCATTGCTTCGATATCGTTAACTAGCCTGTCTCCTTCAAATTTCTCAATATATAAACCCGAAGACGCGACAACGTTAATACCTGTTTTAATTGACACTTCTCGTAACTGGCGAACATCACGACCAATCGCTTTGGATCCAGTCGCATCGACAAGGGTTCTTCCCCCTAACTCTTTAAAATTATTAACTTCATAAATAACATCTTCAATTGGCTTAGTATCCATGTTGTCGCAGCAGCAGTATGGATCATGCTTTAAGCCCCACTGAATATCGGCTGTCACTTTTTTGTCTACCAATACATGAGAGAAATCATAGAATGGCTCGTCCACTACTGTTGATAAATCATTAAATAAATGTTCATGGGGTAATGTCAGTCCCATATCTTCTTTTTTAACGGGACCGGTCACTGTTTGAATATAATCTTTCATCATTGTACCCCTGCTACTTTTTTGACTTTTGCTTCTCTAAACTCTGGGATAGTTGTAATAATTGCGCCCACTAAAGCAAATAAAGTACCAATAATCGTCACCAAATAAACCGCATTACCTAATGATGGTAATAGTAGGTCAATTAAAACAGAACCCAATAATTGACCTGCGGTAGAAGCCACTCCGAGCATTAATAAACCTAAACCTCGAACGAGAATCGCCATCAATGCAATCGACATCAATCCTAATGGCCCCCCTAAATACATCCACCATACGCCGGGAAGTTCAAGAGTGATGTGTCCAAGGGCTATACGAATAACTAATGCTATCGTTAATACAGTGAAACCAACGATAAAGTTCCATGTAATCGATACCATCATCGAGCCGGTCGCTTCAGCTACTTTTGAGTTACCGGCGGGCTGCCATCCGGCTAATAGACCGGCTAAGAAAGGGAGGATAGCTAAATAAATCGCAGAACTTGAATGCCATTGTGGAGAGACAACAAATAAGGTCGCAATAACCGCAAATACCGCACCTAATACACGAAAAGTGGTAAAGGGTTTTTTCTGATCAATACCAATGCCAAAGCGATCACATAATAAGCCGGATAATAACAGTGCAGAAATAAGTGCAGTTTGGAAGGTAGCAATGCCTAATGCACTTGCCGATGCCCCTTCTGAAAAAACAACCATCGCCCCACAAAGGCCAGCAAACCAGTTCCACAACGGAATTTTTTTATTTTTAATTAAACTAGGAATTGCTGCAAATTGTTGACGAGTTTGTTTTTTTGCAATAATAACAAAAAACATAACAACTAAACCGCTAGCGAAAGAAATAACCGCACTCGCGTTTCCATCTTGTAATACCGCGCCAAGCTGCCCATTCACGGCGGATTGCATTGGAGATAGCATTCCTGCTAATACAGTCGCTATCATAAGAAAAGGGATAGAATAACTTTTAGCACTCATAAAATATTCCTTATGGATTTTTTGACTATGAGTCATTATTTTGTAATCGGCTTACAAAGTGCAGGTGAATTCCTGCACTTATTTTTATTTTTAATATATTATTTTTATAAATTAGCGAGCGACTTGCTTTAAAATATTAACCCACATATCGGTATAATATTCCCAAGCTAAAAACTCACGGCTTCCCCAGTGTGGCGAACAGTCACTCATGAAACAGCCTGTTTTTCCTTTTTCATATTGGCCAAATACTAATAGTGGATCTTCACCGATATTCAATACAACATCCGTATTTTCTTTAGCCATAACTTTGTTATAACCTAAGAACATTGGCCAATTATTAAACCCTTTAACTGATTTATGTTCAGCATTGACAGGTACTGCAAAAATACCCTCTGGTTTCTCAACACGGTCATCGCCATTAAGCATTTCCACCGGCAATACATCAGCAAGCAATGTATTTTTATAGTTTGCCTTCGCTTCAATTCCCATAAAGGATAAATAACCACCTATCATTAATAACCCACCGCCATTAATGACATATTGTTTAATTAGCTCTAATGCATTTGGTAACACTTTCATATTATAAAAAGTATCATTCTGAAGTAGGAATGTATTCGCACCGATATCACTAATAACGATTGCATCATACTTTTCTAATTCATTAGCTTCTTTAGGAAATGCCATTTGCACTGTATGTGCAGGCATATAATCAATTTCGATACCTTTGCTTTTCAAACAACCCAATAAATAAGTTGCACCTTCTTCATATTTACTTGATGTAAAGCTGTCATAACCTTTAGTATGAATCATATGAATATGCCATGATTCACCAATAAATAAAATTTTCATTTTTCTTCCTCTTTGAGAATATTAAATTATTCAGGGGATTGAGTAATAACCTGAGAGTAGGTTATTTGATTAATACGATGCATAACATTAATATCATCTGGCATTTCTGAAGCATTACTGGTTTCAACTGCGAGCGATGAAAATGCAGATGCATAGCGCAAAGCGTAAGGAAACTGTTTTCCTTTTGCTAATGATGCTGCCAGCGCACCATTGAATGCATCACCAGCACCAGCGGTATTTTTTACAACCGCAGTATAAGCTGGAGAGTAAATAAACTTATTACCATCATAAGCAATAGACCCCTTACTCCCTAACGTAATAACGACTTTTTTAACCCCTTTCTTATAAATAACTTCAGCAGCTTTTTTAGCCGTTTCAATATCAATCACATTGATATTTGATAGCAAGCTTGCTTCCGTTTCATTCGGTGTCAAAATATCTATTTTATTAATTAATTCATTCACAATATCATTATAAGGTGCAGGATTTAATATAATTGGAATATTAAACTCATTTCCTATTGAGATAATTTCCTTCAGCGCCTCAATATTTGTTTCAAGCTGTAATAAAATGACATTTGAATTTATCACTTTATCCTTCTGAATTTTAATTTCATCCGCTGTAATATCCATATTAGAACCTGGATAAATAGAGATGATATTTTCACCACTATTTTCAGAAACAAATATCGATGCTGTTCCTGTTTGAAATTTTTCAGTTTGGTAGATGGTTGATGCTTTAATTTTAGATGATGAAATAAAGTTTATTGCATATTCACTAAATTGGTCAGTACCAATTTTAGTAATAAAATGTACTTGTGAATCAGAATAACTTGCCGCCAGCGCTTGGTTACAACCTTTACCACCCGGTGAAAAAATAAATTTATTTGCTAATAATGATTCACCCGCCTCGGGTAACCGAGGTAAATAACTAATCATATCTACATTAAATGAACCTAATACACAAACTTTACCTAACACGGCATCATCCTTATTTGTTTTTTCATTAAAACTTTCATTACACTCAAGAAATTGAATAATTTCTTTTTTTGCAACTTTATCTAGGGTTTCAAATTCAATATATGCGCCGCCATGGCAACGACTAATAATTCCTTTTTTTGCTAAAGAATTTAAATCGGCCCTAATGGTTTCTTTAGTGACATTAAGTTCTTTCGATAAAACAGAAACTTTTGCTGATCCTGTGTTTTTTAAAAAATTAATTATTTTTTTATGTCGTTCTGCTTTCATGCCATTTTACCTCATGGCATTTACTCTAGTTTATACCTTGTTATGTTAATGTGACTATAATCATATGTTCCCTAAGCAAAGCAAAAAAAAGCAAAAAACATAGAAATAAAAACAAAAAAAAACAAAAAGTCATTCTCAAACTAAAATATGCCTTAAATATCGAGATAATATAAGAACATATAAATTATATTAATTGGATGTAAAGCAAAATTCACATACATAAGGTAATGTCATCAATGAAAAGATTGGTTATCCATTTCATAAATATTCAGATTTAAATCGCCAAAAAGTGTAAATCAACATCGATTACCTGATTATTTAGAATAAACATCCTGTTAAAGTAATAAAACTAATGGTTCAAATCTATTAAAAAAACTTATTTTTTATTTTCACCTCATTGAGACAATGATCACAATTCTAATAAATCACTAAACATTCATTTAAGATAAAAAGAAAATAAATACAGGAAAACAAAAATGAGGATAAAAAAAACCGAAACAAAAACGGCTGTTCTTGTTTCGGTTTCGACTCTATTGCGTTAAGTACCTGCTTTATTGGCTCGCAGGAGACCCTTTTTTCTCATGCAACATCATTAATGCTTGCTCAACGCTGCGTTCAATAATCGTTCTACGCTGATCGTTCTCTGGCAATAATTTCAGCATCATTTGCCATGCTGAAACCGCTTCTGCATAACGCTCTTGTTCAAATGCATTAAATGCAAACAAGCTCAGTGCCTTAACATTGGTACGATTAGCGGCAATCAGTTTTTTCAGTAACTCATTACCTTCGCGGTTATCTTCAGGATCTGAAGAGCGAGTTAAAACCTCAGCATAACCCATTGCCACATTTTCATCATTCGGTGACAACCGATAAGCGCGACCATAGGCGTCAGTTGCCATCGTGGCATTACCGAGCACCATACCAATACGCCCTAACATCACCCACGCTTCAATATTTTGGGGATCTTCTTGTAAGCGAGTACGTAAGCCCAGTGCTAAATGTTCCATTTCTTCATTGTTAAGCGGGGGCTCTGAGGGATCAAGAGCCCTATCCAATAAAGCAGGGGCTTGCTGATAAGCCAGATTCCAATCGGAAACTTGGTTATAGCTCCCCACTTGATAATACGCCGCTGTACCAATGCCAAGGGCAATAATAACACCGGGTAGATATACCCAATAACTTGCGCGAGAAGATTCAGGCAATACCTCATCATCAGCAAGATCAGATTTTTTAATGCGTACCCGCTTTTTAGAACGCGCAAAAATAATCCAACCACCAATAGCAATCGCAGCGAAGGGTAAACCCCACAGCATCACCGTCAACGGCGTTAATGGCGGGTTATAAGTGACAAAATAGCCGTAACGCGCCACCATGTAATCGATGATTTCGTCACGATTTTTACCTTCTTTCATCAACTCATACACTTTTTGTCGTAAGTCGAGTGCAATCATTGAGTTAGAGTCTGCAATACTGTTATTTTGACATTTAGGGCAACGCAGCTCCTCCGTTAACTTACGGAATTGTTGCTCTTGCAGCTCATTATCAAACGTAAAAACCTCTGTCGCGGCAAGCGAAACGGTCGCGCTTAGCGCTAACATCAATAGTCCAAGAAGGTATTTCATTGCGTCACCTCCTTGCTATAACGATCCCAAAGTGGCTTCAATTCTTTTTCCCACACGCGTTCATCCATCGCCCCCGCATGGCGGTAGCGAATAATACCATTGCCATCAATAAGGAATGTTTCTGGCGCACCATAGACACCAAGGTCTAGCCCGAGCATCCCTTCACCATCAAACAAACTCAAGGCATAAGGGTTACCAAGCTGTTTGAGCCAAACAATCGCTTTTTGCCTATCATCTTTATAATTTAACCCGACAACCCGTACGCCTTGCGCAGAGAGTTTGTTCAAGTATTGATGTTCGGCACGACACGTTGGGCACCATGTTGCCCACACATTTAATAAGATCGGCTTTCCTTGATAAAGTACGTCTGACTCATAATGCTGCCCCGGGTTTTCCAATGATTCCAAACGAAAAACGGGGACTTGTTTACCTATCAATGCCGATTCGAGTAAACGCGGATCATCACCTTCCGCATTACGCATCAATTGCCACAGAAGTACCGCAGCGATGCCAGCAAAAATAATGAAAGGGATTAGAAATACTTTGCGGTTCATGCGGTCTCCCTTTCCAATTTACGGCGACGATAGCGCGGGTCGAATAGGCAAAATAGTGCGCCAATAGACATCAATACTCCGCCAGACCAAATCCAACGAACAAATGGTTTATAGTACAAACGCAGTGTCCAGACATCCTTGGAAATTTCTTCACCAAGTGCCGCATAGAGGTCACGAGTGAAACCGCCATCAATAGCGGCTTCAGTCATCACTGCACGGCTGGTTTTATAAAAACGTTTTTCCGGCATTAAGATGGCGATAACTTTATCTTTTTCTTTCACTGCAATGCTACCGATAACCCCTTGATAGTTTGGTCCATCAGCTTCATGAACACCATTAAAAACAAAGGTGTAAGCACGAATTGAGATGCTATCTCCCGGCTTCATTTTAACATCACGTTCAATACTGTAGTTTTGGCTAAAGGCAATACCAACAATCGTCACCGCTAGACCTAAGTGAGCAAGCACCATACCCCAATAACTTCGTGTTAATTTGATTTTTTTGCTGATGCGAAGTCTCATTTCAGCAAAGGCCAAAATAATAATCCAGCAAGCCATCATCAATCCAAGCACGGTTAATGCTTCGACCCTATCTTCCATCAACCAAGGTAATAAGAACGATAAAACCAGTGTCATCAACAGCGCGATAATCAACATGTTTCTAATCGATGCAGGGCGATCGCGTCCCCAGCGTACTAATGGCCCAATGCCTAATAGCAAAGCAAATGGCACCATTAACACAATAAACATGGTATTAAAGAATGGCTCACCGATGGAGATGGTACCTAAGCCAATTTGTTTATGAATAAGTGGAAGCAACGTTCCCAGTAGCACCACTAACATCGCGGCGGTGAGTATCACGTTATTGCCCAGTAACATCGACTCACGAGACCACAAGGCGTTATTGATTTTAGAGCGTACTTTATGCCCGCGAAGGGCAAAGACCAGTAATGATCCACCAATCACGATGACCATAAAGGCTAAAATAAATAGCCCGCGTGATGGGTCAGAGGCGAATGCGTGTACCGAGACTAATACCCCTGAACGTACAAGGAATGTTCCGAGTAAACACAACGAGAAAGCGAAGATGGAGAGCAACAACGACCATGCTTTAAACGTTGCCCTCTGCTCCGTTACTGACAATGAGTGGATCAGTGCCGTCCCCACCAACCATGGCATAAAGGAGGCATTTTCAACGGGATCCCAGAACCACCAGCCGCCCCAACCGAGCTCATAATAAGCCCATGCGGAACCAAGCATGATCCCGAGGGTTAAAAAGAACCATGCCGCCATTGTCCAAGGGCGAGCAAAGCGGGTAAATGAGCTATCTAAACGCCCACTGAGTAGGGCTGCAATGGCAAAGGCAAAGGCAACGGAGAACCCAACATATCCCATGTACAGTAGCGGTGGATGGAAGATCAATCCGGGATCTTGTAGCAGTGGATTTAAGTCTCGCCCTTCGATAGGGAATGCAGGCAATGTTCGCGAAAAGGGATTTGAGGTGAAGATGATAAATAATAGGAAGCCAACGCTGACCATTCCCATCACCGCGAGTACTCTTGCCACTATATCAAGAGGCATTCGGTAGCTACAAAGGGCAACAGCGAATGTCCAACCACTCATCAACAATACCCATAGCAATAACGAACCTTCGTGGGCTCCCCATGTTGCGGCAACACGATACCAAATTGGTAATTGGGTATTTGAGTTATTCGCGACATAAGTCACCGAAAAATCATTCACCACAAAGGCGTTTACTAGCACTAAAAAAGCACCAGTCACCAACAGGAATAATAACCAAGCAAGGGGACGGGATGATGACATCAATCGGGTATCATTACGTGCGACACCCCATAGCGGGTAAAAAGAGAGTAAAACCGCAATACCCAATGCTAAACACAGTAGAATGCTGCCAATCTCAGGGATCATGATGCCTTGTCCTTATAGACCGCAGCTGGCCTTCTATGGTTTTCTTGCATCGCTTGTTCTATTTCAGGCGGTGTATAATTTTCATCATGCTTCGCTAAAACTTCTTTAGCCAAGACATGGTTATTTTCTTCAAGCTCGCCTTGGACTACAACCCCCTGCCCCTCACGAAATAAGTCAGGCAGAATACCGTCATAGCTGACATCAATCTCAGCTTCTGCATCATAGACTGTAAAGGTGACTTTTAAGGACTCAGGGTCGCGAACGACCGTGCCGGGCATTACCATGCCTCCTACACGTAAGCGTTGGCCGACCTCAGGTAATTGTTGAGTTTCCCGTTTACCGTAAATAATTTCGCCGGGAGTATAAAACAAGTCAATGCTTGAACGGAGTGCGTACAGTATTAGTGCCAATGTCAGCCCTACACCCACAATTATTGAGCAAATTAACCATAATCTATTTTTACGACGTATGTTCACACACCCTCCCGACGCGCTCTTGCGGCTTTTTGCCTTGCTTCACGTGCCTGCTGCTGAATAATTGCGCTAATAATCATTTTTCTTTGTATATAAGTATGCAGGCATAATAACAATAAAGGAATTAAGGTTAACGCCACGGCGAGCCACACATAAAACCCGTAGCCACCCATCGCAAAAAAATCAGCCCAAGATGCAAAAGCGCTATTCATTATTGACGTCCTCGCTTATTGACAATATCCAGAACCCACGGGCGGTTGCGCTCTAGTAATAAAAGTTGGCTACGCAGGCGTATTAATGTCAACGAAATAAACAGAAATAAGTATCCAAGGATCGCTAAACGCAGCGGTGTGCGCATCGCCGGATTGATACTTTGTTGCATTCGCGTCGAAGGTTGATGTAGCGTCTGCCACCATTCAACAGAATAGTGAATAATCGGTAAGTTAATCACGCCAATTAAGACTAAAATGGCTGCGGCTTTACCTGCCATGCGGCGATCATCAAACGCATGCCATAAGGCAATAACCCCCACATACAGAAAAAACAGAATTAATTCAGAGGTTAAACGTGCATCCCAAACCCACCATGCACCCCACATAGGTTTACCCCATGTCGCACCGGTCACTAAGGCAATAAAGGTAAAAACAGCACCAATAGGTGCCATTGCCGCGATAGCTAGTTCAGATACTTTCATTTGCCAGATTAAGCCGATAAATGCCGTGATTGCCATTGTGGCATAGATGCCCATCGACCACATTGCAGCAGGCACATGAATATACATAATGCGGTAGCTTTCACTTTGTGTTTTGTCCGTTGGCGCAAAACCAAATCCCCAAATTAAACCTGCGGCAAGAAATGCGATACTGAGCACGATAAATAACGGCGCAAGAAGTCCGCAAAACCGATACAAGTTCATTGGGATAGCAAGTTGGTGAAGCTTTTTCCACATAGTTTAATAGCCCCGAATTATGTCATTGGTACGCTTTCGCGAATACACACTACAATACACACTAATACATTAATTTTATTGATTTAACACAAATATAACTGAGGCTAGTCAGGCAATTACGCCTTAACTAGCCTGCTATAGCACTAAAACTAATTTTACTGAGTAAAATTAAGTTGTACGAGTCATTAACATTTAAAAACCCGGTTCAACATCCCGCATATCAGGCAGTTTATGTGCTATCCCTTTATGGCAATCAATACAGGTTTTTCCATCCTGTACAGCTTGATCATGCATTTTTGAAGCAACACTTTTTTGAGCCGTGAAATCCATATATTCAAAGTTATGACAGTTTCGACATTCCTGTGAATCGTTGTTTTTCATCCGTCGCCATTCACTTTGTGCCATGGCGAGTCGGTGGTCTTCAAATTTTTGTGGTGTATCGATAATGCCAAATATTTTGCCGTAAAGCTCTTTACTCGCTTGAATTTTCCTAACCATTTTAGGGCCAAATTCATGAGGTACATGGCAATCCGGACAGGTTGCTCTTACGCCGCTACGGTTAGTATAATGGATAGTATCCATATATTCTTCATAGACATTCTCACGCATTTCATGGCAACTAATACAAAACTCTTCTGTATTCGCCATTTCCATGCCTGTATTAAAACCGCCCCAGAAAATAACACCACTGACAAACCCGATTAATAGTAAGGTTCCCAATGCTAAACGACTTGGGCGACGCCACCATTGCCATACTCGGCGAATTAGGCCAAATAAACCTGACTTTTTCTTTTCGCCGCCATTATTTTGCTGCTCATTTTTATTGGTCATATCTCCCCCTTATTATTTCCCAAATCCTTTGGATGGGGTAAATGTATTATCAATAATCGGTGCGGTGTCAGACTGCGGCACGTGGCACTGTAAGCAGAAATAACGATTTGGTGCGACTTCTCCTAATACTTTGCCGGTTGCATCGATAAAGTGAGTTGGGCTTACTCTTGGCGCGCCCGTTGTACGATAGTTTTCAACACCGTGACACTGTAAGCAACGGTTAGTATTGGTGGTAATTTGATAACCCTCAACGCTGTGGGGGATCATTGGCGGCTGATTAACATAATTTAGCGCCATTCTGTCTTGTTCTTTCGGAATATGAATACTGCCTTCCGTTGTACCTGAAACTTCTGGTGATTGGCTAAAATCGACACCATTTGCAGCCAAAACAAAGCTACTGACAACCAAGGCCATACCAGCCATCCAACGGCTTATTATTTTTTTCAGGGCATACTTTTTCATGATTTAGCTCCCGAACTCCATCGTAGTGTTATTTTAAAAACGTCCTCAGAGCAGACATCAATACAGCGACCGCAAGTCATGCAATCCTTGTCTGATATTACTACTGGGGCTTGTTTATCAAGAACCGGTGCCCGCAAAACTTGCGGTTCCGGGCAAACGTGGAAACAATCCATACAGCGGGTACAATTTTCTTTTCCTTCCGCTGTGACAACCAGCGCGCCTTTACAACCAGCGATGCCATATAACGCACCTAGCGGGCAAAGATGACCACACCATCCATGTTCCACAACCAATAAATCGAATAAAAACAGTGCAACTAAAACTAATGCGCCACTACCAAAACCAAAAATAAGGCTGCGCCCCATCAATGAAACAGGATTTAACCATTCCCATAGCAACGTGCCTGTTAACGCTGAACCCACCAAGATAACGCCCAGCAACACATAGCGAATAGAACGCGGTATTGTGGCTGATTGGTTCAGTTCAAACTTACGGCGTAGCCATGCGGCTGCATCCGTAATCGGGTTAACAGGACAGACCCAACTACAGAAAATTCGTTTTCCAAGTAAGGCATAAACACCAAAAACCACCGCAGCGCCAATTAACGCAGATATCCCCGGCAAGTAACCACTTGCTAAGCTTTCTAACGTAATTAATGGGTCAGTTAATGGAACCGTATCTAACAATAAGCTACTGCTATAATTTCCATGTAAAATCCAAACGCCAAACCAAGGACCACTCAGAAACATTGCCAGCACTAACAGTTGACTGGTTCGTCTTAACATCAACCACTTATGACTTTTCCACCACCCTTTTTTTGCCAGAGCCTCACGTCCGGCATCGTGTTTACGATTTGCCATTGTTATCCTCCAGCCAGCCAAAACGGTAATGATGCCCTAACTCACCTTTTGCCAGTGATCTTGGTAAAACTTTAATCGCCGACTCTTCTAGCACACACGCCTGCTCACATTTGCCACAACCCGTACAAAGGTTGCTATTCACTGTGGGTAAGAAACGTGCATGTTTGCCAGTCCGATGGTTTTGTTCAAGTTCAAGCGTAATCGCTTCATCAATTAGTGGGCAAACTCGGTAGCACACATCACATCGCAGACCTTGAAAATTAAGGCAGTTTTCCTGATCGAGTAAAACTGCCAATCCCATACGCGCATCATTGATAGATTCAATATCCTTATCCAATGCCCCGCTGGGGCACACTTTGGCACAAGGAATGTCATCACACATCTCGCAAGGATTTTCTCGGGCGACAAAATAGGGCGTCCCAGAAGCCAGACCTGATGCTAATGTGGCTAATTTCAGCATGTCATAAGGACAAGCCTGAACACATTGACCGCAACGCACACATGCACTTGAAAATGCTTTTTCATCGAGGGCTCCCGGCGGGCGAAGTTTTACGCCGCTCGCACGGGAAGTTTGCTGCTGTAGCCCCAGTACCACACCAACAGCCGTCAGTCCACCCGCTGTGCGAACGATATCGCGCAGGAAACGACGACGGCTATTCTGTGACTTAGGTTTCTGGGACATCGCCAATTACACCTTTTCCAGTTTAACGGCACATTTTTTGTAATCCGTCTCTTTCGAAAGCGGATCCGTCGCATCCAGTGTTAAGTTATTGACTAGCTGGGCTGCATCAAAGAACGCCATATATACCAGCCCTTTAGGTGGTTTATTGCGTCCACGTGTTTCCACAATGGTGACCACATCGCCACGACGAGAAACGACTTTGACTTTGTCACCACGACGTAATCCTCGGTCTTTTGCATCTAATGGATGCATGAAGACTACGGATTCAGGAAATGCACGGTGCAGTTCAGGAACACGGCGAGTCATACTGCCGGTGTGCCAGTGCTCTAAAACACGCCCCGTCGACAGCCATAAATCATATTCTTTATCGGGTGCTTCAGCGGCAGGTTCAAATGGCAGTGCAAAAATAACCGCTTTACCGTCTGGTTTGCCATAGAATTGATAACCTTGGCCGGCTTTAACATAAGGGTCATTCCCTTCGCTATAACGCCACATAGTTTCTTTGCCATCAACTACCGGCCAGCGAATACCACGAGCTTGGTGATAGGCATCGAAATCCGCAAGGTCATGACCATGACCGCGGCCAAAACCAGCATATTCTTCAAACAAACCTTTTTGCAGGTAGAAACCAAGCTCACGAGATTCATCGTTTAATTGGTCTTGTGCTAATTCAGAAATCGGAAATTTCGTCACAGCTTTATTGGCAAATAACACGTCATACAGTGTCTTACCGCGATATTCCGGTTTCTTCGCTAACAACTCTTCCGGCCAAACTTCTTCCGTTTTGAAACGTTTGGCGAATAGAACCATCTGCATTAAATCTGATTTTGACTCGCCAGGGCCTTGAATTTGTTGACGCCAAAACTGAGTGCGGCGCTCGGCATTACCATAAGCCCCTTCTTTTTCTACCCACATCGCTGTTGGTAAAATTAAATCTGCCGCTAATGCACTGACGGTTGGGTATGGGTCTGAGACAACAATAAAGTTGCGCGGGTCACGCCAGCCGGGAAGGCGATCTTCGTTAATGTTCGGTCCCGCTTGCATGTTGTTGTTACACATCACCCAATAGAAATTGAGTTTGCCATCTTTCAGTGCACGGTCTTGGGCAACTGCATGCAACCCCACTTTTTCAGGAATTGTACCTGCGGGTAACTGCCAAACACCTTCCACTTTTTCACGGTGTTTCTCGTTGGTAACGACCATATCTGCCGGTAAACGGTGTGAGAACGTCCCCACTTCACGGGCAGTACCGCAAGCCGATGGCTGGCCGGTCAGAGAGAATGGCCCACAACCCGGTTGAGAAATTTTACCAGTTAATAAATGCAGGTTATAAGCGAGGTTATTTGCCCAAACGCCGCGGGTGTGCTGGTTAAAGCCCATCGTCCAATAAGAAACCACTTTTATTTTTGGATCCGCGTATAGCTTCGCCAATTCTTCAAGTTGGTCTTTAGGAACACCGCTCATTTCAGCCGTTTTATCTAAGGTGTATTCCGCAACAAAGGCTTTATATTCATCCCACGTCATCGGTTCTGATGCGTCAGAACCCGGGTTTTTAGCGCTTTTTTCTAATGGATGTGTTGGACGCAGTCCATAACCGATATCGGTTGCACCACGACGCAGATTAACGTGTTTATCAAGGAAGTCCTGATTCACTGCATTATTTTGAATAATATAATTCGCAATGTAGTTCAAGATCACTAAGTCAGATTGCGGCGCAAATACAATTCCATTATCTGCTAATTCAAAACTGCGGTGCTTATAAGTCGACATAACCGCGACATGCACATCAGGATTAGATAAGCGACGGTTGGTGATGCGAGACCATAAAATTGGGTGCATCTCGGCCATGTTAGAGCCCCAAAGTACAAAGGCGTCCGCATGTTCAATATCATCATAACAACCCATTGGCTCATCCATACCGAAAGTACGCATGAAACCGACTACCGCAGATGCCATACAATGGCGTGCATTTGGATCGAGGTTATTGGAACGGAAGCCACCTTTGAAAAGTTTAGAAGCCGCATAGCCTTCCCAAACTGTCCATTGGCCTGAGCCGAACATTCCGATACCTTCTGGGCCTTTTTCTTTTAAGGTTGTCTTAACTTTTTCTTCCATGACATCAAAGGCTTGTTCCCAAGTAATTGGGGTAAACTCACCATTTTTGTCATATTCGCCATCTTTCATCCGTAAAAGTGGCTGAGTTAAGCGGTCTTTCCCGTACATTATTTTTGGTAGGAAATAACCTTTGATGCAGTTCAACCCACGGTTTACTGGTGCTTCAGGGTCACCTTGGCTCGCGACGATACGGCCATTTTGCGTCCCAACCAATACCCCACAACCGGTACCACAGAAACGGCATGGCGCTTTGTCCCATTTGATACTTTCTTGTTGCCCAACGACCGCTTTTGCGATGCTCGGCGCGCCAATACCTGCCGCCGCAGCAGCGGCCGCTATCGCATTGGCTTTCATAAAGCTACGACGACTGAGTTTCATCATATTCCTCACATTGCTCATCCTGTTGGTGATACACCAACGAAACATCCAGCACACCTTCTATATCGCGTGCTAAATCAATAGTATCTAATAACGTTTTGCTGTGCTGTCCTTCGACTACAACGATCAATTTGCCATTTTCAGGAGAGCTCATAGCTACCTCACAATCAGGTAATTGATTCAATTCTTCAGTCACAGCAGGTATACGCTCACTTTTTACTTGTACAATTAAACTGCATACTTGCCAGTTATTGTGCATGTTCACGCTCCACGGTAATCGCTGATACGGGGCATCCTGCAACACAGGCGCCACAACCTGTACAGCCCTGCGTTTCAATTTTTGGCAGATATTTGCCCGCCAGTGACGGACGAAAAGAAATAACTTGGGGCTCGCAACTATCTTCACAGCTACGACACTCAACTGAGTGATAAGCGAGACAAGTAGACCCAATAGAGATTGATATATCCCAAGGCTGGGTTTGCTGAGGAAGGTAAATGGGCTCAGGACAAGATGCTGCACAGGCATAACAAAATGTGCATTCACCTCGCGTAAAATCGACAGTCGGGTACCCACCAGCACCCGGCTGCAAAATAGTTGTTTCACAACTTTCTACGCATGCATTACAACGAGTACATAGCGCAATAAAATTGTTTTCAGTACCACTCCAAGGCGGTCTAACTACCGGAGCGGCGCTGCGCCACGCACCAGTCAATACTCCCCTACGGGTGAGATCAACCATGTTTTTTCCTTTACATTGCCCAACAAAAAGTACTACAAATTTTATAATTTACTGATATATCTAAAATAATTCACGTTGCAGGTAGGCGGTGCCGAGAAACCCGATAAACACGATGATTCGGATAGCCGAGTGCACAAAACACCTAAAGCAGTTTAATGAACTAAGGGTATAAACCGTAATTTTTATATGTGTATTGGTAGGAATACTACCTAGTGAGCCCCAAAAAACAAATACCACCTAGTAGGTAATAGGGGTTACGCTATCATTTTAAATAAAAATAAGTCATTACTTACCCATTTACGCTCTTTTCTATTAACTTGCTATAAAAAGAGCAGTTTCAGGCTATTTTATAATTATCCATTAACAATATATAAATATTAAATTTTCATTTAAGCCCAACTTTTAATGGAGCCATTTTTAATTAACACCAAAAACTACCACCAAAGTGGTATATTTGATGTCATTTTAGTAAAAATTATATTTACTTTTTTTGATGTTCCGCACACTTTAATTTTAGCGATGAAATCCATGATTAATATTAAAATAAAAATAAAACAAAAATACATTAAAATTCAATCAATTAAATAATTTCAATTTAATGAAAATAATAAGAATTATTCTTAACTACAGGGTATTAATTACAGTTTCCAATTTCACGATTAATGACTATATCAATTTGTGTATTTGCTCACTTTTATTTAATTTTTCGAATTAAATGACCTAATACAAATTTACCTTTGATCAAAAACAATATTCTTAGTGTGGTTTTTTGTTAAACATATAAGTTGGCAATGTCATGATGGCAGGCGTGCGGTTGCTATCAATTATAAATAACAAAAAATATACCCAGAATAATTCGAGTTGTTGAACGCAGACTTATTATTTACAACACACGTCATGCAGCTTGAAGAATCACGGGAATGGTTGGCAAAATTTACTCGAGGCCCTTATGGCAAAGATAATAAATAGAGCTCTGTGCTTATTGAGTTTGATTGCAGGAATATTTCTATTTACCTCAGTTCATGCACAAACTCCAAATACAAATGATTCAACAAAAATTAATGCGCGTAACGAAACATTTGAAGCCGCTCACCCAGATCAGTACCACTCATGGAGAGCAACATCAGAGCAATCAAATCGTGAAGATGCGCTAGCAGAAGATCCCCGCTTAGTTATTCTTTGGGCTGGATACCCGTTCTCCCGTGATTACAATAAACCACGTGGTCATGCCTACGTCATTGTTGATGTTCGTGAAACGCTACGTACTGGTGCTCCAAAAGATGCACAAGATGGCCCTTTGCCGATGGCTTGCTGGAGCTGTAAAAGCCCTGATGTCGCAAGATTGATCCAGGAGCATGGCGAAGATGGCTATTTCCAAGGTAAATGGGCGAAAGGCGGCCCAGAAATAGTCAACGCATTAGGTTGTGCAGATTGTCATAAAACTGACTCCCCTGAATTTGCAAAAGGTAAGCCTGAATTAATTTTATCCCGCCCTTACGCTGAGCGTGCAATGGAAACCATTGGAAAACCATTTGATAAAGCGAGTCGCTTCGACCAGCAATCGATGGTTTGTGGGCAATGCCACGTTGAATACTATTTCTCTGGTGAAAATAAATCCGTCAAATTCCCTTGGGATAACGGAACCAAAGTCGAAGACATGGAAGTGTACTACGACAATATCGGTTTCTCTGACTGGACCAATACCTTATCAAAAGCCCCTATGCTGAAAGCTCAACATCCTGAGTATGAAACATGGAGCGCAGGTATTCATGGTAAAAATAACGTGACTTGTATTGATTGCCATATGCCTAAGCTACAGAATGAAAAAGGCGAGCTTTACACTAGCCATAAAATTGGTAATCCATTCGATAATTTCGAACAAACTTGTAGTACTTGCCACACGCAAAGTAAACAAGACCTGCAAAATATCGTTGCAGAGCGTAAAACAGCAATCCAAGAAATGAAAATCAAAGTGGAAGATCAGTTAGTTCGTGCTCACTTTGAAGCCAAAGCTGCATGGGATGCGGGCGCAACAGACAAAGAAATGGAACCTATCCTTGCTGATATTCGTCATGCTCAATGGCGCTGGGACTTATCTATTGCCTCACACGGCATTCATATGCATGCCCCAGATGAAGGGTTACGTATGTTAGGTGGTGCGATGGATAAAGCCGCTGATGCACGTACTAAACTGGCGCGTTTACTCGGTTCGAAAGGCATTACCCATGAAATCGCCATTCCTGATATCTCAACAAAAGAGAAAGCTCAGCAAGCGATTGGCCTTGATATGAATAAAATCAATGCTGAAAAAGCCGAGTTCTTAAAAACTGTCGTGCCTGAGTGGGATGCTCAAGCGCGTAAAAATGACCTGTTAGCTAAATAACCTCTACTCGCCTCTGCAAATAAAGAGACAGGGGCGATACAACCAATGGAGTGAATATGAGCGTACTACGTTCGATATTAACTGCCGGGGTGCTGGCATCAGGCTTGTTATGGGCAGTTTCAGCATCTGCGACACCTCAAATTGCAGAGGAAAATGCAGAAGGTCGTTGGGTTGTAAGCCAACAACGCAGCGCAGATAGTGCTTGCGTTGATTGCCATAAACCTGACAAAGAGGGCATGCACGGTACTCACGCCGATGTGGTCAATCCCAACAATAACTTACCCGTGACTTGTACTAACTGCCACGGTAACCCGGGACCTGATCACCGTGAAGGCGTCAAAGATGTGATGCGCTTTAACAACCCAATGTACACCGTGGAACAACAAAACAGTGTTTGTCTATCATGTCACTTACCAGAGCAATTACAAAAAGCGTTCTGGCCACATGATGTGCATGTCACTAAAGTCACTTGTGCCAGCTGCCATGACCTTCATCCAAAGCAAGACACCATGAAGGTATTGACTGAAAAAGGCAAAGTAAAAATTTGTGTAGATTGTCACTCAGATCAACGAGACAACCCCCTATTCAACCCAGCAGCCGTTGAATTGCTTAAGGAGCAGCCATGAGTTGCTCTCGTCGTCAATTCATTATTTATTCAGGAGCACTGGCGGCGGTTGGAGGGATAGCTGGCCATACTCTAGCTAACACAATGAAAATAGACGGTATTCGCTACGGCATGATCCACGATGAAGATTTGTGTATCGGCTGTACGGCATGCATGGATGCATGTCGAGAAGTCAACCACGTTCCCGAAGGCGTTTCGCGACTCACGATTATTCGTAGCGAGCCCATTGGCGAATTTCCCGATGTTAAATATCGCTTTTTTCGTCACTCTTGCCAACACTGCGAAAGCGCCCCCTGTGTCGATGTTTGCCCAACAGGTGCCTCTTTTATTGATAAAACAACCGGGATTGTGGATGTTAACCCTGATCTGTGTGTTGGTTGCCAATACTGTATTGCGGCTTGCCCTTATCGTGTTAGGTTTATTCACCCAATCAATAAAACGGCAGATAAATGTGACTTCTGCCGTAAAACTAACCTAAAAAATGGCAAGCAACCCGCCTGTGTTGAGTCATGTCCAACAAAAGCACTGGTATTTGGTAATTTGGATGATCCACAAAGTGACGTTTCTCAGATGCTAAAACAAAAGCCGACCTATCGATTCAAAATTGCGCTCGGTACGCGGCCTAAAGTTTATCGAGTTCCCTTCAAATATGGGGAGGTTAGCCAATGACAACTGCTTCTGCTTTCCATTTTGAATCTCTCGTATGGGATTGGCCAATTGCGGTATATCTATTTTTAATCGGTATCTCCGCAGGTTTAGTGGTTATTGCGGTATTACTACGCCAATATTATCCAAGCGCAGCAGGGAGCGAAAGTACCTTAATGCGCACGACGTTAATCCTTGCACCTAGCACTATCGTGATTGGATTACTGATCCTCATCCTCCATTTAACGCGTCCTTGGACGTTTTGGAAGCTGATGTTTCACTATAGTCCAACCTCAGTGATGTCGATGGGAGTGATGTTATTTCAAGTCTATATGGCAGTACTGGTTATTTGGCTGGCTAAAATTTATGAGAAAGAAATCGTCGCACTACAACAAAGATGGTTACCAAAACTAAGCATTATCCCGCGTTTACTTACTTGGTTAAATAAAGCAGTACGTGCGCTCGATATTACTATGTTAGTACTCGCTGTTTTATTAGGTGCTTATACGGGCTTTTTATTGTCAGCCTTAAAATCTTATCCATTTTTAAATAATCCATTATTACCGGCTTTATTCTTATTCTCAGGAATATCATCGGGTATCGCCGTATCATTAATTGCTATCGCAATACGCTATCGTAAAAATGTGCATAACCAAGAAACAGTATTTCTTCATCGTGTAGAAAGTTTTGTGGTTTGGTTAGAAATATTCCTATTAGCCGCCTTCTTTGTCGGCTTAGCTTTAGGCGATGACGGTAAGGTACGTTCATTAATTGCTGCTTTAGGCGGTGGTTTTTGGACAATGTGGTTTTGGATTGGCGTGGTTGGTATTGGCTTTATAATACCTTTAGCCTTAAAAAAATGGTTAAACCGTGGTCATAGTGCGTTTCGCGTAATCTTGGTCAGTGGAGCCAGTTTACTCGGGGTATTTTTACTGCGCTTTTTTGTCCTCTACGCAGGCCAATTAACCGTTGCTTAACGCATTGAATAATGAAGGTGATATTTGGAACTGATACTCCCTGAAATTGGTTTTATTAGCCTGCTATTGGCGCTATGTATCACTATTTTTCATTCATTATTTGGGTTTGTTGGTATTTTCAGGCACGTTCCGAGGCAAATGTCTCAGAACGTGCTCTGGACTTCGCTACAGTTTTTTTTCTTATTAATCGCCTTTATTTGCTTAGTTATCAGCTTTATACAAAGTGACTTCTCCGTTGTCTATGTCGCACAACATAGTCATCGATTATCCCCGCTAATAATTAAAATTGCCGCTGTCTGGGGAGGACACGAAGGCTCATTATTGTTATGGGTTATGTTTCTTTCAGGATGGAATACTCTATTGGCTTGGCGCTATCGTCAGCAAAACAATCAATTTTTCTCTCTAGCCTTAACCGTATTAGCCTTTATTACCGCCGCCTTATTAATTTTTATTGTTTTTTACTCAGACCCTTTTGTACGCTTATTTCCTCCTGCAATAGAAGGTCGTGACCTTAACCCAATGTTGCAACATTGGGGGCTTATTTTACATCCGCCATTATTATATTTAGGCTATAGCGGCTTGATAGTGGTGGCTGCATTAGTCCTAGCCGCGCTGATATCTGGCAATTTTAATCAAACTATCGCTTGGGTGTGTTGGCGATTTGCGGTACCAAGTTGGTGCATACTCACTGTCGGGATCACATTAGGCTCTTGGTGGGCTTATACTGAGTTAGGATGGGGGGGATGGTGGTTTTGGGATCCCGTTGAAAATGCCTCGTTACTGCCTTGGCTCTCTTCTACTGCCCTACTCCATAGTTTATCTGCGTCTCGAAAAGTTGGTTTATATCGCCACTGGTCGATGCTACTCGCTATTATTACCTTTATCTTGGCACTCCTAGGCACACTAATCGTACGCTCAGGTATCTTAGTTTCGGTGCACGCCTTCGCCCTTGATAATGTGCGAGCTGTCCCTTTATTTTTATTGTTTAGTTTCCTCAGTATTCTGGCACTGTTTATTTATGGTTGGCGAGCAAAAAACAATGATTCCTCAATCCACACCAATAGTCGCCGTGAGATTTATTTGTTACTCACATTGATTTTATTTTCTGTGGTTTTATTTATTGTGCTAACCGGCACTTTGTATCCAATGATCTACGCTTTACTCGGTTGGGGAAAAATCTCTGTTGGTGCCCCTTACTTTAACCAAACGCTGCTACCGTTTGGCTTAGTGATGTTACTTGTCATCACGTTAAGCTCATTTTCTATCAATAAAAAAAGTCACAATATCGTTAAACTCCGCATTATTATTATCCCACTAGCTTGTCTTGTTACAGCGCTAATGCTGTGGTCATATGGGCTGATTATTGTTCTACCCTGTATAACGTTAATCGCTATATTATTGCTACTTTGGTTACGCCCCCTAAAATCCATTTATTCGCATATCCCCGTACTGATCGCGCATACTGGCGTGATTATTTTTGCAGCAGGCATTGCGCTTTCTGTGGGTAGCAAACAAGAACTTAGCGCGAATATCTCAATTGACCAGACTATTTCATTAGCGGGATATCAATTTAATTTTCAGTCGCTCCAATTGGCTGCACAATCAAACTACACTACAGAAAAAGCCACTATTCGCATTAGTCAAAATAACCAATTTTTACATGATGTTGTTACTGAACGCCGTTTTTATACTGCTCGACAACAATTAATGATTGAGCCTGGTATTCATTGGGGAGTGATACGTAATTGGTATGCGGTATTAGGTGAAAAGACGGGAACCGATCGTTACGCGATTCGCTTCTATGTACAAGATGGTATTCAATGGATTTGGGGCGGTGCATTTTTAATGTGCTTAGGCGGATTAGTCGGTTGGTTCAGAGGGAGAAATAAAAATGTTTAAATCTATTTATATCTTCCTCTTCCTTTTCGTCACATTTACAGCTAAAGCACAAATCGTTGATACATGGCAATTCAGCTCCCCTGAACAGCAAGAATATTCTTTGCAGATTGCCTCACAGCTACGTTGCCCACAGTGTCAAAACCAAAATTTATTGGAATCGAATGCACCTACGGCAGTCAGTATGCGCCATCAAGTATTTAAGATGGTTGAAGAAGGTAAAACAGAATCACAAGTCATGACCTATATGACCGATCGCTATGGTGATTTTGTTCTGTATAACCCACCACTTAGTACAGGTACACTATTATTATGGGGGATCCCACCTACCGCATTTATATTAGTGATCTTATGGTGGTTATTTCAGGTAAAAATAAAAAATAGAAAGCTACAATGTTCTCACTCCTCATCGATTGAATCTGTAGCAATTCATTCAAACCTATTACTTGATGATCCAACAGAAATACAAACAGATCAGCAACTCCACTGGAATAAACACACTAATATTGTATTGTTTTTTATATTATTAAGCGTGATTGTTGGCTATTTTTTATTGCCTCGCTTCCACCTTACTTATAATGAATATCAGCGTATTTCCGATCCCCTATTATCGTTTACGCCATTACAGCAAGAAGAAAATGATCTCCTTCGACTACAACACGATATTCGAAAATCACCTGAAAATGGAGAGTTATGGGCAACGCTTGGTGAATACTACCTATATCAAAACAGCTTTGATAACGCGCTAATTGCTTATCAAAGAGCAATTAAATATACCGGTGAAAATGCGCAGTTATATTCCGCGATAGCTACTGTGTTTTATTATCAAGCAGGGCAACATATCACTGAGGAAACACAAGCTGTTATCAATAAAGCGCTTAGCTTGGATGAAAATGAAGTAACCGCATTAATGCTTATCGCATCAGATGCATTTATGAATGCTAACTATGATAGTGCAATTCAAATTTGGCAAAAACTACTCGATAGTAATAATCCGAGAGTTAACCGCGTACAGCTTATTGAAGCCATCCAAATGGCGACAATTATGAATAAGAGCTTAAAGTAATAATATTTTTATATTATTGACCTAAGCTATATTAAGGATTATTACTGTAGGTATTAATGCAGTTTTGATTATCACTCTAAAAACAATATCTTCCTCTTTTTATGACAACATATTTTAATGTGTAATTTTTGGTTGCTTATTGATTGACATTGTTTCCTCTCCATATAGTTATGACCACGCCTATGATAAATTGAGAGTAATAATCACAACAATATATTTATCAATGAATCTAATGTCATGAAAAATAAATTACTTTCAGTTTTAGTTGTAGGGCTCATTGCTGGCACCTCCTTTATCGGCGGCGTTCTGACTAACTACACCCCTGACTTAGACATTGTAGCTAAATCTCAAAAAGCCGTTGAGGATTTTTTAGCATTTCCTGAAACAGCCAAATATAAAAATGTGAAATATCATGAGATAAGAGAAACACTAGACCATGGTATGTTAGGTTACGTTTGTGGTGATGTTTTAATTTTCACTAACCATGATTCTGATGGATTCAAACGCTTTGTGGTAAAAACCTATCTACACAAAGATGGCCGAAATGTCGTATCAATTCCATTGATTGATAGCGCTGATGAAGAGTTTCCAAATAACGACTTTAATATCCTTTGGAATAAATACTGTAAAGCATAATTAAAATTATGCCCCACGTTTTCTTAATCAAGAAATAAAATCACTAATCCGGTAGTAATTCCTCTTAGCTTGGTATACAGTTTCCAACCTTTTTTTCAAGGTAAGCTAATTGGAGGCAAGATGTTTATTGGTTTTGACTATGGAACATCCAACTGTTCTGTCGCAATAATGAAAGATGGAAACCCAACACTATTACCTTTAGAAGGTGATCGCTTTTATATCCCATCAACCCTTTGCGCTCCAACAAGAGAATCCGTTTCTGAGCACTTATTCCGTCACTGCAATATTTCCCCCTCAGATGAAATCGGTAAACAGATACTGAGACGTTCTCTCGCTTATAACCAAGATGAAGGTATCGACTTAGCGCCTGAAGATATTGTTTTTGGCCAAGCAGCATTAGAGTTATATTTACGTGACCCTCGTGATGTCTATTACGTCAAATCGCCAAAATCCTTTCTTGGCGCATCGGGACTTCATGAAGTCCAAGTCAGCTTTTTTGAAGATTTAGTTTGTGCCATGATGGCAAATATTAAAAATAAAGCAGAAGAAAACACGCAAGAAATTATCACTGACACTGTGATTGGTAGACCCATTAACTTCCACGGTCGTGGCGGTGAGCTGGCTAATAAGCAAGCTGAATCTATTCTTATAAAAGCGGCAAAGCGTGCTGGATTCAAAAATATTGATTTTCAGTTTGAACCTGTTGCAGCCGGCCTTGAATATGAAGCAACATTAAATAAAGACCAAATAATCCTAGTAGTTGATATTGGCGGTGGTACAACCGACTGTTCATTAATTCAGATGGGGCCAAGCTACCGAAATGCAAGCGACCGTTCTGACTCATTACTTGCACATAGTGGACAGCGGGTTGGTGGAAACGACCTTGATATTTTTATTGCACTCAAACAATTAATGCACTTGTTTGGTATGGAAAGCCAATCTTTATCGGGGATAAAAATGCCATTACTGCAATTTTGGAACCCTATCGCCATCAATAACGTAGAAGCACAAAAAGATTTTTACTCGCGGCAAAATCTTACTGCATTAACACGATTAAAGCAGGAAGCAAAAGAACCTGAAAAAATAGCGCGGTTATTAGAAATCTATAATGAAACATTAGGCTACAGCATTGTTAGAAAGGCAGAAGAAGCTAAAATTGCTTTATCTGATGAGGCGAACTATTTAGCACGTATCGCACTCATCAATGAAACTTTAGAAATAGATATACAACGTGAACAAATAGTGGAAGCAATTGAATCACCAAAAAGTAAAATGATTGAACTGGTTAAAGAGGCCGTTACGCAAGGTGGCGTGAAACCTGATGCCATATTTGTCACTGGCGGTAGTGCACGATCACCAATCCTACATGAAGCTATTCAACAACAACTGCCTAATATTCCGATTGTAAAAGGCGATGATTTTGGCTCTGTCACGGCAGGCTTAGCTCGATGGGCTGAAATTTGCTTTAAATAAAACGCGTAATATTAAATAGCTAAAAAGTAATGTCAAAGTTGGATATAAAATAGTTTTTTTGATTGTATTACATAAAAGATGCCGCTAATGCGGCATCTTTTATAATTATTCTTTAACTTTATGAACGATATCGAAATACTTATTCTTATTACCTTGTTCTGGATAAATACGATAAGTATATTCTTCAGGCGTTACTGTCACATTTTCAACCACTCGGGTAAATAAGACATCGCCTTTATCATCTTTCGCAGTCAAAGAACGTGTTTTACCATCTTCACCAAATGACCAATCACCTTTCATTTTTGGCTTACCATCAAAGGTTGTCATATTAAATGTGCCATCTGGGTAATATTCGGCTAAACCAAAAAAGTTAGCAACTTGCTTATCATCAGCACTCACCGCTTTTTTATCTTGGTCTTGTGCTCCAGTTGTTTCCCATACTTTACCAACCATAATTTGTTCGTAAGTATTTAAGTTGCTTTTTACTGCTTCTTTTTGACTTTCAGTTGGTGCAGAAGCTGCCTGAATATTAAAAGACATAGTAGATACAACGGCTAACAGTGTAGGTACTAATAATTTTTTCATATTACCCTCTTGATTAATCCAAACAACATCTATGTTTCATTAAGACTAGCTAGCTAACATTAATAAGCAAAATGTTATTACGTTTATTTACAAGATAATATTTTGTTACATACAATATATAGTTGTTTATTTTACTAAAACTCTATTAAACATAAAAGAATAGATACTTAATTTCGCGATTTATTAATTAGGCTCTTAACAACTTATCAATTAACCAATAGCCCGCTTTTCCGGGTGGGTAGTTTTTTGACCAAACTAAATCAACATCTATTTTTCTAGGCCATTGGTCATAATTAAGGCTCGTCAATAAATCATGGCCGAACTGTTTTACCAACCAAGTGGGTAATATTGCCCAACCCATTCCTTGCTCAGCCATCTCTAATAACAATAAATAATTAGGGGCTAGCCAATTTTTTTCGCTATTTATAATTGTTTGTGTACTACTGCTTAATCGCAGCTGCCGCGTCATCGTTAAATGTTGATAGGCTATATTTTTTTGCTTAGCGAGAGGATGGGATTTCAATACATATAATCCTAATTCACCTTTAATTGGTAGACGGGAGAAAGTGATATCTGCGGGATACTCAATTCGAGACTCCATCATTCCAATGTGAGCTTGCTGGTTTTGCAGCATATTAATCACATCATCATTTTCAGCAATCAAAAATTCAAACTCAATATGCGGAAATTGCCCATCTAATGTTTTAAGTAAATCATCGGCGTGTGGCGGTTGATAAATATCGGAAAAAGCACAACTTAACCTTGGCTCAATGTCAGGTGACAGTTCAACTCTTAGTGCTTGTAGACGTTCATCTGCAGATAAAATATCCTCGACGAGACTTAACACTTTTTTACCTGCAAAGGTCAATGTTGATTCTCGTCCTTGCCTATCAAACAGAGGAAAACCTAAATCATCCTCAAAACCACTAATAGTACTACTCACTGTCGATTGGCTTTTATTCAATTTTCTAGCTGCCGCAGAAAATGATTTTAATGATGCGGCTTCAACAAAGGTACGCAATGTTTCTATAGAATAGTTCATGTGGTATCGGTTTTTTCGATGGCTGCCATTTTGTATATATAATAAAAATCACCAATAATTGCACCTGATTTTTACTATATTGTGAACTTGAGGTCGTTATGAGCAAAAATAAAAAAACATTAACTGAGCGTATTTTTCACGCAGTCTCTTTTGAAATGATCGCTATTGCGATAACTGCGCCGGTCAGTGCATGGCTTTTAGGACGCTCAATTTTTCAAATGGGGACGGTTGCGATTGTATTATCCACCCTCGCGATGGTATTGAATATATTTTACAACATGCTTTTTGATCGTTATTGGCCATTGTCAGGAAGATCTAGGCCAGTGAAAGTACGTATCGCTCATGCCATAGGTTTTGAATTAAGCTTTGTTATTTTAGGTGTTCCAACTCTAGCCTTACTATTAAATATGTCATTATGGAGCGCGCTCGTTTTAGAAATTGGCTTCTTTGCATTCTTCTTTTTCTATACTTATGCATTTAATCTGGCCTACGACGTATTGCGTACACGTTGGTTTACTTATAAAGAGCAACAGGCTTTAGAAGCAAAGCAAATTATTGAACGTATTTAATCTCTTTGATATTTAGTCATTATATTATCCCCTAATAGGTAGCATCATTAGGGGATTTTTTTATTGGTGGTATTTCAAACTATCAATCGGCGCCATTTCACGTTCAGTTAATCCATAATCTCTGATAACAGATGCTACACGAAGCCGATAATGTTTTAAAATTGATTGGCGTCCTTTAGCTTGAGCTAAGCGATGTAACTCAGTATTTCTCCACGCCATTACTGCATTTTTATCTTCCCAAAAAGACAGTGACAATAACTTATTATTATCACTTAAACTTTGAAATCGCTCGATAGAAATAAAGCCTTCAATGTCGGTCAGTGACTCTTTAAGTTGTTGAGCTAGAGCAAGATAGTTATCTTGCTGTCCTTCATTTGCCTGTAATTCAAAAATAACTGCGATCATTTATTTCCCCTCAATAAAAAAACCCATGATAATCTCTAAAGAGTTTATCTTTTCAATCGATTTAAAGCCAAAATGCTTTAAATACCCGCCAATTACAATTAATGCCAAAAATAACTTATCAAATAAGGCTATGCTACTTTGTTAACGTATTTTTAACTTGAGAAAAAGTAATGTCATTCCCTGATTTAAATTTGTTATTTGCACTCGACGCTCTGCTTGAAAAATCCAGTGTTAATGGTGCTGCACAAAAGCTTAATTTAAGCCCCTCAGCAATGAGTCGAACCTTATCACGTATTAGAGAAACATTAGATGATCCTATTTTAGTCCAAGCGGGACGAAAAATGGTTCCAACACCGAAAGCATTAGCGATGCAAAAAGAAGTAAAACAAGCACTTAACCAAATCACAGAGCTTCTTTCCAATGAGCGACATACTGATTTAAGTGCCATAACTCGCCGGTTTACCATTCGAGCCAATGATATTTTCCTGGCGAAATATGGCCAGCAATTATTGGAAGCTATCTCGAATGAGCTTCCTAACGCGATTCTATGCTTTACACCTGAAGAAGATTCAATTGATGTTGATGCCTTGCGCAGCGGACAAATAGATTTATACATTAGTGCTGAGCGCCAACTTGGGCCTGAAATCTGTGTTCAACCTTTATTTGACACCCATTTTGTGGGGGTTGTTCGTGATGACCACCCTATATTACAGTCAGAAATAACTTGCGAGCAATTTGTGAATTGGAAACATATTGTGATTTCTCGACGCGGAAAAACCCAAGGTCCAATGGATGAGTATTTATCACAATTTGGATTAGAGAGAAAAATTGCAATGATTGCGCCGACGGCTTTTTCAGCCATTTTTGCGATTTTAAAATCGGACTATATATTAGTTTTACCTGTACATTTAGCAGAGAATGCAATACAGAATGATATTCATATTCAATATTTTCAGCTGCCATTACCAACAGATAACATCTCAATTGTTCAGGCTTGGCATCCTCAATTCCAACAAGATGTTCCCCATCAATGGCTCAGAAGAAAAATTCGCTCGTTCAGTGAATCAAATGAATAATACCCACAGAAAGTAAATGATGAATGCAGCCAGCGCATTCATCATTTGCATAAATATCAATTTTCTCTTTAATGACAACAACCTATATTGAGGGCGTTTAATAATAGGTTATTCGTTATGTCTTATTTAATGTCGACACGCTTTTGGCGTAAAAATTTTAGTGGGTTTCATCGTATATTTCCTTCACTAACATTACACCAATGGCAAATAAATTATATTTTACGTTGTTCTATTGCCGCAGGACTTGCCTTATTTCTTGCCTATTACCTTGAGTTGCAGATGCCTTACTCTGCTGTAGCAACTGTTTTATTAGTGATTAACCCAACACACGGTGTTGTTTTAGCAAAGGGGATGTGGCGCTTTCTAGGCACAATCTTTGGTATGGTCGCCGCTTTTGTACTTGTGAGTTTATTCTCACAAAAGCCATGGCTTTTTATTATGGGTTTTGCCATTTGGATTGGACTTTGCGTAGCCGCAATGTCATTACTTCGCCATTTTCGCGCTTCTGGTGCGGTAGTCGCTGGCTATACCATTGGCTTAGCAACTTATGGTGCAATGCAACATCCAGAATTTGCATTCGACCATATATTTGGTCGTGGTGCTACTGTATTTATTGGTATTTTATGTTTAAGCATAGTGACGATATTATTTAATAAACGTCCTACAGAAAATAAATTAAAATCACAAATAGCATCTGTTAATCAGCAATTATTTGAACACCTTGCCGACCAATTTAATAATTTTGCTAGTGGTGAAAAGCAAGCTTCAAAAAATACTGAAACTTTATTGCCCACTATTTATCAATTAGATGATTTATTAGCTGTAGCAAAATCGGAGTCGTCATCCGTTGCCTATAAATCAATTTGGGTAAGACATGCAATGGCATTACTTGCTAATGCGGCTATTACACCACTACCAATGAATTTATCACAGCAAATGCATTTAAAGATTGCACAATGTTGGACAGCAATAGCTCAAGAAAAATCATTATCTGCTCAAATAAAGATATTGGATGAAATTGAAAGTATCTGTTTAGAAAACTCTCAGAAACCGGCATTAGGCTTATTAAAGCTTGTTGATGATATTCGCCAAGCGTTAAATTACTTTGCGATGCTCGATAAAAAAACGGGCTATAAAGCTGCGCGTAACGTGGTATTTATTCGTTCTTTTTCTGCTGCTTGGGAAAATGGTTCTCGTGCAGCTATTACGCTATTTTTAGCCGGTGCTTTATGGCTAATAACTGGATGGCAACATGGCGATATGATGTTATTGGTGCTTGCGCCTTATTGCTCACTATTAGCGACCGTGCCAAATCCTGTTCCCGGCTCTAAAGCGTTTTTTAGAGGAACACTCTACGCCATCCCAGCGGCCTGTTTATGTACTTTTGCCATATTACCTTTAATCAATGGTTTCCCATTATTACTGATTGTTCTTATGCTATTTTGGCTACCGGGTATTTATGCTACGAGTGTCCCTAAATATGGTTTAACTGGGCTTGCTTATCTTGTTGCCTTTACCATACTAACAGACATTAATAATCCAATTCAGTATGACTTTGAACGTTTTTTAAACTGGTCTTTAGCATGGGCTGTAGCAACATTTTTTGCTTGGATGGGGTTTTTAATTATTTTACCTAAAAATATTGTTGCGCAAAAACTAAAGTTATATCAACGAATTTTAAACAATACTGTCATTGCTTTTAATCAAAAAATTGCCTCACCTAATGTCTGGCAACAAAAACAACAGCATCGCTTAATTCTATTAGCTAATGGTCCGTTATTAACACCTGCGCTTATTTACACACAATTAGGTGTCGTCGTTATGCAATGGAAAAAACAATTATCACAGCATGACCAAAATAATATTCAATATTATTTATCTAATATTGCTCTTCGCTTAACCGATCCCAAAAAAGCGCTACTGCATATTAGAAAATTACAGCAGAATTTACTGCAAGAATATAAAGATTCACCTTCTGAATATACTAACCATTATCACTTTTCCCATGATATGGAGAACCTGCTATTACAACTTAAGGCATTAAAAACCGCCTAGATTGGAGAGTTTTATATGTTTCATGAAATTGCATTTTCGGGTGTGCTCTTGCCCCCCATTTTTGTTTCTATTTTTTTATGTTTACCTTTTTTATATGTTTTTAAAATGACACTTGCACGCTGGCATTGGCTTCAACAGCAATGGCATCCTGCACTAATTGAATTTGCATTATCTCTTATTTTTATTTCTGCTTGGGTGCTGTATGTCTAAACGTTTATTACCTCTTCGCCAGCTCGGTAAATCTTTTTTTTCGGTCGGCTGCCTAATTGCTGCTGTGTATGCCGTTTGGCTGCTATGGCAGGCTTATGAAAATACACCATGGACTCGCGATGCCAAGGTTGTTGCACAAGTTGTTCGTATTGCACCCGAGGTATCCGGCACAATCGAAGCGATCACAGTGGCAGATAATCAACTGGTTAATCAAGGCGATGAGCTATATCGTCTCGAACAATCTCGTTTCCAGTTTGCGGTTAATGAAGCACAGGCTAATTTAGCCATTGCACAACAACAATGGCAGCAAAAAAATGCTGATGCCAAACGACGTGCTAGCATCAAGCATATGCTGTCACAGGAAGAAGTTCAGCAATCTGCACGAGATGCTTCAATCGCACAATCCGCCGTGCAAAAAGCCACGATTGCATTATCTATCGCTAAATTAGATTTAGAAAAATCCATTATTAGAGCGCCTGTTACCGGCTATATCACGCATTTACGTATCCAAAAAGGTGACTATGCAACGGCAGGCAAAGCAAATTTGAGTTTAGTTAATACTGATAGCTTTATTGTTATGGGCTATTTCGAAGAAACAAAACTGAGCCAAATACACGTAAATGCCCCTGTTAATATTCGCTTAATGGCTTATTCGACACCATTAACGGGTCACATAGAAAGTATTGGTTACGGAATTACAGATGAAAACCAACAATTAGATGAGTTTGGTCTTCCTCATGTTAATCCAAGCTTTAGTTGGATAAGGCTAGCACAGCGTGTTCCTGTAAGGATTGTTTTTGACCAATTACCTAGCGATATTCATTTAACTGCGGGACTCACTGCCAGTGTTGAAGTTGAAACCGAACAGGATATTCATTCATCATTAATTGCTCGGTTATATAAGATTCTTTAACAGTTATTCCTATATCCCCTGAACCATTCAAGTTACGAGTCAACGATATTCTAATTACTTGAAATGTCATGGGTATATTTAAGCCTCATTTGAGGACATTACTCTTTATTTTCACAAGGTATGACAATGAAAAAATTAATATTTCCAGCTGTATTTTTACTGACGCTTAATGCAACCGCTTATGCAGATAACATGTCTCATAAAAAAGCCGTTGTCTCATTGAGCTTCACTGAAAATAATACTTCCTATGCAAATCAAGCTGCAATTGCAACTCATATCAAAGCTGGGCAACTTCCTGTCAGTGAAATAAAAGGCACATCAAAGCCTTTTTCACAAATGGGGACTCACGAAAAAGCAGCGATTGCCTTAAGTTTTATTGAAAACAATATGTCTCACGCAAATCAAACCGCTATTACATCCCATATTAAAGCCGCGGGATTATCCACAAATGAAATTAATGGTATCGCCAAACCATTTTCATTAATGGATAGCCATGAAAAAGCCGCAACTGCGATGAATTTTACAGAAAACAATACCTCACCTTCTATTCAATACACAATTAATCAACATTTAATAAGGAGCCAAACACGATAAGAAAATCAGTAACTATTATATTTATCACACATCTATGTCATATAAAGCCGGATGGAAACATCTGGCTTTTTTTTGCGCACTTTCTCTTCATACTTAAGCGCTAAAAATACAATGTCACAAATATTAGATATTACACATAGACTTCGACACTTATGACGACCATCACCCATACCATGATTTATTTCACCAACTAAAGAATACAAATAATAATTTAATTCAATAGGTTAAATTAAATCCACTTCAGCACATAAACTGGCACAAACCCTGCATATCTATTAAAGATAAGGCGAACTTTTATCGCTAAATGAAAATATAGGAGCAATGTAGATGGAAAAAGTCATCACCGTCTGCCCGTATTGCGCCTCAGGCTGTAAAATCAACCTGAAGGTGGAGAACGGGAAGATCATTGGCGCTGAAGGTGCGAATGGTCACACCAATGAAGGGGAACTCTGCCTGAAAGGATATTTTGGCTGGGACTTCATTCATGACACCAAAATTTTAACGCCTCGTTTAAAAAACCCCATGATCCGCCGTGAGCGCGGTGGCAAGTTAGAAGTCGTCTCGTGGGAAGAAGCGATTGAATTTGCCAGCTCGCGTTTATTAGCGATTAAAGAAAAATATGGTCCAAAAGCCATCATGACAACAGGTTCATCCCGTGGTCCGGGTAATGAAGCTAACTTTGTGATGCAAAAATTTGTTCGTGCAGCTGTCGGTAGCAATAATATCGACTGCTGTGCGCGTGTCTGACACGGCCCTTCGGTTGCAGGTCTGCAGCGTTCGGTCGGTAATGGCGCAATGAGCAACTCAATTGTTGAAATTGAGGATACCAAATGTATTTTTGTCTTCGGCTACAATGCTGCGGACTCACACCCTATTGTAGCTCGTCGTATTTTAAAAGCGAAAGAAAAAGGGGCACAAATTATTGTTTGCGACCCGCGTTATATTGAAACTGCGCGTATTGCAGATATTCATTTAGCGTTAAAAAATGGTTCCAACATTGCATTAATCAATGCTTTTGCCCACGTGATCATCGAAGAGAATTTGTATGACAACGCCTTTATTGAAGCTCATACAGAAAAATTCGAACAATATCGTGGATTAGTCGCACCTTATACACCTGAATCTGTTGAAGAAATCACGGGCATCCAAGCCGAAGATATTCGCAGAACAGCACGTATGTATGCCAAGGCAGAAAGTGCCACCATCTTATGGGGAATGGGCGTTACGCAATTTTACCAAGGTGTGGAAACAGTCCAAGCACTGACTAGTCTTGCATTACTGACAGGTAATTTAGGTAAGCCACATGTTGGCGTTGGCCCTGTTCGTGGTCAAAACAATGTGCAAGGCGCTTGCGATATGGGGGCGTTACCAAACACCCTCCCCGGCTATCAATACGTCGAAGATAAAGCGGCGCTTGAGAAATTTGCTAAGTTCTGGGGCATTGAAAAAATGCCAGATGAAAATGGCATACCATTAAGCGAAGTCCCTCATTTTATTGATGAAGGTGTACTAAAAGCGCACTATGTGATGGGTGAAGATCCACTGCAAACAGAGCCTGATTTAGCCACTATTCGTCGCACTTTCGATAAGCTTGAACTGCTTATCGTACAAGATATTTTTATGACCAAAACCGCATCGATTGCCGACGTGATTTTCCCTGCCACCTCTTGGGGAGAACATGAAGGCGTCTATACGGCGGCTGACCGGGGTTTCCAACGTTTCTATAAAGCAGTCGAACCTGTCGGGGATGTAAAAACAGACTGGGAAATTATCAGTTTGATGTCCACTGCAATGGGTTACCCAATGCACTATAACAACACCCAAGAAATTTGGGATGAGTTACGTGAGCTTTGTCCTATCTATTATGGTGCGACTTACGAAAAAATGGCGGGTCTGGCTTATATTCAATGGCCATGTCGTACATTAGAAAGCGAAGGAACCGAGTATCTATACGAGGGGGGGCAATTTGATACCCCGAATGGTAAAGGGCAATTCTTCACTTGTGATTGGCGACCACCAATTGACCAAGTTAGTACAGAATACCCGATGGTCCTTGCGACAGTACGTGAAGTTGGGCACTACTCATGTCGTTCTATGACGGGGAACTGTAAAGCGCTTGCGGCATTAGCGGATGAACCGGGCTTTGTGCAAATTAATACCGCGGATGCGAAAGCGCTTGGTATTAAGGATCAAGAGCTGGTTTGGGTGGCTTCTCGACAAGGAAAAGTGATCACGCGAGCCAACATCAGTGAACGGCCAAATAAAGGCGCGGTGTACATGACTTATCAATGGTGGATTGGCGCTTGTAATGAGTTAGTCGCTGAGAACCTCAGCCCAATCACCAAAACACCAGAATATAAGTACTGTGCTGTACGTGTAGAACCTATTGATGACCAGCAAAAGGCTGAGCATTATGTGGTGCAGGAATATACGAGTATTAAGCGGCGTTTGCGAGAAGCCGCTGAAGGTTAATAAATCCCCTTCATTCTTTGCGTTGTAGGAGGTTGGCTACACAAAGCTAATTCTAATCCCATACTTAGGTATGCGAATAAGGATTAGCTTTACTGGCCGCCTACCTACAATGCAAATTATGGTGAAGATAAGCTCAGGATAATTAAAACAAGAAATTTTAGTTATTTATTTTCATTTAATAACTAAATGGATTAATGATTAATTAACCTCTACCGCTGTTAATAATTTCAATTCCATTTATTTAATTTTCAATAATTATGAATATTGAATTTTAATATCAATAATAATCATTATTAATATTAATTATTTTCTAACTTATTCCCTAAATAATTTGAGTTGTGGCTAGGCGGCAAATGAGGATAGCTTGGGGAGCATACATAAGTATGTGACCCGAGTAGCCGAGTACAGCCAACAACGCTACAGCTCAAAGTATGACGGGCATTCCCTAAATAATTCGAGTTGTGGTTAAGCGGCAAGCAAGGATAGCTCGGGGAGCATACATAAGTATGTGACCCGAGTAGCCGAGTGCAGCCAACAACGCTACAGCTCGAAGTATGACGGGAACAAGTATGTGACCCGAGTAGCCGAGTATAGCCAACAACGCTACAGCGCGAAGTATGGCGGGAATTAGGATTAAAAGAGATCTTGGACTGAAATTCCTAATCGCTGCATCCTCGATAAAAGTGTCGTACGTTTCAGCCCGAGGCGTGTTGCCGCCCCTCTCGCCCCTGCGACCACACCATTGGTTGCTTTGAGGGCTTCAATAATTCTATTGCGCTCCTCATCGTCACTTTCAGGCGCCTCAGTTTGCATTCGTTTTTCCAGTGAGCTAGGCTTACTGAGTGCATTTTTAAGGCGCGAAGGCTTTGGGATATTTAGCTCATGTAACTGTAAATTCAGGGTATTACCGCGAGTTAGAATAACGGCTCGTTCAATCACATTTTCCAGTTCTCGGACATTACCGGGCCATGGATAAAGGGAAAGCTGCGCTAAGGCATCACGAGGAATACAATCTATTTTACGGTTCATTCGTTGGGCAATTTTTTTGGTAAAATAGGTTGCGAGTAGTGGAATATCTTCGGGTCGTTCGCGTAATGGCGGGATAGTAATCGGAAAGACATTCAAACGATAATAAAGGTCTTCACGAAATTCACGCTCTTCCGTCATTCCCTTTAAATCACGATTTGTCGCCGCAATCAGTCTCACATCCACTGGAATAATTTTGTTTCCCCCTATTCGCTCAATTTCTCGTTCTTGTAATACACGCAAAAGTTTAGGTTGAAGTTCTAATGGCATATCGCCAATTTCATCCAAAAATAAGGTACTTTTATCCGCCATTTCAAAACGACCAATATGGGTGGTTGTCGCCCCAGTAAACGCCCCTTTGTCATGACCAAATAAATCACTTTCTAATAAACCCGATGGAATAGCTGCACAGTTCATTTTGATGATAGCCCGCTGATGACGTTGGCTAAGCCGGTGAATTGCCCGTGCGATTAACTCCTTACCCGTTCCTGTTTCACCTAATATTAAAACAGTGCTATCACTTGGTGCGACTAAATCGACCTGCTCCAAAACGTTGCGCATCGCTTCACTTTGAAAAATAATTTCACTGAAGCTATCCATGTTATGGATTTGTTCATTTAGCCATAAATTTTCATTTTTCAGACTATCTTTTAAATGCGTGATTTCGCCATAAGCGGCCGCATTATCAACAGCAATTGCGAACCTTGCCGCTATCTGCTTAAGCAAATTACAGTTGTCATCAGTAAAAATAGTATTATTTTCATGAGATAAAACCAAAACACCTAACGGTTTATGATTAAACGCCAATGGCAATAATAGCGTTTCCGTCATCCCTTGAGCCGTCACTTGTTGATAAAGGGGATCATGCGTTTCTTGTGCGAGGGTCAGACGCAATGGCTTGTTGGTCTCAAGCACCCAAGTTAAATCTGGATGTAACTCGGTTAAATGATACTGCGTTTTCTCAACGGGTATTGAACGCTGATAATAGCTTGAATAACAAAGATATATGGCAGAGCTGTCATTATCGCATAAGGCGACACTAATTTGGCTTATCCCGAAAAAACGGTAAATTTCGCGTGAAACTTCAGCCACCAACCCATCCATTTCTAGGTGTGATAGTACCGAGTTTGTGATATCAACCAATATTCGATATTGGTCACGTTCATGACGTATTTTTTCGCTGTTATCCGATGTACTCACAAAATCTCCAATCGCGCCATTGCTCAAGCTTTCACTTACGGCTAATTTGTAACTTGAATTATTTTCTATAAAACAATTTAGCTACAAATAATATAAAAAATAAAAAGTTGAATGTGGTAATTAATACAATTTTCTTAGATGTTATTATTCTCTGTTTAATACTAATATTGTAATAGGTCTATGAAAAAATAATATCGCTGTCTAATCTAAACTTGATCCAATCCCCTATTTTCATTATCTCTCAGCTTGAGATTCAATACATTATATATACCTCGAATAATTATCGTCATAATTGTCGAACTGTGTGACGACGCTTTATTTTGTTCAACCAATAAAACCCAAAAATCATTAATACATTGATTTTATTATATTAAATTATTTTGCTGATTTGGCACGATACATGCTTATACCTGAGTATTGAAATAAAAAGACAGCTACACCCAAAATAGAAAATGTAGCATCACCACATATGCCCAAAAATAACTCAAGTTGTCGGTCGGTGACAAGGAAGGATAGCAGAGAGCCGTCAATAACCCGCAACTTGAGAAATGACGGGTATATCATTCAGGAGACTATGATGAACAGATTCATCATTGCAGACCCCAAAAAGTGTATCGGCTGCCACACTTGTGAAGTCGCTTGTGTTGTTTCTCATCAAGAACAGGAAACGGGTATTGCAACCGTGGTGAAAGATGAGTTTTTTCCACGTATTCATGTCCTAAAAGGCTATACCGTAAGTACTGCGGTGGTTTGCCGCCAATGTGAAGACGCTCCCTGTGCGAATGTATGCCCTAATGGTGCTATCAGCAAAAAAGACGATTTTGTCTATGTCGATCAATCCAAATGTATTGGCTGTAAAACCTGCGTTATCGCCTGTCCTTATGGCACGATGGAGGTTGTCAGCCGCTTAGTGGCACAAAAAACAACGGCACTTAATACCATTCCTCAATATCGCGCTGAAGCGCATAAATGTGACTTATGCCATACTCGCGAAAATGGCCCTGCCTGTGTTGAAGTCTGCCCAACAGATGCTTTAATTGTTGTCGATAGAAACCGGATGGATGAGATAGTCAAAGAGCGCCGTCGTCGCGCCGCTTTTGAAACCCCTGCTGATTTGATGTCATAAGAGGTGAGTAATGCATGAAGTTGCCTTGTGCCAAAGTGCCTTCGATATTATTGAGCAGCATGCCAAACAGAACCATGCGAGGCGAGTTACTGGTGTATGGTTAGAGCTCAGTGCCGTGTCCTGTGTAGAGGAGTCCGCGGTACATTTTTGTTTCGATATTATTTGTCGTAACACACTGGCTGAAGGTGCAAAATTGCATATCAATACAATTCCGGCAACCGCATGGTGTCGAGACTGCCAAAGCACCACTCAAGTTATCCAATTTGCGACGGGATGCCCTCACTGCGGCAGCCAAAATCTGCAAATAGATAGCAGTGATACGATGCAAGTAAAACAAATCGAAGTTGAATAATCCGATAAAGGTATTATTCCAGTATGGAGTAAGTTATGTGCTTAGGTATTCCCGGTAAAGTAGTTTCAGTTGGTGATTCTCCGATGGATACAGCACAAATCGAAGTTTGTGGTGTCAGAAGGGATGTGAATATTGCCTTAGTTTGCGACGGTAAAACACTCGATATGCTCGGAAAATGGGTGTTAGTGCACGTCGGTTTTGCCATGAGTATTATCGATGAACAAGAAGCACAAGATACGTTAGAAGCTTTAATGGCAATGGAAAGTGTTGAGGAAGATGTCGCCTATTTTTTGCGAGGAAATGCGTAATCAATACCCGCGATACTTCAAGTTGCAGGACGATTAAACTAGCTGCAACTTGAAGTGTTTTTGGTGCATTATTCCCCATCAAATAATTTAAATCCACCCAACCCTTCCCAATGAGGTAGTGCCTGATAAACTTGCTGAACAGCAGTAATCACCTGCTCATTCATTGGCATATAAAAACCGACTAAATCAGGTTGGATCCCCAGAAAAATAATCTCATCAATATCGTCTTTTAATTGGTCGATTAAAAAATTCAAGGGTAAATTGTGAGTGCTCATAATAAACATTTCCGCGATATCATCAGGGTCAATAACTCGAATCTCACCCGGATTTAAACCGATATCTGCTGCATCCACAATTAATAAGCGCTTCGGTTGTAGCGCTCTAACCTGATGTGTGACGCTTTCTGGACTGCTTCCCCCATTGATAGCTAACCAATTTTCAATTGGATTTTCCTGCATTAAATCAAATAGCATCGGTCCTGCGCCATCGTCGCCCATCATGCTATTACCCACTGCAAGCATCAAATTTGGTGTCGATAACTCACTCATGGGCGCCTCTTAACGATCAGATAAATGGCCGGTTCACGCTCAATTTCCGCTAATAAACGGATCAGCGTTGAGCTCCACTGACAATAGGGGGAGTTTACGTCTTTTGAAAATGCATCAAGTGCTAATGCCAGCATATTGGTGTGGGTCGAATCGATATTAATTTCGCCAAAGGTGAGAAGCCCTTGTAGTTTTCGCCGAGCCTCTCCTTCTGGTAAAGCCTCGACCCAAGACTGATAACCCTTTAGAGGGCATTCTAATTCGGTATTTAAGCAATCAATCATGCCAACATGGTGACCAATCGCTAATGAGTAATACATCACCTGTTGAGCTTCTTCTGGTACGTCGTCGTCACTATCGACAAATTTTTGTCGTAACGACCAAAAAACCACTTTACCGTCAGGTTGTTCTATCCGGTGCTCAGTCATGGGTTCCCCCTTGCTGCAATACCGTGACTAAGCGGTTCACAATATCGCGTAAACGTGGGTCTTGTTCCTCGCTCAACCATTTTTGTAGGGTACTTTGAACTTGCTTCGGCGTTGCCCCATCGAGTAAGGATAAAAACTTGTCGCTGATTTCTCGGCCTTGAAAATAACCCGCCTGACGACGAGCTTCTCGCTCAATCATCACCCGAGTTGCCAGTGGAATTGAAGGCAGTAATAGCTCGACTCGCTCACCCTCTTCTTCATGGTGCTCTTGTGCTGTCAGTTTTTGGTTTAATAATCCAAGTGCAACCGCAAAGCCATAAATGGTCGCGGCAGGTGTTGGCGGGCAACCTGGGATCCAAACATCAATTGGCACGATGTGCTCACTGCCCCCCCAAACACAATACAGGTCCTGGAAAATACCACCACCACAACCACAAGCGCCATATGAAATACAAATTTTAGGATCAGGGGCTGACTCATAAGCGCGCAAAGCGGGCATGCGCATGGCGCGAGTTACCGCCCCCGTAAACAGTAAAATATCCGCATGTCGCGGTGATGCTACCACTTTGATGCCAAAACGTTCAGCATCAAATACAGGGGTGATGGCAGAGAAAATTTCAATTTCACAGCCGTTACAGCCCCCACAGTCAACGCGGTAAACATAAGCAGAACGTTTGATGTCTTTTAACAACGTACTTTTTAATTTAGCTACCTGTTCATCAACAATAATCGGTTGGCTGACATGATGGTTAACGGGAATGTCCGGCAAACTCATGATTTATCTCCCTCTATATGTAAACGGAAGTTTTTACGCTCATTGTTTAGTAGGTTATTTTTCTGTTTACAGGATGGGCAGGTCTCGTACATTGGTCGCAATGCTTCGATGCCACTTTCTTCAATTCCTGATGCCACCATCAATGCCATGGCATATTCCACTGATTTTTTGGGTGCAAAGGCTTCACCACATTGACGGCAATATTGCAGCCGAAATGTCGCTTTTATATATAAATCAGCCTTATTCATTACCGCTGTTTCAAAATCTTCGGTCAGATGAATAGCCCGAGTCGGGCAAACTTCCTCGCAGCGAGCGCAATAAATACAGCGCCCAATAAATAGTTGCCAACGGCGTTCACCACTTTCCAAGTCCGTTTCCATGGTTAATGCATTCGCTGGGCAAGCAGAAATACAGGCACCACAAGCAATACATTGCTGCGGGTCGTATTCCGGTTTTCCACGAAAACCATGCGCCACCTCGAGTGGCTTAAACGGGTATTTAACCGTTGCTGTCCCCGCATCGCGGAGGGTTTTAAATAGTTTAAACATGGTGTCCCTCCGCCTTATTTCATAATTGAGTGTTTGCGTTCAAGGCTATGTTGCTCAAGTTCTTTGTAAGCCACCGTTTTGGCTTTGCGTTTTTTCACATCCACCAGCGTCACGCGGTCTGTGCAGGAATAGCAAGGGTCAAGGCTACCAATAATCAATGGGGCATCGGAAACTGTATTTCCTTGCAGCATATAACGCAGCACTGGCCAGTTTGCATAGGTGGCCGCACGGCAGCGCCAGCGATAGAGTTTTTGGTTATCCCCTAACATACTCCAGTGAATATCTTCTCCACGAGGGGCCTCGGTATACCCCAATGCAAATTTATGCGGCTGATATGTAAAGCCTTCAGTTAAAATTGGTCCTTCTGGCATATTATCTAGCGCATATTCAATCATCGATAAAGAATCGAGTGTCTCTTTGATACGCACCATAACGCGGGAATACACATCACAACCATCCATGGTGAATAGGGTTTTCGGTAAGTTACCGTAGTCGGCAAATGGGTGATCAAAACGTACATCTCGCTTAAAACCACTGGCGCGGATCATCGGGCCTACTGGGCTATAATCACGAGCAATTTTGGGATCTAATAGACCGACGCCTACAGTACGTTGCTCCATATTCGGCGTGCTGAGTAACATATCGACGAGTTGCGTTACATCACGGCGCATTTCTTGCACTAACTGGATGGTTTTAATCCGTTGATCTTTGAGGAAGTCACGACGAACACCCCCAATTAGGTTAGTGCCGTAAGTTTTACGCGCCCCTGTCAGCAATTCTGCCATGGTCATCGATTTTTCACGTACGCGGAAAAACTGCATAAAGCCAGTATCGAAACCAGTGAAATGGCTGGCTAAACCAATGTTTAATAGATGGCTGTGAAGACGTTCAACTTCTAATAATACGCTACGAATAGTGTGTGCTCGCTGTGGCACATAAATACCTAAAGCATTCTCTACCGACGAGGTGTACGCCACACTATGGGTAAAGCCGCAAATACCACAAACGCGGTCTGACAAAAATGTCACTTCATTGTAGCCCATGCGGGTTTCAGCCAATTTTTCCATGCCACGGTGAACATAGAACATGCGGTAATCCGCATCGACAATACGTTCGCCATCAACAAATAAACGGAAGTGCCCCGGCTCATCTGAGGTGATGTGTAACGGGCCAATAGGCACAACACGGCTTTGCGTTTTACTGTCATTAATAAATTCGTAGGTTTCTGTATCCGTTGTCGGCGCGGGACGTTGGCGATAATCCATAGTGTCTTTACGCAATGGGTACAAATCTTCCGGCCAGTCATCGGGTAACACTAAGCGGCGCTCATCAGGCAAACCAACAGGACGTAACCCGTACATATCACGAACTTCTCGCTCTCCCCAAACTGCGGCTGGCACACGTGGAGTGACAGAAGGAAATTCTTGCGTGATTGGGCTAACAAAGGCTTTCACCGTTACCCAACATTTTTCCCCTTCTTCCATCGATAACGCATAGTATACGGCAAACTGCCCATTTAATGGGCGCTCATCATTACCCCATAACACGGGTAACCAGCCACCGCAGCCGTAATACAGAAACTCAACCACTTGTGGCAGCATTTCAGTTTTTATCGTGATCGTGACTTGATTGGCGGTTTGCCACTCCTCATCCAATATCGTATGAGGAAATTTTTCGCGGACTTGTGCCAGATAACCGGTACCTTTGCGAACGCCCTGAAGGGTATCTGTATAATTCTGATAGCTCACGTTATTTCTCCTGCAACGAGGTAGTGGATGGGTTAGCACCCCACGGCCATTGATAATGTAAAGTGGTAAATTCTGTGTTAGGTAATGTGCTGTCTTTTAAGACGATGGTGGCGGCATTTTCCAATAAATGACTCACCGATTGAGGAATGTGAGTTCCCATCACCAGCATCAATACAATTAAGATTGCCATCGGTAATGTGGTCAAAATACCTAGCTCTCCCTTGGATACACAGTCAGGCTGCGCACCAAAAAGCGTTTTAGAAATCATTCTGACTAATCCGCCAAGGACAAGGGTAATCAAGATAAGAACAAGAAGGGTTAGCCAGATATGATCAGCGGCAATCCCCGCGACCACTAGCATGAATTCACTCAAGAAGATATTGAATGGCGGCATGCCACCTAGCGCTAATGCCCCTCCGGCAAATACCACCGCGGTAAACGGCATTGTGCGCAACAGACCTTTCACCACAGTAATGTCACGGGTACCATATTTGAGCAACACATTACCCGAACCACAAAACAGCAGTGTTTTCGCTAAACTGTGGTTTAAGGTGTGCAACAGCGCAGCCAAAACACCCAATGGCCCGCCGATGCCTAACGCAACTGCGATCAAACCCATATTTTCTACGCTGGAGTAAGCCAGTAACCGTTTCATATCCCGTTGAACGAGAATAAAAAATGCTGCCACTGCCACAGAGAGTAAGCCAAAGACTAACAACAAGGTTTGCGTAAATTCACCGCCAATCGCGGAAGTGACAATAATGTAATAGCGAATAATAATCAGCAGCGCACAATTAAGTAATACGGCAGAAAGCAACGCTGAAACCGGACTTGGCGCTTCACTGTGCGCATCAGGTAACCATGCATGCATCGGGAATAACCCTGTTTTGGTGCCAAAGCCAATGAGCACAAACACAAAGGCTAAATGCATCAAGGTTGGGTCGAGAAGTTCGGTATATTTCAGCACTTCCGTCCAGAAAATGGCTAGCTCAGGATCAGGCATCACATTGACTGCATTGGCATAAACCAAAATAGTACCAAACAAACCAAACGCGACGCCGACACTACAAATAATGATGTACTTCCACGCCGCTTCTAGTGAAGAACGTTGACCATAAATACCCACTAAGAAAGCGGAACTGAATGTGGTGGCTTCAACCGCAGCCCACATCAAGATCAGGTTGTTACTGGTGATCACCAATAACATAGTGAATAAAAACAGATGGAAAAAACCATAATAGTTACACAATGTACCGACACTGATTTCCGCTTCTTCCACCTCATGGTTCATATAACCAATCGAATAAAGTCCAGTGAGGAAACCAACAATCCCTAGGATGGCTAAAAATAGCCCGGCTAAGCTGTCGAGATGTATCCAACGCCCTGCCATCAGTAAATCACCGACTTCACCTATGGTATGCACCATCCACAGGGATAACACCAACAACAAAATAATACCGATTGTATGGACTAAAGTGACTGCCCCTTTCGCGCCATTGCCCAGTAAACGACAAGCAAAGGCCAACAGGGAAATCACCAGTGGGGTCGCCATTAATAACGTTAATAACATAGTTTGAGTCATCTCATCACCCCTTCAACGCGGTCAGTTGATCCACGTTCAGTGTGTTGAGCGTGCGATAGATTTTACGTGCCAATACCGCCATGATGATCACGGCAAAAATAGCGTCCGTCGCGATACCAATTTCAACTAACTCTGGGGCTTTGTAGGCTAATAATGCCAAGGTTAAATGTGAGCCATTTTCCATCAAGCAATAACCAAATGCCTGCTTGAGGATATTTCGTTGCGTCACAATACAGAGTAATCCCAACATAAAATGCCCAAGGGATACGGCTAACGCCGGTTTTAAGTCAGTGGCGATCGGTAATTTTATTGGCTCAACCACAAACCAGCACAACACCACGATTACCGCTGCGGCTAACATCAGCCATACAGGGCTTATCACGCCGCCATTGGCTGATGGGTCGGATAATTTGCCAAATGCATACCCCATAATCAATGGCACTAAAATTACCTTAGTGACAAATGCCGTACCTGCCCACATCGCCAACTCAGGGGCATGTAAGGTTTGAGATAATGTGCCAAAAATTGCCACTAACACCAGTGACTGCAATGCATAGAACCAACAAGATGCTACCGGCTTTTTCGCACCGATAACCAGTAACGAGGTGATCATCATCAACCCCGCTAAATTATTCACAATCATTGAACCAGTCATACCTTCTCCCCTTAATTGAGCCAGATGACGGCAATAACGCTAGAACAGAAGGACATGATGATCAGCAAGCCAATAACCCACTGCATCGCCCATGGAACCGCACTTCCGTTTGCCACTTCTTCGCTCGGCTCGCCCGGTACCACTTTACCGAACCAATAAAGTAGCCAAGCAAAGCTGGCAACAGACTCAATCAGCACCAACACCATAATCGGTGTTAAAATCCAGAATTGTTCAGACAGCGCAAAGCCTGCGGCAAAGATCGGGAATTTACTGAAAAAGCCGTTCAGTGGCGGCACACCTGCAATGGCTAATGCTGCCACACAAAACCCCACCCCCAGCAATGGGTAACGTTTTGCCAAACCGCGTAAACGCGGCAACATCCGCGTACCACAACTGTAGCTCAGCGCACCCGCCACTAAGAAAAATAAGCTTTTCGCAAATGCATGGTTGAAGATGTAAGCGATACCGCCATCGAAGGCTTCTTTTGAACCAAAAATAGATAATGAGAGTGCTAAAAAGATATAGGCTAATTGCGTAATCGTTGACCATGCTAATAGTCGTTTCATATCTTTTTGCGGCAAGTACATCATGAAGCCATACACTAGGGTGATAACCGCCATCACCACACCAATCCAGCCGATAATCTCCGGTATATGAGTCGATGACATAATGCTTCGAGCAAAAATATACACACCGACTTTCACCATTGATGCGGCGTGTAAGTAAGCGCTCACAGGTGTAGGGGCTTCCATTGCATCAGGTAGCCAAGCTTGTAGGGGTAATTGCGCTGATTTACCCCATGCGGCGAATAATATTCCACCAAACACAATTAAACTTTGCGTTTCATTGAGTTGGTTAATCGCACTTAGCGCAAATGTTCCTGTACTAATAAATAACGTTGCCGCCGCTAGATACAGTCCCAAAGAGCCAACATGGGTGATGAGCAACGCTTTCATCGCACTGCGCTGGGATTTTTCGGTTTGATAATAACCAATCAATGCCCACGAACAGCCCCCGGTGATTTCAAAGAAAATTAACTGCCCTAAAATGGTAGATGACAGCACAACCCCAGCCATTGCACCGATAAAAATCAGCAGAAAGGCGTAGTAACGGCGAGTTGGGCCATGGGCGTGCTCTCGATTCCCCTCGGTTAAATACCCTGTGGAATAAAGGCAAATTAAAAATCCGAGGAACACAACCGCGAAAGCAATTAATGTGCTGACGCCATCGATAGTAAAACCAAAGAGTGCCACATCACCCGATTGGATTAATTCCAACGTTGTGGCAACTTTCCCACCATCAAGATAAAGCCAACCCAGTGCGGCTGTACCCAGTGACGCAAGCAATGCCACTAACGTACTCAGCCATGGTGCTATCCGTGTGGGTAATACACTGACCAGCAATGCCCCAATAAACGGTATTATTAAGGTGGCTAGTGCAATATTCTCTAACATGCTCGTCGCTCCTTATAGACCGGTGAGATAAAATACGAACCCGAGTGCCGCAACACCGAATCCTAACCAAGTCACATGGTGCGTCAGTAAGAAACGACCACGAGCCAGACTATTTTCGACCAGCGAAGCCAGTACAAAAATCACCAGTAATTTCACTAATAACAGCACAAGGGCTAGCAGCAGACTACCGAAGGTCAATACGCTGGCGTTACCAAATGGGAAGAAAATAGATAAAAACAGCACGGCGACAACCACCTGTTTCAAGCCAATTCCCCATTTCACCAATGCCAAGCCAGAACCTGAATATTCAGTTAACGGCCCCTCTTGTAGCTCTTGCTCAGCTTCTGCAACGTCGAAAGGAATTTTTCCCATTTCAATAAAGGTGGCAAAACCGCAGGCTAATAATGCAAGCAGTGTGGCCGTTGGCGATACCCAGCCTTCGCTCATCACTGCACTAATAGTACCAATATTGGTTGAACCTGCGATGAGCGCGACCACTAATAGACCGAGAAATAAAATCGGCTCGACTAGCACCCCTAGCGTTAATTCACGACTCGCGCCGATACCAGCAAATGGGCTGCCAGTATCTAAACCCGATAATGAAAAGAAAAAACGAAATAGGGCAAAAATATACAGCACGATAATTAAATCAGCAGCACTGCTAAACATTGATGTGAGCGTCAAAACGGGTAGTGACATTGCCAGTAGTAACATGCTACCAAGCAGCACATAGGGCATGATGCGAAACACCATTCCTGAGTCACGAGGTGCCACTGATTGGCGTTTAAATAACTTAATGAGGTCGCGGTAATCTTGTAAAACGCCAGGCCCCTGACGAGAGTGCATTTTGGCGCGAATTTTACGGGAAATACCTGTGTATAGCGGTGTAAGTAGTAGTAAGAATACCGCTTGAACGACTGCGAAGAGCCCCGTCATTAATGTCGGTGTTTCTTGAATAGACATGGTTTCTCTCCTTACGCCGCAATCACGATAAGCAATACCACTAGCGCAGCAACGACATACAGACAGTAAAGTCGGAAGTCGCCCCCTTGCAGGCATTGCATTCGTTTAGCAAATCGATTAACACAGCGTACCAACGGATAAATTATGCGTTCATCCCAGAATGGTTCAACTTTCCCAGCCCCTGCTTTTGTCATTTCTAAGGTACGCGCTAATCGCTCAGAGGGGTCGAGCTGCTTACGCATTCGATAAAGGGGTGCAAACATTGAACGTAAAGGTTGAGTGAATCCCCCTGCAGACACGGACATGTCTCGCTCCCAAGCATAACCACAAGCCCATGCATCCCCTTTACGGCGGAAATCCATCTGCTTACCTTTAAAGACGAGGTAGATAATGAAGGGGATCAATGGCAGTGCGAGTAGAAGAACAAAAGTCATCGCTGGAGATATCATGGCTTGAGCCGCAGTATCGGGTACCAACATCGCCCCTTGTACAACCGTGACGTCAGTTGCATTTGTCAACGACATCGCCACGTTGGCTAACACGGGGGCAATCACACTCGCGCCAACACCGAGAATAACGCAGATTGCGGCTAAGATGACCATTGCTGCAGTCATGGTCCAAGGCACTTCTCGAGCATGAGTCGCTTGTTCACTGCGAGCACCGCCGCAGAAACTTACGCCATACACTTTGACAAAACACATCGCGGCTAATGCCCCAGTAATGGCCAGCATCACAATCGCAATTGGGCCACTGAGACGCATAATAAAGGTGCCATCGTGGCTCATAGAGAATAGTGATTGGTAGGTATACCATTCACTGACAAAACCATTGAGGGGCGGTAATGCTGAAATTGCCATACAACCAATTAGAAACGTGGTCGCGGTAATCGGCATTAACTTGGCTAAGCCACCCATTTTTTCCATATCACGGGTATGAATTCGGTAAATCACTGCCCCAGCACCCAGGAATAATAAGCCTTTGAATATGGCATGGTTTAGCAAATGGTAAATCGCCCCTAATAGGCCGATCGTTGCCAGCACTGGCATATCGTTGGCCATACCCACCATGCCAACGCCAACCCCCATCAAGATAATTCCAATGTTTTCGACGGTATGCCATGCGAGTAGACGCTTAATATCGTGCTCTGCCAAGGCGTACATAACCCCGAGGACAGAAGAAACCGCACCAAATGCCAGTACCACAATGCCCCACCAACTTTGCGTTGCACCCAGTAGGTCAATGCCCACCTTGATAATGCCGAAAATACCAATTTTCACCATCACGCCAGACATTAATGCCGATGCATGAGATGGCGCGGCGGGGTGAGCTTGAGGCAACCAACTGTGAAGGGGTAGCATCCCTGCTTTGGCACCAAAGCCAAAAAATCCCAATAAAAACACCACTGAGGCCATAGCGGGTGAAAGTGATAACTGGCGGAAGGAATCAAAATCTAAACTGCCGCTTTGACGCCACATCAAGAAGAACGCAATCATGATAAGAATGGAACCGGCGTGAGCAATAAAGAAGTAAAGCAGCCCCGCACGAATTGACTTTTCATCTTGATCGGCAATGACTAAGAACCAAGATGCTAATGACATCATTTCAAATAAAATGATGAAATAGAAGGCGTTATCCATCACAACCAAAGCCACCATGGAAGCAATGAAAATATTGAGGAAGAACCCCATGCTCCATGCTCCACGGCCGCAATATTCCTGCACATAATTGAAGGAATACAACCCCGTGACGGTGACTAATAATGAAATCACCATCACCATGAAAGCGGCAAGGCTATCAAAACGGACAACAAAATGAGCAAAAGGGAATGGCCCTTGAGCAAAATAAGTGAGTACTTCCCCACTCATTAAGACTGGAATGGCGCTAAATAATCCGAGTACACCACCAATGATTGCGGCCGTTCCTGCCACATAGATAGCGATTTTTTCTTGGCGCTTAAATAATAAAGAGACAAAGCCACCAACGAAATACAGGGAAACTGACCATAAAAGCAACTGAAGTGATGTCATATTATGTGTTCTCCTGCCGTGAAATGAAAATGTCGAACTCTGGCGGCATTACATCAATAGAGGCATTACGCCGTTTCGCACTTTCGTTTTCTAATTGATTCTCTTCTACAAGATGGAGGGCATCGGTAGGACAAACGTTGATGCAAGCAGGACCTTCGTCACTAAAGTCACATAAGTCACATTTCACTGCGACATTACGAATACCCGCATTCCACGCTAAGAATGGGTTCATGGTTGGCAGGCTATCAGGCACGTCTAATAGCCTTTCTTTGGGTACATATTGTTCAAAGAAATCAGGCATATCGACAGGCTTACTGCCCGATGGCGTAATCGCACCAAATGGGCAGACTAGGCCACATAATTTACACCCTATGCAGAGACTTTCGTTCAGCACGATCATGTTGTTTTCATGTGTGATGGCATTCACCGGACACACACGAGCACATGGGGCATCGTCACATTGATGGCAGAGCATCGGTGCGGTTAGCTCTCCAATTTTCACCACTTTTAGTCGCGGATATACTTGTAGCCCCTGCACTTTATGCGTTTCAGAGCACGCTGCCATACAGGTATTACATCCGATACATAATTGTGGGTCGGCAATAACAAAGCGATTCATTCGCCTTACCCTCCAATAAATCCAGTCGAGTCATATAAGATAGATAACTCCACTTAAGCATTTTCCATGCCATTATTTATTGGTATAAATATCAAAACATTAAGGTAATTTAAAACTGAATCGTCATGCTGTTCGACACTAATGACGATAGGGAATACAGTTCGTAAATAAGTGAGGACGAAAAGATATAAACTAAGGAGAAATTAAATTGAAAGAAATTAGGAATACAATTAAATCCCCATCATTGATACCCCTAGATCGACACTAAGGAATACAGACAACAGGGGATTTATTTTATTATCGAAGAAATAGCCTAATGATTATGGCCCGCATGGCTTAACTCATCTTCCAATACACCTTCAAGCCTCTGGCACTGCGTTAAAAACTGTATTGAATCTATTTTACCTGTTGACGGTTCAACATAATAGAATCCGATTGTTTTTTGATCTGATGACAGCATTTCAATCGCTCTTCCATCATCATAGTAAAGATCCCCTTCATTGATCATGACTTTGAAATCTTTAACGCTATCAACCTGCTGAAATTGCTTATTTTCTGTCATTTTATAGCCGGTATATTCGCCGCGTTCAAAATCGATGATATATAACGTATTATCAATAAGGTATACCCTTGTTTTAATTGCCGAAGTTGAAAATACAAATAAACCATTTCTTTCACGAGAAATGTCATTGAAAGACGTATTTATTTGACAATCGAAAGCACGATCTGAATATGAGGCATGACAACCAGATAAAAATAATATGGCTATTAATACCGCGCCTATTTTTTTCATATATCCCTTAGCTACATCCGTAATGATAAAGTTTGACCAAGTATAAGCATTACCGACCCTAACCTAAACTTAACTTTTGTAACTAATTTTAAATTAATTCAAAAATACACCAAATTCGTGATATTTATATGCCATCCGATTTAATTAACTTTCATTTAAATGAATTATTATTAGCTGAGCAGCTCGAACGAAAAAGAATAGTTAATAAATTTAACATAAGTAATGTGCTCTGTATTAATAACAGAGCACAAGTAAAAATTTGATAATTTGGTGGGTTTTATTGTTTTTTTCGTAGCCTATCGACTTCACTCAGCAAATGATTCACGTCAACATCCGAAAAAATTTCTTCTAATGTTTTCGATAATTTACGACGCCAATTAGCATATTCCGTACTGGTACCAGGAATATTGACAGGGGTTAACATATCTAACCAATCCTCTGGTTGTAATCCTAAGAGCGCGCTATGAGAATCGGCAACGAAATAGTGCAATTGATGGTTTAAGTCCCGAGAGACTCGCTGTCTATTTAACCGATGACAACTGCTCTTGTTATCATTATTTCTGACCCAAAGCGCATCAAGTAACTGTTGTTTAGCCCCTTCACGGTCACTTTTTAATTCCTCTAACATATCGGCATCAGGATAAAGCCCCAGTTTTTTACCTAGAACAAAATCATGGCCTTGCCAATACCCACGTAATGTTGGCATATCATGGGTTGATATCACGGCCATCGCTTGGGAAGCCCATTGTTCCGGTGATCTAACCTTTCGTTGATCATCATGTTCAAACCACAGAACCTTATAAGAAAAAACCCCGTAATCACGAAGTTTACTAATTATTTCTTCTGGTACGATACCGAGATCTTCACCGATTATCATGCAATGCATACGTTGGCTTTCAAGGGCCAAAATAGCCAACAAATCGTCGACAGGGTAATAGACATAAGCACCGTTTGCGGCTGTTTCATTTTGCGGAACCCACCATAAACGTAATAATGACATCACATGGTCAATACGTAATGCACCACAGTTTTCCATATTCGAACGCAATAGTTCGATAAAAGGCGCATAGGCTCGTTCTGCTAAAACATACGGATTAAGCGGTGCAACACCCCAATTTTGCCCCAATGGCCCAAGAATATCGGGGGGGGCACCAATCGAAGCATCAACACAATAAAGTTCACGGTCATACCAGGTTTCGACACCACCTTGGGTAACACCCACCGCTAGGTCTCGGTATAAACCCACTAGCATATTGAATTTGTCACAATACTGCCAGCAATCAGCAAATTGTCGCCATGCCAACCATTGCAGCCAACTCCAAAATATCACTTCATCCTGTTTTTGTTGGCAAAATTGTGTCACTGCCGGGGAATGCGCTTGGCGGTATTCTTCAGGCCAAACAGGCCATCCCCAATAAGCGCTGTTCTGCGCCATTAAGTCAGCATGTAACGCATCAAACGCCGCTTGCCAGTGCAAACTTTCCCCTCGTGCTTCCACAAAGCGGTCAAACTCTGCTCGCAGTTCATCTTGCTTATCACGTAACAAAAATTGTTGCCAAGCAAACTTTAATGCAGTGATCTTGAGTTTTGTGACCGTAGAATAATCAACTAAATCGCTATCCCGTGCTGCTTGCAAGCTATCTTGAGTTGTCTTCGATTGCCACCAGCGACGGGCATGCTCACTCAATTGAAAATCAATCACTGCGTTAACATCTATATAGATGATGTTAAGCCAGTACCTTGACGACGGGCTATAAGGACTGGCACTTTCTGGATTTGACGGAAATAATGAATGAATCGGATTTAAGCCAATAAAGCTGCCTCCGCGAGCACCAATTTCACCCACCATGCGTTTTAAGTCGCCAAAATCGCCAATTCCCCAGTTATGCTCTGAACGTAAAGTGTACAACTGAACACTTGCCCCCCATAACTTATTGCCTGCTTCAATAGTTGATGGGATATAACAACGCTTTGGCGTAATAATTAACTGGCAATGCCACTGCTTATCTTGCTGTTTAAGCGTAATATTATGATACCCAAGTGGTAAATTGGATTGTAATACGAGTGTCTGCCCAGCAAGCAACTTTCCTTTTTTCTGTAATGAATTATTTTCCGTTTCCAATAGCCACTCAAACTCGCCCGTTCCTTGAATAGCGAGTTCTATTGTTTCACTTTGTGGAACAACTTTAACGGTAGGAAGAGGGAGTGCCTTTCGTTTCAAAAAGGGGGTTTCCCCCCCCATTGCATCGAATAATCGTTGCTGAATTGACAGTGGAATTGCCTGTAACTCTCCACGTGCATTGATATAGTTTGCAGCGATATCCGGCGAAATTCTGTCAAGATCCTTATTTTCACACTGCATAATGTCCCCTATCATCCACGTTTCGCTTGCCAAATACGCGTTTGGTAATCAGCAATGGTTCGGTCAGAACTAAACATACCACAACGGGCTGTATTTAAAATCGCCGTTCGTGTCCACGCATCTTGGTCTTGGTAAAGTGCCGCCGCTTGTTGGTGCGCCGCGACATAGCTGTCAAAATCAGCCATTAGCATATAAGGGTCGCCGCCTTCTTTTCCTAAACTTTGCAAAATTTGTTTAAAGGCTTTTTTATCACCATGACTATATGTGCCATCTTCAAGTTCTTTAAGAATGGCATCTAATACTGAATTCTTTTTACGCCATGCAACAGGGTCATAGCCTTCGGCTTTCATCCGTTTGACTTCATCAACCGTCAGGCCAAAAATAAAGATATTTTCTGAACCCACTTTTTCTGCTATTTCAACCGTTGCACCATCTAAAGTACCTACGGTTAATGCGCCATTAAGCGCTAACTTCATGTTACCCGTACCTGAAGCCTCTTTACCGGCAGTAGAAATTTGCTCAGAAATATCGGCTGCGGGAATTAATTTTTCAGCCACCGAAACGCAATAGTCAGGTAAGAATACCACTTTAAGTTGGTCGCCAACTTTCGGGTCATTATTAATCGCTTCAGCGACTTGATTAATCGCATAAATAATATTTTTAGCTAAGTGATAACCCGGCGCTGCCTTAGCCCCAAATAAGAAAACCCGCGGCACCCGAGCTGTGGTTGGGTTTTCACGAATATCTTTGTATAACGCCATAATATGTAACAAATTAAGGTGCTGACGTTTATATTCATGCAAGCGCTTAATTTGAATATCGAACATCGCTTGTGGGTTTATGATGATACCGGTGCGCGCTTTTACAAACTCCGCTAAACGTTGTTTATTATTTTGTTTAATGGCACGGTACTGTTGGCAAAATTTTGCGTCATCCACATAATCTTCAAGTACATTAATAGCTTCTAAATCATTCGCCCATTCATGATTAACCACGCTGTCTAATAGTGCAGCCAATTCAGGATTACACTGTTTAATCCAACGACGAGGGGTCACACCGTTAGTCACATTGAAGAATTTTTCTGGCCATAACAGATTGTATTCAGGGAATAAATCAGTGACGATGAGTTTTGAGTGCAACGCCGCCACACCGTTAACGGCAAAACAGCTCACCACGCAAAGATTTGCCATGCGCACTTCACCTTCATACACTACCGCCACTTTTTTCCAAATCGCCTTATCCTTCGGCCATTTTTTATCCACGATTTTTTTAAAGTGTCGATTAATGTCATTAATGATCTGCATATGGCGAGGCAATAGCGGCTGCATGATGCTCTCATCCCAGCACTCTAGCCCTTCTTGCAGTAAAGTGTGATTGGTATAGGCAAAAGTATGGCGGGTAATATGCCAAGCTTTGTCCCAATCAAGCTGATGTTCATCTAACAGTACTCGCATCATCTCAGGGATTGCAATAGTAGGATGCGTGTCGTTTAGTTGAATAACTTCATAATCAGGCAGCTCCATCAATTTTCGGCCTGCACGATGATGACGACGTAAAATATCAGCGATTGAACAAGCACATTGAAAATATTGCTGCATTAAACGTAGCTGTTTTCCAGCCAAATGATTGTCATTGGGATAAAGCACTTTAGTGAGTTTTTCTGCGTCAATACCTGTTTGTTCCGCTTGTAGAAACTTCCCTTCATTAAATAGCGAAAAATCAAACGGTTGTGCATGAGATGCCTGCCATAAGCGTAATGGTTGTGTTTCATTATTTTTATAACCCACCACAGGGAGATCCCACGCCTCACCTTTGACGACAAAGGCAGGTTCCCAGCGTTTTGATTGACCTTCTTTCACTACCTTTCCACCAATACCCACTTGCACATCCAATGCGGCATTATGGCGAAACCAAGGGTAGTTTTCACGATGCCAATTATCTGGGGATTCCACTTGTTGACCATCTATAAATGATTGCTTAAACAAACCATATTGGTAATTTAACCCATAGCCTATGGCAGGCTGCCCAACCGTCACCATAGAATCAAGAAAACATGCTGCCAGCCGCCCCAACCCACCATTACCCAAAGCAGGATCGGTTTCTTCTTCAAGCAAATCACTCAATTCAATATTATATTCACGTAATGAATCAGCTACGTCCGAGTACCAACCCAGATTTAATAGGTTGTTACCGGTTAAGCGACCAATCAAAAATTCCATCGAAATATAGTTAACATGGCGCAATGTCGAAGGGGTTGTTTTCTTAGGCTGAGCGGCTAACCGTTCAGCGACAGCCCCACTCACTGCATGCCACCATTGATGAGAGGTCATTTCTTGCGCAGAATCTAACCCTAAAAACTGCCATTGACGACTTAGCGCGGCCTGAAATTCTGCTTTATTAAAAGTAAGATTTGTCATAAATAATCGGACCCTATTCGTTATAAAAATGATTTGCTCTAGTATGCCGAGCCGATTAAATAGGTTCCTCATCCCATGAAAGATTATATGAGGAGGAGGTAGGAGGATGAGACAATATAGGATATAAATTGGTTTTTAATAGAGTAAAATCAAATAATTAACTACATCTAATCCACTAGAGATTCTATTGTCAAGATGTCAGGGTCAATAGCGTGATGCCGCCCAGCTATTCAAACCATTTTGCTTATTTATCTATTTACTTATAAACATAAAAATAATTTGAATATCGATGTAATTTCAATATTTCTTATTAGCAAAATAAATGAGGCACAAATATTATTCCTAAATTATGCGTATTCCCTTTATTTGAATGCTAATACCCTGTTTTAACAAAAGAGTTCTCTTTTCGTCATTTAAAAGCCAACTTATCAAATTGTGATAAAGCGCACCTTTGTCAGGACAATAAACATCACGTGCTTGCATAATTTGAGAATCTGATAGAAGTTATATTAAAGAATATTGATATATTACTAGCGAGCGCATCTTCTGTATGGTTACCCCTCTGAGTATGCTAATTCCTTCTAAGTTAAGTCGACCTATCCGTCATAAAAATACGGTGCTACGCGACCGTTTACTGACATTGTTAGAAACCACAACACAATGTCGTCTTGTTTTAGTCACCAGTCCCGCAGGTTATGGCAAAACAACACTTTTATCTCAATGGGTTAGCGATAAGCAATCTATTGGCTGGTATACCCTTGATGAAGGTGATAACCAATCAGAGCGCTTTGCTAACTATTTGATTACGGCGATTCAGCAAGCGACTCAGGGAAATTGCCCCAACAGTGAGACCATGGCGCAAAAGCGTCAGTATGCTAATTTAAGCTCGCTATTTTCATTACTCTTTATTGAATTAACACAATGGCAGAAACCATTGTGGTTGATTATTGATGACTTCCACCTCATCACAAACCCCGCGATTCAGGAAGCGATGCGCTTTTTCTTAAAGCATCAGCCCGATAATCTAACGCTGGTTATCTCTTCGCGTAATATTCCACAATTAGGCGTTGCCAATTTACGCGTTCAAGAACAACTTCTGGAAATAGATAGCCAACAGCTGGCTTTTACTTATGATGAAACCAAACGGTTTTTTGAAAATCGATTAGAAACCCCCCTCGATACCGCTGAATGCCAACGCCTGTGTGATGATGTTGCAGGATGGGTAACCGCACTGCAATTAATTGCGTTATCCGCTAAGCAAAATGCTCTCGCAGCCAAACAGTCGGCTCGCCGTCTATCGGGGATTAATTCCAGCCATTTAAGTGATTATCTCGTCGATGAAGTTCTTGATAATGTAGATGAAAGTATGCGTCGATTGCTATTAACCAGCTCGCTGCTACGCTCAATGAATGACGCCTTAATTGCCCGTGTTTCAGGTGTCGATAATGGCCAAATGCGCTTAGAAGATATTGAGCGACAAGGCCTATTTTTACAACGTATGGACAGCGGCGGTGATTGGTTTAGTTATCACCCGCTGTTTAGCAGTTTCTTACGGCAACGTTGCCAATGGGAACTCGCCACTGAATTACCCCAATTACACCGAGCCGCTGCTGAAGCGTGGATGGCACAAGGTTTCCCAAGCGAAGCTATTCACCATGCACTGGCGGCAGAAAACCCTGTAATGCTATGTGATATTTTGCTACAACATGCATGGGAGCTTTTCCATCAAAGTGAATTATCATTGCTCGAAAATTCCTTGCAAGCCCTACCATGGGAAATGCTGCTTAAAAACCCAAAATTAATTCTATTACAAGCATGGTTAATGCAAAGTCAGCACCGCTATGGTGAGGTGAACTCGTTATTAGACCGCGCAGAACAAGAGATGACTCAAACCCTTGCGCCAGACTTACACGGTGAGTTTGATGCTTTACGAGCCCAAGTTGCCATCAATACAGGTAACCCGTCTGAGGCCGAAAGACTCGCACATTCCGCGTTAAAATCGCTGCCCATCGCCAATTATTATGGCCATATTATTGCGACCTCAGTGCTTGGTGAAGTACACCATTGCTCTGGCAATTTACAAAAATCACTGAGTATAATGCAAGAAATTGAAGTGATGGCACATCGCCATTCAACTTGGCACTATGTGCTCTGGAGCATGATCCAGCAAAGTGAAATTCTATTTGCTCGTGGATTTTTACAAGCATCATATGATATTCAACAAAAAGCCTCTGAATTGATCCATGAACAGCATTTAGAACAACTACCAATGCATGAATTTTTACTGCGTATTCGCTCACAGTTAATGTGGACATGGGGTCGCCTCGACGAATCCGAAAGTGCAGCTCGCCTCGGTATGCAAGTACTGTCAAATTATCAGCCACAACAACAATTGCAGTGCTTAGTTTTAGTGGTTCTCAACGCACTAGTGCGGGGTGATATTGATAACGCCCGCAGTAATTTGCATTTAATCGAAAACTTACTGAGTAACGGCGTTTATCATGATGATTGGGTCTCTAATGCGGATGAGGTCAGGGTAATCTACTGGCAACTCGTCAATGATAAAACATCTGCAGAAAGCTGGTTACAACAAACTACCAAACCCACTTTAGCCAGTAACCATTTTTCACAACGTCAATGGCGTAATATTGCACGAGCACAAATATTATTAGAAAATTATGAGCAAGCTAACTCTATTCTTGAGGAGCTTAATAACACGGCTCGTCGCTTTGAATTAGTGAGCGATTTAAACCGTAATCTTCTATTACTCAATCAACTATACTGGCAGCAAGACAATAAAATTGAAGCGCAAAAGACGTTGATCGAGGCATTAACTTTAGCGGGCAGAACCAGTTTCTTGAGTTATTTTGTGATTGAAGGTGAATCTATGGCTCAGCAACTGCGCTTACTGCTGCAACTCAATGTGCTGTCAGAATTAGACCAACATCGCGCTCAGCATATTTTACGCGAAATTAATCAGCACCATCGCCACAAGTTTGCTCACTTTGATGAAAATTTTGTTAACCGATTACTTAGCCATCCTCAAGTCCCAGAACTTATTCGTATCAGCCCACTGACCCAGCGTGAATGGCAAGTACTAGGCTTAATTTATTCAGGTTACAGTAACGTGCAAATTGCCAACGAATTTAACGTTGCGGCAACCACCATCAAAACGCACATCCGCAATTTATACCAAAAGCTGGGAGTACTGCATCGTCAAGAAGCCGTGGCACTGGCACGCCAATTATTACAAACTATGGGTTATAACGCGATATAAGCGCAACTCATGCCAATAACAAACAAAAAAGTGCGCACGAGGCGCACTTAAAAGACATAGCATAACGAGGAATAATAAATCTAAAACTTACTGTTTTTTCACATTCTGAATAAAGGTATCACGTGCCGTTTTTGAACCTAAACGTTCCGCTTCATCTAACAATTTCAACGCACCATCAATATCCCCTTTATCAATTGATTGTTTAATCCCTTGATTAAAGTAATCTTCGGTTCCAGATAGGATTGGTGCTTGTTTTACTGGCTTTGATACTGGCTGTAGAGCCTGACTAGGAAGGGTCTCTCCCACCGTGACTGGGGCAACTTTTGGTGAACCAAATAATGCACCAATTAGCACACTCGAATTTGAGTTTGAAGCTACTTCCAACTTAACCGAGCCTTGAGTCACATGCTTTGCAATTGGGTCAGGGATATCAGGGATGGCATTTCCCACCCCTTTAGCATACGCTTTTGCGGGGTCAAGCTGTGTGGTCGTTTTAGTTAAATCATCTGGCGTGGTAAATACCAAGATATAAAGCTGCTTTTGACCCAACGCTGGCGTCAATTTTATCGTTCCTTTTAAACTATCAGATGCCATCACACTGGCTTCTTGATAGGTAAAATAGCGACTGGGGAAATAGGCAAATGGCGTCATATCTTGGTCAAAGACTAAAACATTCGGTGAATAAACCTGATTACGATTAATATCACTGGTTAAACTTATCGTTAATTCACCCATATTCGCGGGTACGCTATAGGCGGCAACAGGGCCACTAATATTCGCAAAATTTAACGTCTGGCCATTTTTTGCCAAATCAACCACTGACTTTTCCGATGGATTCACCGGCGTCCATGAAAGTTGCTGTAATGCGGTTGTGGCAATATTCGGGGCTGCGGATAAATCTTGAGGAACAATGTTGACCTCCGCCATGCTCATCACCGGCAGTCCCGCAAACAATCCCATACTTAAACATAATGCTAAAATTTTCTTTTTCATGTTTATTCTTTATTTGGTTGGTTCGATTCCGTGGTGAACAGGCGATAGTCCTAACCTGCAACCCCATTAATATTAAACGGGGAGAAAGATCTTCCCCCCTGCTGATTACCACCAAATTTCCATTTGTGCGCCATAGGTAAATTCGTCATTATCACCACGGCTATTGGTTAAAATGCCTCTGCCGCTACTGTCTTTAAATGCATAGTTGGTAATATCACCACTGCTATTTTTCTCATAGCCCCAGCTTTCATCCCACTTAGCATAAGTCACAAAAAAGCGAATGGCTGGACGTGACCAGATACTATCACCGGCTTGCCATTGCTGTGCTAACGTCATTTTATATTGGCTATTACGAGACCCTACTTCCTGTGACTTTACGTTGTCATAACCTAATTCAAAAACCGTACTCATGATGGGGGTCCATTTGTACATAGGCCTAACCCCTAACGTCCACCAGTCCGTACCTTGGTTATTATCTAAATCAAGCTTTTGGTACATCCCGACATACATGAGATCCCACTTATCACCGAGGGAAATTCCACCGTGATCGATAACCCGCCACAATTTACCATCATTATTAATATTCGAACCTTGGGCGACCCCTTTTCCTTGGGAAGTCATGGCATCGGTGGCATATTGCACTGCAAATTTATTAAAACCATTGAGCACGCTTTGCGTATGCTCCGCAGTAAACATCCAACCATTTTTTGACGCATCGTTTTCTAAATGATAGCCATCAGAAGGATTGGCACGACCATAATCAATACCAAGCTCTAGCATTCCGCCAGGGTTTACTTCTAGGTTTGATAAACGAATATCGTATGTATCATTCGCGGTACGATCGGCATATTTACGCTGCTGGTTACTGATAAAGTTATAAGAACCACCGGTTTCTGAAGCCCGTGTCGCCGCTAGCGATAACTTTCCAAAACCAAGGTCAATGTCATCAATCCCTGTACCGGGTCCTGAAATATCCCAATAATAGAAATCAATCATATGGATATCATGACGTTTATAAAAACGCTTACCCGCCCAAATATCCGCCCCCGGTAAACTGTCGATTAAGTTATTTCCTTGAGCGAATACTTCACGAAATGCGGGATTAGTACTTTCCCAGTCATTTTGTTGAGAAACTGAATAGGCGACGTTAGTATCAAAATAGAAACTTTTATCCCCCTCTTTCCAAACTTCCTGACCTAATTTTAACTCCGCGTAAGTTTCACATTCGTTACCTAAACGGTACTTACTTTGTGCACCCGTGACTTGAAAACATTTTTGTTCACCACCGCTTCCTGTCCAACCAATACCTGAACGTGCATAGCCATGAAAATCAACGGCCAATGCCTGTAACGGAAGTGTTGCTGCAATAATAGCCATAGCTAACGAATGCTTACGCAAAGTTACCATCCTGAAATCTCCTGAAGTTGCTTTTATTATGTGACGATGTGATTAAACGCCCTGTTCTTTATGCAACCGACGACACGCTGTACCATCCTCTCGAAAAAGATGGCAGCGCTCTGGCGGCAAGCCAATGGCGAATGCGGCGCCTTCCTCAATCAAGACAATATCGTTTTGCCGATACACAAGGTTTTGAGAAATAGCGGGAATTTGAATATAAATTTGAGTTTCATTACCTAGCTGTTCAACCACTTGCACAACACCCTCTAAAACGATGCTGGCAATATTGCTAGGGAGTAGATGTTCAGGGCGAATACCCAGAGACATTCTCGTACCCGGCAGAACACCGGTACTATCAACAGGCAACCAAATTTTTTGATTATTTGGCAATTCAATTTGTACCTGCTCAACAGAAACCGCAGTCACTTTAACTGGTAAAAAATTCATTTTTGGCGAGCCAATAAAACCCGCAACAAAACGGTCAGCAGGATAATGATATAGCTCTAACGGTTTCCCGACTTGAGCCACTCGTCCTGCATCAAGAACCACAATTTTATTCGCCAACGTCATCGCTTCGACTTGATCATGGGTTACATAAATCATCGTGCGCTTTAGGCGTTTATGCAGTCGTGAAATTTCGATACGCATTTGAACGCGTAATGCAGCATCAAGATTCGATAACGGTTCATCCAGTAAAAAAACCTCTGGTTCGGCAACCAAGGTACGGCCGATAGCCACACGTTGGCGCTGCCCACCCGACAACGCTTTAGGGCGGCGGTCAAGCAAATGTGCGAGCTGTAATACCTCAGCCACCTGCGTAACACGCTTATTTCTTATCTCTTTTTTCACACCTGATAACTTCAAACCAAATGACATGTTTTCAGCAACATTTAAGTGTGGGTAAAGGGCGTAGGACTGAAATACCATCCCAACACCGCGCTCTGCAGGCGGTGTATCGTTCATTTTTGTATCGCCGATAAATAGCTCACCACTGGTGATATCTTCCAATCCTGCGATCATGCGCAATAAGGTTGATTTTCCACAACCTGATGGCCCAACAAAAACCACAAACTCCCCTTCTTGGATATCGAGGTCGATATTTTTCAATACCACTACGTCTCCCCAAGCTTTTGTCACACTGCGTAGCTGCACATTCGCCATACTGCTTATCCTCATTACATCGTACTGTTTGCAAACAAGTATCTTTCAATGGACAGGACTATAGCGGATTGTCAAAAGCGAATAATCATCCATTTCATTTTTTTTATGGTGGGAGGAGAGAGAAGTATGAGAACAGCGTTAAAATGGTAAACAACAGGAGGGTTCGACAATTTTTGCGAGCTAAGCCACGCTATTTCCCCTATATTGCTGTGATCCCGATTACATAAACAAAATTTATGTTATCAAGATCACACCAATGCTCATGGAGGCGTAGAACAAGGGATGATGAGAAAACAGCTTTGACCGCGCACACTTGGGACTGTATTGGTCTCTATCTCAACTACAGGACGGGAATATGAAAATAAAAATTAGCACTCGCCTACTTGTGCTTTCAACATTAATCACCGCAATTTTTTCAGCATCAACCTTAGCTAAAATCGAAGAAGGCAAATTGGTCATCTGGATTAATGGCGACAAGGGTTATAACGGTTTAGCCGAAATTGGCAAACAATTTGAAGAAAGTACCGGTATTAAAGTCAGTGTAGAACACCCTGATAAGCTTGAAGAAAAATTTCCAATGGTGGCTGCAACCGGTGATGGCCCCGATATTATTTTTTGGGCGCACGACCGCTTTGGGGGTTATGCACAATCCGGTTTGTTAGCCGAAATTACACCTGACCAAGCGTTTAAAGATAAAGTGTTTGATTTTGCCTGGGATGCGACGATTTTTGATGGCAAATTAATCGCTTATCCTGTTGCCGTCGAATCACTCGCATTAATTTATAATAAAGACCTCGTTCCTAACCCACCTAAAACATGGGAAGAGATCCCCGCATTAGATAAACAACTCAGAGCGAAAGGAAAAAGCGCACTGATGTTTAACCTACAAGAGCCATACTTCACTTGGCCGCTGATTGCCGCTGATGGTGGCTATGCCTTTAAATCAACAAATGGCAAATATGACAGCAAAGATGTTGGCGTCAATAATGCTGGCTCTATCTCAGGATTATCCTTCCTTGTGGATATGGTTAAAAATAAACAGATTAGCCCTGATACCGATTATTCCATCTCGGAAGCCGCTTTTAATAAAGGCGATACCGCAATGACCATCAATGGCCCTTGGTCATGGGGCAATATCGAAAAAAGCAAAATCAACTATGGCGTAGCGGTACTCCCCTCTTTTAATGGTCAGCCATCAAAACCTTTTGTTGGGGTGCTAAGCGCAGGGATCAACGCAGCAAGTCCAAATAAAGAGCTAGCGAAAGAGTTTCTCGAAAATTATTTAATGACCGATGACGGCCTTGATACCGTCAATAAAGATAAACCGCTTGGGGCTGTTGCATTGAAATCTTACCAAGAAAAATTGGAACAAGACCCGCGGATCGCAGCAACGATGCAAAATGCACGTAACGGTGAAATCATGCCAAATATTCCTCAAATGTCCGCCTTTTGGTATGCCGTACGTACCGCCACATTAAATGCACTCGCTGAACGCCAAAGTGTTGCGGATGCCTTAAATGATGCACAAAAACGTATCGTGAAATAATCTGCCCAAAAACCCCGCTTAATTATCAGCGGGGAGTCGTAATGCATCCCATTGTCGAGGAAAAACTTCATGGATGTTGTAAAGCAAACCCATTGGTGGCAGAGCAATTTATTAAAATGGACGGTTGTAACCGCATTGGGGCTTTTATCCTGCTATCTCGTGGTTTTAATGTATGCTCAGGGAGAGTATTTATTCGCCATATTAACCCTGATATTATGTTCCGTGGGGTTATATATTTATGCTAATCGCCGCACTTACGCTTGGCGCTATGTTTACCCAGGCCTAGCGGGAATGGCATTATTTGTCCTCTTTCCCTTAGTCGCAACAATTGCTATCGCTTTTACCAATTACAGTAGCACCAACCAATTAACCTTTGAGCGCGTACAAGAAGTCCTTTTAGATCGCTCTTTTCAAACTGGTAAAGCGCTTAATTTCAGCTTGTACTCACAAAATAATCAATGGCAACTTGCCCTAAATGATGGGGAACAGTCATTTATCTCTGCGCCATTTAGTTTAGAAGGTGAACAACAATTACCAATGGAAGCGGCAACGCACCTTCCAGCCGGTGAACGAGCCAACTTGCGCTTAATTACTCAAAATCGTCAGAAGCTTGGTGGGATCACCGCCATCATGCCTGATGGTAATAAATTAGTAATTAGCTCATTACGTCAATTTTCAAGTACAAAGCCACTGTATACCTTAGCCAATGACGGCACATTAACCAATAATCAATCTGGAATTATCTACAAACCGAATAACGATATTGGTTTCTATGAATCCATTAACAACCAAGATGAATGGCTCGGTGAACGCCTTAGCCCCGGTTATACCGTTACTGTTAATTGGGATAACTTCACGCGAGTATTTACTGATGAAGGTATCAAAAAACCCTTTATTGCCATATTTATTTGGACTGTCGTATTTTCGGTTTTGACCGTTATTCTTACTGTCGCTGTCGGCATGGTACTCGCCTGCGTCGTTCAATGGGAACAATTAAAAGGAAAGGCCATCTATCGCTTATTGTTGATCCTGCCTTATGCGGTTCCCGCTTTTATCTCAATCCTTATCTTTAAAGGATTATTTAATCAAAGCTTTGGTGAAATAAACATGGTTTTGAGCACACTATTTGGTATCAAACCCGCATGGTTTAGTGACCCGAATACGGCTCGACTCATGATTATTATTGTCAATACCTGGCTGGGCTACCCTTATATGATGATCTTATGCATGGGGTTATTAAAAGCCATCCCCGAAGATTTGTATGAGGCATCATCGATGGATGGTGCCGGTCCTTTCCAAAATTTTTTCTATATCACTTTACCGCTATTACTCAAACCGCTCACGCCATTGATGATAGCCAGCTTTGCGTTTAATTTTAATAACTTTGTTTTAATTCAATTATTGACCAATGGAGGACCTGATCGCATAGGGACAACAACGCCTGCGGGTTATACCGATTTATTGGTGAGCTATACCTACCGTATTGCCTTTGAAGGCGGAGGGGGTCAAGAATTTGGTTTAGCGGCTGCCATTGCCACGCTGATTTTCTTAATTGTTGGCGTATTGGCGATAGTAAACCTCAAAGCAACACGCATGAAATTTGATTAACGGAGAAGCCAAACTATGTCGATGGTTCAATCAAAATCACAGAAATGGCGCATTGTGTTAACCCATTTACTGCTTTTAACTTTTATCGCCGCAATTATGTTTCCACTATTAATGGTGATAACAATCTCACTGCGTCCCGGCAACTTCGCAACAGGCAGTTTAATCCCTGAACATATTTCATGGGATCATTGGCGTCTCGCCCTTGGAATGAGTATTGAACACGCAGATGGTCGTGTCACTCCCCCACCATTTCCTGTCTTACTTTGGCTCTGGAACTCAGTAAAAGTAGCCGGTATGACGGCAATTGGTATTGTGACGTTATCCACTACCTGTGCTTATGCATTTGCCCGAATGAAATTCAAAGGTAAATCGACTTTGCTAAAGGGCATGTTAATCTTTCAAATGTTCCCTGCGGTACTGTCACTGGTCGCTCTCTATGCATTATTTGACCGATTAGGCCAATATGTCCCGATGATCGGTCTCAATACCCATGGTGGCGTCATTTTTGCTTACCTTGGTGGTATTGCTCTACACGTTTGGACGATTAAAGGGTATTTCGAAACTATCGACGGTTCATTGGAAGAGGCCGCCGCTTTAGATGGCGCTACCCCATGGCAAGCATTTAGATTGGTATTATTACCACTGTCAGTCCCTATTTTAGCGGTGGTATTTATTCTATCGTTTATTGCCGCAATTACTGAAGTCCCCGTTGCCTCTCTATTATTACGGGATGTTGAAAGTTACACATTGGCTGTTGGCATGCAACAATACCTGAATCCACAAAATTACCTGTGGGGAGATTTTGCCGCTGCGGCTGTTTTATCTGCAATTCCAATCACGGTTGTATTCTTGCTAGCACAACGTTGGCTGGTAAACGGCTTAACTGCGGGTGGAGTTAAAGGCTGATAATTTCAGCAAATCATTAATCTTAATTATTATCAAAAAGACAAAACGAGGAGATATTTTATTTTCTCGGTTTGTCTTTACCGATAAGTTAATTTACCCGCTTAGCGAGTTGCAATATCAAACATATATTTAAAATCCAACTTCAAAAAAAACAAAATTATTTATAACGCTATTTCAATTTGAAATAACACTGTTAAAAAATTTATTTCGTTTATTTTTTATCATTTAAGGTTAACTTTACTATTTTTATTTTAACGCAACCTGTTTTTATTTTTAATGTCAACAAAAACAATAAGATAAACTTCTTTCAAGGCAAGAAAATAGCGATTATTTTGGCTGTATTTATATTTAACACCCCATTGATAGGTAAATCTTATTTCAGCAATCGTTATTATCGATGACTATACTTGATAAAAATCAAGCCCCTCCCCCCTTGTTTTATTCATCATAGATAAGTTGTGCAATTAAATTAATTATAATTATTTATAATATATACCAAAAATAATTCAAGGTGCATGTAGATAGCAAAATAAAACCGTTCGGTGAGCATACGTAAGTCTATTAGCCGAATACCACCAATCATCATGCAACTTGAAGTATAACGGCTATATTTGACCGCAATATTCTCAAGGATAGTGTAATGAAAAAACTTACTCGCATTACGGTCGCTGTCATATTTTTGCTTTTACTCGGTTATTTCGGATTATCTGGTTATGTTTGGTATCATGATGATCAACGACGAAAAAATAGTGACATTCAGACATCGACAATTGCAGAGAATAATCAAGTCCTTCGTTTTTTTGACGAAAAAGGATGTGATTATTGCCATACCCCATCTGCTGATTTACCCGCTTATGCCTCATTCCCGATAGCTAAACAGCTAATGGATTACGATATTCAACTCGGTTATAAATCGTTTAATCTTGAAGCTGCCCGTGCTGCACTTATTTCAGGTGAGCCCGTCCCACAAAGTGAGCTAAATAAAATAGAATGGGTGATGCAAAACCAGACTATGCCACCAACTCGCTATGTTGCACTGCACTGGGCAAGTAGTATCAGCGATGAAGAACGAGCGCAATTACTTGGCTGGATAGCTAATCAACGAGAGCAGCATTATGCAACTGCTGATACCGCCAAAGAGCATCGAAATGAGCCCATTCAACCAATTCCTAAAGCACTTCAGGTTGATGATAATAAAGTAGCTTTAGGCTTCCGCTTATATCATGACGCACGTTTGTCAGGGGATAGCACAATCTCATGTGCCCACTGTCATGCTTTAAATGCAGGCGGGGTTGATGGACGAAAAACCTCGATAGGTGTCGGTGGCGCAGTTGGCCCAATTAACTCACCAACAGTATTTAACTCAGTATTTAACGTAGAACAATTTTGGGATGGTAGAGCGCCGACCTTACAAGCTCAAGCCGGTGGGCCACCACTTAATCCAATTGAAATGGCATCAAAATCTTGGGATGAAATTATTGTAAAACTGGATCAAGACCCGGTTTTAAAACAAGATTTCAATGCAGTTTATCCTGAAGGATTTACCGGTGATACCATTACGGATGCGATTGCTGAATTTGAAAAGACACTAATCACACCAGACTCGCCATTTGATAACTGGTTACGGGGCGATGAAGGGGCATTAACGGCTCAACAAAAACACGGTTATCAATTATTTAAAGAAAACAAATGTGCAACCTGTCATGGCGGCGTGATCCTCGGTGGTCGTTCCTTCGAACCATTAGGCTTGAAGAAAGATTATGAGTTTGGTGAATTAAGCCCAGCGGACATAGGGCGAATGAATGTCACCTCAGAAGCGCGTGACAAACTACGCCAAAAAGTACCAACTTTACGTAATGTTGCCTTAACTGCACCTTATTTCCACCGTGGCGATGTGACAACACTCGATGAAGCCGTTAAATTAATGCTGCGTTATCAAGTGGGTACTGAACTACCTCAAGGGGATGTCGATGATATCGTCTCTTTCCTTAATAGCTTGACGGGTGTGTACACCCCATACGCACAACAAACTAAAGCACAGTAGTAAATACAAAAATGCACAACAGGCTGTTTCTCAATCATAGAAAACCAGTTGTATTCAACTAAGTGTTTAACGCTAAAATAGCACCGTGAATAACCATGCGGTGCTATTTTTTAAAATTACGCGACCTAAATCCAGACTATGTGTTAATTTTATTAACTATGAAAATCGTTTTTCTGAGAGGGGGGTCTAAACTTTAGATAAAACTACTTTTGCTTACCTTTATACCAAATAACAAAATGAATAATACCCAAGCCTCCATGTCCGTAAATATATATCTCAATTAAAATTGTGAGTGATTTATGAATACTTCTAGCTTCTAGAGCAAGTGGTGATTGTTGTACCCATAAAATAAACCATGCAACGCCAGATAAAATAACAATTGATAACGCTCCTAGCCCTAATCCTTGAACCGTTGCCGCCAGTCCTCTAGGAGAGCTATTCGGTAGCTTCCGCATTAATAATGTTCTTATATCATTTTTTAATTGCTTAAAATCGCCCCATAGATATGGATAGAAGTACTTCAATCCTCTCTCTTTGAAACAGTATATAACTAAAAAAAACGTTAAAAACAAAAGTAAAAATCCAGAAATGATATGAATCCATGTAAATAAGTAAGCTTTATCAAAAAAAGGAAGTACCACTGATTTCGTTCCAACCATCCAATTACTCACTATAATTTGAGAGAGTACAAGAATTAGAATAAGTACATGAAGCCTTCTTATTATTTTAGTTTGATACAGCCCAAAAAACGACCATATTGCTTTTAGTATATTCATTAAATACCTTCTTGTTTTTATAAAATACTTAATATGTTAGCGCGGTTCTAATCAATAGATTGACCTTACTTAATAGACTTTATG
>NZ_LXEW01000045.1 GCF_001655055.1 Providencia heimbachae ATCC 35613 | reverse complement strand
CGGTTTATGTTGATAAGGTTAATGATATCTTACGTCAAAAAAAACCAATCTTGCAATAAGCTAAAAATGAAGATTGATTTACGATGTTATTTAATTATTTTTAGCTATTTCAAGCATTCTCAATCTATCGCTTCGGTTCTGGTTTCTTTCTTTGGTACATGGTGCGCGTTCTTTAGCTTGTAGTGTCTGAGCTACACCGGTTCTACAAGAATGTTATCGCTGAATGAAAACGGGTAGTTTTGACTAATACACCCATTTAATATGAAAGGTATTATTAATATTCTTATTTTTTTATAATTGGTACTAGTAGGGTAAAATACTCTTTATCACAAAAATTAACCGGATAAACTTCAAGGGCTGCCTCCATGTAATTTAATCCATATTCCTTTTGTTCATTTGCCCAGCGACCGTAAATATCTTGATAAGCATCTGTGAGTTTTGAAAGATGCGGCACTGTTGTTTGTAAATATAATGTTTTTGGTAAGACTGATTTAATTAACCCATCGGTAATCATCTCGTCAGTTACCTCTACTACAGCCTTATAAATAAATCGATTTTCATCCAGCATTCTTGATACACCAAAACTTTCGACTTCTAAATCGGCTTTATTTTTCTTTTGTAGGCTTAAAAATAGAGGAACAAATTTTTGCCATAAAGCAGGACAATCCACTATCGCTTTTTGCATATCAGTTTCGACTGAAATACCCGCGACGGTACGTTCCGGTAATTCAATTATTGAATAAGTAAACATCACTAGACTCCTTGTGTATTAATGATTGATTATCTACACGAGGATATAACACAATTTCCAATAGTCAAAATGAAATGAACTTCATCATCAGGCCACACAGGAATGGACCGAAGAATGATTGGATATTTAGTCCATTTCTGACTACATAATCTCACCGGGTAGCGTAGTATCGCTTAACTTAAAATAGAGGGAGAAATTAATGAAAAAGTTACTATTAATAGCAACTATGGTTTTGTTTTCTTTTGGCTCATACGCTAATGAAGGAAAGGAATACACAGTAGAGCAATTGCGCAAGATGATAGAAGACAAGGAATATCCAGCCATTTCAGCATATAAAGAAACGGGTAGCGGTGATATGGATGATGTTAAGTCATGCAAGGATAGAGTAGTAAGTAGGTCTGTTAATTTCTCAGAATATCCTATTACAGTTGAACAAGATGTTGAAAATGAAATATATGAATCAGTAGTATGGATGCCAAACTATGCTCAAAAAGTAATTTGTGAAATAAAAGATGATAAAGCAAGAGGCACCCAATTAGATGCTACATATAAGTAATAATCTCAGGCGCCTCTGTTAAGGTGCCATTCCTTCACGTATAGAGTAAATTAAAGAGAAATTGAGCATGAGAAACTGGTTTAATTATCTAATATTTTTTACAATTGTATTTTTAATCGCTAAATGTATATCAACTATAGCTCCAAATGTTAACTTTCCTGGTTAATACTGCATTTGGGGAATCTAACCTGTCCTTAGGCTGGCAGCTAACCCAATAAGCGGTCTCTATTCCACGTAAAATTCTAGTATGCCCTTTAATTGGGGATTCTTTCGTTATATAAATCATTCTTGATGTATATATGAATAAACAAAATATAAATAAACAAAGCTATTTCATAGACAAAAATAATGCCAGTGATATACCACTTGAAGGTGGTGGAGTTCTTATTGAAGATACACACTTGACTAAAGTATTTTAGCTTATAAATAAAAGAATAGTGGAATTAGAAAGGAAGGTTGAGAAATTGCATAAAGAAAAATAGGTAGTGCAATGGCCGTTAGCGGGTGCCAGTATTGTGGGTATGTTAATTCATTTCTATAGAATACAGCATGGATAATGATGTTGATTTGACTATGGATAGCGATACAAGGATTAAAACAGGTGTATCTCATTGAAAATTAATGGTGCGCCCTGCAGGATTCGAACCTGCGGCCTACGGCTTAGAAGGCCGTTGCTCTATCCGACTGAGCTAAGGGCGCATTGAGGTATGCGTTCAGCCTATCTGGCTGATGGCGTTGAATTATACGGTTGCTGAGCGCCGAGTCAATGGCTTTTCACTACTAAAATAACGATATGCTCATTTTATGTAACAGATTGAACTGACATTCGCGTTAACTTCTGACAAAATAGGCGCATCACCGCGTCTCATATATGGATTAAGTTACAGATGTTAGCAAAAATTATTGATGGGAAAACGATTGCGCAGACAATTAGGCAAGAAGTTGCCCAAAAAGTACAATCTCGTTTATCTAATGGTAAACGCGCGCCAGGTCTTGCCGTTATTTTAGTTGGTGCAAACCCAGCTTCGCAAATTTATGTCGGTAGCAAGCGTCGTGCATGCGAAGAAGTCGGTTTCTTATCCCGCTCTTACGATTTACCGGATACCACAACTGAAGCAGAATTACTGAAACTAATTGATGACTTAAACCAAGACCCTGTCATTGATGGCATCTTAGTACAACTTCCTCTTCCTGCGGGTATCGATAACGTCAAAGTGATTGAACGTATTCACCCTGACAAAGATGTCGATGGCTTCCACCCTTATAACGTCGGCCGCCTATGCCAACGCGCGCCTCGCCTGCGACCTTGTACGCCAAGAGGGATCGTCACCCTACTTGAACGCTACGATATCAATACTTATGGGTTAAATGCCGTTATCATTGGCGCATCGAATATCGTTGGTCGTCCAATGAGCCTTGAGTTGCTATTAGCGGGCTGCACAACTACCGTTACTCACCGTTTTACCAAAGACTTAGAGCAGCATGTACGCAATGCTGACTTGCTTGTTGTCGCGGTTGGTAAGCCGAATTTCATTCCCGGTGAGTGGGTCAAACCCGGCGCTATCGTCGTTGATGTCGGTATTAATCGCTTAGACAACGGTAAAGTGACTGGTGATGTCGATTTTGATGAAGCCTCAAAACGTGCCGCATGGATAACACCAGTGCCGGGCGGTGTTGGGCCAATGACTGTCGCAACCTTGATTCAAAACACGCTGCAAGCGTGCGAAGAGTATCACGATATTTAATAAAATCTGGAGCAACAATGGAAATTTTCAATCTTGAAGGGCATCCGCATGTTGAATTATGCGACTTGCTAAAAATTCAAGGATGGGCAGAAAGTGGCGCTATGGCTAAAGCAATGATTGCTGATGGTCGAGTGCAAGTTGATGGCGTTATCGAAACTCGCAAACGCTGCAAAATTTTAGCTGGAAAAATCGTTTCTATGGGAAGCGAGAAAGTTAAAATCGAAGAATAATTTGTCTCAGTAAGCTGAAATTCCCTTCAGCTTACTTATTTTCACATCAAATCATCTATCCCCGTCTATTTTTTATAAAATAATCACAAATATTTATTTTCCTAAATAATAACTAATTTAACCTTTTCTTTTTATTTGCTTTTATTCCAACTAAAAGCAAAAACAACACTTCAGCTAAACTTCAGCTTATCTAAAAATGAAGATTAAAAATAATATATAAAGCGAAATTAAACTCTTTTTTGTAATCGATATCTCATTTTTAAACGCCCACATAATAGACAAGCCTTAACGATTCAGCTATATTTGTTAACGATAACACGTTTAGTAATTGATCGGTTTCAGTGCTCAACTCCAACTGTTCCGATCCTTAATAAGAATAATCAGGAGAAATTATGTTCAACCTGTCACTTAACGATATACATATTGGTGCAACCGCACCAAATAAACAAAATGCGATTGAACTAGTTGCCGCTGCACTCACTGAAGCTGGGTATGTCAAAAACGGTTATGTTCAAGGCATGCTAGAAAGAGAACACCAAGCACCAACCTTTTTAGGAAATGGCATCGCTATTCCCCATGGAACAACGGATACCCGTGCCCAAGTGCTAAATACCGGTTTTGCTGTCTTTCAATTTCCACAAGGAATTGATTGGGGTGATGGACAAACCGCTTATATTGTTATTGGTATTGCAGCACAATCAGATGAACATTTAGCGCTACTACGCCAATTAACACATGTTATTAGCGATGAAAACATTGCCCAAGCAATGGCGAAAGCAGGTTCAGCTGAAGAACTGAAAAGCTTATTAATGGGTGATAATCAAGTTCAGCCACTTAAGTTTGATGACTCAACCGTGATCCTCAATACAAATGTCGACAATATGAATGCCCTTAAACTGCAAAATATTGTTAATTTGCAGAATATACAGGTTATCAGCACCGACTTTATTACTCGTGTCTTAACTGAAGCACCTATCTACTTAGGACAAGGTGTTTGGTTAAGTGATAGCGTCGTGGGAAATATTCATAGCGCGATTGCATTATCAACAGTTAAACATCAATTTAGCTATCAAGATAAACCTGTAAAAATCTTAATCACTATTTCCTATGCAAATAACCAAGTCGATACTTTTTTATCAATTATTAGCCAATTATTACAGCATAAAAAAATCGATGATTTGCTGAAAATTGATAACGTTAACAACTTAATTAGTTTATTTTCCGGTCAACCTGATGAGTCTGAAAGTGCAGAACGAGGCATAACCGAAGAGTTTATCGTCCGAAACCCTCACGGATTACACACCCGCCCTAGCACCTTACTTGTCAGTACGATAAAAAAATTCGAAAGCACTATTACCGTAAGTAACTTGGATGCTGCGGCAACACCGGTGAATGGTCGCAGCCTAATGAAAATGGTCAGCTTAGGGGCTAAATGTGGCCACCGCTTACGTATCCATGCTGAGGGGACTGATGCGCAAGAAGCAATATCAGCGATTGGCGCAGCAATTAATGCAGGTCTTGGAGAGGAAATAGCATGAACAGGAGAGTTGCAACCATCACCTTAAACCCAGCTTATGATTTAGTTGGGCTATTACCTGAAATAGATAAAGGTGAAGTTAATCTCGTCAAAACTGCGGGTTTACATGCCGCGGGTAAAGGTATTAACGTTGCCAAGGTTCTAAAAAATTTAGGTATTGATGTCACTGTCGGGGGCTTTTTAGGCAAAGAGAACCAAGACGGTTTTCAAAAAGCTTTTGGTGATACAGGCATTGCTAATCGCTTTCAAATCGTTGAAGGACGTACGCGTATCAATGTGAAATTGACTGAAAAAACCGGCTCAGTCACTGATTTTAATTTCTCAGGCTTTGAAGTCACCAAAGCAGATTGGCAACGTTTCGTGACTGACTCTCTGAGTTGGGCGGGTCAATTCGATATGATCTGCGTCAGTGGTAGTGTTCCACAAGGGGTAGATTTAGATGATTTTACTAAATGGATGCAACGTCTACGCAATGAATGCATGTGTGTCATTTTCGATAGTAGCCGCGAAGCACTCGTCGCTGGGCTAAAGGCCTCCCCTTGGTTAGTAAAACCCAATCACCGGGAATTGGAGATTTGGGCAGGCAGGCCATTACCAACACATAAAGACATCATTGAGGCTGCCAACCAATTACGCAATCAAGGTATTGCCCATGTCGTCATTTCTTTAGGTGAAGAAGGTGCCATGTGGGTTAACTCATCCGGCGCTTGGTTTGCTAAACCACCTAAATGTGAAGTGATAAGTACAGTAGGTGCGGGTGATTCCATGGTTGGCGGGCTTATTTACGGCCTAATGATGAGGCAAACCAGCGAACATACATTACGTTTGGCAACGGCGGTTTCTGCATTAGCGGTTTCTCAACCCAATGTGGGCGTTACCGATAGAACCCAACTTGCTCGCATGATGGCTCGTATCGATTTACAACCTTTCGCTGCTGAATGAGGATGGACACAATGAAAATATGGGTTACTGCAAATAATCAGCAAGGTCCAGCCGCCGTTTGGCTCGCGCTTGATGCCTTAAAAAATGCGGCTGCCAAACAAGGCTTATCGATCACAGATACCGCAACAGAAGCTGAACTTATTATTATTTTTGGTGATGAGCTAACTAGTGACATTCCAGCCGAAAATAAAAAAATCTATTTTGGTCGCTTAGAAGACGCGCTAAAAGACCCGGTTGAGTTTTTAACGCAAGCAAAAACCAACGCCACCGTTATAGATAAACAAGCGACAACATCAAGCCATTCTCTTTCCGTACTCGCGGTTACCGCATGTCCTACAGGCGTTGCACATACTTATATGTCCGCTGAAGCGCTTGAACTTGAAGCGAAAAAACGCGGCTGGAAAATTAAAGTAGAAACTCGTGGCTCTGTGGGTGTGGGCAATGAAATTACTGCAGAAGATATTGATCAAGCAGACTTGGTGATCGTCGCCGCAGATATCGAAGTGAATGTTGACAAATTTGCAGGCAAAAGGATGTACCGCACTTCCACCAGCGCTGCGCTGAAAAAAACCGCTCAAGAGATGGATAAAGCGCAAAAAGATGCAGTGGTGTTCAACCCTAAAGGAAAAACATCTTCAGAAACATCAGCTCAAGGTGAAAAACGTGGCGTTTATAAGCATCTCCTCACGGGTGTTTCTTATATGTTACCCATGGTTGTCGCCGGTGGTCTTTGCACCGCGCTGTCATTTGCTTTTGGTTTAGATGCATCCCAAGTTAAAGGTACTCTCGCATGGGCATTGAAACTGATCGGTGGTGATACCGCATTAGGTTTAATGGTTCCTGTGCTGTCTGCTTATATTGCTTATTCCATTGCCGATAGAACGGGGTTAACCCCAGGTTTAGTGGGTGGTGCGCTTGCGGTTACTCTCGGAGCCGGCTTTCTTGGCGGGATAGTATCAGGGTTCTTAGCTGGTTATTGTGCGCAATTTTTAAGCACTAAAATCAAATTACCGCAGTCAATGTCCGCATTAAAACCGATTTTAATTGTTCCATTACTTTCCACATTAGTGACAGGCCTTGCCATGATTTATGTCATTGGGCAACCAGCCGCATTCTTAATGTTGAAACTCACCACTTGGTTGATTTCGATTCAAGGCGCTAATGCGATTATTTTAGGGGCAATTTTAGGTGCGATGATGTGTACCGATATGGGAGGCCCCATTAATAAGGCGGCCTATGCTTTCGGGGTTAGCCTCTTAAGTTCACAATCCTACGCACCGATGGCGGCAATTATGGCGGCGGGAATGGTACCACCACTCGCGATGGGTCTAGCCACTGTTTTAGCCCGTCGTAAATTTGTTCAAGCTGAACGAGAAGCCGGTAAAGCCTCTTTTGTTTTAGGCTTGTGTTTTATTTCTGAAGGTGCAATCCCGTTTGCTGCGAAAGACCCAATCCGTGTACTGCCGGTATGTATCATTGGTGGCGCATTAACCGGGGCATTATCGATGTTCTTTGGGATCCAATTAATGGCACCACATGGGGGGTTATTCGTTCTACTGATCCCCGAAGCTGTTAACCATATCATGATGTACTTATTCGCTATTGTAGCCGGTACGCTAGTTTCAGGCGTTTTGTATGCCATCTTAAAGAAAACCAGTTCACCAGAAGCAGAGCAAGAAATGGCAAGCATTGCTTAATCCATTATTTATAGAAAGTCCCTTGTGTGTTTTATCCCCCTTATGGGGGATTTTTTATCACTACAACTTTCAACCTCATGAATAATATCGACAAGCAGTATTTGGTAACAAACAAAAAATATTAGCGGAACTTTTCTCTTATAAATTAAGTAATGTTTGATATTGTGATTCTGTTTGTACCATATCAGGGTTTCCTGACTCGCGTAATGACAATACAATCTCAGATGCCGTTAAGGTATTATCTCGTTTCATCAGTTGCATTGTGGCGACTAATACGCCTGTGCGACCAATGCCTGCTTTACAATGAATTACCGGTAATAGTTTATCTTTATTACCGATTGCTGTACTTCCCATTTTAATTAACTCACCAATCCTTCCCTGAACAAGCACCCCGACAATGCTATTCAAACTTTTAATATCATCAACACTTATTGTTTCCCTATCAGTCCAATTTGTCACGTGTATAACAGGTACTGTAATATTTTTATCACCGCCAAATAAGTCCATATTATAATGATCAAGTTTTAATTGGCTGTTAGTTTTCGCATCATTATTAGTACTTACCTTAAAATCTTTTTTTTCTAGCCTCGATTTAACTTCAATCGCCCCATATTTTTTATTACCCATAAAATAAGGTTCTAATTTATAACTCTGCGAGCTGGGATCATAAATATCATTTGCAGATGCTAATACCACTAATACTGGGGTTCTATTTTCAATTAACATCATTAAATGATTTTCAATCGATTGAGTGTCATTACATGGATACTGGGAACGTATCGCAATATTTTCACCCCCAATTTGTAGCCGATTGGCAGGCAAGCCAATCAACTTGCCTTCTTTATTAGTAATAAATAGCTGGGTTTGTTTTGCTGTAGTGATATCTGAATAGCGCTGCCCTTCAACTTTAGAGTCATAAACGATGCCTTTATTTTGGATCATCATTTTTGTGTCCTGCTCAAGAGTTTGAAAGTGACTTATTGGTTTTTTTTGTTGATTCATATCGACGCGAGCTCCGGCTAAATCAAGTTTTAATCTCATCCCCTTGCGGCGCGCAGCTAATTTCCCCGAAGGGGGGGTACTGACTGAATTTATATTTTGCACCGTATTAATATTATTTGAAAAACTATTGTTTGTATCAATCGAAGTGGCTGTAGAGGTTATTGCAGATAATACAGGCGTACGGACAGAGTTAATTGGCAGCATGATGGTCCTTATCTAGGTTTTAAAATGACGATTTAAATCAGCAATAAATTGTCGAGGATTCAAATTCATTCATTAGTATTTTCTAGAAAGGAGAAACGCGCTTGCATATTTAGCTTAAAAAAGAGAAAGAAACTCAGGTTAAAATGCTAAAGAAAATCAAAAAAAATACTTTATTATTAATTGGTTATTTAATTTTAGTTCATTAATTAAAATTCGAAATATAACGCGTATTTAATACGCTAAAGAGTTCGAATTGTCGCAAGGCGGCAAGTGAAACTAATCCCTAGGAACGTAGATAACTACGTGACTAGGGTTAGTAAGCGTAGCCAACACCGCGACAGTTCGAAATATGACGCGTATTTAATACGCTAAAGAGTTCGGATTGTCGCAAGGCGGCAAAACAAGGATAGCTCGGGGAGCATACAAAAGTATGTGACCCGAGTAGCCGAGTGAAGCCAACACCGCTACAGCTCGAAATATAATGCGTATTTAATACGCTAAAGAGTTCGAATTGTCGCAAGGCGGCAAGTGAAACTAATCCCTAGGAACGTAGATAACTACGTGACTAGG
>NZ_LXEW01000044.1 GCF_001655055.1 Providencia heimbachae ATCC 35613 | reverse complement strand
AAGCGTAGCCAACACCGCGACAGTTCGAAATATGACGCGTATTTATTTACGACGCCAGATGGTGCCCTCAGCCCCATCCTCTAAAACAATCCCCATTGCCGTCAATTCATTGCGCGCTTCATCTGCCAACGCCCAATCTTTACTTTGACGCGCATCGTTACGCTGTTTAATTAGCGCTTCAATTTTTGCAACTTCATCGTCATTTTCAGTTTGTGCGCCGCCTTTTAAGAACGTTTCTGGGTCTTGTTCTAAAAGTCCTAACACACTTGCTAGCTCACGTAATTGTGCTGCCATGCCATTTGCGGCGGCCATATCTTCTGATTTTAAGCGGTTAATTTCGCGTACCATATCGAATAATGCCGAATAGGCTTCTGGGGTATTAAAATCATCGTTCATTGCTTCACAGAAACGCGCTTTAAACTGTTCGCCACCCTTAGGTACCGCCGTATTATCTGTGCCGCGCAATGCAGTGTATAAACGTTCTAATGCCGTACGCGCCTGCTTTAGGTTCTCTTCTGTATAATTAAGTTGGCTACGGTAATGTCCGGATAACAAGAAGTAACGCACTGTTTCTGCATCGTAATACGCGAGTACATCACGAATGGTAAAAAAGTTATTGAGCGATTTTGACATTTTTTCTCTGTCAACCATGACCATGCCTGAATGCATCCAGTAATTCACATACGGGCCATCATGGGCACAGGTTGATTGCGCTATCTCATTTTCATGATGGGGGAACATTAAATCAGAACCACCACCATGAATATCAAAATGATGACCTAATGATTTACTGTTCATCGCTGAACACTCAATATGCCAGCCGGGGCGACCTAGACCCCAAGGGGATCCCCAGCTTGGTTCACCCTCTTTCGACATTTTCCATAACACGAAATCCATTGGATTACGTTTTACATCAGCAACTTCAACACGGGCGCCTGCTTGAAGCTGTTCTAAATCTTGGCGTGATAATAGACCGTAATTAGGATCTGTTTTCACCTCAAACATCACATCGCCATTTTCAGCTACATAAGCATGACCACGTTCGATTAAACTTTCAGTGAGCGCGATAATTTCTGCGATATGGCGAGTCGCACGAGGTTCGCTATCAGGACGTAAAATATTCAATGCATCGAAATCTTTATGCATTTCAGCCAACATACGTGCTGTTAATTCTTCGACGCTTTCATTATTTTCGGCAGCACGTTTGATAATTTTGTCATCAATATCGGTAACGTTACGCACATAGTTGAGGTCATACCCTAAGTAGCGTAAATAGCGGCTAATTGCATCAAATGCAACAAAGGTACGGCCATGACCAATATGGCATAGGTCATAAATAGTGATGCCACACACGTACATCCCAATCTTCCCTGCATGGATGGGCTTAAATTCTTCTTTTTGACGAGTTAGTGTGTTGTAAATTTGTAGCATCTGAATTTTTCCATTTGTTAGCACAATAGATGTTATCTATCATTTGTTTATAACTTGACGCATATGACACAGTTAATAATTACAATATCTTAATTCCTTTGTGGCCTCGAATTGTAACCCGAAGTCTCAAGGGGATTAAGGTATAAATGAAAATATCATGATATTGAACCCCGATCATCCCAAGAATGCAAGGTAATGCACCCACTTTAACCGTGGTTTTATGACTTGTCTGTTATGCGATAAAGCATTTACAAAACACACTGCTACTTCAAGTCAGGTTTCATCTGTGATATAAACTTTCTGATCTCAACGCTTTCATATGATGGCGCACAAAAAACAATTATTCAGGATAGCTATTATGGTTACATTTCATACCAATCACGGTGACATCGTTATAAAAACTTTTGATGATAAAGCACCCGTTACAGTCGAAAATTTCTTAAACTACTGTCGTGAAGGTTTTTACAATAATACCATTTTCCATCGTGTTATTAACGGTTTCATGATCCAAGGCGGTGGTTTTGAGCCGGGCATGAACCAAAAAAACACAAAGGCTACTATCAAGAATGAAGCCAACAACGGCCTGAAAAACAGCCGTGGTACTCTGGCGATGGCTCGTACTAACGATCCTCATTCAGCAACAGCACAGTTTTTTATTAACGTCGCAGACAATGACTTTCTAAACTTCCGCTCAGAGCGCCCAGATGGTTGGGGTTACTGCGTATTTGCTGAAGTGGTTGAAGGCATGGACGTCGTTGACAAAATTAAAGGCGTATCAACAGGTCGCAGTGGTGCTCACCAAGACGTACCTCGTGAAGATGTCTTGATCGAAAAAGTGACTATCAGCGAGTAATTCTAAGCGACATGTCCACTTACATCATTGCAGATTTGCATTTGAGTGAAGATGAACCGGCGATCACCGCCGGTTTTATCCATTTCATTCAACAGCAAGCCATTCATGCTGATAGCCTCTATATACTGGGTGATTTCTTTAATTACTGGATTGGCGATGATGATGATACCCCGCTCCACCAGCAAGTGGCGCAAGCATTAAAACAGCTTACGGCTCAGGGAATACCTTGCTATTTCATTCATGGAAATCGCGATTTTTTAATTGGTAAACGTTACGCTGAGCAATGTGGCATGACGATTTTACCGCAAGAAACCTTGCTAGAAATTGATAATAAACGCATATTAATTTTACACGGTGATACCTTATGTATCGATGACGCCGCGTATCAAAATTACCGTAAAAAAGTGCATACGCCTTGGATACAGCGACTATTTCTCACTCTTCCACTCTTTATTCGCCGTCGAATTGCGCAAAAAATGCGTCAAAATAGCCAATATGCCAGTAGCATGAAGTCTGAATCCATCATGGATGTTAATCCACAAGCCGTTATTTCCACTTTGCAAAAATACCAAGCCGACTGGATGATCCACGGTCACACACACCGCCCTGCGGTGCACCCAGTTTCTATCGGCGATAAGCAATGCTATCGCGGCGTACTCGGTGCATGGCATCATGAAGGTTCCGCCTTTATTATTAATGAGCAAGGTATTGAGCTTATTTTCTTCCCTTTTTAATCAATTAATCCCCCATTAACTATTTGCTTGTAAACACGACCGTTTGCTTAAATTATCACCACGCAAACGTTTTCCTTGCTGCATTAGCATGATATGATCGCTGTAATTCAATTTCCCACCTTAGGGTGATGTTTTATTCAATACAGGGAAGCACCAAATGACTGCCCACGTTCCTGCTCAATCTGCGGCAAAAATAGCCATTGTTATGGGTTCTAAAAGTGATTGGACAACCATGCAACATGCTGCTGATGTGTTGACTGAACTTCAACTGCCTTTTCATGTTGAAATTGTCTCAGCACATCGCACGCCCGATAAACTGTTCTCATTCGCAGAGCAGGCAAAATCGAATGGCTTTGATGTGATCATTGCAGGTGCAGGTGGTGCAGCACATTTACCGGGTATGTTAGCCGCAAAAACGCTGGTTCCCGTGCTTGGTGTTCCTGTGCAAAGTGCGGCATTAAGTGGCGTTGATAGCCTTTACTCTATCGTTCAAATGCCTAAAGGCATCCCTGTTGGTACTTTAGCCATTGGCAAAGCAGGTGCTGCAAATGCAGCGCTATTAGCGGCACAAATTTTAGCGATTACCGACAATGAAATATTCAAACGCTTAACGGTATGGCGTGAAACTCAAACCGAAGATGTACTGAATAACCCCGACCCTCGGGAGGCACAATGAAACCAGTTTGTGTTCTCGGCAATGGTCAGCTTGGTCGCATGTTGCGTCAAGCAGGTGAACCGCTAGGTATTGCCGTATTTCCTGTCGGATTAGATGCTGAGCCGGAAGCCGTTCCTTATCAACAAAGTGTGATCACCGCTGAAATCGAGCGCTGGCCAGAAACACCGTTAACCAAAGAACTCGCTCGCCATAATGCATTTATTAATCGTGATATTTTCCCACGGTTAGCGGATAGGTTTCCACAAAAAAGCCTCTTTGATACATTAAAGCTCTCAACAGCACCTTGGGCTTTACTTGAATCAGCGACTCAATGGCCTGAATTATTTGCCACATTAGGCGATTTTCTCATCGTTAAACGTCGAACTGGCGGCTATGACGGACGCGGTCAATGGCGTGTACGTCCCGGCGATGAAGCGCATTTACCCGCTGAAATCTATGGGGAGTGTATTGTTGAACAAGGTATTGCGTTTGACGCTGAAGTGTCAGTGATTGGGGCGCGAAATCAATCGGGTGAGTCGGTTTTTTATCCTATTACCCATAATTTGCATCAAGAAGGCATTTTGCGCACCAGCGTGGCATTCCCTAAAGCCATTAATAGCCAGCAACAACAAGCTCAATCAATGCTTAGTGCGGTAATGGATGAGCTTGACTATATCGGTGTGATGGCGATGGAGTGTTTTGTAGTAGGCGATAAACTGCTGATTAATGAAATTGCCCCTCGCGTTCATAACAGTGGTCACTGGACACAAAATGGCGCATCAATCAGCCAGTTTGAATTACATTTGCGTGCTATTTTAAATTTACCGATGCCATCCCCAGAGGTTGATAGTCCTGCGGTAATGGTGAATCTTATTGGTACCGATGTTAACTTAGATTGGCTAGAATTGCCGCTAGTTCATCTACATTGGTATGAAAAAGAGGTTCGCCCTGCGCGTAAAGTCGGTCATTTAAACCTTTCCCACAGTGATTGTGCCAAACTCACCTTTACCCTTGATTCGCTTACCCACTTGCTGCCAAATGAGTACAAAAGTGGCATTGATTGGGCAAAAGCAAAATTAGACTGGTACTCTCACCAATAAATAGCGAAAATAGCCCTATTCGATGCTCGGAAGTTATATTTCGAGCATTTTGCTATTTTTACCGTCATCCCATGAGTCATGACCATACGCCAAACTATCCAATTTACTTGAAGGATTAGCGGTAGATCATCATAAAAGGGCATACGGTTTACTGGAGCCCGCATGCCAGATACACAAGCAGTACCGTCCTCATCGTTTAGCCCACTCTATCAGTGGGGTATTTTGTTCCTATTAGGCATGGTTTATTTTCTTGCCACTGCGACGACGTTTACCTCTTTAGGCGTTGTGCTGCCGGGAATGATTAACGAACTCAAATGGAGTTGGACTGAAGCGGGTTTTGGTTTCACTCTGCTTGGCTTAACCTGTGGACTCGCCAGTTTTCTCCCTTCACTATTAATTCGTAAAGTTGGTGTTCGCTTAACACTGCTATTAGGCACTTTAGTTTTTGTTGCCGGTTTTTATAGTCTCTATTCCACCGAAGCTATCAGCACCTATTTTCTTGGAACCGCATTAATTGGCGTGGGCTTTACTCTGCTCGCCACTGTTCCTGGGACTTATGTCCTTTCACGTCTATTTGAAAAACAATCGCTAGCCTTTGGTATTTATTTTACGATTGGTGGACTCGGCGGTGTAGCTGGGCCTTGGATTTATTTTTACGCATCGAACCAACTAGGTTCTTGGCGTATGCACTGGGTGTTGTGCGCCATTTACCTTAGTGTGATCAGCGTTATCACTATTTTGGCATTACGTGAAGGCAAAAAAGAACAAGAGCACGCCAAAATTGTGATGCAAAAACACGTTAGCAGCTCAAGTAAACCGATCTACCGAACGGCTGAAGTGTGGACCGTTGGACGTGCTCTGCGCACATGGCAATTTTATTTAATTGCCGCCACTTATACCTCTTTCTTATGGTGCGGTATCACCGTCAACAGTTTTGCTGTCGCACACATTGAAGAGCGCGGTTTTGGTATGACCGTTGCGGTGTCATTGCTTAGCACCATGGCTTTTGTGAATGCTTTTTCACGGTTTATCGGCGGTGCGGCGGGAGAGTGGCTAGAACCGAAAAAATTGTTGATCGGCAGCCTGATCATTATGGTGTTGGGCGTTGTTTTCCTGAGTATATCCACTTCATGGTTGTGGCTGATTTTATTTGTTATTTTTGTTGGTATTGGCTACGGGATGACTTTTTTAGCCTCTAGCGTTTTACTTTCAAACTACTTTGGTCGTGGTCCTTATTTAGAGCTTTTCTCTGTGGTTAACTTAATTTCAACCATCGCCTGCTTAGCGCCCTTTATTGCCGGTGCGGTCAAAGATTACACCGGCAGTTTTACCCCAGCATTTCTCATTATCGCCGCCCCCGTTGTGGTGATATTGTTGTTAACGCTAATGATGAAGCCCCCTGCGCTGAATAAGGCCAAATAAAAAAGCCTGAGAGCACACTCAGGCAAAAATTAAAACCAAGGGAAAATAAGGATTTAACAACTCAGCGTTTTGAACAACACAAACCTATTCACTCACCTTAATGTTGCCGCTAAGCGGCAACTCGCGTACCAACATGACGGATACTTAAGGATTTAATAACTCAGAGACTTTCAGTAAAATAAATTCATTATCGTCGGCTTTGTTTGGTTCACGGCTTGATGAGAATGGGTAGTTATTATCATTCCCGACAATAATATGGTCACTATCAACTACATCAACATTTTCGATAGTGAAGAATGGGAAAGTAAACACCCCCTCATTCAGCGGTTTTCGCGCTAAATTATTTGAATCTTTGATATTCATTAAATCGATGTAAGCTTGCTTATCAACTGCGCCGCCCACGTTTTTATCTGAAAACTCAATGCGATATATACGTTTAAATTTTGCCAGATTGCTAAAGCAGTTTTCAGTGTTTGTTGCTCCGGCCTCACACGCTTTGTCCGCGGTGCCTTCGCCGTTATCACGCTCAATAATCAAACCATGGCTATCATCAATCAGGTTAAAATCACCAATGGCATTTTGATTATCTTCAAATACATATAACCAGCTACGCCCTGTCCAATTTTGTTTTTTCACATCAAACTCAAGAATACGGGCGGCGCGTTTGCCCTCGACATTCTCATAGTCTTGCTTATCTTCATTCCACACCGCCCCTTCTAACATTGGATATAATTTAGATCCATCGGGGGATGACGCCATACCTTCAAAGCCTTTTGAGCGATTCACTTGGAAACTCACTTTGTCCGTCGGTTTACCCGGTGTAGTGACTTGATAATGGTCAGGGGAAACCACTTTTTCACCCTCAACTTCAGTTTCAAATAAGGCTAGCACCTTGCCATCTAAATCCATTTTAATTAAGTAAGGCCCAAACTCATCCCCAACCCACAATGCGCCATCTGCAAACTGAAAGCTTTCTGGGTCAAAATCACTTCCAGTTAAATAACGCTCATTGCTGCTTTCATTAATAATATGAAATGGAATGATTTTATTAGGATCATGGAAAAAAACCGTTTTCAGTGGATTCGCCTTTCCGGTTTTAAAATCAATATCATACTGGGTGAGATACAGCATCGAATCTGGCGAATTAACTTTATTACCGAAACCATTATCGGTGAGTACCCAATAGGTTCCATCTGCCATACGTTTGATCCCTGAATGCCCCTGTAAAGGCTGGCCTTTAATCGGAAGATGCATGCCTGTTGGGCGATCCGCGGATTTACCTTCCACTGAACCAAGGGTATCAACCCGTTGCCCCGTGGTAAATTTGCCACTCACTTGCAAGTCAGCAGGGGCATTAGCTGGAGCTGGAACCGTTGAATTTACTGCTAAAACAGCATGCCCCGCCAATGTAGCCGGCACTTCTTGTTGAGCAAACCCTGTGGTGCTAAATGAAATTAACGTAGCGAATAACGATAAAGAGCCAAGCGTGCGGCGATGCAACATGGTTATGATCCTATTATTAAATTACCCAATAATTGACGGTTGAATCATAACGTTGATAAGTGACAGTTTAGTGATGGATTTAAGACGGTTTTTTTACTGAGAGAATCGCCAAAAAACAGGATAACACCTCTTAAAATGAGTAAAAAAAATCAATTAATAAAATATAGCTTATACATATTATAAATAAGCAGATAAAAATTCAGAAATTTAGGCTAAGTTACGCTAGGATATTTACCTCAAGGATAAATAAAAAGGATAAGCGGCATGTCAGATAAAGAGTTTCCTGAAATAGGTGAATGCCAGTCGATTACCAACCATATGCCTTATTGGGCGGATAACGGGCAAGTGACTTGGCGTGGTATCCAATATCAACATAAATCACTCAATGCTGAAGCCCATTGTTTTTTACCACCCACAAAAATTATTCCGGTCATTTTTTTACCCGGAGTCATGGGCAGTAACTTAAAATCATCAGGTGATAACGTAAAAAAAGATGAGCCAATTTGGCGAGGGGATAGTCTACTCAAAGTTTATGGCAAATGGGCTCCATTAAAAGGAAAACAACGGAAAAACCTCTTAAATCCCGATACGACGGAAGTGGATGACCATGGCGAAATTAGCACAGATATTTATTCTTTAATCTCTGATGATGGTAAAAGCTCCCATGGGTCACTATTTCCACCTCGAGAACAGCGTGGTTGGGGAGAGGTTTTAAATTTTAGTTATGGCAATACGTTAAGTGTGCTTCAAGCCGCGCTATTAGATGATTGGCAAAAAGTAGTCATTCGCCGCGTTGCGGGGGAAAGTGGCATAAGTGGCAACCCAAAAGAGAATGGCATTGTTCGTCAATTGTGTGGTGAACCTTTAGGAACAGAAGATAAAAACGAAGATTGCCTTACGGAAAAAGAAGTGGGTCACTTCTCTCAATTTCTCTATCCCTTACACGTTTTTGGCTATAACTGGCTGGAAGACAATGCGGTCTCGGCGGGTAAACTGGTTAAATATATCGATAAAATTCTCCGAGATTACGGAACTGAAAAAAAGCATGGACACGGGTTGGCCATTGAAAAAGTCATTTTAGTGACGCATTCAATGGGCGGATTGGTGGCGCGTTATGCTTCTCAGGTGCTGGGGGCTAACGATAAAATTCTCGGGATTGTGCACGGCGTGATACCGGATTTAGGGTCGCCCGCCGCCTATCGACGAATGAAAGTCGGCGGAAAACAAGAAGGGCCTGCCGGCATTGTGATGGGAAAATCGGCAGAAGAGCTGATGCCGGTATTAGCCCGTGCCCCGATGCAGTTATTGCCAGCATCGAACTATAAGTACGGCGCACCGTGGTTATGGGTCGAAAAAGGGGAAGTCGATGGCCGCTATTTGCAGCTTCCCAAAAACCGTGACCCGTTTAATGAAATTTATTTAAATCAGACTTTGTGGTGGAAACTGTATGAATCCGACATTATCGATAAAGATGTGTCGGTGAGTCAGCAAAATTGGAAAGAATACTTTGAACTGATGAAAGACAGAGTAAAGCCTTTTATTGAAGAGCTAAAGGATAAGGCTTACCATCCAGTTAGTTATGCCTTTTATGGGAATGAAATTCCCTCTGATGGGTTTGTTAAATGGGATATTGTGTCTAACACTTATCCAAAAGACACCCATGAGAGTGATAAAACACTTGCCAATAACCAACGTGAAATCCCTTTACCATTTAATCGCTCGCGCATTTATGAATTAAAACCGTCTAATACCGCGGGGGATGGTACGGTGCCGATTGAGTCATTGAATACCATCAAAGAACGGAATGGTTACACCATTAAAAGCGTATTAGCCACCAATGTTGACCATCAAGGTGCTTATGATGTGAAAAATTTAGCGGATATTCATCAGCGGCCGGCATTGAAATTTACGCTTCGTGCGATTGCTAAAATGGTGCAGGAGGTTCCGGTTTGCTCATAAAAATACAGCCCCCCTCAAAATGGTTTTCTTTTTTGGGAATAATGATGATTATTCCTACCCTGTATGCCGCGCCCGTTATTAAAAAGGACTCAATCATGGTTGAACATTTATTTTCTAAAACAAAACCACAATGTGTGGGGATTTATCGAGTGGATGTCCCCGAGTCATTTAAAAACGGTACAAATAAAGCGACATACGATGATTTTAAAATTGAAAGTCAATTTATCTATCCGCCCGCGTTTAAGCAACGCATTGAATTGAGAGAGCAGGAACTCAATGAGGCAATGAGTCGCCCTGAAAATAAGCCTGAAAACGCTCCATTCATTAAAGAAATTATTCGCTTGCCTGATAATCAAGGTGTGATTTTTGATAGCAATAAATCTGGGTCACAGGATGCTTATCGAATGTTAGAAGCTCATGTTTATGTCAATCATATTGCTTTTATTATTACGACAAAGATTAGAGATCTTTCTGCATCTAAATACACGGATGAAAGAAAATCTTATTTAGAAGCTGGTTTTACAGAAATAGAATTAAACGATAAACCCGTTAAATTAGCCGCAATGCGCTCATTGATTTCACGGTTGCAGGGGCGATTAGACCATGATATTCCAACCGATAAAGGATGGTGTATTCCAAATGGATTTATTGCTGATGATGGTGGTAAACATAAAGTCGTTGTTGGGTTTAGTTATGAAAATGATGATTTCCTGCTTGGAATTAATTCGGACAATACGATGATTGCTGATGGTGACACATTATTTGGTCGAAGTGGTGATATTAATGACGCTCTCAAAGACTCCTACATGAAAAGCTTAAAAAAAGAAGCATTAATGTTGAATGAC
>NZ_LXEW01000043.1 GCF_001655055.1 Providencia heimbachae ATCC 35613 | reverse complement strand
TTTTATTCACCTTCCTATTATTTAGCCAAAAATGAACGTTTAAATAGAAATAAATTTTCATTAGGTTAATTCAGGGAACCCCCTGCTTGTTATTTAATAGAAAGGAAACCACATGAAAAATACTTTTGTTTCTCGAGGCTTGTATTGCTTAGGGCTGATGCTATTTACTCCTACACTTTACGCCGCCTCATTGATTCAGAAGGACGCAGTAATGGTAAAAACCTTATTTTCTAAAACAAAACCACAATGTGTGGGGATTTATCGAGTGGATGTCCCTGAGTCGTTTAAGAACGGTACAAATAAAGCGACGTACGATGATTTTAAAATCGAAAGTCAATTTATCTATCCGCCGGCATTTAAGCAACGCATTGAATTGAGAGAGCAGGAACTCAATGAGGCTATGAGTCGCCCTGAAAATGAGCCTGAAAATGCTCCATTCATTAAAGAAATTATACGACTGCCCAATAATCAAGGTGTGATATTTGATAAAAATAAGGATGGCTCTGATGATATTTATCGTCAATTAGAGGCGCATATTTATCTTAATCATATCGCATTTATTATTACGACAGATTTTAGGGATTTTTCGGATAAAAAGCATGAAAAACGGAAATCTCAATATTTAGCGAGAGGATTTACTGAGGTTCAATCAAACCAAAAACCCGTTAAATTAGCCGCGATGCGCTCATTGATTTCACGGTTGCAGGGGCGTTTAGACCATGATATTCCGACTGAAAAAGGCGTCTGTATTCCGAATGGATTTATCGCCGAGGATGGTGGTAAACATAAAATCGTTATTGGATTCAGTTATGAAAATGATGATTTCCTGCTTGGAATTAATTCGGACAACACGATGATTGCTGACGGTGACACATTATTTGGTCGAAGTGGTGATATTAATGACGCTCTCAAAGACTCCTACATGAAAAGCCTAAAAAAAGAAGCATTAACGCTGAATGAT
>NZ_LXEW01000042.1 GCF_001655055.1 Providencia heimbachae ATCC 35613 | reverse complement strand
TTTCATTCATCTTCCTATTTATTTTGCCGAACGTGAAAGTTTGAATAGTTAATACAAAAAAACACACCAAAGTTTTCAAGCCTTGGTGTGTTTTTCATCAACCATTCGACAAGCGTCGATGCTGACTGCTGGTGCCTAATAACCTGAGTCCTAGCCAGCCACCGCAGATGGATAATAATAAAGCCGCGCACAGGGGTAATAATAACCACATACGCCACTCGGGTTGCCAAGGAAAGCCAAACACTTTAGTTTGTAGTAACCACAGTGCGATTTCAGCACCAAAGGCAGCGGCTAAGCCCGCCATAAAACCCAGTAAAGCAAACTCGCTCCATAAGGTTCTGCGCATCAGTTTTTTACTTGCACCCAAGGTGCGATACACCACCAGCTCACGCTCTCGTTGGCTCATTCCCACTTGAATTTGTGCCAGCAGCAGCAATAGTCCACAAAAAATAACCAGTACCACCATCACTTCCAATGCTTGGCTAACCTGCTGAAGTATTTGCTGAATTTGTGTGATTATCGCGCCAGTATCCAGCACATTAATAGTTGGATAATTGCGGCTAAGCTGCGTCAATAACTGACCATCACCTTCATAATGGAAGCTACTTAACCACGTTGCGGGCATTTGCGATAAAGACTCTTCCGAGAAGATAAAGTAAAAATTGGGTCTCAAACTTTCCCAGTCGACAGTACGAATACTGCTGACGGTGGCTGAAAAAATTTGTGCGCCAGCGTTAAACGTTAATTTATCGCCAATCTCAAGTCCAAGCTCTTTCACCACCGTTTGTTCAATCGAAACTTCACCTGCTTTTGGCGGCCATGTCCCTTTATCTAACAAGTTAGCCGGTGGTAAAACAGATTGCCAAGTTAAACTCAACTCACGCCTAACCGTATTATTATTCGGGTCGCGTTCATCCGCCCACTCAATCGCAGACTTATCATTAATTTCAGATAACCGCGCCAAGATCACAGGATTAAACTCAGTGGGTTTAACGTTATATTGTGCCAAAAGTTCCGTCACAGGCGCTAATTGGGACTGTGTCATGTTGATCAAAAAGTAATTTGGGCTATCAGCGGGAAGCTGTTGCTGCCAGCGATCTAACAAATCACCACGAACTAAAATCAACAATGCCAGCAACATATATGAGAGTGAAAACGCACTCATTTGTGTGATGGTTTGCAAAGGTTGGCGCAGTAGGCGACTCACCGATAAACGCAAGCTTAATTGGCGAAATTTAATATGACGTAAAGCCCATAAACCCACCCAGCCAATCAGCGCTAATAAAATTGCCACTACCACAATACCCGCTAATATCGACCATAATAGCGGGTTAACTCCAGCGAATAAAAACAGCCCGCCTACCACAATCAAAATGACAATCGGAAGATAATAATACAGCGGCCACACGGGTGATTGCGCATCTTCACGCAGTACGCGAGACGGCTGCGTGGCCATTAATTGAAAGTAAGGACGAATGCCGACAATAATGGCAATAATAAACAATGTTCCTATTGCCCAAACCCACGGCCAAAGGCTGGCAGAAGGCAACGCTTTCGGTAACATTGCCCCTAAAATTTGCATTAAGATACCTTCAAAGGCCAGCCCTAACAATGAGCCGAGTAGCGCCGCTGCAATTAAAATTACCAGCCATTGACCAATAATCCACTTCCGTAACGCACCTCCACCCGCCCCGAGGGTTTTCAGTACCGCAACTAGCTGGTGTCGGCTCCGGCAGTAATGGGTCATCGAAACCACAACCGCGGCTATTGCTAACAATAATGTCAACAGCACCGAAAGCAAAAGGAACTGTTGAGCGCGCTGAAATGTTTTACCGACAGCACCGCTGTCTTCACTCAATGTATACCAACGCTGATCTGTTCTTAATTGTTGATCGAACTTGCCCTTAAAGGCATCAATTACGCGACTATCGCCAGCAAACATATCACGATAAGTTAACCGGCTGCCTAATTGAATAGCACCGGTCAGCTCCGCATCCTCAAGGGAAATTAAAGCTCTTGGGGCAATTTGGAATGGATTAAAACCGCTATCCGGCTCTTGTACCAATGTACCGGCAACTTTCAATGTGGCATCACCGATATCGATTTGATCGCCAATTTTGAGGCTTAGCAACTCTAATAAACGTGGTGCCACCAATATTTGCCCTTTTTCGGGCTGTAGCCCCGCAGGCTCAGTCACTAATCCACCATACAATGGGTAGGCGTTATCTGTGGCTTTGACCAACACTAACTGAGGACGAATATCTTCATCTGCCGTCGAGTAAGCCATGGTTGAAAATGAAATTTGTTGACTCAGTTTCAGCCCACTCGCTTTGGCTTCCTGTATCCATGCGGGATCGCTTGGATGAGATGATCGTAAAACCAGATCCCCCGCGAGTAACTCACGGCTTTGGTAGCTCATGCTGTTTTCAATACGATCACTAATCCGGCCTAGGGCTAATACACAAGCAACCGCAAGGGTCAGCGCGAGCCATACAATTAATAACGACGGCGTTTTCCATTCACGCCAAAACCAGCGCCAAATCATGCCTCTTCCCTCAATAGGCCATCAACCAGTCTTAACCTACGCTGGCAACGTGCCGCTAATTCGTTGTCATGGGTGACTAAAATTAAGGTTGTGCCATACTCTTTATTCATCGAGAACAGCAAATCAGCTATCTTGTCACCGGTATGGCGATCAAGGTTACCGGTGGGTTCATCCGCAAATAAAATGTCAGGTCGACCATTAAAGGCTCTCGCCAAAGCTACACGTTGTTGCTCCCCACCCGAAAGCTGTGCAGGCATGTGTTTTAATCGTTTTCCAAGGCCTAGCTCGGTGAGTAAGCTGATAGCATGTTGTTGGCTACTCGACTCAGACTCACCGCGTAATAAAGAAGGTAACTGAACGTTTTCTAAGGCATTTAAGGTTGGGATCAACATAAACGATTGAAAAACAAAACCGACACTTTTTGCTCGCAAGCTCGCACGTTGCTCTTCATTCATCTGGGTGAGTTCTTGTCCGAGTAAACTGACTTTGCCGCTTGTGCCGTCATCTAACCCGGCTATAATTCCTAATAAGGTTGATTTCCCTGAACCAGACTCACCGATTAACGCAATTGTTTGGCCGGGCTCGACAATTAGCTCAACACCTTGCAATATAGTCAGTTCATGTTCACCTTGGCCAACACGTTTAATGAGATGATGAACTTCAAGAATATTTTTCGCCGACATATATTGGTTTTTCTCCTGTTACTGACCGCAAGTGGACACGCACTGGCGACAACTAAGCTATTGATCTTAGGTGATAGCCTAAGTGCAGGCTATCGCTTACCGGCGGAGCAGGCTTGGGCCTCATTGCTTGCCGAACGCTGGCAGAAATTATCACCACCGGTTACCGTGATTAACGGCAGTATTAGTGGAAACACTTCAGCACAAGGGCTAGAGCGTCTTTCTACCCTACTTGAACAACATAAACCTAACTGGGTACTGGTGGAGTTAGGGGCTAATGATGGTTTACAGGGGTTATCTGTAGAACAATTAGAAACTAATTTACAGCAAATTATCGATAAAATAGAGCAATCGGGTGCGAAACCGCTTTTAATGCAAATTCGCATCCCGCCAAACTACGGTAAACGCTATACATCAAGCTTTGAAAAGCTCTATCCAAAACTGGCACAAGAAAATAATATTCCGTTGCTGCCATTTTATATGGAAATAGTGATCACCAAGCCTGAGTGGATACAACAAGATGGTATCCATCCGACTGAAGCGGCGCAGCCTTCCATTACTGATTTTATGGAAAAACAGCTTTCTGTGTATATTTTACCGTCTAACGAGTAAAATTGACTTAAAGCGTAAAGAATGACGAGTATATAGGTTTTAACTAAAATTACGGCTGCAAATAGGTAAAGTTATGCAAAAATCAGTGCTTATTACAGGTGCATCAAGTGGTATCGGTTTTTGTGCCGCACAAACACTTCGCCAACGCGGTTACCATGTTATTGCCGCCTGTCGAAAAGAAGCAGACATATTGCGTCTTCAAAGTTTGGGATTTGATACCGTCGCCCTTGATCTTGATGATAACAATAGCATAGATGCCGCGGCGGATGCGGTGCTCTCATTGTGCCAAGGGCGTCTTTTCGGATTATTCAATAATGCAGGGTTTGGTGTTTATGGTGCGTTAACAACGGTTAGTCGCCAACAATTAGAATCCCAATTTTCAGCCAATTTTTTTGGCGTTCACCAATTAACTTTACGCCTATTGCCAGCCATGATTTCCCATAATGAAGGGCGAATTGTGCAAACTAGCTCAGTTATGGGGATTATTTCGACCCCTGGACGCGGGGCATATGCTGCAAGTAAATACGCATTAGAAGCCTGGTCCGATGCTTTACGTCTAGAATTAAAGGGCTCAGGCATCCATGTCAGTTTAATTGAACCCGGTCCTATTCATAGCGCATTCACTCAAAATGTGGCACAAACACAAAAAGATAAACCCGTTCAAAATCCGGGTATTGCAGCGCGCTTTACCTTAACCCCTGAGCATGTGGTACAAAAGTTAATTCATGCATTAGAGAGCCCTCGACCCCGCATACGTTATTCTGTCACATTACTGACGGTCGTTGTTCGTATCCTTAAACGTATTTTACCCGATAGGCTGATGGATAAAATACTGGCTAATCAGGGTAAAAAGGCTTGAAAATACGAAAAAAAGCCCCATTTTAATGTTAATGAGAACAATTATTTAAAGAGACCTCCTTATGTTTGCTAACGCTCAAATTATTGATATTAACGAAACCAATTTGCATCAAATCATTGAACAATCAACGAACCTACCCGTTATGTTCTATTTTTGGTCACCACGCAGTCCACACTGCCAAGAGTTTGGTGCCACACTTGATAAGATTGCCAATGACTACGCGGGATTATTTATTTTAGCGAAAGTTAACTGTGACGAAGAGCAGATGATAGCCAGTCAATTTGGCTTGAAAGCTATCCCAACCGTTTATGTATTGCAAAATGGTCGTCCTGTGGACGGCTTTGAAGGCCCACAACCTGAAGAAGCGGTACTCGAAATACTGTCTCGCGTTCTACCAAGCCCAGAAGAATTGAAAGCAGCACAAGCTGCCGAGCTGATTGCTGAAGGTAAACCATTAGAAGCGCTGCCTTTATTGAAAGAAGCACATCAAATTAACGCCAAAAATAGTGATATCACATTCTTGCTTGCTGAAACACAAATTAACTTAAATTTAGTGGATGATGCCGAAATCACACTAAAAGTAGTGCCAATGCAAGATAAAGACAGCCGTTATCAAGGGCTTATATCAAAAATCGAATTATTAAAGCAAGCTGCTGACACACCAGAAATCCAGCAATTGCAGCAAGAATTTAATCAAACACCTGAAAATACCGCCCTAGCGGTACAATTAGCGCTAAAATTACATGAAGTGAATCGCAATGAAGAAGCGTTAGAGCTGCTAATGACCTTCCTGAAAAAAGATCTCAATGCAGGGGATGGCGCGGTTAAGAAAACCATGATGGATATTATGTCAGCGATGGGAACCGGTGATGCACTCGCCAGTAAATACCGCCGACAAGTTTATTCATTACTTTACTAATTAAGGATTACTGATATGGATTTGTTCGCGTTTGGTGCGATACCGATTATTATTTTTATTGCTATCGTTATCGTTTTTACCTGTGTAAAAACAGTGCCTCAAGGTTTCCAATGGACGGTTGAACGCTTTGGTCGTTACACTCGTACATTACAACCCGGACTGGCATTTATCGTACCATTTATGGATAGAATAGGCCGTCGTATCAATATGATGGAACAAGTCCTCGATATCCCATCTCAAGAAGTTATTTCACGGGATAACGCTAACGTTACTATTGATGCGGTTTGCTTTATTCAGGTGGTTGACCCTGTACGCGCTGCTTATGAAGTGAGTAATTTGGAGCTATCGGTACTCAATTTAACCATGACCAATATTCGTACTGTTCTAGGTTCAATGGAATTGGATGAGATGCTGTCTCAGCGTGATTCCATTAACGGCCGCTTGCTGCATGTGGTTGATGAAGCGACCAACCCTTGGGGTGTAAAAATTACTCGTATTGAAATTCGTGACGTAAAACCCCCTAAAGAACTGATCAGTGCGATGAACGCACAAATGAAAGCAGAACGGACTAAGCGTGCCGATATCCTCGAAGCTGAAGGTATCCGTCAAGCAGCTATCTTGAAAGCGGAAGGGGAAAAACAATCTCAAATCCTCAAAGCTGAAGGTGAACGCCAATCCGCATTTTTACAAGCTGAAGCACGTGAAAGGGCTGCTGAAGCAGAAGCGAAAGCAACCCAAATGGTTTCTGACGCTATCGCAGCCGGTGATATGCAAGCCATTAACTACTTTGTGGCACAAAAATACACAGATGCCTTAACCCGTATTGGTTCCGCAGAAAACAGTAAAGTAATCATGATGCCATTAGAAGCCAGTAGTCTAATGGGCGCAATTGGTGGTATCACAGAGCTTATCGGCGAAAGTAAAAAAGCCCGAGCCGATAAGAAGCAGGTAAAAGAATGATAGAACTTATCAGCACTCAGCCCGCATGGTTTTGGCTATGTCTTGGTGGTTTATTGCTGATTGGTGAACTACTCGGAACTGGCGGCTATTTATTATGGTCAGGTATAGCCGCTGTGCTTGTCGGTATTATCACCTTAGCCTTGCCATCCCTCGGTTGGGAATGGCAAGGTTTGCTATTCGCTATATTCACGGTTGTTTCCGCCCTATTATGGCGTAAATGGCTCAGTGGACGTCAGAATACCAAAGCTGATAATGTTAACCAAATTAGCCATAAACTGATTGGTGTAAAAGCGCGTTTACTGACAGATACCGAAGAAGGCTTTAGCCGTGTGCGATTAGCGGATGGAAGCTGGCGTGTCTACTCGGATATTCCGCTTTCCGTTGAAACTGAAGTGGTGGTTATCGCCGTGGATGGTATAACTTTAAAGGTTAAGCCTTCTCTTGGTGGCAACAGCCCCGAGCAAGATGATCAATAATCGGGCAATCTGCCCCGTCGTCCCCAGGACATGCATCCACTAAATTTTGCAACGTCGCTCGTATCGCAGACAATTTAACGATTGTCTGCTCTATTTCATTAATTTTCGCAATCGTTGTGCTCTTTACATCAGAACTGTGCCTGCTTGGATTACGAAATAGCCCTAATAACTCACCACATTCTTCAAGGGTAAATCCGACATCTTTGGCTTGTTTGAGCAAAACTAGCTCATTAAAATGCTTATCTTGATAATATCGGTAGCTGTTTTCACCTCTATCCGGCGGTGTAATGAGTCCTTTCTCTTCATAAAAACGGATCGCTTTTGTCGTCAAACCTGTTTTTTTTGCAATTTCACTAATATTCATCATTCCCTCTTGACTTTAACCTTACAGGAAGGTGTAACCTTTAGCGTATATTGATTATATACCCGTCATACTTAAAGTTATATGGCTGTTAGTTATGCTGAGCCACTCGGGTCACATAATTGAGCTCTATAGCAAAGAGAATGGCAAATAACTCAAAAAGTTACCTTAAATAATTCGGGCTACAGGTAGGCGGCAAGCAAAAATATCCCGATAAACATACAAAAGTATGTGATTCAGGTAATTTTACACAGCCAACACCCCTGTAGTACGAAGAATGGCAAATAACTCAAAAGGTTACCCGAAATAATTCGGGCTACAGGTAGGCGGCAAGTAAAAATATCCCGATGAACATACAAAAGTATGTGATTCGGGTAATTTTACACAGCCAACACCCCTGTAGTACGAAGAATGAAAGGTACAATGGAGATAAACATGAACAAAACAACACTATCCCTAAGTGGTTTAACCTGCTCACACTGCGTGGCTTCAGTAACCAAAGCATTAAATGCGCGTTCTGACGTCAAAAGTGCTAACGTCACTACTGAGTATGCTATTATCGAAAGTGATGCGAGCGCGGCTGATTTAATCGCAACAATTACCGATGCTGGATATCAAGCCGTGGTAAGCGAAAAAGATTAGGCTCACTTAAAAAACTAAGCCGCTAATAATCTAAACTGAGCGGTCATAAATGGGTAATTATTCAAATTACCCATCATAAAAAGCCACTAACTCGCTGATAATTTAACATTAATTGCTAAATTATTAATTTAAATATCATTCACCAATCTAAAACTAATAAAATTCTACTTAGTGATATAGACTATACTCAAAATAGTTCGAGTTGCGGGTAAGTAGTAAGTGAAAATACCCCAAGAACTACGATAAGCTATGTCATCCGGATAGCTAAGTGCAACCCCTGTGGCATTATTAATACACGCCTGCATCTTGAAGTCTGACGAGTATTTAAGTATTCATTTTTGGGAGGAGTTTTATGTTAAATATTAATCGCGAGAAGTTATCTAATTTAGCCAGTGGTGACATTAAAAAGCAGCGTAACCTAATTATGGTGCTCGGTGTATTATTGCTCCTTGGTGGTATTGTTTGTCTACTTAATCCAATGGCTTCCGGTATTGTCGTGAGTGCCGTCGTTGGTGTGTTACTCATTTTGAGTGGTGTGGCAACAATTGTGAGTATTTTAAGCTCTGCTATCTATACCGGCTGGTCACGGTTATTTGGTTTTGTCATCGGGATCCTTTATTGCATCGTGGGTTATTCTTTTATTAAAGAACCACTGCAAGGCTTGATTGCAATGGCTATCGTTATCGCCGTCTTATTTATCATCGGTGGTATTATTCGATTATATGCAGGTTTCCAAAGAATTAGCTCTGCAAGTGGCTGGATGCAAATTGCTATCGGTCTGCTAGATTTCTTCATTGCTTATTTATTAGTAGGTAATGGCCCTATTACTTCGATTGCATTATTAACCACGCTAATCGGTATTGAAATGCTATTCAGTGCTTTCGGATTGTTTGCCTTATTGTCAATTTTGAAGCAAAAAAGCAATAACGCATAACGTAGTCATAACGCAATTTTTGCATCTTGTGTAAAAAATGATTTTATCTTGCGCTGTGATTCGCAAATCAGCGCAAGATTGTTTAACCTACTCATCTGATCCTTAAAGGTAGGTAAGTTATTTATGGGAAAGTTACTCGAAAACTTAAAAAATTGGCTTCATACTGGTGTTGCTCCCGTTTATCCCTACCCTGCTATCGATGTTCGTCTATCTAAAAAGCTAAAATTACATATTGTGGGCAGTATTCATATGGGAACTGAAAACATGTTTCCCCTCTCTGCGATATTATTAGAAAAAATGAACCAAGCCGATGCGCTAATTGTTGAAGCAGATATCACGGATACTCACTCAGCATTTCCTTCAGATCCTACCATTCAAATTCCCGTGCAAGCACGCCTCACCACAGATGAATACACTTTATTTTTACAATATTGCCAAGAACTTCGCCAAGATCCCATGCAATTTGATCCGCTACCTTCGTGGCAAATCGCGCTCATTTTACAAGCCACTCAAGCGCAAGAATTGGGGCTACGCGGCCACTACGGCATTGATTATCAATTATTACGCAGCGCCCAAGCTCAACAAAAAAAAATTGTTGAGCTTGAAGGAACCCGTTCTCAAGTCGAGTTACTGCTGAAGTTACCGCATCAAGGCTTAGCATTATTACAAGATTCATTAATGCATTGGCGTGCTAATGCACGTTCATTACAAACGATGATCAGCTGGTGGCTTGATTATCAACCTGAAAATTGTGCTACATTGCCGAATACCTTTAGCAAAGATATCTACGAAGCATTAATGACCCAACGTAATTTAGAATGGAGTAAAATCCTAAAAGCGCTGCCTGAGGGTAATTATGTGGTCGCTGTCGGTGCTTTACACCTATTTGGTGAAGGTAGCCTTGTCGATTATTTACGTAAATAACTTATTAAAAAATATCAGGTATTAATATGACTCCCGCGGTAAAACTACTCGAAAAACAAAAAATTCAATTTACCTTACATCCTTATGATCATGACCCAAATGAAAGTAATTTTGGTGATGAAGCCGTTCGTAAACTGGGTCTTGACGCAAAACAGGTTTTCAAAACCTTATTAGTGGCGCTCAATGGCGATCAAAAAACCTTAGCTGTTGCAGTAACCCCCGTATCAGGCCATCTAGATTTAAAATTAGTCGCCAAAGTATTTAAGGTTAAAAAAGTCGAAATGGCTGATCCGCAATTTGCACAAAAAATCACCGGCTATCTCCTTGGAGGTATCAGTCCTTTAGGCCAAAAAAAACGCCTGCCTACCGTTATTGATAGCCAAGCGCAGCAATATTCTAGCTTATTTGTTTCGGGTGGAAAACGAGGGCTAGATATTGAATTAGCCCCGAGCGATCTTGCAAGTGTGTTAAATGCCACTTTTGCAGAAATAAAGAAAGATTAAGCGCTAAATGGCAAAAAGCCCCAAATTGGGGCTTTTGTATCAAAAAATCAGCATCATTTATTTATTTTTATAAACGATTTCGCCTTTAGGCTCATAGTCAGCCGCTTTCAATGGCGAATGCTTCTCGATATAACCTTTCAGCACTTCCGCATCAACAAAACCGGTATTGACATAGTTTGGATGATTATCAATTTTTGGATAACCATCACCACCGATTGCATTAAAATTCAATGTCGCCATACGATAGGTTTTAGTTGTATCTACTGGTTTGCCATCAATTTTCACATCACTGATGCTACCGTCTGCATTTAACGTTAAGCTGACGTTATAGAACTGGCCATAAGCACCGGCATCCGGTTTCATATTGGCAACTGCCGTCAAATAAGGAATAACTTCATCCCCTTTGAAATCAACATACACCAACTCATTCGCAAACGGTTGAACTTTCAGCACATCCTTATAGGTAATATCGCCACTCTCAATAGAGTCACGGACGCCTCCGCCACTCATGATGGCAAAGTCTGCACCTGCACGCTCTTTTTGCGCGGCTAGCAATAGATGTCCCATATTGGTTTGCACAAAGCGGACTTTACTGCGATCCCCTTCTAGCTTACCGTCGACAGCACCAACTTTCACACTCAATTGCTCATCACCTTTATTTTGATAAGGTGTTAGTAACTGAGTCATTTCAGGGTTATGTGCGATTTCTTGGGTATAGTAAACTCGCTCACTCGAGCCATCTTCCTTGGTGACTTTTTTCTTCAAATTAATTGGAATTAATTGATAGTGTTTAAGCGTGAATTTACCATTTTTAAATTCAAAGTCCGCGCGACCAACATATTTTCCCCATTCATGGGCTTGAACAATCCAAGTTCCATTTTGGTTATCTGGTGCACAAGGTGTGCCCGGCACGTAATCTGCTTGTTTGTAATCTTTATTTTCTTGAGACATACAAACAGGGTCTTGTGAGTGACCGCCCACAATCATATCTAAATAGCCAGCGGGTAAGCTTCGCGCCATTTCAACATCGCCAGGGGCATTTGAACCATGCTTACCATCGTCATAGTGGCCCATATGAGTCGCGGCAATAATGATATCCGGTTTTTCGGTTTCGCGAAGTTCTTCAACTACTTTTTTCGCTTCATCTGCAGGTACTCGGAACTCAACATCTGGGAAATTAGCCGGGTTACCAATTCTCACCGTATCATCGGTAGTCAGTCCCATCACCGCTATTTTAACACCTTGTTTGTCAAAAACTTGATAAGGCTTAAATAAACGTTTCCCTGTACTTGATTGATAAATATTGGCGGAAAGGAATGGGAACGTTGCCCATTTTTCTTGCTGGCGTAAAGTCTCTAATGGGTTATCAAACTCGTGATTACCTAATGCCATTGCATCGTAACCCACTAAGTTCATTCCTTTAAAGTCAGGTTCTGCATCTTGCAGGTCAGACTCTGGGACACCGGTATTAATATCACCGCCCGAGAGCAACAAAACACTGCCGCCCTGTTTTGCCACTTCATTACGAATTTCATCAACAACGGTTTTTTGTGCGGCTAAACCGTACTCACCGTGATCGTTGTGCCAAAAATGCCCATGATGGTCATTGGTGTGCAAGATAGTGATATTATAGGTTTTATCTTTTTCCCATGCATTTGCCATCATCGCCGGTAATAGCGCTAAAGATACCGTTAGCGCACATGCCGACGCCTTAAATGTAAACTTCATACATTTCTCCCTGCTAATATAGGAATTTTCTACAGTATGTGTAGATTATAGTTGGTCTGTTAATAACGTTTTATAGCATAAAAATTAGATCAAGATTTGATAGCCCTTGCAGAATAAGAAATTCGTTTCATAAAAATGAGATCTACTTCAAATAATTGCTTGAGGTGATTTTTCATATAAATGATTTATTGATTTAAATAAATTGTATTTCGGTTATATTGATAACAATTATTTAACAAGATGATGTGACACCACATTTAACCCCAAAAGTGGATAATTATGAGTGAGCAAACCACAACACCCAATAACACCAACCCGTCAAAACCATTAAATAAAACAGGGAAAACGGTTTTTAGTATTCTGACGGCAATTAGTTTTTCCCATCTACTTAATGACATGATCCAATCGTTAATATTAGCGATTTACCCACTGCTACAATCTGATTTCTCATTGAGTTTTGCCCAAATAGGGATGATTACCCTGACTTATCAAATTACAGCCTCATTATTGCAACCTGTAATCGGTTACTATACGGATAAACACCCTCAGCCTTATTCGTTACCCATTGGAATGACCTTTACGCTTTCAGGCTTAATCTTACTGGCGATGGCAGAGACCTTCCCGGTCATTTTAATGGCGGCAGCATTAGTCGGAACTGGGTCATCGGTATTCCATCCTGAATCATCCCGTGTTGCTCGTATGGCATCCGGTGGACGCCATGGCCTTGCACAATCTTTTTTCCAAGTGGGCGGGAATTTAGGTGCATCTTTAGGTCCATTACTTGCCGCACTAATTATTGAGCCTTATGGAAAAGGTAATATTGGTTGGTTCTCTCTTGCAGCTCTGCTCGCAATTGTTATTTTGCTGCAAGTCAGTAGCTGGTATAAGCAACAGCATCGCGCTGCCAGTAAAAAACCTGTCAGTATTGACAATATTAAGGTACTACCACGTAAAGCAGTTATTGGCTCATTAGCGATTTTGCTCATCCTAATTTTTTCTAAATACTTTTATTTAGCCAGCATTAGCAGCTATTACACCTTTTATCTGATCGATAAATTTGGTGTTTCGGTGCAAAATGCCCAAATCCATTTATTTGTATTCTTATTTGCAGTTGCTGCGGGCACGATGATTGGTGGGCCTATTGGCGATAAAATTGGGCGCAAATATGTGATTTGGTTTTCTATCCTAGGGGTTGCACCATTCACCTTAATTTTGCCTCACGCATCACTCTATTGGACAGGTATCCTTACCGTAATTATTGGTTTAATACTCGCTTCCGCCTTTTCTGCAATCCTCGTTTATGCACAAGACCTTATTCCGGGTAAAACAGGGATGGTTTCGGGGCTATTTTTCGGCCTAGCCTTTGGGATGGGTGGAGTTGGTGCTGCGGTGCTCGGATATGTTGCAGACCAAACCAGTATCGAACAAGTTTATCAATATTGTGCTTTTCTCCCATTACTTGGGATTTTTACAGTATTGTTACCAAATATAGGCAACAAATAGATTTATTTCCTTATTTTACCCATACTTATCTAAATATAAGTATGGGTTGTTACCGCTAGATTTGATGAGAATCTTAGTCAATTATCATGAAAACTCAAACCTTGTAACGATTTAGCACCTATAATCCGCATTTATTTTAAAAACATTTCATTTTTTTAAGGAAATTTATCTCAAAAAAAGATAAAATATAAAAACATGATATTTGTATTTCAAAATGATAGTACGCATCACCGTCATTTTAAAAGTCAAAGGCATGTACCCACCTATTTTTTTATAATAACCCAGAGGAGACTAAATGGAGCATTCAACGCCCTTAATTACAACCATTGTTGGTGGTCTCGCCCTTGCATATCTGTTAGGAATGATCGCGCAGCGATTAAAAATTTCCCCTTTAGTTGGTTACCTTGCAGCCGGTGTTCTTGCAGGTCCTTTTACCCCCGGATTTGTTGCTGATGGAGCGCTTGCTCCAGAACTGGCTGAAATTGGTGTAATCCTATTGATGTTTGGGGTTGGCCTTCACTTTTCGCTTAAAGATTTGCTTGCTGTAAAAGCGATTGCAATTCCGGGCGCAATAGCACAAATAGCAGTTGCTACTTTATTAGGTCTTGGTCTTTCCATGCTGTTTGGTTGGAGTGTTTTTACTGGGATCGTCTTTGGTCTATGTTTATCCACTGCCAGTACCGTCGTATTGCTTCGAGCACTCGAAGAACGGCAGCTAATTGAGAGTCAACGCGGGCAAATAGCCATTGGCTGGTTGATTGTCGAAGACTTGGCAATGGTGTTAGCACTGGTGCTGTTACCCGCTGCTGCTGAAATTATGAATACCGACCAAGCCAGCGTTAGCGAGCTCTTGATTGGGCTTGCATGGACAATTGGTAAAGTCGTTGCATTCATCCTCATTATGATTGTTATCGGCCGCAAAGTAATCCCATGGATTTTATCGCGTACCGCCTCTACAGGTTCTCGTGAGCTTTTTACATTAGCCGTTCTTGTCCTTGCCCTAGGAATTGCCTACGCTGCGGTTGCCATATTTGACGCCTCATTTGCTCTCGGTGCATTCTTTGCGGGCATGGTGTTAAATGAGTCAGAACTTAGCCATCGTGCCGCTCAAGACACGCTGCCACTGCGTGATGCATTCGCGGTTCTGTTCTTTGTTTCTGTCGGGATGTTATTTGACCCGATGGTACTGATTGAGCAACCTCTCGGTATTTTAGCGGTATTGGCGATTATCATCATCGGTAAGTCTGCTGCGGCTTTAGTGCTGGTTCGCTTATTTGGTCATTCACGGCGAACTGCGTTAACCATTTCTGTCAGTCTTGCACAAATTGGTGAATTTGCCTTTATCTTAGCCGGTATGGGCTTAGCACTAGGCGTAATGGATAAAGACGCTCAAAACCTTGTTTTAGCCGGTGCGATTGTGTCAATTATGCTAAACCCTGTTCTCTTCACCTTACTTGATAAATACTTAGAAAGAACAGAAACCATCGAAGAGCAGCTACTTGAAGAAACGCTGGAAGATGAAACACAAATTCCTGTCGATATTTGTGGTCATGCCATCATTGTCGGTTATGGCCGAGTCGGTGGTATGCTAGCAGACAAACTGCGCAGAAGGGGTATTCCGCTGGTTGTTGTTGAAGACACCCGGGCGCGATTTGAAGAGCTGGCTGAAAATGGGTTCAGTGCAATTTTAGGTAACGGTGCTAATAAAGATATTATTAGTCTAGCCCGCATTGAATGCGCTAAAACGTTACTTCTGACCATTCCAAATGGTTATGAAGCCGGTGAAATTGTTGCTACCGCAAAAGAAATTAACCCGGATGTTACTGTGATTGTCCGTGCTCACTATGACGATGAAGTCAGCTTCATTAAAGAGCGTGGCGCTGACCACATTATTATCGGTGAACATGAAATCGCCAAATCAATGGCGACATTAATGTGTAATGATGTCGAAGAATTTGGTTGTTCCATCGATGATTTTATTGACACTGATAACGATAAAAAAGGTGAAGGGAAAAATTTAGATGAATATCTAAAACCCGTCCTCTAACCTACTTTTAAATTTGTCGTACCAAAAGAGTCGTCAATTGTGTATCAAGCCAGTAGCCTTAGCTACTGGCTTGTTTCATTTAACTCATACGTTGTTCAGAAAGATAAACTAATGAAAGCAAATGCCAGTGTCATTGTTCTTTTCGGTGCAATCAGCTATGGAATACCGGCTTCCATATTTAAGATAGCAACCAATGAGGGGGCATCACCGACGAATTTATTAATTTCTCAAATATTTTGCGCAGCCCTGATTTTAATCAGTATTAATTTTACTCAGCGTAAAAAATACGCATTTAAATTAAATAGTATAAGCCGAGCAAAACTACTGTTATCAGGTTTAGCAATGGCAAGCACAAATATTTTATATTTCACATCACTGCAGTATATTTCAGTGACCGTCGCTGCTGTACTTTTAATGCAGTCAGTATGGATAGCGATGATCTTTGGTATTATTTTCAAAAAAAACATTCCAACTAAACATCAATTCATAGCGGTTATTTTTATCATGGTTGGTACTATCCTAGCGACACAAATTTTCACCCGTCAAATAACATTATCTTGGATAGGTATAATGTTGGCATTCGGCTCCGCTTGTGCATATGCTTGTACATTAATCGTGACTAACACTGTGGTTAAAAATGCAGATCCGATTCAACGAGCGATGTATATCTCTATCGGTGCTAGTTTTTTCCTTGTGCTTTTTTGTGGATACAATATCGATTTTAATGACCAACTGATTGTCTTTAAATGGGCACCTATTATTGCCATTTTTTCAGTCGTATTCCCTTTAATTTGCTTTAGTAAAGGAATGCCATTATTAAGTCCAGGCTTGGGTGGGATACTCTCTTCGATTGAATTACCCTCTGCGATTATTTTTGCTTACATCCTATTAAATGAAAAAATAACGCTGATACAAATTTTGGGTATTTTTATTATTGTATCTTCTATTATATATCCTAACCTAATTTCACTAATACAAAAAAAGCGTAATAAAAAAATTCGATCTTAAGTGCAGATAATTAAAGGGGAAGTTATCAATAAAGTACTTCCCTATCTTTTCCTAAATAATTCAAATTGTAGGTTGGTCAAAAATAAAATCATTCCTAGGTGCATACAAAAATATGCAATTAAGGCGATCTTGTACAAGCTACATTCCTACATTCAAAATATGACGAAGAGTTAAATTTCAAGAAGAAATTCATCGTACGTCCATACCGGTAAATTTTTATCTTTAAAAAACTGAATCTCCGCAGCAACACCACCGCTTTTCTCCCAGCCTGGTACTGTCAGCACAATCAAGCCATCGCAGCGTTTTAAAAATTCCATATCAATGGATGACCAAGCGACTTTTTTGCCCTCTGCTGCCAAGTATTGGTTAATTGGGTGTGTCATCGTAATTTGGCTATAAGTAGCGATACCTTTTAGCGCTAATTCAGCCGCAACTTTCGTACTTTCTTGAAAGCGCATTTCAACAATATTACTGTCTGGATCAGAATAAGGGCAGGCGATAAAATAGAGAGTCATATTAATTCCTAATATTGGTGCATTCAAATTTTGAGTATAGTAACCCTATGAAAAATTAATTAATATTCATAGGGTCGGTTTAAATTGGCTTATTTAAATTAAAACTTATTCAATATCCGCAAGAATAATTTTTGTCTTAGGACGTTTTTTATTTTCTGATAATTTAAATTCTTTGCTGGTTGTTACTAAGAAATCAATATTATCCCACCCAGTGACAAAATTAACGGCATGCTTATTTGCTTTTGTGCCATCCGCTAACACAATCAACTTATCACTGTTTTCCATCATTTTTTGTGCAATAGCCGCCTCATCAACGTGCTGATCCATCACACCATGCTGTGAATGGATTGCTCCTGCACCAATCACGGCATAATCTGCAAAAAATTCCGTGATATTTTTTAGTGCAATCGCACCTAAGCAAGCATTTTGTGCCGCATTAAATTGACCACCAATTAGAATTGTTTCAATTGTTGGATTTTCCTGCAAAGTATTGGCTAGCAAAGGTGAATTAGTAATCACCGTTAAATTATCGATTAACTTAATACGCTGGCTAAATTCAAAAGTGGTTGTACCAAAATCAATAAATAGTGTGTCACCCGATTTAATTAATTCTGCAGCTTTTGTGGCGATGGCTTTCTTTTCCTCAACGGCGGCTTGTGCCCTTTCAGTAAAATTACGCTCAAATTTAGACTGAATATTTACCGCACCACCGTGGACTTTTTTCAATAATTTTTGTGTTTCGAGTTTACTTAGGTCACGGCGGATAGTTTCTTGCGCCACATTAAAATGCGTTGCAAGCTCTTGGACATACACCTGACCTTGAGTCGATAGCAGCTCAATAATCGTCTGATGCCGCACTTTTGAGGAACGCCCCTCATTCATAGTTTTACCCTTATGACCATTTAACATTTCCAGCACTATACAACAGTGATGCGAATTTCAGTAGCATCCTGTTGTACTTTTGTTAAATCGATACCTTTCAGTAAGATACGTCTTGTTGGTAAACATCGATGATTTTTCTCATATAACACAGTATCACCAGCCATCACTTTAATGGTGCCTGTCACTGCTTTATTCACTTTAATGTTAAAGACGATTTTATCCGCAGAAATACCTGATAAATCAATACAGGCAGGCACGCTAAAGCTAATCGGATTATCAATATTGATTGGTAATCTGGGTTTATTACTTAGGGTTGGTTGATGGTGATTTTCAAGTAAATCATCCGCCATGTTTCCCCCTATTAACAACCCTTCTTGATAACACTGATCGCCCATATCCGCAGGGTGCAACATATTACCCGCAGCATAATAGCTCATATCAGAACAGCGCCCATATTGATCGGTAACAGGCTTCCCCGTACTGGCCTCGAAATCAAGATGGCTTTTACGTATTAACGTATTTTCACCCACAAAACCACCCGTAAAAATAACAGAATCACACACAATTTTGTGGGATTTCCCTGCGGTTTCAATAACGACATACTCGACACGCTCTAAACCGCCGATTTCAGTGATTTTACTGTTTAAATAAACGGGTGTACCCATTGCCTTTGCAAATAAAGTCGCTGGTTTGAATGCTAAAATGCGTTCGCCGCTTTCAATCATCGCTTGCGCTTTTACTCCGGCATTTTTGAGTGTCCATAACGCCGAGAAACTCACTAATTCACTACCAACAATTACCGGATTACGACACGGTTTTTTACCATTAAGATAAATAAATTGCTGTAATGCCCCCGCCGTCAAAACCCCTTGAGGACGCAATCCTGAAACGAGTCGCGGATGACGTGGTGTTTCTCTTACCCCTGTTGCGATTAATACTCGTTTCGCCGTCATTTCAACAACCCCTTCAGGCATTGAAACTAAAAGCACACCATTCGGTTGTACATTAATCACACTACTACGGGTAAAAATTTGCGTATCACCAAGACTTTTAAGCATTTTCTCGGCAAATTGATTACCTTTCATTGGTCGCTTAAAAGCCAATAAACCAAACGTTGGATGCTGACAGTGACGAGGAACCCCACCAGCATGAGCTTCTCGCTCTAAAATCGCGATATTATGAATACCTCTACGACGCAATGTATGCGCAGCTGCGATACCTGTCGGCCCCGCACCAATGATAACTACATCATAATTGAAACTCATTTTAGTGCCTCCACCGCTAATGTATGGTCAAAACGGCCATTGATAATCTCAGCCACCTGACTACTACAATAAAACCCATTACAACGCCCCATCATCACTCGCGTTCTACGTCGTAATGCGCCTAAACATTCAGGAGGAATATCTGAATCAAATGTGGCTTCAATTTCTCTTTGTGTGACTAACTCACAATGACACACAATACCGCCATTACTTTTGCATTGATAATCACGTTGATGATATTCCGAAATAATTGGCATTGTTGGCCATATCAGCGCTTGTGGTGGCGATAATTCAAATAGTGGCGTGAAGTTTTCCGAATAAAGTTTACCTAAATAATTAGCAACACCCAGTGCAGATGTTAAGCCTGTAGAGCGAATACCCCCAGCACATAGCCACTGTTTTTCAGGATAATCATTTATCCGGTAATATTTCTCTTCCGTTGCAGGGCGAAGTCCAGCGTAAGTCGCCGTCACGCTGTAATTATGCAAAGAAGGTAGCATGCGAGAGCCTTGATCAATTAAATCTTGCAGCACCTCTTGTTTTACTTCCGCTTTCCAACGGTCTTCTTGTTCTTCTGCTGTTGGCCCTAAAAGCAAATTACCAAATATAGTTTTTGAGAGCAGCACGCCTTTGGTAATGGCGGTTGGTACAGGCAAAATAATTGCATTAATGTCTGCCGCCGCCGCTTTGTCATAAACTAAAAACTGCCCTTTGCGCGGTTTTATTTGAAATGGTGATGGATGGCAAATGGATTCAACGATATCACCATTGATACCTGCACAGTTAATCACTAAACGGGCAGAAAACGCACCTTTAGATGTGGATAAACACCACATTTCATCTGTCAGTACACCATTTTTCACTTCACAATGAAAACGATATTCAGCGCCGTGCTTGACCGCTTGGGTTAAATAAGACAACGGCGTACTCCAAGGATCAATTACCGCTTCTCCGGGAACGGAAACAGCAGCAAGTGCGCCTTGTGCTAAATGAGGCTCTCGACGATATAGCTCTTCTTTATCAATGATAGTGACATCGAGTACGTTGTTAGTGTGTGCTTGCTCCACAATACCTTGGAGTTTACTAAGCTGCTCATCATTCCAAGCAACCACTAATGCACCGGTTTCTAATATCGGTAAATTCATTTTATCTTTAATTTCAATGAATTCACGATATCCATCTTGCATACATTCGAGCTCGAGACTCCCTGGTGTGGCGTCAAATCCCGTATGTAATAATGCACTGTTTGCTTTACTGGCACCCGATAAAATATCGCCACCACGCTCAAGCAACAGTGTTTTAGCACCCATCAAAGTGAATTTTCGGGTCACTGCACAGCCAATGACACCACCGCCGATAACAATGACATCCCAACTTTTTTTATTATTAATATCCATGGCTGAAATCCTTAACATATAACTTAGACACATAAAACCACATAATTCCCACAAACTCAACAACCAAAGCAACAAAAAAATCAAACCAAAACCAAGAACTACTCACATTGTTACTTTATTGTGATATTTATCACATTCATGAAACTTATTGTGAGTTTTTTGTGGATTTTATTTCCGATTGAACGATAGTAAGCAAAAAAACAGACCATATTACAACATTTATAACACTAGGAAGAAAAGCGATGCTCAATCAACGTTATGCCGCTATCGATCAGGGAACAACGGGAACCCGGGTCGTCGTCTTTGATGAAAGTGGTCATTACCACTCCCCTATGAGCATTCCTCATAAGCAGATCACGCTCAATAGTGGCTGGGTTGAACACGATCCTGAAGAAATATTGGCCAATATTGTTAAATGCTTAAATAGCTGTGAGGTTGTGGATGCTATCGGTATTTGTCATCAAGGTGAAAGTATTGTGGCTTGGGATGCTGACAGTAAGCGCCCACTCTATAATGCAATTATTTGGCAGGACTTACGCACAGAGAAACACATTCAACAGCTCAAAGATAGCGGCTATGAACCCATTGTACAGTCAAAGTCTGGTTTACCGCTCGACCCTTATTTTTCCGCCAGCAAAATGGGCTGGATTATTGAGAATGTGGTTGGTGCAAAAACCTTAGCAGATAAAAATAAGCTACGTATTGGTACCATGGATGCCTTCTTTCTTGACAGGCTCTGTGATGTCTTTGTGACTGATTACAACTCAGCATCACGCACCTCATTACTCAATATCCATACCTTAGAATGGGACGAAGAGCTCTGCGAAATATTCGGTGTACCAATTCACTGTTTACCACCACTGAAAGATAATATTGGTGATTTCGGTGCAATTAATCTTGATGGGCACTTAACCCCAGTGACATCAATTATTGTTGACCAATTTGCCGGTACGTTTGGCCATGGTTGCCGAGAAAAAGGCGATGCCAAAATAACTTTTGGTACAGGTGCTTTCTTGCAAGCGCTTACCGGTACAGATATCCCACAAACCCATGAATCTGGCTTACTGCCAACGCTTTGCTGGAAATTTCCGGGCGAAGCTCCTGTATTTGGCCTTGATGGCGGGGTCTACAATGCGGCTTCAGCCATTAATTGGGCCCGAAAAATAGGTTTATTTGATCAATTCGATGAACTTACTGATTTTAGAAGCGAGTCCGCAATTAAAAGAGGACTGGCATTTGTTCCCGCTTTATCCGGTTTAGGCTGTCCATATTGGGATAGAAGTGCTGCGGGACTGTGGGCAGGGCTTTCCCTAGATACCGACAAAAAAGACATGATGCAATCGGTATTAGAAGGAATCGCAGCGCGTTCAGCAGAAGTTATTTTCGCTATGGAAAAAATTTCACCGTTAGGCCCATCTATTTCTGTCGATGGAGGGTTGTCGTCAAATCAGTACTTTAAGCAATTTTTAGCAAATTTATTACAAAAAAATATTGAAACACCAGCAAACCGTGAAGTCACCGCACTCGGTGCAGCCTTACTTGCTCGTAAAGGACTTGGGATCACCCACGAAATGGCTGTCAGACGCAATGCCATCGTGACAACGCCAGATGGAACGAATATGCAAGGTGTGATGGAACAATATCGCGACATCATTGCGCGTTCTCGCCAACTAAGAAATTAAATTTTCCAAAATAAAATAAAAAAGGAAACCCTACCATGGCTGAATTCGGTAATTATATTATCTACTTAATCATGTGCGGAGCCATTATTGGTGCCGTAGCCTCTATTGTTAGACCCACCAGCGCGCTTGGAAAAGAATTTGTTAACGGAATATTTTCAATCGGCCCTGTTTTTCTTGCTCAAGCAGGGATCATGGCGGCAGTTCCCCTACTTTCACAGCTTATCTCATATGTATTAGGTCCTATATTTTCATCGGTAGGATCAGATGTCTCTATCGCTGCTCTATCGATTATTGCGGTTGATATGGGCGGTTACCAACTTGCAGATGCACTGACAACCAATCGTGATATGTGGATCACTGCGATGTTGATCGGCTACACATCAGGGGCAACCATTGTTTACCTGATCCCAGTTGGCCTAACCATGTTAAATCGAAAAGATCATAAATATCTTGCATTAGGTGCAATGGCAGGGCTTATTTCGATCCCATTTGGTGTGCTCGCTTCACTGCTATTGATAACATTCAACAATATTCCGGTTCGAGATATTATCTCCACTAATTCACCTGCAACCCATCAATTAACGTTAGATTTTTTGACCATGTTGCAATATTTGATGCCGTTATTTGTATTCTGTTTCTTATTAGCTGCGGGTTTAAAATATCGCCCAATGTGGATGGTCGCAGGCTTTTTAATTTTTGGTAAAATTATGGATGCCTTCGTCAAATTAGTGTTAGCCTTCTCTATTGTTGAACATTTTACAGGGGTATTTACCAAAGTATTTGGGGCATGGGGATTCGACCCGCTATTTGCAGACCAGGACGAATTATTTCGAGCCATTGAGATAGCCGGCTACATTGGTATCATGCTAGCAGGTACATTCCCAATTTGTTATCTGTTCCAACGCTATTGTAAGCCTTTAGTTCGTGCACTCAGTAACCGTTTAAAATTAAGCGATACGGGTTCTCTAGGCTTTATTATGGTGATGGCAAACATTATTGCGACTTATCACTTATTCAAAGATATGCGTGCAAGAGATAAAGTGCTCTGTGTTGCATTCGGTGTTTGTGCTCAAGCAACCATTGGCGATCACTTAGCCTTTACGGCAAACTTCCAACCAACGCTGGTTCTCCCTATTTTGCTTGGTAAACTCGTTGGTGGATCCTTAGCTGTCTTTATTGCAATTAAAATCTCTGTTCCGCAAGCAATGCGTTACGAAGCTGAAGATGTCAAAGAAATTGAATCCGTCAAAGTTGATGGTAAATTAGGTGAAGCTAAAGAAGCTTAATTAAATATTAGTATTGACTAAACCACGCCTGAATACCCTAATCGCTAAATCAAGGCGTGGTTTAGCCAAGAGTGAGTCACAGATTATATATTAACCTCACCGAAATTTAATTTAAGTGCAATTAATTACTCTTATTATAATTAAATAATATTTAATCGATGAAATTAATTTCAATACTTATATCAGCAATAATTATTTACCTTTAGTTTTAAATAAAAATGGTAACCATTATTAACAATAAGGCCCCTTATAATATAATTTATACAGGGGCCTTATCTTATTACACTCAAATTAGGTAATAATGAGATTACCTTTCCCAATAAGATTCTTCTAAACTATCTTCTTTTTCTGGAAGACCGCGAGTTAGACGGGGTGAGTGCTGAGTAAGAACTTGATAACTAACACGATTTGCATACTTGCACACTTGAGCTAGAGAGGAATAAGTCAGGTATTGGCGTTCATGTTTACTTGAATTTGGTACGTTTGAACGATGGTAAGAATTTGCCGTAATATCATGAAGTAACGCAGATAAAGCACCATCGCCGGCACCATTTGTATTCATGATTTTTTCGGGGCCTCCCATATAAGGTTCGATATGCGAAAAAATACGTAGTGGCGCGGTACAATCTTGATGGCGCATCGCTCGGCTAAATTCATATAAATTAAACTCAGCAATAGCACCCGGTAGCAAAGGGTGCTGGGTGATACGTTTATTATCGTCTTCAGTAAAACCTGCCATATACAAACCTGATGGCCCTGCGGTACACAGCACTAAATCTACCCAATCTAGCGCCATATTCGAAGCCAATAACGGGTCGCTAAAACCGGTTAATTCCAATGCTTCATCTTCATTCATCGCCACAACAGAAACGTGTTCTGCTAAGAAATCACGCCAAAACTGAGGGTCTTGTGCAATTACAAACTTAGTGCCAAGGGTTAATACAACTGGCACATTATATTTTTTAGCGTACGCAATAGCTTGCATCGTTGCTTCAGGCATCGTTTCACCCGGCTTGCAACGCACTAGATAGGCAGTTAAAACCAGCGCTGATGCCCCTGCAATTATTTCTTCGGGGATACTATCAGGATGAAGACGGTTCATATGTCCAGGGCTGATAGCAAATGTACGTTCACCATTTTCGGTGATCAGCGTAAAGCAACGGCCAATAGGCCCATCAACACCTTGTAAATAATTGAGATCCATACGACTTGAGGTATGGCACAAGTAACGGTATGAGTAACTACCGATTTGAATGTTATTACACATTGTACCTAACAAAACAGATCGATCATCCGCTAATACCGAGTAATTGTGTAGCGTATTGCCAATGGTACCGCCGGCAAACTCATGACTAATCAATGAATTACTCGTTAATTCATCATATAGCCGCTCTGCTACATCATCTTCAATAACTAACGAATGGCCTTGGCTTAATTGATAACGCTGAATAAATTCATCATTAACCTTAGCTTCGATATCAACTAATGTTTGATCAATACCTACAATGTATGATTTACAATTTTCATCGTCAGTCATCCTTTCTTTAAGTGGTTGCAAAAGAGGATCTCTGAGACTAACAGGGAAGTAATGCTTTGACTTACGTTGGCCGGGGAATTTCATATTGAGAAAAATCAGAAAAGGAACATCCCCTATTCTAGCACGATAAAATCAAACCAACACCCTTGTCTCAAGGTGCTGGTTTGATCATTAATAAGAGTTTACTCGTGAATATGGCTATTTTCTTTTCGGTAGTCTCGATATAGCTCGCGACTTAACACAAACGCACAGCTTATAATTAATGCTAATATTCCGCTTAATGCAACAATCAACGAAGATTTAGGAGACTCTTTTCGCAATGGCAAATCCGGCGCAAGAATAAATTTTACTGGTGTGAAATCCAATTCTTTACTCGTTAGCTCATTTAAATTATTAATATAATTTTTACGATTTTGTAAGCTTTCACTCATTAAAGCTAAATCACGATTTTGTGACTCGATCAGTAATTTCTTTTCTAACGCCTCTGTTCCTAGGGCAATTGGATAATCAGGATCGTCATTAATTGAAACCGAATCACTGGCAATCGGTTTTTCAATCCCAGCGGCTTTTGCAATATCAACTGCACGCTTTAATCTTTCAACTTTAACATCGTATTCAGTACGAATTTTAGATACTTCTTGTTTATAAGATTCTGTCGCAAATACCAGTTGCTGGGCAATCGCATTCTCAACTTCCACTTTAATTTGTTGTCTCACCTTCGATGCCGCATAGCGTACATACCCTTCAAGTAAGTCTTGGGCTTCTGTCGGCTTAGATGCACTAAAGCTTAAAATAATATCATTCGAGGTACTGTTTTTTTCTTTTGATTGATCTTTAAGCTGAATGCTATCAGAGATGATCTGGTTAACCAGTCTTTGCTTTGCAAGAGTATTGTCTTCTGAATCAACACGTTCTGATAATTTGTTATAATACTCAGTGCTTCTTACATATGATTCCTGATTCACTTTTGAACGATATTGATCAATAAAAGAACTAAAAATACGCTGAGCGCTTAAATCAAGTGAGACTTCTAAAACACTTAATTGCGCACTCAGCGCGTTCACTTCCTGAATTTCCTCAGAACTTGGTGGAATAACAATCGCTGTACTGATCCACTTTTGAGGCAAATAACTTACAACACCAATGCTAATAACCGTCATCACAACCGTAAATGAAATTATTAGCCATTTGTTTCTCAGTAATACTGCAAATAAAGCCATTAGGTCAATTTCATCACTTGGTTGTATATTAAATTGTGGGCTCTGCATTAACGTCTTTTTTAGACCACGTTGTGACTCTTGATCATTGCTCATATTAATTCCAAATGACATATTTTATATAGTATCGTTAAGTTTTAGATAAGTATTATAGTCAACTTTGAAATTTTTGATATATAGATAACCGCAGTTTATTGTATTAATTTAAGCCATCAATGTTTATATTTTCGTCATTAATAATAGTTTTAAGCATGTCAATACTTTTCTGACTATCATTTAATGCAGGTATATAGTGATAACTCTCCCCGCCGCTGCCAATAAAGAATTCTTTATTTTGCTCACTTATTTCTTCTAATGTTTCTAAGCAATCGACTGAAAAGCCTGGGCAGATAACTTGAACGGACTTAACACCCTGAGCGGGTAATTCGTGCATTGTTTTATCCATGTATGGCATCAACCATGGCTCTCGGCCAAAACGAGATTGATAAGTTAATAGCACTCTCTCACTGGGAAAGTTTAATGCCGCTCTAAGTCTTTCAGCCGTCTTTTCACACTCTTGTTGGTAAATATCACCGGTATTGCAATAACGCTGGGGAATACCATGGAAAGATAAAACCAGTCTATCGGGTTCACCATGCTGAGCAAAACTCTCTTCAATTGATGCGACAAGTGCTTGAATATAAGCCGGGTGTGTCGCATAACTGCGAATAAAATGTAGCGATGGGATCGTACGCATTCCCTGAAAAACACGGGTTACGGCATCATAAACTGCAGCGGTAGTCGTGCAGGAATATTGAGGATATAACGGTAGCACCACTAAATCAGTCACATTCTGCCCAATTAAGCTATCTACAGCACTTTTTATGGATGGGGAACCATAACTCATACCTATTTCAACCGGAATGCTTGGAAAGCATTGTGCGAGCTTTTCTTTCTGACGGAGGGAATAGACTAAAAGTGGTGAGCCGCCATCTAGCCAAATAGATTGATATAGTTTGGCAACTTTAGATGATCTAAGCGGCAAAATAGCACCATGTAAAATAGGCTTCCAAATAATACGAGGTACGTCAATAACACGCGAATCACTTAAAAACTCGGCTAGATAGCGTTTCACTGCGGATGTTGTTGGGGCATCGGGTGTGCCTAAATTGGCGAGTAGAATTCCATATTTTTTTTCTGACATGACAATTGTTCCTATTTGATAATAATTCCCAACTTTATCACAGCCTAATAACTATTTTTGCCCGCAAGTGGCACAAAAATAAAGGCAGCGGTTATCGCTGCCTTTATTAATCATATATTCTAACTGTTAGCCAAGAATTTTTGCAAGTTCTGCACTAACTTCTGCAACTTTGCGAGTTCCGTCTAATTTGAAATATTTTGTATTGCCTGCTTTTGCTTCATTTTGATAATAAGCAATCAATGGTGCAGTCAATGCGTGATATTCAACCAAACGCTTACGTACGGTATCTTCTTGGTCATCTTTACGAATAGTTAACTCTTCGCCTGTGACGTCATCTTTATTTTCAACTTTTGGCGGGTTGAAATTAACATGGTAAACACGACCTGATGGTGCATGTACACGGCGACCAATAATGCGTTCAACAATGATTTCATCTGGAACAGCAAACTCCAGAACGCTATCAACGGTAATACCCGCTTCTTTCATTGCATCTGCTTGAGGAATAGTGCGTGGAAAGCCATCTAACAAGAAGCCATTACGGCAATCTTCTTGTTTTATGCGCTCATTAACCAACGCAATAACTAATTCATCAGTAACTAATTTGCCGTTATCCATCAGCTCTTTAGCTTGTATACCTAATTCGCTTCCCGATTTGACAGCGGCACGTAACATGTCACCTGTTGAAATTTGCGGAATCCCAAATTTCTCCATAATAAATTGAGCTTGAGTGCCCTTACCTGCGCCCGGAGCGCCGAGCAGAATGATACGCATTGCGTAAACCCCTTGCTATTTAGTTTTTTATAATTTGAAAAGAAAACAAGCTACCATACCACTAGCATAGCGCTTTACTCAAGAAGACACGTAAACGATTTCGCATTTAACTTTCTTCGCAAAAGAAAAAAACCACGCTAAAGTATCGACTAAAGCGTGGTTTATGCTCAAAAACGAAAATGAATCACTAAATTACTTCAAAAGTAATTCATTGATTTTTCGTATAAATAAGTTTGGATCTTCTAATGTGCCGCGCTCAGCAAGTAAGGCTTGATCCAACAAAACATCAACCCAATCTGCAAAAATAGCGTCATCGGATACTTCAGATGCTTTTTTAACCAATGGATGTGCTGGATTTAGCTCGAAGTTATATTTAACCTCTGGCGCAGCTTGCCCTGCAGCTGCAAACAACTTCGCCATTTGCGTGCTCATTTCATCCACATTCGTTGTTACAATCGCAGGCGTATCGGTCAAACGATGTGTTAACTTAACCTCTTTAACACGTTCGCCTAGGCGGCTTTTTACACGTTCAACAAATGGTGCGAGCTGTTTATCTGCCTCTTCCTGCTCAGCTTGATTTTCATCCGCTAATTTATCCAATGACTCATCGGCTTTGCTGACAGATTGGAACTGTTTACCATCAAACTCAGATAAATAGTTCATCATCCATTCATCAATGCGGTCGGACAACAGAAGAACTTCAATTCCTTTCTTACGGAATAGCTCTAGATGCGGGCTGCCTTTTGCTGCCGCATAGCTATCAGCCGTAATATAATAAATTTTATCCTGCCCTTCGACCATACGACTAACATAGTCTTCTAAAGAGACATTTTGTTCGCTGCTATCGGTATATGTTGTCGCAAAGCGCAGAAGTTTGGCAATGGTTTCCCCATTGCCCATATCTTCTGCTGGGCCTTCTTTCATCACTAAGCCAAATTGTTGCCAAAATGATTGATATTTCTCAGCATCATTTTTAGCTAATTTTTCAAGCAATTGCAGTACACGCTTAGTCAATGCGCTGCGAAGATTACGAGTCAATGCGCTATCTTGCAAAATTTCACGAGACACGTTCAACGGTAAGTCGTTTGAATCTAGCACCCCACGGATAAAACGAAGATAGTTAGGCATAAACTGTTCAGCATCGTCCATAATAAAGACGCGCTGTACATATAGCTTTAGTCCGTGCTGTTGGTCACGATTCCATAAATCGAATGGGGCTTGTGACGGCACATACAACAAACTTGTGTACTCTTGCTTTCCTTCAACACGGTTATGAGTCCAAGTGAGAGGATCTGCATAGTCATGGGAAATATGTTTATAGAATTCAACATATTCTTCATCTGAAATTTCAGATTTACTGCGAGTCCACAGCGCTTTAGCTTGGTTTATTTTTTCCCAAGTAACCGTACCGTCTTCTTCATTTTTAGTTTCTATTTCAACCGGTAAGGCAATATGGTCAGAATATTTACTAATGACTGAGCGTAAACGCCAATTATCTAAATACTCTTTTTCATCATCACGCAGATGCAATGTGATTTCAGTTCCACGTTCTGCTTTCTCAATATCAGCGATGGTATAATCGCCTTCACCCACAGATTCCCAGAAAACCCCTTGGTCTGCTGGAGCGCCCGCTGCACGGCTGCGTACAGTCACTTTATCTGCCACAATAAATGCAGAATAGAAACCCACACCAAACTGGCCAATCATTTGGCTATCTTTTGCTTGGTCGCTTCCGAGAGATTCGAGAAAAGATTTTGTGCCTGATTTCGCAATAGTACCTAAATTATCAATAACTTCATCACGGCTCATACCAATGCCGTTATCACTGATCGTCAGTGTACCTTTATCTGTATCAGCGCTGATTCGAACGCGTAATTCGCCATCATTCTCATACAGTTCTGGCTGGGACAGCGCACGGAAACGGAGTTTATCTGCCGCATCGGATGCATTCGAAATAAGCTCGCGCAAGAAGATTTCTTTATTTGAATAAAGAGAGTGGATCATCAACTGCAGTAGTTGTTTAACTTCTGATTGGAAACCACGCGTTTCCTGTCCTTTCATGCTCATTAATCGCCTCTATTTCATCAATCTAACTGGATAGGTTTGACTTACCGATGCAGAAGAACTGGGGGCGAAAAACAAAAATTCAAGCGAAGAGAACAAAAAATTCCACAAATCACGAATAAAAGCAGAGAATTAGAAAATATTCCGACAGCCACTTACGTTATTTGAAAAATTCAGATTTTAGATGTTTTAGATGTTTTAGAACATCCTCTAAATAATTTGTGTTGCAGGAAGGCGGCAAACAAAGCTATCCCGATGAGCATACATAAGTATGTGATTCGGGTAGCTTTGTGAAGCCAACACACCTGCGGCGCAAAGTATGACGAGGATATCAAAGTTTAAGACGGCCGGAGAGCGAGTGCGAAAGCGTCGTACTATCAACTAACTCCAACTCCCCACCGACTGGAACCCCATGGGCTATACGGCTCGCCATCACCCCATACTGCCCACATATCTGTGCAATATAGTTTGCTGTTGCTTCCCCTTCCACTGTCGGATTAGTTGCCAGAATCACCTCGGTAATCGATTCCGAAGATAAACGCTCTTCTAATCTATCCAGACCAATATCCATCGGCCCTATACCATCTAAAGGGGATAAATGCCCCATCAAAACAAAATAACGCCCTGAGAACTGACCTGTTTGTTCGATGGCATAAATATCCGCAGGGCTTTCCACCACACAGATTAACCCCTGTTGCTGGCGACGTGGATTGTCACAAATATTACAGACATCTTGTTCCGTAAACGTTCGGCAATCACGACAATGCCCTATTTCAGACATTGCCCGAGTCAATGACTGCGCTAAACGCATGCCACCACTACGATCACGCTGCAATAGGTGAAAAGCCATGCGCTGCGCTGACTTAGGCCCCACTCCGGGGAGGCAGCGCAGTGCTTCCATTAATGATTCAAGAAGCGGACTTGTTTGCATTAGAATGGCATCTTAAAGCCTGGTGGTAGTTGCATACCACTTGAAACGCCAGCCATTTTTTCTTTTTGCGTTTCTTCAATACGGCGAGCCGCATCATTGAATGCCGCAGCAATCAGGTCTTCCAGCATTTCTTTGTCATCTTCTAGCAAGCTAGGATCGATTTCAACACGACGGCAGTTATGTGAACCATTGATGGTCACTTTAACCATACCCGCGCCGGATTCACCCGTCGCTTCTAGTTGAGCGATTTCTTCCTGAACTTTCTGCATTTTATCTTGCATTTGTTGGGCCTGTTTCATCAGGTTACCCAATCCACCTTTACCAAACATAATTTTCTCTCACAACTGAGGCCACAGCTTAAATCTATCGACTGTCGCGTTAAACGGGGCGAATACTTTCTTCATCAAGCTGAGCATCAAACATGGTGCGCAGCTTCTGAATTGTTTTATCCGCAATAATGGACTGACGAGCTTGCGCCAGCTTTTCTTCATAAATTGCCTGTCGCCATTCAAGCGGTGTTTTGACCGCTATATTATCATCTTGAACGATTTTCAGTTCAAGAGTGCGACCATAATGCTGGCTTAATGCCTCTTGCAGTGCTTGATGAGCGCTTGGCTTATCAAGATGGCGCTGAACAGATCGCAGATGTAAAACAATTTGCGACTCGTCTATTTCTTCTTTATATGAATTCAAAGCCAATTGTTCAACCAGCTTAGGAATATTTAATTGCGCAATTTCGCCAGACCAACTATCTCGCTCTCGGGATTCTTCAATAATTTTAACTGCCAGCTCCGGGGTTTTTTCATACTCTAACGCTTCTTTAATTTCTGTTGGTGTCGTTATCGTATTTTTGGGTTCAATGACTTCTTCATTTTGCGATCGCCACTGATACTGCTTTGGTTTTTCTGGCTTTACTGTTCCCGAGGCTTTATTCGCAATATTTTGTTGATGCTTGCTGGTCACCGCGGCCAGCCTTTCTAGTGCTGATGCCGCCGGCTTAGCCTTTTCAGGCATCGCCGGTTTATTCTTTTTTGAGTCAGGATCCTCATTTTGAGGAACTTGTAGCGCCTGCCGCGCTTTTAACAATTGCAAGGTCGGGCTATTTTCCGGCAGGTTTTCAGGACTGATTCGCTGAGTTACAGGCCGGTTGGTTACAGCGGGTATTTCTGGCTGTATTACTTGATTTGGTACGCTTTGAACCAATTTTGGTGGTACTTCAATTTCAGCTATCACACTTTTAGGATGGAAGGCCAATGCGCGTAGCAATGCCATTTCAATTCCCATGCGCCTTTCTGGCGCGAATGGTAGCTCTTTTCTTCCCACCAGTAAGGTTTGATAAAAAAGTTGTAAATCTGCGGGAGAGATAACCCTCGCAACTTGCCTTAAACGACCTTCAGTCGATGACGGGTCCGTTTCTTGTTCTGCGGGCAAAAGCTGGATCATCGCAATGCGATGGAGTAAAGATAAAATCTCAACTAATAAATTTTCCCAGTCAGCTCCCCGAGATGCAGCTTGTTGAACTTGCGTCATCACTCCAGCACCATCGGCACGAACTAATGCTTCGATAATGGCTAAAGGCTGCTCATCATCTAGCGTTCCCAGCATTTGGCTCACGATATCCGCAGTGACTTTACCTTCACCCATCGCAATAGCTTGGTCAGTTAAACTTAATGCATCACGTAAGCTGCCATCGGCAGCCCGAGCAATAAGCTGGCGCGCACGTTGATCATGTTCAATATTTTCAGCATTGAGAATAAGCTCAAGTTGCTCGCTGATTTGCGTCACATCCAAAGCTTTAAGATGAAATTGCAGGCAGCGAGACAGTATCGTCACAGGCAGTTTTTGTGGGTCCGTCGTCGCAAGTAAGAATTTCACATGCTCTGGTGGTTCTTCAAGGGTTTTCAATAACGCATTAAAGCTATGACGAGAAAGCATATGCACTTCATCAATCAAATAGACTTTAAACCGCCCTCTCGCAGGTGCGTATTGTACGTTATCAAGTAATTCACGCGTGTCTTCAACTTTCGTTCGAGACGCTGCATCAATTTCGATTAAATCAACAAAGCGACCTTGTTCGATTTCTAGGCAGTTAGCACATTTACCGCAAGGGGTGGCGGTAATACCGGCTTCGCAGTTGAGACCCTTCGCAAATAAACGGGCAATTGTGGTTTTACCTACACCGCGAGTACCCGAGAAAAGATAGGCGTGATGAAGCCGCTGATGCTCCAGCCCATTCGCAAGTGCGGTCAAGACATGCTGCTGGCCAACAACGTCTGAAAATTTTTGGGGGCGCCATTTACGGGCAAGTACCTGATAGCTCATGGATTCCACAGTAATTAAACAGGGTGCATTAATAATAGTACCATGCTACCACAGCCTCAACCTCTACGGCGAGACTGTGATAAAAATAGTCAGGAAAATTGTGGGGAGTTTTTAAAAATCAATGACCAGGAAATTCAATTAGGCTATAGGATGAGATGCCTTCTTTTTGCAAGCGTTCAACGCCACCTAAGTCAGGCAAGCTAATGATAAATGCGGCTTCCACAACATTTGCACCTAATTGTTTGATCATTTTTACTGTCGCTTCAACAGTCCCACCAGTTGCCAGTAGATCATCGACAACCAAAACGTTATCTTCTGCGGTGATGCTGTCTTTGTGGATCTCGAGCGTATCCGTACCGTACTCAAGATCGTAAGTCATGCTGAGAACTTCACGTGGGAGTTTCCCTTTTTTACGAACAGGCACAAAACCCACATCTAAACGTAATGCCACTGGCGCACCGAATAGAAAACCTCGGGCTTCAGTCCCTACAATCTTAGTGATCCCTTTGTTTTGGTAATGCTCAACTAACAGATCAATCGTTGCTTTGTATGCGGCAGGATTGTTTAACAAAGTCGTAATATCACGAAATAGCACACCTTCCTTCGGATAATCAGGAATAGCTGCGATACTTTCTTTAATCAATTGCAGTTGTTGCTCTTTAGCGGTCATAATAAAAGCCAATATAGTAAACACGAAAGGTTAGAATCTATGTAAAGTACCATAAAATTGCAATAAGAAGCCGTCTATTTCCAGTGAGTTTTCTTGTTGGATGTCAATATTCCGCTCTTTTTCCTACTTATTGAGAACAAAAATGAAAACACAAGCGCTTTTGGATGCGTTAAAAACGCAAATTGACTCCCTAGAAACACGGATTGAGCCAATTAAAGACCAAGAATTTTCACATTCTCGTTTTGATGTGCAACTGTTTAGCCGTAAATCTGCTCGCCTTGGCGATTGCCAAAATGAATTAAACAAACTTTATCAACAACTTTGTCATAGTGTTTCATTAAATCACCCTCAGCAAGTCAATTTTTTAACCGAAAAAATTGTGCATCAAATACAGGCAATTTCACGCGAAATATCAACCCAATCATTACGTGAAAAAGAAACCTCATTCAGCAAGAAAAAGGAACAGATTGATTTATATGAACGTTTATCACAACATCAAGACTTTGAACGTCGCTTACAAGGTATGATTGATGAAAAAGAATTACACCTAAATCAACTCGCCGACCACACTCAGCGTCATCAATGTCAAAAAGATCTTGCGATTTTAGCGGGGCGTTTATATCGTTGCAGACAAGCACTTTTACGTATCGAAAAAGCCATTGAACATCAGGAAAACCAATTTTTAGAATAAATAATGTTAGCGACCTGCAAAAAGGAAAACGCATGGACTTACTAAAGGATGCACCTAAAGAAACGCAATTAGCGGTTGATCTCATCTACCTATTAGAATCATCAAATATCGAAACAGACGTCGTACTTAAAGCACTTGATATTGTAAAAAGCGATTACTTGAGCAAACAAGCAACCCAAGGCTCAACGCAATGAGTTGCGAAGATTAATCTAACCGACTAATTAGCCGTTTTATCATCATTTTCATTAGGAGAACGCTTAACCTCCTGAAGCTCATCCCCTTTGCTATTATGCAAATGGACTTCTAGCTGATTAAAGGCAATATTAATATCGTTTTCTCGACATAGTTTATCAATCGCTCTATTCACTTCATCACTAGTTGTACCGCGATCCCCTATCTGGCGAACATAAAAACGCAGTTCATGATCTAAGGTACTGGCGCCAAAACCTGTAAAATAAGCGCCTGGCGCAGGCTCTGTCATCACTTTGCTATTGGATGTTGCCGCAGTGAGTAGCACCTGTTTAACCTTTTCCAGATCAGAACCATACGCCACACCCAGCGCAACGGTGATCCTTGTTACCGTATCGGAAAGTGACCAGTTGATCAGCCGCTCCGTGACAAAAGCCTTATTCGGAATGATCACTTCTTTGCGATCAAAATCCACAATCGTGGTTGCACGAATACGAATTTTACTTACTGTACCTGAATAAGTACCGATTGTGACAGTATCCCCGATGCGGATCGGCCTTTCGAACAGTAAAATAATCCCGGAAACAAAGTTAGCAAAGATTTCTTGTAAACCAAAACCTAGCCCCACTGTCAATGCCGCAGCTAACCACTGCAGTTTATTCCACGTGACCCCGATCATACCAAGTGAAGCTATCGCGCCAATACCCACAATAATATAGGTCAGCATGGTCGTAATGGCATAAGTGGAACCTTGTCTCAATTTCAAGCGTGATAATACCAAGACTTCCAATAAACCAGGGAGATTTCGAGTCATCACCCAAGCGACGATAATAATCACCATCGCCAAAATTAAGTTCGCTAACGTCACGTACTGAAGGATATTGCCCCCCTCAGCTGAAGTCGCGGTATATCCCCACAGATTGACGCTGTCTAAGAAAGAAAAAATAGTAATGAAATCAGACCAAATCGCATAAAATGCTAGTGCAAAAACAATGAACAAGACCATAGTTGTGAGCCGTAACGACTGCTGACTAATTAACTCAATCGTCATCGGAGGCTCAGTGATTGGCTCATTTTCAACATCTTCTTGTTTTAACATTGCACGGCGTTCAAGGGCTCGTTTATAAGCTAATTTTCTTGCACCAAGACTTAAACCTCTTAGACAAACGTTATAAACAAGATACCAAAGTACCAGAAGATACAAGCTGTCTAGCCAGCGGTTAGCAAGACGTAATGTCGTATAATAGTAACCCGCGATCATCAAACCAATCAGTATTAATGGTGAAAAAGTCAGTAACGTAATCAAAATTGAACGTGTTAAATGACTGCCCTTTTCTTGCCAAACCTGCTTACAAAAAGGAAGTGTAAAAATACACAACAATAATAATGAAATAGAGACAATTAATTGCCCGATGACATCTTCAGACACTTTAAGTGGGTTAATCATCCCATAAGTTGAAAAATAAATGAGGGGTAACAAAGGCACAGACAAGCGCAACATTCTACGGCGCATTCTTGCCGCCGCTTCTTTCTCAATTCCAAAATGTTTTTCTGCGATCCCTTGCGGCTTAAGCACTCTGAAACTCAGCTCAAATAACGTCCAAAAAATTGCTAGCTGAATACAATAATCCCACACAAAACTACCTTGTGTATTACCCGTTTTTAAGAACCAATAACCAATAGCAATAACCACCAGCGATATTGGGATCGTTTGCAACAGAGTCAGTAATAATGCAAAAGGCGTATTTAATACGCTGTCTTGTCGCAAGCTGGATAATTTTTGGTCAATATCTTGTAACCGTAACGTAATTTTTCGACTGAGCCACACAAAAACTAAGGCAGCCAAAAGTAGTGGAATCGTCACTAACAGTGAATTTAAAAACCCTTTTTTTAGGCTCGCCACTGAAAAATCAAAATCCATATGACTAAGCTGATAGGTTGCCGCTTCTGGAAAAGCTTTCAACCATTCGATGTCCATTGGCTTGTTACTGTTTACCCAAAATATTTGCTGCGCTAAGGTATTTTCAAGAGAACTGACTACGCTTAATAATTGGTTTTGGTCTAATTGCAAGTTAATGGCTTGCGATATTTGCCCACCTAACTGAAAATTTAACTCATCCAGCAGTTCACGACGAACATCTAATAACTTAACTAATGCGGCTTTATCTTCTGGCGAAAATTGCATCGCCCCATCTTGCTCTCCACCAACTTTAACGGCCTGCTGTTTTTCTAAATTAGTTATATAATCATTAGTTTGGTACAGCGCATCACGCTGTTGATTTATATCGAATTGTTCTAGTCGCAGATCGGCAATAACCACAGGAAGATTTTTGGTTAGAATATCCGGCGGCAAGTCTATTTGTTGCTGAAATAAAATTCGAGATAATAGCAAGCTGCCACGTAATACATTAATTTGTTCTTTAAGATTACGCTCTGATTGTGTTGCTCTCTCCAACCAGGCTTTAACCCGAATACCATTTTGCACCATTTTGTTACCACCTTGCGTGGCTTCAATTAACCGATTACTGAGTTGATTATTTATTTCTATTTCTTTTTGAATGATCGGGTTTTGTTGAACTGCGATATCGGTTGTGGAGGTGCTTTGAGCTTCTCGAACTGTCGATTGTGAATCGTTAAGACGCTTATTGCTGATAGCTTCTTGAATGGCCTGAATCTGATTTTCGAGTTGCGCAATATATGCTGCGGTATAATCTCGTTGCTTTTGTAATACATCTTGCAATTGTGTATTTGCTTGCAATATTCGTTTTTGAAATTCATTTTGTTGTTGTAATAAATATTGCTCTATTTGCAACATATTAATTTGGGTTGCTCGTAATTTTACTGAGTCATTTAACGTACTATTTAATTCATTTCTAATTTCTTGCAACCGTCTTGCATTATCAAGCATCATCGCCTGAGCTCTTTCAGGTTGAGTTTGTAAACCGATAAGCTGACTATTATAAGTGGCCAGATCATTTTGCTCTGACTGTAAATTATCTAAATAAGACGCCAATATTGACTCTAATTGCTGAAGATTACTGTTTTCAATCCGGTGAGTAAAATTAATCTCTGAACTTTCACTATGATTTTTTATTTGTTGCAGACCTTGAATAGCTTCACGTGACTCTTCACTGGAGTGATTTATTTTTTTTTGCAGTTCATCCGATTTTTGTTGCAGCTTATCTAGCTCATCATAAAACCCAACAGACTTTTCTAAATCAGCAATAGAAAGTTTATCTTCTTCAGTTAGATTACTTTTTTTATTGAGTGCATTGAGTTCGCTGTTAATATCGCTTTTGCTAGGAAGATTATTTGCGCCGAATGCTGTTACGTGAAATGAAAACAGGATAATAACGAAAGCCCAAAAAACGCTAACTGGATATAGCCATGTTCTTTTATGTTTGCTCATGAGATATCTTTAAACCCTGTTTAATGGTTAATAGCAGTGCTGACGATCCAATATCAGCACTCATTTCGCTATTATTTACTCTACTATTATCTCTCTTTCAACCATTTGGTAAAATAATTAGAAAGTGAGTACTTTTTCAACCTCAAGAGTCCAATTTGCAAGTTCAACAAGTGTGCCGATTTCGACACCATCAACAAGAGGTAAATCACTTATCCCTCTCGCATCGGTACAGGTTTTACATAATTTAACAGGCACTTGTTGAGCAGTCAGAATCTCTAGCATCTGCTGCAAATTGTAACCTTCTTTTGGCTTTTGAGCCGTAATTCCGGCACTCACCGCATCAGACATTAAGAAAACCTTTAAGTCAGTCTCAGGATGTTGCTCTTTTATGGTGATGGCTAAGCGTAGTGAATTGAATAATGTTTCGCTACCATAAGGTGCGCCGTTGGCTATAATTAGAATGGATGACATATTTCTCTCCCGTTTATTCTATTTGAATTGCTTAAATTCGTATTGCCGCGTTATTTTTTAAGGTCTCAATCAGTGTATCAACCAATGTAACGGTATATTGGTTTATATTAAAACTTCCAGATTGTAATAACCATGTTTCTAACAAACCAGACATAAGCGAACGGATCATTATAGCAGCGCATTCAATATTAAGAGTTGCAGGAAGTTGTCCTACATCAATACAGGAACGTAAAATCTCAATAATTCGATATTGGCTAGCAACATAATTTGCTCTTTTGAAATCCACTAATGCAGCCATTTCGCCCACTAATTCGCATTTTAGGAAAAAAATCTCCATGAGTGCACGATTTTTAGGATTTTCAATAAAATCCGTTAAAATAAAAATTAGTAATTCTCTTAGTATTGAGAGTGGATCGTTGGTATATTTAGAACGATAATATTCTTCAGCTTGTACTATTTGATTATCACCAAATTCACAAGCTTGGTAAAAAAGATCAACTTTATTTTTGAAATGCCAGTATATAGCACCTCGGGTTACACCCGCTGCATTTGCTATATCGGCTAGTGATGTGGCAGAAACGCCCCGCTCAGAGAATGTTTTGATCGCAGCATCTAGTATTTCCTGACGGGTTTCTTCAGCCTGTTGTTTAGTTTTTCGTGCCATTGTGACCCGTTTCTATCGAAAGCTGATTTACATACATTAGTGTATGTTTGTACTATAGCATAGTGATAAATCTTATTGTTTACCATTTTTCTTATTTTTATTTCGAACTCATGTCGATTAATTGAGGTTAACTTATGCGAAAAAACAGAGGGGTGTTACCTCTGGCTCTGTTGGTTCTTTCAGGTGGCTTAGTTTTATCAGGTTGTAACGATGACCAAAAAGGTGGCGGTGAACGCCCGGCGCCTGAAGTAGGAATTGTTACGCTTAAAGCTGAACCTCTGACTATTAAGACCGAATTACCAGGCCGTACATCCGCATTTCGTGTTGCTGAAGTCCGTCCACAAGTCAGTGGGATTGTACTAAAACGCAACTATAAAGAAGGTAGCGATGTAGAGGCGGGGACATCTTTGTATCAGATTGATCCTGCACCTTTCCAAGCCACCTTTGACAGTGCGAAAGCAGAACTAGCAAAAGCACAAGCGAATGCGAATTTAGCCGGTTTAACCGTTAAACGTTATAAACCACTGCTAGGGACTAACTATATAAGTCAGCAAGAATACGACCAAGCCACCTCAACTTATGCTCAAGCACTTGCTGCCGTTAAAGCAGCTGAAGCCGCAGTTGAAAGTGCCCGTATCAACTTGAACTATACCAAAGTAACAGCACCAATCAGTGGCCGTACGGGTAAATCTAATATCACTGAAGGTGCATTAGTTTCTACGGGTCAAGCCACTGAATTAATGCGTGTTCAGCAGCTCGACCCTATCTATGTAGATGTCACTCAATCAAGTGAAGACTTTTTGCGTCTGAAAAATGAGATAGCCAAAGGCGCTGTACAGAAAGAAGCCGGTAAAGCCCCTGTTAGCTTAATCAGTAACAATGGCCAAGAATTTACTCAAAAAGGAACACTGGAATTCTCTGATGTGACTGTTGATGAGACAACAGGTTCAATCACTATGAGAGCTGTTTTCCCTAACCCGGACAAAGAGCTTCTTCCTGGCATGTTTGTTCGCGCTATTCTCGAAGATGGTGTGATTGAACAAGCAATTTTAGTTCCACAGCAAGGCTTGTCTCGTACAGCTCAAGGTACTTCACAAGTTATGGTGGTTGGTGCTGAGAACAAAATTGAAGTCAGACAAGTTAAAGCAGCGCAAGCTATTGGCAACAAATGGCTGGTAACAGATGGGTTGCAGGCAGGTGATCGCGTTGTCGTCATTGGTCTACAAAAAATCAAACCTGGCGTTGTTGTTGTTCCTAAGGAAGCTAACTTAGAAACGCAATCCATAGACAATCAGGCTAAACCTGAAGAAAAGTCTAAATAAGGGAGCGGCTGATTAATGCCTAAGTTTTTTATAGAAAGACCAATTTTTGCGTGGGTAATTGCGATTATCACCATGCTTGCTGGTCTGTTGGCAATTATCCAGTTACCTGTTGCTCAGTACCCGACTATCGCGCCCCCGGCTGTTTCTATCTCAGCTAACTACCCGGGAGCGGATGCCTCGACGGTACAAAATACAGTAACGCAAGTTATCGAACAGAACATGAATGGTATCGATAACTTGGTATATATGTCATCGAGCAGCGATTCATCTGGTTCAGCAAGTATTACGCTAACTTTTGAAGCGGGTACTGATGGAGATATCGCGCAAGTTCAGGTGCAAAATAAATTGCAACTGGCGATGCCACTGTTGCCACAAGAAGTTCAGCAACAAGGTATTAGTGTCGATAAATCAACCAGTTCATTCTTGATGGTTGCAGGTTTCGTCTCAAACGATGGCTCAATGGGTCAGTACGATATTGCCGACTATGTGGGTTCGAATATTAAAGACCCCCTTAGCCGAGTCAATGGTGTCGGTGAGACGCAACTGTTTGGTACCCAATATGCAATGCGTATTTGGTTGAAACCAGAGCAGCTCGTTAAGTACAACATGACAACAACCGATGTCATCAATGCAATCAAGGTCCAAAATAACCAGGTTGCAGCGGGGCAACTCGGGGGTTCGCCATCAATCGAGAACCAACGTTTAAACGTATCAATTATTGCTCAAACTCGTTTAAATAACGTTGAGGAGTTCTCCAACATCCTGCTACGAGTGAACCAAGATGGTTCGCAAGTTCGCATTAAAGATGTTGCGGAAGTTCAACTCGGTGCAGAAAACTACAGTACGATTGCCCGCTTTAATGGCATGCCAGCAGCAGGTATCGGTATTAAGTTAGCAACAGGCGCGAATGCGTTAGATACCTCTAACAACGTTCGTGCAGCACTTGAAGAGATGAAACCGTTCTTCCCTCAAGGCTTAGAAATTGTTTATCCATACGATACAACACCATTCGTTAAAATCTCAATTAACGAAGTTGTAAAAACGTTAGTCGAAGCAATTATGTTGGTTGTTGTCGTCATGTATTTGTTCCTACAAAACATTCGCGCCACATTGATACCAACAATTGCAGTACCCGTGGTACTTCTAGGAACCTTTGCCATCTTGTCGGCATTCGGTTACTCAATTAACACCTTGACGATGTTTGCGATGGTGCTCGCCATCGGTCTACTCGTCGATGACGCCATCGTTGTTGTTGAGAACGTTGAACGTGTTATGCAAGAAGAAGGCTTATCACCAAAAGAAGCGACCAAAAAATCAATGGGTCAAATCCAAGGTGCGTTAGTCGGTATCGCATTGGTACTCTCGGCCGTATTTATCCCAATGGCCTTCTTCGGGGGTGCTACAGGGGCAATTTACCGCCAGTTCTCAATTACTATCGTATCATCGATGCTCTTATCCGTACTGGTTGCAATGATCTTAACGCCAGCACTGTGTGCCACTATGCTTAAGCCGATTGAAAAAGGCAGCCATGGTACTCAAAAAGGATTCTTTGGATGGTTCAATAGAACATTTGAAAAACAAGCTCACCACTATACCGACAGCGTAAGTCGTATGCTTAACGGCACTGGTCGTTATTTATTGATTTACTTAGTGTTAGTTGCGGGCATGGCGTTAATGTTCGTGCGTCTCCCTTCGTCTTTCTTACCTGCAGAAGACCAAGGGGTATTCCTGTCGATGGTTCAACTACCGCCGGGATCTACGCAAGAACAAACGCAAGCTGTATTGGATGAAGTGAATAACTACTACCATACAAAAGAAAAAGATAACGTTGAATCTGTCTTTACCGTTGGGGGCTTTAGCTTCGCGGGTCAAGGGCAAAACATGGGTCTCGCGTTCGTCGTTCTGAAAAATTGGAGCGAACGTAAAGGTGATGAAAACCACGTTGATGCGATTGTGCAACGCGCCAATATTGCACTTTCTCAAAAGCAAGAGGCGATGATTTATGCCTTTAACCTTCCTGCTATTGTTGAGTTAGGTACTGCTGACGGGTTTGACTTCGAGTTAGTTGATAAAGGTGGCTTAGGGCATGAGCAATTGATGCAAGCCCGTAATCAGTTACTTGGATTAGCCGCTCAGCACCCAGAAATATTGCAAGGTGTCCGCCCTAATGGTCAAGATGATACATCGCAATATCGTATTTATATTGACCAACAAAAAGCACAGGCTCAAGGCGTTGCCATAAGTGATATCAACGCAACACTCAGCTCTGTCTTTGGTGGAAGCTACGTTAACGACTTTATCGACCGTGGTCGTGTGAAGAAAGTTTACGTACAAGGTGATGCGGAAAGCCGCATGTTACCATCCGACATCAGCAACTTATATGTTCGTAATAACCTAGGTAAAATGGTTCCGTTCTCTGCATTTATGGACGAATCTCAAGACCCATGGAAATTTGGTTCACCACGTTTAGAGCGTTATAACGGTGTACCGGCAATGAACATTCAAGGTCAAGCGGCTCCGGGTAAAAGTACCGGTGATGCAATGCTGATGATGGAGAAACTGACCACAGAAAACTTACCTACGGGTATTGGTTATGAGTGGACAGGTATGTCATATCAAGAACGTCTGGCGGGTAACCAAGCCCCTGCTCTGTACGCAATTTCCTTGATAGTGGTATTCCTCTGTCTTGCTGCACTGTATGAGAGCTGGTCAGTTCCGTTCTCGGTCATGTTAGTGGTTCCTTTGGGTATTATCGGTGCATTACTCTTTACCTCTATTCGTGGTCTCGATAATGACGTTTACTTTAAGGTAGGGCTCCTGACAACCATTGGGCTATCGGCGAAGAACGCAATTTTGATTGTTGAATTCGCTAAAGACTTAATGGAAAAAGAAGGCAAAGGGTTGGTTGAAGCAACATTGAATGCAGTTAAAATGCGTTTAAGACCAATTCTGATGACATCCTTAGCCTTTATGTTAGGGGTTATCCCTCTGGTGTTTAGTAATGGTGCAGGCTCAGCATCACAGAACTCTGTTGGTACAGGTGTTCTTGGTGGTATGTTTGCTGCAACATCACTGGCTATCTTCTTCGTTCCCGTCTTCTTTGTGGTGATCCGTCGCCGTTTCTCGAAGAAGTCTGAAGATGTTGAACATAACCATCCACCAGCAGCTCAGTAATCATTACTTTGATTATCAAAAGGTCACCACTTGGTGGCCTTTTTTATTACGCTAGATCCTCGTTTCTTCCTCATGTTTTTTATTCCTTCCTTATTATTTTTTGATTGTTTATGTGGACAAATTTGCCTTTATACTCACAAACAGCGAAAGGATGTTTTTAATAAAAGGAATGCATTAATGAAAAAAATACACTTACAGTCCGTCATCATAAGGTTAACCCCACTTTTATTTACGCTTATCCCACTTACCTCTTCAGCCTCTGATATTGATATCACTAAAGCGAAAAATATTGATATTAGCGCCCCACTTAAAAACCATATCTCGTTTAATTCGTTTGATACCTTATCTTCCAATGAGCATGGTCTTATTTTTAATAATGATATCAATACCAATAGTAACCTTGGTGACAAGGCAGCTAAACTCATATTAGCCGAGGTCACGGGTACGGAAGAAAGTAAAATTCAGGGAATATTAGGGATAAAAGGGCAAGCAGCAAATTTGGTGATAGCCAATCCAAATGGTATTTCTTGGGTCGATGGTTCAGCAAGTAACATCAGCAGCCTATCCCTGATCGCAGGCAGCCTTGAAAAGCAGTATGTTAAAAATAAAGAAAATGAAAATAAACTCGAACCTAAGAAATTAGAAGATTACAGCCAGCTTAAATTCTCAGTCCATCCGGGAAGCCAAGTCAGTATCAATCAACAACAAGCCAATCCTATTCAATTATCCAAAATAAATGTCTTTGCCGACCGCATAAAATTACAAAATGCTGTCAACATTCATTCCGCTATACAAAATTATATCAGTGCATCAGGTACTGCCTCTATTTCACCGAGGGAAGGGACAATGCGTTATGGTGCCAAATTTAAAACCGACATTCCTTATAGCCAAAGTAATCATTTAGATATGAGTGAAAATGCTAAGCTTTCAGGCCGTTTAATCACTCTTGAGAGCCACCAATATCAATGTAAAGACAGCTTTCTTTGCCCACAAAATAAAATCGATATTAAAGGACTGATACAAACTATGAATTTTTCATTACGCGGGGATGGTGAATTTTCCATTTCAGATACGGGAACGATTAAAATTGGCAAAAATCTACAACCTCTTGTGGCCCAAGTGACTAAGACCGAGTAGTCATAAAACGTAATCAAGGTGTATAAATTAAAAGGACTGAGTTCTGTAAAGTACAAAAATCAGTCCTTACCTACTGCTTAACCAAGCTTTCCACGTTTATATATAGGCTCAGGTCATGCATCACGTTTTTTATTTAACTTATACAATTAATACTGAACCCTGTTTAATGGCAATATCCCTGAGTTTAGTTTGCTAAATGAATAAGCTGGATCCTTCAAGTTACTTAAACTATCAATAGGTTCAATTTGACAACAATTATCTGCCAACAAAACCAGCTCCCGATTAAATGAATGTTTATCTTCAAAGTAACTCGATAAATACATGGCACCACGATGGATTTCAAGCGTGTCAGCAAGGTCATTTACGTGAAAACTGTGCTTATCCAATTGAATCATCAAATGACGTTTAGCTCCAGCATTCGCGCCGTAAATATCACGTAATATTAGTGATGTCTGGTTTATTGAATCGGTGATAATTAAATCATCATGATGTCTATTAATAAAAAGATCATTTTGATTATTTTTGATAGGCAGAATAAGACGATCTATCGCTTCATCCATTGAGTGATTATCAACGATAATCACTTGGTAACGTTGCCAATCATCCATTCTTAATTGGTAAGTATCTTTCCCTTCTCCCCCACTTAATATCAATGTCTGGACATCTTTTAATTGTGTTGGAGTAAGAATATCATCACTTTTTGTTCCTTTAATAATTAATGATGAACCTAATTGCCCTTGACTTGATAATGAATGAAAAATAATTTGTCCCTCAAAGGTGAATACCATTAATCCTCCTCCCATTTTTTTTACACTTTTAAGAGGCGCGGTAGGATATAATTCAACTTGTTCAGGTAAACTTTTTGGGTGTTTTAGAACTGCATTTTCATTAAACAGATCAGACAGCTCAGTGTTAGTAATCGCTTTTTGCTGATACAGTTTTTTAGTCTGTGAATCAAAAATAATCCCACTTTGCGTATTTTGGTCAAAACCTAAAAACTGTAAGTCATTTTCAGATGATAAATACTGAGTAATAATTACTTTATCTTTGAAATACCATGCAGGTAATAACTGTTTCCCATCATCTCTTTTTAATCCTAATAATGCGATTGGATGCTCTTCATTAGTAAATTGGTTTAAGCTCTCCCAATTAAATAATTTGTTTTCAAACCATTCTTTATTAAGGGCAACGATATTTGCACTGCCATCAACATTAAGCTGCTTCACAACGCCATTTTTGAAAATAACTAATGCATTCCCTTGCCAATTAAAAACCGTTTCTATTTGATTGAAATTCAATCGTTTCGCGGTTGGATTATGAAGATCAATAATATCTTGTCCTAGCCCTTCTTGGCGAAAAATTGTGTCTTCCTGTTGGCTATAAAAGAAAAAGACTTCTACTCCATTATCATCAAAGAGGCTACAAACTAATGTTAGATCCTTTGGTGGTTGCCAATTCCATGTATCCGTCATGGGATCAAATGATTTAAAACGCGCACCCACAATTTTTAATAACGTCGGTATTGTTCCGCTAACTTCAAATTGATATTCCATTTGTAATAGTTCTGCTTTGGTCATAAAGCCAGCATAGGTATTTCCCATCACCGCCTCAAAAGGGACTCTATTGGCGAGTTGCCTATCCATATAAGCTAATTCGTTAGCGTTACTCGAAAACCATCGTAATGACGGAGATAAATCGGATATTAACTGCTGATCATAATTTTCAGGCTTTTCTAAATTGGGTTTAATTAATGAACCATCATCACGACGTAACCAATAAAATCGAGTGAAACCTAAGTAATCAGTACCTTTGACCATCATGATTTTTGCTAACGTTGGTGATGATGATACTTGTGATATTTCAGTTCCATGTTCCTGACTTCTAATATAGTTAGCGCTGACCAAATAATCATGTTTTAAGAGTTCCTTACATTGTTTCAATGGAATTGTAGTCGTCGTCTGATGTAATTTGTCCATTAAAGCTCGATCATTAGAAATGCTGACTAACGCTAATTGATTATTCTCCATGTGATAAGTGATATTTACTTTGCTATTTCTATTTATGTTAGTTAATTCAATACTCACTAAATCATTTTTTAACGTAATTCGGTCAATTCTTGTGTTATTGCCTAATAACGCTAAAAAATTAAAGCGTGTTTTCAAAATTCCCGTATTGATATCTATCGTCCAAAAAACGCCCTCTTCTTCCGAATAAAAATATGCTGTATCACTAATGATACCCGCTAATAATGCAGATTGGTTTTCTATATTCGAGGAATTGGTATAGAGCATACGCTTCGCGGTAACATCATAAAAAGCACGTCCGACATCCACATCATTATGCTGATAATGATTAATAATTACATATTGCCGATGCAATTCACCTTTTTTTGCTAAACCTTCGAGAAAAGACTCAATAGACAGTTCTTTTGAACGCCAATGCTTTCCATTCAAGCTGATAATGTCTACCGTTTTATGCTTAAAATTAATTTCACGAGTTTCATGTCGACTATTAACAAGACGAAATTGATTAGACTTCGCAGTATCGTCAACATAAACAACTGTGTTACCTATTTTAATATGATCATCCGTAATTTGAATAACGAGATCATTATTATTATCAATAAAGCTGGTATCAATAATCCACGTGGGCTCACCACTGCCAATTGATGATTGTTTCAACCTTAAAGAAGCGCCATGATTCAGCGTAATTTGATATTCGCCATCACGCCCTATAGCAACATGTTCTATATGACCATGCCAGGACTCTGGAAGTGTAGGGACAATTAAATGTCTATTTTGAGGATCTAAAATGATATTAATCGATGTAAAAACATATTCATGGCTTAATTGTGATATGACATACTCCATACCACAATAAAAATAGTCAAAATAAAACTGATAGCTTTCTTCCATATTTCTCAGAACTGAAAACCCACTATCTCCACGACTTGTTGCGCCAAAAAGGGTGCTGTATTTATAATTAATATAAGACTTAGGCACAACCGGTAGCACGATAGCATTCGACTTAGTTGTATCAAAATTAACCCACTCTGGTGAAACCCCAACCGCTTCTCTCACATTAATGGCGTTATCCTTATTAATCTCCGCACGTGGAGATGATTGAAAATCACTCAAGGCACTATATCCAAGCGTCCATGACCTTTCTTCTCCGCGGTAGATATATTGGCTGCCTAGCTTGAAAGTTCTCTCTGAAAAATCAATCTCATCGATTACAATGCCATTTGTTGGTATTAATAAACTTTTTTCGGCGTCATAAGTTATCGCTGCATTCTGATAATTTTCTTTATAATGCATAAAAATGGCGCCAACTTCCGCTGCCTTTAATGCATGCCGCTCATTAATTTTAACTAACTCTGTGACGCCAATGCCAATGCCTGCTAGCGGTACAGCTAATGGCATGGCAACACCCGCAATGGTTTCAGCCCCTAACAGAGATGCGCCATATCCCACGATCGTTGTCGTTAGTGCTGCTGAGTCAAACGCTAATTGAGTTCCAAATACCGCTCGCTGCTGCTCATTTTCTGCATTCGCTAATTCATAAATATCGAGCCCAACCATCGTACCTTGAAAAACAGCCCCAATCCCCTCATTCGCTGTCCGTAAAAATGATGATGAAAAATTATTCATCACTGTTTTTCCTACTTCAGAGCCTTCCTTCCAAAGTGTATTCACCAACCGAGTGACTCTAGACACATCGCTCAATGTTCCATGAGCCATCATTGTATAACTTACATAGGCATGGATTTTCAATGCTGTATCTAGATTAGAAGGCTCCCCTGAAGCAACTGACTGGCGATTTCGATTGGCAGACCATTCAATCAATGCCCGAATACCTATCGCAGAATTAAGCCCATCAACATGTTCAGCATCATATACACCACCATGGACATCTTCATGTTGTAACGCTAAATCATTAAAAGAGTAGTGCTTGCTAAAAGTATCGATTGATTGATTAAAATATTCTTTAAATTCAAAAAACGTTTTATCATCCGTTTCAATCCAACGAGGAAGACTCTCATCGCCTTTATGAATAAACTGTATTCGATATCGCCCATCATCTAATGCATCTGTACTCGCAAAAACGGGTAACCAATTTTCATTTAATTGGTGAAGCTGGGTGATTTTATCGACCGATAATTCAAGACGTGCTCCCCATTGCTCCGCTTTTAAAATGCTAAAAGAAGACTGTATTTGCCGGTCTTTCACTAATGAATTTTGTTTTTCTATAAAAAATTTAGTCTTCTTGTATCGCTGAGTGACTTCTTCTAAATCAGTTGAATAGACTAAATCTTCAACGCTCACTCCCGAGCCGACCTCGACATCAGCCATTTTTTGTACATCAATGGAAATTAGTTCAAAGATAGGTTCTGATATTTTTCCTAGTGCATCATATTGATACGCCATCTTATTTTTAACTAAAAAATCATTTAACGTAGAAAATAGTTTTTTAGGGCTATCGAATGTGTAAAGGCCAAAGTTAGGATCATAAAAATAGTAACTAACTCCGCCATTCTGGCTCTTTTTTCCTATTAACATAGAATGACTTTGGGTATTTAAGGCATACATTTTCGTCCCGTCAGTCTCAATTAATATCTTTTTGATTCCCTTTAAATCAAGTAAATCAAGAGACGTTGATGCCTCTATGGCTTCTAGATTTGAATGTAAGTTGATCAATGACATTTTCAATATCACCGAGTTTTTTTCTTCCGGTGAGGCTGCTGCAATAAACATTTTATTAAGCAGCTCATCCGCACCGCTGTTACCGTCTAAAGCGAGTGCAACTGACATTGCTCTAACTAAAGGGTAACAGCGCCCCGAATCATCCCCCATCAACGATAAATATAAATCTTGGGGCGCTACTCGTTGATAAATACTTCCACCTTTTTGAAATAAGGTATTCATTCTTAATGTAAAATCTAAAACGTTTTTTATATATTCGGATTTTTCTTTTATTTTAATCTGTTGAGATAAAGCACCTCTATCTTTAATATTTAAGCCGCCATGAATATAAAATTCTTTCATTTTTGATGAAGACATTTCATCATTAAACCCATTAATGCTCAATTCATGATAATTTTTAATACCGGTATTGAACTCAATCTCTCCCATCCATATATCATTACTTAATATAGCTTCATATTGATTTTTAATTCTTGTTTCATTCGATAGAAAACCTGTTTTAATCCTCGGCTCTTCTATTTTAACAACCGCTCCCTCTCCATAATGTTTTTTAATTTTTAACCATAACCAACTACGTTCAACAGATAACAGTTCAGATAAAATGGAATCGTATTTTTGTTTGTAATATTCATTTAATTCTTTATTCATTTCTAATATTTTTTCTAACTCATCAATTCTTACACTATCCTCATCTGATGTTACTGTTTTATTTAATGTTGATTTTTTATTTTTCAAATCAACAATTTCCGCTCTTGCATTCTCTATTTTTATCTTTATTTTTCTTTTTTCAATATTGAGATGTTGTTTTATTTCATTCTGTAACTTTACCCAAGGAATAATAGCGGGATGCTGCGATGAGAACTCGCCTTCTAAGTAAACTCCATCTTCAATATTAGTCGTATCAATATTAAAGTATTTTGCAATATCGACTAATTTTTGATGAACATCATTACGATATTGATTAAACCTTTCTAAATTTAATCGAGAGAACGCTTCATCAGGAGATAGGCTATTAACGATAATTCCGTGCGTTCGTAGCTTCGGTATTGGGATTCCATCAATAACTTCATATTCTTGCCGTTGTAGAATTAATGCCCACCTACCTTCTTTAAATCTCATATAAGCCATTGCTAGGCCTTCGTCCGCCCCAGAAACTTGATAATCTCGAAAATCAAATGCCATGACTACATTGTCATATAACACTGAACTATTGACACGCCCATCATGATAAACACGATATACGAGTTCATTATGTTTTGTCACAATGACTGAGCATCCAGTTAAAGATCCGGTAAATAGAAAATCATTTTCTGTTGCTTGTATAGGGATATCAACGAATGAAGGTGTTTTAGTTGATTGATTAGCGCCATTGTAACCTAAAAAATAAGCATCAACGGTTAATTCTGAAGTAAGCTTTGACGATTCATATACCATTTCTACCGCAAAAGTATGTGGTGATACTTTTGTAAATTGAGCTCGACCACGTGGAGGTAACTTTCCCATTTTAGTCATGTTATCACCACTGATTGCAAATAATTTAGAGAATGACAATGGATCAGCAATAAACGTTTTAATATCATAATTTGCAGAACCATTCTTTGTTGCTGCATTTCCAAATATCGGTATTTTTAAATGACTATCTCGCAATGCTTGGACAATTATCTTTGATTTTACTTTATTATTCAGCATACTTATCATTCCTTTGATTTTAAATAAAAATACAATTAACAATTATAAAAAACGTCACTAGGATTGTTTCACATAAAATAAAAACATTAAATTAAAATTTAGTTAATTAAAATAATCAAATTCACTTTAGCTATGAAAAATAAAAATTAATATATAAATTGAAATAACACTCATATTAAAATAGCGAACTAAATAAAAAACGGCCTCAATACTTTTGAGGCCGTTTTTTTTATCATGATTATATTTGCGTTGATTACATCCAGAAGAACCAAGCAAATAATGAGATAACAATAATACAGGCCACGTTTAATACCGCACCCACTCGTACCATTTCAATCTGCCTTATATAACCAGAACCAAATACGATTGCATTCGGTGGTGTGGCAACAGGTAGCATAAAGGCACAAGATGCACCAATACCGATAATCATCGTCAGAACGATAACCGGCATACCCAATGCTTCTGCTACAGTCGCAAAGATAGGAACTAATAAAGCAGCACTTGCTGTATTACTGGTAAATTCGGTCAAAATGATGATAAACGTCGTGACGGCTAAGATAATGACAAACCAATGACTTTCACCAAAAGTTAATTGCATCCAGTCGGCCATAATTTTACTTGCACCTGATGAGCTTAAAATTGCACTCAAGGTCAAACCACCACCGAACAGCATCAGTACGCCCCACTCGGTATTTTTTTGAATTTGAGACCAACTAGCAACCCCAGTAATACCAATTAAAATAGCCGCACTCATTGCAATAATAGTATCTAAATCTTTTACGCCACCAAAAGCATCACTAATGAAGGTACTGGTGATCCAACAAATCACCGCTAAGAAGAAAATGATCATCGCAGTGATACGTTTACCATTCCACTCAACATGCTCTAGCGCTATTTCAAAGCGGTGTTTGAGATTTGGGCGCAGCATCATATACATTAGAACAAACATCATCGGCAATAAAACAAGCATAATCGGAATGCCGTATTTCATCCATGAGAGGAAATCTAAACCTAATGCAGCAGCAGCAATGGCATTCGGTGGACTTCCCACGATGGTCCCTAGACCACCGATACTGGCGCTATATGCAACACCTAATAATACGAAGACAAAAGTATTACGTTCTTGGCGAATATCAAGATTTGATAAAATACCTAATACCAGTGGAAGCATCATTGCCGCTGTTGCCGTGTTACTTATCCACATGGATAAGCCCGCAGTAACACCAAATAGCAGTAATACCGCAACAGAAAGACGACCACGTGCTACCATTAATAAGCGGTTAGCAATCAGTCTATCAAGGCCTTGAATATGTAAGGCAGTGGCTAATGCAAAACCACCAAAGAAAAGAAAGATTATTGGGTTAGCAAAGGATTTTAAAGCGTCCCCTGTATTCATTAACCCTAAACCCACAGCAAGGATCGGAATACACAATGCCGTAATAGTGACGTGGATTGCTTCAGTCAACCAAAGTATCCCAACAAAAACCATCAACGCAAGGCCTGCGTTAGCTTTGTCGTCAAAAGGTAAATATTTCAAAAGCAATATTAGTATAACGATATCAACAGCTAAGATAACCCAACCTCTTTTATTTGATGGGGTTGGCCCTACTGCTGGTGTCAAAGATTCAGAAGCGTCCATGTAAACTCCATAGCTCGGAAAGTAAGTTAATTTCGAGTTTTATTGTTAATATTTTTTTACAAGTTGTCGAATATAGAGTTAATTTAATGAGTTGGAAATGTGGAAACGCCAAAAATGCGATCTATGCCGCGCAATTTCACTGTTTTTCTATTTAATCAGCAATAAATAATCTATTTTTTCGATAAAAAATAGATGGGGATCAAGTCATTTAAACGTAGATCCAGAACAGTTGATATGACTATAACCTTCTGCCTAAAACTTTCTATTGCCAAGTTTGTATTTTAAATTGGCATGCTTATCGAATATCATCAACGAGCTTTTACCCTTTAAGTACTCCATAAAACTTGAAACACTTATCTTCGGTGAGATACTCACTAACATATAAACATAAAACTATAAAAAAAACGGGGAGCCTAAGCTCCCCGTTTGATCACTAAATTAAGTTCAAGCTAGATTATGCTTGGCCTTTAACTTCTTTCAGACCGTTGAATGGCGCGCTGTTACCCAGTGCTTCTTCAATACGGATCAGTTGGTTGTATTTAGCAACACGGTCAGAACGGCTCATTGAACCTGTTTTGATTTGGCCTGCTGCTGTACCAACTGCTAAATCAGCAATGGTTGCATCTTCAGTTTCGCCTGAACGGTGAGAGATAACGGCAGTGTAGCCAGCATCTTTCGCCATTTTAATCGCAGCTAAAGTTTCAGTCAGTGTACCGATTTGATTGAATTTGATCAGGATTGAGTTAGCAATGCCTTTATCGATACCTTCTTTCAGGATCTTAGTATTCGTTACGAATAGATCGTCACCAACCAATTGGATTTTATCGCCAAGAACTTTAGTCTGGTATGCGAAACCATCCCAGTCAGATTCATTCAAACCATCTTCGATTGAAACGATTGGGTATTGTTTAGTTAGCTCTTCTAAGTAATGAGTAAACTCTTGTGAAGTGAAAGTTTTACCTTCGCCTTTCAGCTCATAGTTACCTGTTTCTTTGTTGTAGAACTCAGAAGCTGCACAGTCCATCGCCAAAGTAACATCTTTACCTAGAACATAGCCCGCTTGTTCAACCGCTTCTTTAATCGCAGCTAATGCCGCAGCGTTTGATTCTAAGTTTGGTGCATAACCACCTTCATCACCAACGGCGGTTCCCATACCTTTCGATTTCAGAACTTTCGCTAAATGATGGAAAATTTCAGAACCCATGCGAATGGCTTCTTTCAGCGTTGGCGCGCCAACAGGCTGGATCATGAATTCTTGAATATCAACGTTGTTATCTGCGTGCTCGCCACCGTTGATGATATTCATCATTGGCAGAGGCATTGAGTATTGACCGTGAGTACCATTGAGGTCAGAAATATGCTCATACAGAGGCATACCTTTTGCCGCAGCTGCTGCTTTTGCGTTCGCTAACGAAACCGCCAAAATTGCGTTTGCACCAAATTTAGCTTTATTTTCAGTGCCATCAAGATCAATCATGATTTTATCGATGTTTGCTTGATCTTTTGCATTTTGACCGAGAAGCGCTTGTGCGATTGGACCATTTACTGCGCCAACTGCTTTTAAAACGCCTTTGCCTAAGTAACGCGCTTTATCACCATCACGCAGTTCTAGTGCTTCACGAGAACCAGTAGATGCACCTGATGGCGCAGCAGCTAAACCAACGAAACCACCTTCTAAATGAACTTCAGCTTCTACAGTTGGGTTGCCACGAGAGTCAATGATTTCACGACCGATCACTTTAACAATTTTAGACATTAGGTTTTCCTCAGTACAAGTTAAATTTCGGGAAGTTGGCCTCAATGACCGACTTCCCCATATTTTATTTCAACTCACCTTTCTGGTACTTACCAGCGGCTTTAACAAAACCTGCAAACAACGGATGACCATCTCTTGGGGTTGAAGTGAACTCAGGGTGGAACTGGCAAGCCACAAACCATGGGTGGTTTGGATTTTCAATAATCTCAACCAGTTTATTATCCACAGAACGTCCAGCTACCTTAAGACCCGCATCTTCAATACGCTTAAGTAACATGTTGTTCACTTCATAACGGTGGCGATGACGCTCAATAATGGTATTTTCACCATACATATCACGAACTAAACTGCCGTTCACTAAATGACATGCTTGACCACCAACACGCATTGTTCCACCAAGATCGCTCTCTTCAGAACGCACTTCGACGTTACCGTCCTCATCACGCCATTCTGTAATCAGCGCAACAACAGGGAATTTACAGTCTGGCTTAAATTCTGTTGAGTTTGCATCTGCCATATTGGCAACATTTCGAGCAAATTCAATTAGCGCAACCTGCATCCCTAAACAAATACCTAAATAAGGAATTTTATTCTCACGTGCATACTGTGCCGTAAGAATTTTACCTTCCACACCACGTTCGCCGAACCCACCTGGGACTAAAATTGCATCTAGTCCTTTAAGCAATTCGACACCACGATTTTCGATATCTTGTGAATCAATCAGTTTAATATTTACCGTTAAACGGTTTTTTAAGCCACCATGTTTTAGCGCTTCAATCACTGATTTATAAGCATCAGGTAACTCAGTATATTTACCGACCATGCCAATAGTCACTTCACCGGCTGGATTTGCTTCTTCGTAAATGACTTGTTCCCACTCAGACAGATTTGCTTCTGGACACTCAAGACGAAAACGGCTACAGATATATTCATCCAGACCTTGTGATTTCAACAATACTGGAATTTTATAAATGGAATCAACGTCTTTAAGTGAGATAACTGCTTTTTCTGGCACATTACAGAATAGCGCAATTTTTGCACGTTCATTAGCAGGGATCACACGGTCTGAGCGACAGATTAGAACGTCAGGTTGGATACCAATTGACAACAGCTCTTTTACTGAGTGTTGTGTTGGTTTAGTTTTCACTTCGCCCGCTGCCGCAAGATATGGCACGAGTGTTAAGTGTATATATAAGGTACGCTCACGGCCAACTTCAGCCGCCATTTGACGAATAGCTTCAAGGAATGGTAGTGATTCAATATCACCGACTGTACCGCCGATTTCGACTAGTACAACATCATGACCTTCGCCACCACGAATGATGCGGTCTTTGATTTCATTAGTGATATGAGGGATAACTTGAATCGTCGCACCGAGGTAATCACCACGACGCTCTTTGCGCAAGACTTCTGAGTAGACGCGCCCAGTCGTAAAGTTATTACGACGCGTCATTTTGGTACGAATAAAACGCTCATAATGACCTAAATCTAAGTCAGTTTCAGCGCCGTCTTCTGTTACGAATACTTCCCCGTGTTGGGTTGGACTCATTGTTCCTGGATCTACGTTGATGTAGGGATCCAGTTTCATCATTGTTACATTAAGTCCACGGGCTTCGAGTATAGCCGCCAATGAGGCTGCGGCAATGCCTTTACCCAGAGAGGATACGACCCCGCCGGTCACAAAAATATAGTTAGTTTTCATGCTGAACCTGAAAGTTTAGGTTTAAAAGATGATGGATATAACAGGACGGGAAAACAGTATACCCGAACCTTAAATTCGCTACAAATGTTCTAAGCATAATAAGGCCAAGTTTCATCAATACCTTAATAATATCAGCAAGTTAAAAACGAAAATATTTTATCGTTTGATAAATATACATCTGACTCTATTTTCATAGATTAACACAGTTCAAAAGCAAAAGCTAAATCCTTTCAGCTCGTTATATAGCTTAAAAACGCGATTTTGAACTAACCTTGATCTTGAATAACTATTTGATGACAACTTTATCCACAACTGCTTAAAATTTATAATGATATTCTATGCACAAAATATGACGAGCCTTAAAAATATACATCGTCATTCGCTCTAAATAGTTCGCGTTGTAGCTAGGCGGCAAGCGACGCTAATCCTGGGGAGCATACATCAGTATGTGACTCAGGTTAGCAAGAGCAGCCAACAACGCTACGGCACGAAATATGACGAGCCTTAACAATGCAAACGACGCTAATCTCGGGGAGCATACATCAGTATGTGACTCAGGTTAGCAAGAGCAGCCAACAACGCTACAGCGCGAAATATAACGAGCGCTTATTCTTGACGCTTAATCGCAACCCACAAAGCTTCCATCTCATCAAGTGTAGCACTTTCCGTCGTTTTTCCACTTTCTGCTAAACTTTTCTCGATTTTTCGAAAACGTGTCTCAAATTTTTGACAGGCTTTTTGCAGTGCCATTTCGGGCTTATACCCTAAATGGCGTGATAAATTTACGGTTGCGAATAGTAAATCACCGATTTCTTCTTCTAGATGCCGCTCATCAACAACAACCTGTGTTGCTTCTTCCATGACTTCTTCAAGTTCTTCATGCACTTTGCCAACAACGGGGCCTAGCGTATCCCAATCAAACCCAACTGATGCGCAACGTTTTTGAATTTTATAGGCTTTCATCAAAGCTGGAAGCGAATTAGGGATATCATCAAGCACGGAAAATTGTGCTTTTTCAGCTCGCTCTTGAGATTTACGCTGTTCCCAACCTTCAATCACTTCATCACTACTGAGTTGATTATTCGCATCAAAAATATGCGGATGGCGACGCTCTAGTTTGTCGCTCACCGCTTGGCAAATATCATCAAAATCAAACAAAGATTGCTCTTTTGCCATTTGTGCATAAAACACCACCTGAAACAATAAGTCACCTAGTTCACCTTTTAGGTCAGCAAAATCTTCACGCTCTATTGCATCAAGCACTTCATAAGTTTCTTCAAGGGTATAAGGGGCGATAGTTTTGAAGGTTTGCACTTTATCCCACGGACAACCTGTTTGCGGATCACGCAATTGTGCCATGATGGATAACAAGCGTTCGATGTGTTGTTTGCCCTGATTCATTTTTAACCTTTAGGATTTACTTTAAGAAATAAGCTTACTTTGTATCGCAAACCAGTAAAATCATCAACAAATGCGATTTTTAAGAATGATAAAACCCCGTAAATTAACGAACAAGTTGTGGTTAGGCGGCGATAGGAGGTTACTCAGGTTACATACTTTTGTATATAACCTGAGTAACCGAATGAAGCCAACAACGCCACAGCTCGAAATATAACGAATAGCAATATCCAAAATAGTTCGAGTTGCAGCTAGGCAGCAAGCAAGCGAGACCCTGGGAACGTAGATAACTACGTGACTAGGGCGAGAGCGCGCAGCTAACAACGCTGCGACTTGAAATATGCAGGATATTTATTGGGAGTGACGCTTCGCCTCAATAACATCTGCCAACTGATTGAGCTTAGTAAGAACCCGAGCTAGCACTTGCAAATTATGGAGCTCAATCGTCATATCAATTGTGGCTAGCTGCTGTTTGACATCACTGCGGCTGCTGACTCCCAATACGTTGACTTTTTCATTGGCTAACACGGTGGTGATATCACGCAGTAGTCCACTTCTGTCATTGGCAACGACTCTAACCACTAACGAGTAACCACTTGAGTAGTTCTCGCCCCAAACGGCATCTATAACGCGTTCTGGCGCATGACTTTGCAATTCTGCCAGCTGTTCACAATCGATACTGTGAATTGAAATTCCACGGCCCTTTGTAATAAAGCCTGCAATTTCATCGCCAGGTATTGGTTGGCAGCAACGAGCAATATGGTGCATTAAATTGCCAACACCTTCGACAACTACGCGCCCACTATCATGGGATGGCGCTCTTGGTACGACAGATTTGCTTTCCAGCGTTTTCATTGCTGCACGGTCAGCTTCTTCTGCAGTTGTTTTATTAAATTTACCTTGCAGGAAATTAACCAATTGGTTGATGCGAATGTCACCACCACCAATACCGGCTAATACTTCATCCAATGAATGAACGTTATAGCGGCCAATAAGGAGTTTCTCAACATCCTTGATGCTAAGTTCGAGTGTGGCTAATTCGGTATCGAGTATTTGTCGCCCTGCCAGAATATTTTTATCTTTGTCTTGCTTACGGAACCAGTTTTGGATTTTAGCTCGACCACGACTGGTAGTGACATATCCCAGATTCGGGTTAAGCCAGTCACGACTTGGATTCGGGTGTTTCTGCGTGATAATTTCTATTTGATCGCCCATTTGCAATTGGTAGCTAAATGGGACGATCCGGCCGCCTATTTTTGCACCAATACAACGGTGTCCAACATCACTGTGGATATGATAGGCAAAATCAAGTGGTGTCGACCCTGCGGGCAAATCAACCACATCGCCTTTAGGGGTAAACACGTAGACTCTATCATCAAAAACCTGGCTACGAACTTCATCGAGCATCTCGCCAGAGTCTGACATCTCTTCTTGCCATGCAATCAGCTTACGTAACCATGCAATACGGTTTTCATAGCTACTGCCCTTGCCAAGCCCGGTAGCACCTTCTTTATATTTCCAGTGCGCGGCAACGCCAAGTTCAGCATCTTCGTGCATCTGCCGAGTTCGAATTTGTATTTCGAGGGTTTTACCACTAGGCCCAAGCACCACAGTGTGAATAGACTGATAACCATTCGGTTTTGGGTTTGCCACGTAATCATCAAATTCATCAGGAAGATGGCGAAAATGGGTATGAACAATACCTAAAGCCGCATAGCAATCTTGCAAGCGTTCAACCACAATACGCACTGCTCGCACATCAAATAGCTCATCAAAGGCTAATGATTTTTTCTGCATTTTGCGCCAGATGCTATAAATATGCTTAGGGCGACCGTAGATATCTGCATGAATTTGTTCTTTAAGCATGTATTTACGTAAAGTACCGACAAAGTTATCGATATAATCTTCACGATCAAGACGGCGCTCATGAAGTAATTTAGCAATTTTTTTGTATTCGTCTGGGTGTAAATAACGGAAACAGAAGTCTTCTAATTCCCATTTTAACTGTCCAATGCCTAAACGGTTTGCCAGAGGCGCATAAATATTAGAACACTCTTTTGCCGCCAGTACGCGTTCTTCCTCGCTGGCATCTTTGACTTCACGTAGGTGAGCAATTCGTTCGGCAAGTTTGATGACAACGCAGCGGAAGTCTTCAACCATCGACAATAACATGCGACGGATGTTATCAACTTGTACCGAGCTAGTTTCACTGGATTGCGTGGCTTTTAGTTGACGAATTGCGTCCATTTCAAGCACGCCTTTCACTAATTCGTGAATAGACTGGCCAAACTCATCAATAACCGCTTGCTCATCCAGTTTCCCTTCTTCCACTAAAGGGAACAACAAAGCGGCTTGAAGACTGCCAATATCCATACTCAGTGTGGATAAAATTTCAGTCATTTCAATGCCGCGCCATAGCAGCAGAGGGCCTATGTCTTGTCCTGATAACTTATCATGACAATATTGCCAGGTATGGATGAGCTTTTCTTCTGATTGTTTATTATTCAGCCCAAGACCATTAACCCATTTTTCAGGGGCAAACTCACCTGCTGGGGTAAGATGTGCACTTCTTACTGCAACCATAATTTCTCCCTACCTGTTAACCCTCTGGACTACAAGTAAATAGCGCCATTGATTCCAGATGACTGGTGTGCGGAAACATATCTAACATCCGCAAATGTCGTAATTGATAGCCAGACTCAAGCAAAACTTTACTGTCTCTTGCTAATGTTGTCGGATTACAAGAAACATAGACAATTTTTTCTGGCATCAGTTTAATTAAATGTTCCATTACGCCAGCAGCCCCTGCTCTAGCAGGATCTAATAAAACTTTATTAAACCCTTCAACTGCCCAAGGCTGCGTGTGGATCTGTTCTTCCAAGTTCTCATTATAGAATGCCACATTAGAAATAGAATTGAGCTCAGCGTTATTTCTGGCTTGTTCGACTAAATTTTCGACACCTTCCACACCCACAACATATTTAGCAACTCTTGCCATAGGCAGTGTAAAGTTACCCATTCCACAAAAAAGATCTAATATTCTATCGTCACTGTTTATATCTAACCACGCTAACGCTTGCGCCACCATATGTTGGTTTATCTCGGCGTTAACCTGAATAAAATTAAGTGGATTGAACTGTAACCGTTCACCAGCGACTTGGTACTCCGGTATTGGCGCTAATGCGTTCAGCGGTTGTAAAACCCCTTCATTACCCGCTAACCATACAGCAAGCTGATGATGTTGTTCAAAATCGAGTAGTTTCTTTCTATCTGAATTATTAAAAGGTGTCAGATATCGAATAAGAACAATGATGCTATTATCAGCTTTAATCAACTCCACATGCCCTAATTTAGGCGCTATGCTAAGTTGATTGAGACATGCAGAAAGTGGCTTAATCAATGTATCAAGGTCAGGATGCAAAACAGGACAAGATTTTATATCAACCAATGTATTCGATTGTGTTTGACGAAACCCCATCGCAAGGTGCTTAGTTTTTGATTGATATTGCAATCCAAGGCGCGCTCTACGTCGGTAACCATAAGCTTCACCACTGATAACAGGTGCCGCTGTTTGATTAACACCCGTTTCTCTCGCCATTAAATGCTGTAAGACTTGTGCTTTGCTTGCTCGCTGTAATGCGATATCAACATGCTGCTGCTGGCAGCCACCACATTGATTGAAATAACGACAGCGCGGTTTAACCCTTTGAGGACTATCATTAAAACGTTTAATCACTTTTGCTTTCGCAAAATGCCGTTTTTCTTCGGTGAGTTCAATTTGAGCTTCTTCCCCCGGCAATAAACCAGCAACAAAGATAGCTTTACCCTCAATGCGGGCGACGCCTTGCCCTGCTGCATCAAGGCTATCAGCAATAACCGTAATTTGACGGCGTTGGGTGGTGCGGCGATTCGGCGAGTAAAATTGGGCCATAAGTAGTCACTAAGGGGTATCGATGTTAAGTTGTAGCATATTCATGCTGCTATACGGATCATAAGGCATATAATATCAGTTTTTTAAGCAATATTATTTACCCCTTTTGCGTTTTATTAACTAACCCCTTACTAATTTTTGATTGAGGTTAGTTAGTCACCATAAATTTACGATACTCTTCATAGGCATAGTGGTCTGTCATGCCACTGATATAATCTTGAATTAATCGAGCTCGGTAATAAAATTCAAGAATCGATTTATCGGCTTCATTGGTCGCAGAAATTTTTTCTAATGCTTCCGAGTAAGATAAACGGTGTTTATTTGAGAGTTTATGAAATAACCGAGTCTCAATAAAAAAATGTTTATGAAAATTATTGTCGACCAAAGAAGCAAAATCAGATCTATTCATCATTAATAATGGGCTATAGACATCAAGCAACCCGCTAATAATACGGTAACCTTGTAATTCCAATTGTTCCACTTCAGGGTGGTTAAATACGTACTTAAATGCGATCGTTTTTAAGACTTTTAATAACCGATGCTCCGGGCTTTTATCCTCTAATAGTGCACTATTGAAGCGCCCATGATAAATTTCGGGGAGATTTTGTATAAATTGTTGTGCACTGTAATAGGCTAGTTTTCCGGTAATATTAACCCGCAAATACATAAAAAATTGGTCTTGTTGAATACGTCTAGTATGGTTGTCACTGATATTATTATAAGCCCGCATGATGGTCTGATCGAACAAATCACCTTGCTTAACTTCCCCCCACTCTACTTTCAAATACTCAATCAATTGCTCTACGGTGAAGATGCCTTTTTCTGCGGCGTCATCCAAATCAGCAATGCAATATGAAATATCATCAGCCGCTTCCATAATATATGACAGCGGAAAACGGCAATATTTTTCCATGTCCAATTTTTTAGTTAATTCACTGACAAAGTCAGCTTCGGACCAATAATAGCCCGGTTTTTTCATTAAATAATCGAACTCATCGGGGATCGGGGCGAGATCGTATGCGCCACGAGTATATTTTAAAATAGCGCCAATCTGAGCATAGGTTAGGTTTAATTTTAGCAAACGATGCGCCATGCGTAGGCCTTGAGCATTTCCTTCAAATGCGCAAAGGTCTTGTTTTAATTGTCGACGGAATAAATCTTGTTTTTCATTACCGGTAAGCTGTAATGCTTTAATTTGGCATGGGTCTGTGAACTCAGGAGTAAAAATATAATCCGGTGCTAACAACTTATTAAACCAGCGTTGAATAGCCGCTTCACCAAAGTGACCAAAAGGCGGGTTGCCAATATCATGCATTAAACAAGCCATTTCGACTAGGCTTTCAAAGGCATCTGTTCTGTGTTCTAACCCGTATTTTTCAAGCAATTTTTTCTTTTTTAAATCGCCCAAGACGGTTTTACTGATATAGCGTCCAACTTGTTGTACTTCAAGGGAATGTGTTAATCGGCTGCGAACTGCGGAATTTTGCTCTAATGGAAAAACTTGTGTTTTTTGTTGTAACCGGCGAATAGCGGCAGAATTAATAATACGCCCACGGTCACTTTCAAATAAGCGATTAACCGCATCTTCATCATCTGCAGAGACTTTTTGACTGATCGAACTTTTATAATTGCGTTGAAAACTCAGTTTTTTAAAAAAGTTAATCTCACCCACGCTCACTCCTTGCCCTTTTACTTAACGTTTATTCACAGGCTCCAAACACAGAAAAACTCCCTGCAAATTGTATTTCAATGCTACACTTTACCCATCTTTTTTTAATATCCTGCTCACGATTTTTTAGCGCAATTTTCGGCTCAATCAATATACCTTAAATAAGGTGTATTGTAGTTAGCCAACAACTCTACCGCACCAAGAATGACGGGCATACCCAATAGAGAGTATTACACAATGAAAATCGGTATCATAGGTGCAATGGAACAAGAGATCGCCATCCTCCGTGCCCAAATTGAAAATTGCAAAACGCTCAACCGTGCAGGTTGTGAAATTTATACCGGTAAGCTAAATGGTATTGATGTCGCCCTGCTTAAATCAGGCATTGGTAAAGTTGCCGCCGCTATCGGTACAACACTACTTTTAGAACATTTTCAGCCCGATGTGGTTATCAATACCGGTTCTGCCGGCGGATTAGATCCTCGTTTAAATGTTGGGGATATTGTTGTTTCCACAGAAGTACGCTATCACGATGCTGATGTGACCGCATTTGGTTATGAGCCTGGTCAAATGGCGCAGTGCCCACCAGCTTTTGTTGCTGACCAAAAATTAATTGAAGCTGCTGAGAAATGTATTTCCCTACTGGATATGAATGCCGTTCGCGGTTTAATTTGTAGTGGGGATGCTTTTATTAATGGCGCAGAGCCTTTAGCGCGGATTAAATCGATGTTCCCACAGGTTGCTGCCGTTGAAATGGAAGCCACTGCTATCGGCCAAGTTTGCCATCAATTTGGGGTGCCTTTTGTTGTGGTACGTGCAATTTCGGATGTGGCAGATAAAGAATCTCACACCAGTTTTGATGAGTTTCTTCCTGTTGCGGCTCGTCAGTCATCGTTAATGATTAACGCGATCCTCGCCGAACTCGCTTAAATCGTTATACCCAAAATAGTTTAAGTTGCTTGAGTTAATGTAACGCTCAAGCAACTTGAAGAATGATGAGTATATACGTCAAACTTATTGGTATAACGCATATTCTGTTATGCCTTTTTATTAAATAACTTTTAATATTAAAATAATGACGATGAAAAATATTCACGCCCGGTTACGCCTAATTACGGCTCTATTTTTGATATCTATTTTTTCTTCTTCTGTATTTGCCGAGCCTAAACAACGCATTATTAGTTTGTCTCCAGCCAATACCGAGCTAGCTTATGAAGCTGGCTTAGGTAGCCACTTAATCGCCGTGAGTGCTTACTCCGATTACCCAGAACAAGCCAAAAAGCTCGAACAAGTTTCAGACTGGCAAGGCTTAAATGTCGAACGTATTATTGCGCTTAAACCCGATTTGATCCTTGCTTGGCGTGGTGGTAATCCACAGCGTCCACTGGATCAGCTTGCTTCATTAGGTATCCCTATCATCTATTTTGATCCACAAAATATTGATGAAGTGATTGCTGCCATTGGCGAACTGGCGCAATACAGTGAACATCCTGATGTTGCTCATCAAAATGTTGCCGCTATGCAAGCAATTTTGGCAAAGCAAAAGCAACAATACTCCATCGCTAATCCTCGCAAGCGGGTATTTATTCAACTTGGTACGCAGCCTTTATTTAGCGCGGGAAATCACACCATTCAAAATGATGTAGTTAAGCTTTGTGGGGGAGAAAATATTTTTGAAAATAGCGCTGTTCAATGGCCACAGGTCAGCCGAGAGCAAGTGCTTACCCGTAAACCAGAAGTTATTTTAATCACCGGAAATGAAGCCCAAGAAAAGGCAGTAAAATCTTTTTGGTACGGTCAATTGGATGTTCCGATCATTCGCTTAAATGAAGACTGGTTTCACCGCGCTGGCCCACGCATCATCAACGCTACCGAGCAACTGTGCGAACAGCTAAACGCTCTGCCGAATTGAAAAATTAAGAATTAAGAATTAAGAATTAAGAATTAAGAATTAAGAATTATAGATTGTATTTTTCTAAATAGTTCGAGTTGTGGCAAGGCGGCAAAATGAGGAAAACCCTGGGAGCATACACAAGTATGTGACTAGGATTGACGAATGAAGCCAATGCAGTCACAACTTGAAATATGACGAAAAATAGGAGCATACGTAAGTATGTGACCCGAGTAGCCGAATGAAGCCAACAACGCCAGAGAATGTAATATTTTGAGTATATAACGAAGATTTATTTTTCTAAATAGTTCATGTTGTGGCTAGGCGGCAAGTGAGGATATCTCGGGGAGCATACATAAGTATGTGACCCGAATAGCCGAATGAAGCCAACAACGCCACAGCGCGAAATATGACGAAAAATCGAAATATGACGAATTAGACGCTAAATGAAGACCCACAACCACACGTAGACTTAGCATTTGGATTCGTCACAATAAAACGCGACCCTTCTAAACCTTCAGTATAGTCAACACTTCCACCCACGAGATATTGCAGGCTCATTGGGTCGACTACCAGCGCTACACCTTGTTTTTCGATGGTCATGTCACCGTCGTTGATTTGGTCGTCAAAGGTAAAACCATATTGGAAACCACTACAACCGCCACCGGTGATATAAACACGTAGACGCAGGTTTGGGTTGTCTTCATCAGAAACTAAGTCTTTAACTTTAATTGCTGCCGCATCAGTAAACTGTAGTGGCAAAGCTGCATCATTATTCATATTTAACTCCAGACCGGTGACCGGTAAATTCATGTGTAAGCCGAAACTTACTCAGATCAATTATGCTAATTATCCGTCACCTGATTAAATCGTTCAAGTGTTGTTATCTAATTCGCACATTCTACATAACTCGGGTTCAACATTTGGTTTAATTGGTACAGTGCTTTAGAATACAGGAAACTTTTTTGTTTAGCCTCTTTTAGGAGCCTTGTTATGCGCCAATCAATAGAATTATACGAAGAAGCACAGCGGTCAATCCCCGGCGGTGTTAACTCCCCCGTGCGTGCTTTTAATGGAGTTGGCGGCACCCCGATATTTATCGATCGTGCTGACGGCGCGTATATTTATGATGTAGACGGTAAAGCCTACGTTGATTATGTTGGCTCTTGGGGCCCGATGGTTCTGGGACACAATCACCCCGCTATACGCGATGCAGTGATTAAAGCCGTTCACAAAGGTTTAAGCTTTGGCGCACCCACCGCGGCTGAAGTGGATATGGCAAAATTAGTCTGCGAACTTGTTCCTTCAATAGATATGGTTCGCATGGTCAACTCAGGCACTGAAGCCACAATGAGCGCCATTCGTCTTGCTCGTGGTTACACAGGTCGCGATAAAATCATTAAATTTGAAGGTTGTTACCATGGACATGCTGACTGTTTATTAGTTAAAGCAGGTTCAGGTGCACTGACCATGGGTGAGCCAAATTCTCCGGGTGTGCCTGAGGACTTTGTTAAACACACGTTAACCTGTACCTATAACGACCTTACATCAGTACGCAAAGTTTTTGAAAAATATCCAGAAGAAGTAGCCTGTGTGATTGTTGAACCCGTTGCAGGCAACATGAACTGTGTTCCGCCAACTGCAGAGTTTTTACCCGGTTTACGTGCCTTGTGTGATGAATTCAATGCACTACTAATCATTGATGAAGTGATGACCGGTTTTCGTGTCGCATTAGGTGGCGCACAAGATTATTATGATGTTAGCCCCGACCTAACCTGCTTAGGTAAAATTATCGGTGGCGGCATGCCTGTCGGTGCTTTTGGTGGAAGCATTAAGGTGATGGAAAAACTCGCTCCTATTGGCCCTGTTTATCAAGCAGGAACATTATCCGGCAACCCTGTCGCGATGGCTGCGGGTCTTGCATGTTTAAAAGAAGTTTCGCAAACTGGTGTTCATTCACGTCTCAATGAATTAACAGAAAACCTGGCTCGTGGACTAAAACGTGTCTCACAAGAGCAAGGTATTCCAATGGTTATCAATCATGTCGGTGGAATGTTTGGTCTTTTCTTCACGGATGCAAAAACGGTGACTTGCTACCAAGACGTGATGGATTGCGATGTTGAGCGCTTCAAAAAGTTCTTCCACCTGATGTTAGAACAAGGCATCTATCTCGCCCCTTCTGCATTTGAAGCAGGCTTTATGTCCATCGCCCATAGTGATGCTGACATTGAGAAAACGGTTAAAGCGGCAGAAAACGCCTTCAGAAAAATGAACGAGAAATAATTTTTCTTTAGAGACAAAAGAGGCGCTATCAAATCAATGGTAGCGCCTCTTTTTTGTTCTGTGTTCTGTGTTCTGTGTTCTTTAGAACACCAAACAATCCTCTAAATAATTCAAACTGTCGCTAGGCGGCAAATGAGGATATCTCGAGGAACATACACAAGTATGTGACCCGAGTAGCCAAATGAAGCCAACAACGCGACAGCTTGAAGTATGACGAGGATTCGGCTAGGCAGCGAATGCGGATATCTCGGGCAACATACACAAGTATGTGACCCGAGTAGCCAAATGAAGCCAACAACGCGACAGCTTGAAGTATGACGAGGACTACTGGCTAGGCGTATCGCCAAACATATCCTTCACCCAATCCGGCGCATCACTGTCTTGTGAATTCTCATTCGAGCCATTCAAATTCCACACTGGCGCTTGTTCTTCAGAACTTTGGCATAGGCTTTCTGGATTATCAGTCCAGACCGGTAACATTCTACCACCGCCTAAGTTCGAGCAACTAAACTGACCATCCATCATCACTCTCATGCCCACAATGCCTTCTGGTGGACGATTTATCAGTGCTAATGGGGCTTGGTTATCAAGATAACGTTGATACAGTTTTAATGCGCCTGTCGCCCCGGTTAATTGGGTTGGGCCATTATTATCTCGACCAACCCAAACAATCGCCACTTCCTTTCCGTCGATACCCGCATACCAGCTATCACGTAAATCGTTGGTGGTTCCGGTTTTACCCGCCAAATTGTATTTACTGTATTTGGATAATAAAACTCGGCCAGTTCCTTGCTGAACTACTTGCTGCATACCGTATAATGCGAGGTAAGCCGCTTGCGATGGAACCGCGCGTTCAGCGGATGGATAGCTTTGGTAGATTTCTTTACCATCACCATCAATAACAGAACGCAGTGCAGACAGTTTTGCGCGGTTCCCATCACCGCCAATCGTTTGATAAACCTGAGCCACTTCCGCTGGGGTTAAGTTTATTGCACCTAACAACATCGCCGGCACTTTTTCGATAGCAGCCGCTGGTGCGCCTAATCGAACAAAGGTATTAACTATTTGGTCAAGGCCGATTTCTAACCCTAAGTTAACCGTCGGAATATTTTGCGATTTCGCCAGTGCATCCACCAGCATCATGCGACCATTAAAGTTGCGGCTGTAGTTTCTTGGACTCCACGTTTGATTCCCCACTTTAACTGACAGTGGTTCATCTTTAAGCCATGTATTTAACCGGAAACGATCTGGCTCACTCAGTGCCGCGAGATAAACTGGCGGTTTAGCCAGCGACCCAATACTACGGCGTGCATTCAAGGCACGGTTAAAACCAGAGAATTGCGGTTGTGAACCACCGACCATGGCCCTGACTTCGCCATTGATGCGGTCAACGACTACCATTGCACCTTCAATATCATCTAGTTTTCGTGTTTTACGTAAGTCAGCCACGCCCGCTTCTACCGCATTCTCTGCGGCGGTTTGAGCAACAGGATCCAGCGTGGTGAAAATTTTTGCGCCAGATAGCGCTTTAATCTGATCCCCTAATTTTTCATTTAGCTCTAATCGAACCATTTGCATAAACGCGGGTTGGGAAGCAACAAGCCCTTCCCTTGTTTTAACACCTAGCGGCCTTGCACTTAAAACCTGATACATTTCGTGATCGATAACACCCCGTGTTTCAAGAATTTTTAGCACAATATTACGACGTTTAATCGCATTTTGTGGCTTAGTCCACGGGTTATAGGTCGATGCACCTTGAACCATTCCCACTAACAGCGCTTGCTGATCAAAACTCAACTCATTAATTGGGCGACCAAAGTAATACAGGCTAGCTAATGGGAAACCGCGGATTTCATCATTACCATTTTGCCCTAAAAATACTTCGTTCAAATAAAGCTCAAGAATACGCTCCTTGCTATAGTTATAATCTAGCAAGATTGCCATATAAGCTTCATTGGCTTTACGCTTTAATGTACGTTCATTGGTCAAAAATAGGTTTTTAACTAACTGTTGAGTTAGGGTACTTCCCCCTTGAACAGAACGCCCTGCGGTTAAGTTCGCGACAACCGCACGGCCGATAGAATATAAACTGACACCATCATGCTCATAAAAATTTCTATCTTCGGTTTCTAGCAGGATTTTTACCAATGAATCTGGAAAGTCTGATAATGGCAGCACTAAACGTTGCTCATTATTTGCCGACTGCATCATAGTAATCAGTTTTGGATCTAAGCGGAAAAAGCCAAATGAACGGCCATTTTCCATATTTTCTATTTTACTTAACGACCCATCTTCAAACACCAAGCGAGCCAGTATTTGCCCTTCTTTTTGATCAGGGAAGTTAAATGGGCGACGTAAAATTTCGATGCTATTTCCACGTACGACAAATTCACCAGAAGTCGTTATCTTACTGACTTTTCGATACTGCATACCTTCAAGCAAACGCGCCATTTCGACTTGGCTATAATCCATTCCCGGTTCAAGGTTAACCATACGACCATACACCGCAGCTGGGAGATCCCAAACCTTACCATCGAGGCGTTCTTTAATTTGCTGATTTAAATAAAAACCGTAAGCTGCCAGTAAAACGGCAAATACAACCATCAGTTTGACGAGTAGCCAGAACCAACGCCATTTACTTTTTACCTTACGCGTTTTCTTATTCTTTGAGCCTTTTTTAGCCATTTGCTCTTCTTCATCTTCTTCATCATCGAGATATTGGTCATCAATATCATCATCTTCAAGTAAATCTTCATCATCGTAATCATCGCGGTCTCTACGACGACGGGAGGAAGATTGTTTTTTCTCAGCAGCTTTTTTACTACGTCTGCCTATTGGTTCATTATTGTCTTTACCGGACATGGTGTCTCCACATCACTTAATTGCTTCATTATTCGGTACTTGCCATTGATTTTGGCCCATAACCTCGGCGATTTCACAGGGGAAAGCTCTTAATTACATTTCCTTACTCTGTCGAAATAGGCGATTCTCTCTTTTTATGACCCGCTATTAGAGCATAAAAACGGGTTATTTCGCACTCATCATCGCTTTTTTTGTTTGTCTTGTTGGTGCCGTATTCGCCGGATCGTCTGGCCATAAATGTTTTGGATAACGCCCTTTCATCTCTTTTTGGATCGCTTTATAGCTACCTTGCCAAAAAGCACCCAAGTCTTGGGTAATTTGTAGTGGTCTTCTTGCCGGGGAAAGTAATGACAGCGTTAGCGCAATTTTACCTTGTGCTACCGTTGGATGTTGTTTTTCACCATACATTTCTTGCATACGAATTTCGATAACTGGTGGCTTATCCAAGGCATAGTGAATACTCACATCACTGCCAGAAGGTGCATGATAGGTTGTTGGAAAAGTACTGTTGAGCCACTGTTTTTGCTGCCAATCCAAACGATTGACTAATAACTGAGTTAAATTAATATTCAACAGCTTTTGCTTGTTGGTGACGCCATCTAAATACGGCGCTAACCACTCATCAATTGAAGCTAATAAGGACTCATCATCAAAGCTTGGTAGCGATATATTAGGAAAATATTGGTTAGCCAACATACAGCGAATACATAGCTGTAATGCCTCTTCTTGCCAATTTAACTGCATCAAACCATTTTGGGTTATCCAGTGAATTAGCGCCTTTTTTATTTCACTTTTTTCGGGTTTATTTAATCGTTCTGATTGAACGACGATTTGACCGCATTGTAAACGTTTCCAAGCCAGTAAGCTGCCTTTTTGTTCATCCCATTCAACGGTTTCTTGTGTCATAAATAGCTGCGGGCAATCAGAACGTAGCTGTTCTATTTCAACCGGATAGGACAAGGAAATACGCGCATCAGCCGAGGATTCAGGCTGCCACACCGACGCGACCATCAGCCATGAAGTACCAATTAATGGATCTGACTCATTTAGCGATGCGCCTAATCCACTTGCCAATTGGTAGCGAAATTGATTATCTCGATTTTTTGCTATTTGTTCGGGGAACCCTGCGGCTAATAGTGTTGGTAACCACTTACTTATTAACGCTAAATTGCGGCCAACTACCGCTGTGACTTTTTGCTCACTCAATATAGAAGCACGTCTACACCAACTGTCTGTTGGTCGCTCCAAATAAGGACGAATATCACTTTCAAAACCTCTTGGTGGCTCTTCAATAATTGCCACCAATAAGGAAGCTAACTGAATAACCTCCCTATTTTGGCTTTGTTGTGCTTTATATAACATTGCAGCGGTACGCACAGAACTGCCTAGTGCCGCCATTTTTTGGCCGATTGACGAGAGTTTTCCTTGCTTATTTGTTGCGCCTAAGTTGAAAAGCAAATCTTTCGCGGCAGCAATTGCGGCATTAGGCGGCGTATCGAGCCAATTAAGTTGTGACACATCATGGCACCCCCACTGTAATAACGACAACCATAACGCACTTAAATCACTGTGATTAATTTCAGCATCACTAAATTGGGTCGCTCGCTGGGCCTGTTCTTGGCTAAATAGGTGCCAACAAACCCCAGCCTCTAGTCGTCCCGCTCGACCCGCTCGTTGAGTCATTGATGCTTGGCTAATGCGTTGTTTAACTAGTTTTGTTAATCCTGAACGTGGGTTGAATTGGCCAATACGCTCAAAACCGCTATCCACCACCAAACGAATGCCTTCAATCGTTAAACTGGTTTCTGCAATATTCGTCGCCAGCACCACTTTTCGTTTCCCTAAAGGCGCGAGTTCGATTGCTTGTTGCTGTATTTTGATTGGCAGTGCGCCATACATCGGACATAAAAGTATGTCCTCACTCACTGTTCCTTCGAGCTCTCTACACACTTTTTCAATTTCGCCCACTCCGGGTAGAAAGAGTAGCAAAGAGCCAGTTTCTTGCTTTAAAAGCTGCCAAACTGCATTTGCAACTTCTTTATGAAATAACTTATTTGGATTAATCGGATGAAATTCACGAATAACCGGGAAGGCACGTCCTTGCGACGTAATAATAGGCGCATCCGGAAATAACAGGGCTAATCCTTGGTCATCTAAGGTCGCTGACATGATAAGAATTTTAAGGTCATCACGTAATGCCTGTTGAGAGTCCAACAATAACGCTAACCCAAGATCAGCCTGCAAACTACGCTCATGAAACTCATCTAAAATAACCAACCCAACACCTTCGAGCATCGGGTCATTTTGTAATTGCCGCGTCAGTACCCCTTCGGTCACAACCTCAAGGCGGGTGTTTTTACTCACTTTAGTTTCTGAGCGCATTCTTAAGCCAACAGTATTACCAACCTCTTCTCCTAACTGTTCCGCTAAGCGCGCAGCCACTGTTCGAGCGGCAATTCTGCGCGGTTCAAGCATAATTATCCGACCGTCTATCGCATCACTATGAAGAATAATCAGTGGCAGCCGAGTAGATTTTCCTGCCCCTGTCGGCGCATTAAGTAAGACTTGAGGGGCGTTTTTGAGTGCAGTAAGTAAGTCATCACTTACATCTAGTATCGGTAACACTTAGGTGTTGGCTCCATGGCATTTATTCTTTGTGATTAGACATTGTAGCATTAGCCTGTATCTTAGGGGCTGTTGATCTTTGCGAGTTATTTTTCTGGATGCCGTTATGGAGATTGTATGGAATTCCTCCCCCCTTTAAAGCCCGCCACCTTAATTAAACGTTATAAACGCTTTTTGGCAGATGTCGTTACTCCTGATGGCGAAGTCATGACTATTCACTGTGCAAATACAGGTGCGATGACAGGCTGCGCGACGCCTGGAGATACAGTCTGGTATTCAACATCCGATAATGTAAAACGCAAATATCCACACAGTTGGGAGTTAAGCCAAACCGCTGAAAATCATCTAATTTGTATCAATACATTACGCGCAAACCAGCTTGTAGCTGAAGCATTAGCGAATAAATGTATTCCAGAATTATCTGAATACAATACTATTAGACCTGAAATTAAATATGGTTCAGAGAATAGTCGAATCGATTTTTTTCTCACAGAAGAAGGTCTATCCGATTGTTTTATCGAAGTAAAGTCCGTTACTCTCCTTGAGGATAACCAGGGTTTTTTCCCCGATACAGTGACTTTAAGAGGGCAAAAGCATCTACGAGAATTAACACTGATTGCTAAAGAAGGAAAAAGAGCCATACTAATGTTTGTTGCTTTACATAGCGGAATTCACGTAGCATCTGCGGCTGCACATATTGACAGTAAATATGCATATTTATTAGAGGACGCGATCAAAAATGGCGTTGAAGTTCTTTGTTATCAAGTAGATATAAATACTCGGCAAATGGTGTTAAGTAAACGGATTAATTTCACATCGATTAAATAATGTTGTTTTAATCACAATTAGAACGAGGACGCTGAGTTCTGGGGGCTTCAAAAGGAATAAACACGCGCGCCTTCACAGCATTACAAAACTCATTGCAGGAACGATTGCCAAGACGGCTCTCTTCTGCTATTTATAGCGACCTTAAATTTTCCCCCTTGGGGTTTTTGTAAAATTTGCGTGTGTAGGAGAAGCATTATGCAAGAAGGGCAAAAACGTAAGACATCGTCCTTAAGCATTCTCGCCATTGCTGGGGTTGAACCCTATCATGAAAAAGCTGGCGAAGAGTACATGAACGACGCCCAATTGGCGCATTTTAAGCTCATTCTCGATGCATGGCGCAATCAACTCAGAGATGAAGTGGACCGGACTGTTACTCATATGCAAGATGAAGCAGCTAACTTTCCAGACCCCGTTGATAGAGCCGCTCAAGAAGAAGAGTTCAGCCTCGAATTACGTAACCGTGACCGCGAACGTAAGCTTATTAAGAAAATCGAGAAAACGCTGAAAAAAGTTGAAGATGACGACTTTGGGTACTGCGAATCATGTGGAGTGGAAATTGGCATCCGTCGTTTGGAAGCGCGCCCAACCGCTGATTTGTGTATCGACTGTAAAACATTAGCAGAGATTCGCGAAAAGCAAATGGCTGGCTAAATGCTAAATGGAGTCCTAAACGGCGCATTACCGTGCGCCGTTACAAGGGAATGTTTTCCCTTAAGTTTTATCCCGCAAAATACTGTTAATTCCCGCCACCGAATTAGTTATCTCACTTTATCAATATATTTCTACACCTTATCTTGATGTATTTATTATTGATCCCCAGCCAAGATGACAATAAAATATCTGAGAAAATTATTCCGCGGCTGTATTGATAACGTTTTTTGCCTAATTATTTGAAAAACATTAACATCATAACACCTCTTATATCGTACAAATAAAGGGGTTGCCGTTATTGAGGACAATATTTTGAGCCCGACTATCGCTTTTTGCTCATAGGAATATTGATAGAAAAAATGATTAGACATGACTTTTATTCGTTTAACCATTCTCAAAGAAACGTCAGTGAGCTATGATTAGCCGCTTATTTTGTTTATTGAATATTCGTAATTACATCGAGGTGTACTATTTTTAACCGAGTAGCAAATTTCTGCCGTAATATTCTGTCACGTAATGACAGCGCATCGCGTGATGATAACGCTGAGCGAAGCCCACAGGCAGCAGGTGAAAGGCCAGTCACTTATTCTGCTCCTGCGGAAACATCGCCTGTAGAGCAGAACACGAAGCAAATGAAAAAAACGGTTCGTCAATCCAAGCGTGCCGATGCTCAGGCAGAGAAACAACAAACAATGACAACCGAGACAGAAGAACATATTACTGTTATCCCACGCTCAGAACACACTATTTCGCGAAGCGATATCAGTGATAATGCGCTGAAAGTACTCTATCGCTTAAATAAAAGCGGTTATGAGGCCTATTTAGTGGGTGGTGGTGTCCGTGATTTACTTTTAGGACAAAAACCTAAAGATTTCGATATCACCACAAATGCAACGCCGGAACAAATCCGCAAGCTATTTCGTAATTGCCGCCTTGTCGGTCGAAGGTTCCGCCTTGCCCATATCATGTTTGGGCCTGAAATTATTGAAGTCGCAACATTCCGGGGTAATCATGACCAGAACAACCCATCAGAGGATAAAAATCTATCCTCCCAAGCCCAAAATGGTATGTTGCTACGTGACAATATCTTTGGCTCCATAGAAGAAGATGCTATTCGCCGTGACTTTACCGTCAATAGCCTCTATTACAATATTGATGATTTTTCAGTACGTGACTACGTCAATGGTTTAAATGATCTGAAAGCCGGTATTATTCGCTTAATCGGCGATCCTGAAACGCGCTACCGCGAAGACCCTGTCCGGATGATAAGAGCGGTTCGTTTTGCGTGTAAACTGAATATGACAATTGAACCGAATACGGCCAATCCTATCTATCAGCTCGCACCTTTGCTAAGAGAGATCCCATCCGCAAGGCTGTTTGAAGAATCCTTAAAGCTTTTACAGGCTGGTTATGGTTATACAACTTATAAATTGCTCAAAAAATACGGTTTATTTGAACAATTATTCCCTGTGATCGCTAGCCGCTTTAGTGAGAACGGTGACTCGCCAATGGAAAAAATCATTGAGCAAGTACTCAAAAACACCGACTTTAGACTAAAAAATGATAAGCGCGTAAACCCTGCATTTTTATTTGCGGTCATGTTATGGTATCCCGTCACGGAGCACGCAGAGAAGCTAGCTCAAGAAGGGGGTCTCGCATATTATGATGCGTTCGCCTTAGCAATGAATGATATTCTTGATGAGCAATGTCGTTCAATCGCAATACCAAAACGTATCACCACCACTATGCGTGATATTTGGTTACTGCAATTGCGCTTGCCTCGCCGTCAAGGACGTCGTGCGAATAAGCTGATGGAACACCCTAAATTCCGTGCAGCATTCGACCTACTTGAGCTAAGAGCCAATGTTGAGCATCGCAATGAGCTACAAGAATTGTCGACCTGGTGGGCTGATTTTCAGGAAGCAAGCAATACCAAACAGCGTGAGATGATTTCAGAGTTAGGTAATGCGCCAACGCGCCGACGTCATCGCCCTGCTCGCCCACCGCAATCAGGGGCTCGCAAACCAAACAAACCACAATAGAGAGAAGCGAAATGGAGCAAGTATATATTGCTGTTGGTAGTAACCTTGGAGAGCCATTATTACAGGCAAAACAGGCTATTGCAGCATTAGATGCGATCCCAAGCAGCCGTGTTGCTGCAACGTCTTCTCTCTACCGAACAAAGCCGCTCGGGCCACAAGATCAGCCTGATTTTCTCAATCTGGCTGTTTTACTTGAAACTGGCCTAGAACCTGAAGTTCTGCTTGATTACACACAAAAAATCGAGTTAGAACTTGGGCGTGAGCGAAAAGCAGAACGTTGGGGTCCTAGAACACTTGATCTTGATATTATGCTTTTTGGTAACCGAACCATTCAAACACCACGGTTAACCGTACCCCATTACGGGCTAAAAGAGCGTGAGTTTATGTTATACCCGCTTAATGATATTGCCCCCAATCTCGTTTTCCCTGATGGTGAGTTACTATCAGAAAGACTTGTACTCATCCCTAAAAATGGTCTTATGCTTTGGAATACAATATCTTAATATATTGAATTTCAAGTAATGCATGACCAAAAAAGGTATTTTTCTGGAGATTATTATAATGAAACCAATTTCTCTGGCTGATTTGAGTCAGTTTAAAAAAGACAAACATAAGTTCGCAACTATCACCGCCTATGATTCAAGTTTTGCTCAGCTATTTGCAGAGCAAGGCATTCAAGTCATACTTGTTGGCGACTCGTTAGGTATGACCATTCAAGGTGAATCGAGTACATTACCCGTTACCGTAGAACAAATTGCTTACCACACTCGCTGTGTTCGTAAAGGCGCACCTGATACCTTTATTATTTCAGATATGCCCTTTATGAGTTATGCCACCCCAGAACAAGCTTGCCATAATGCGGCTATTTTGATGCAAGCAGGCGCTAATATGGTCAAAATTGAAGGTGGTAGCTGGCTATGTGATACGATCAAAATGCTTGGTGAGCGTTCGGTTCCTGTGTGTGGACATCTTGGACTAACCCCTCAAGCTGTGAATGTGCTTGGCGGTTATAAAGTTCAAGGTAGAGACGAGGTGACCGCTAACCAATTGGTTAAAGATGCGATTGCATTAGAAAATGCTGGTATGCAGTTGCTCGTTCTTGAATGTGTACCAACCTCATTGGCGAATCATGTTACGGAAGAGCTCTTACTGCCAGTCATTGGTATTGGTGCGGGTAATGGCACTGATGGGCAAATCTTAGTGATGCAAGATGCGCTGGGAATTACCGCTCGTCCACCTAAGTTTGCAAAAAATTTCTTGGCTCAAGCGGGAAATATACATGATGCAGTTCGTATGTATATTCAAGAAGTTGAAGAAGGCATTTACCCAGGTGAGTCCCACTCATTTTCATAATTAGCTAAAAATCATAAGGATTGCACTTATGCTTATCGTTGAAACGGCCTTGATATTACGTCGTGAAATTCGTCGCTGGAAGCAAGAAGGCAAACGTATTGCTCTCGTTCCGACGATGGGAAACTTGCATGATGGTCATCTTGCTATTATTGATCAAGCCAAGCAGCAAGCTGATATTGTTATCGCCAGTATTTTTGTTAACCCAATGCAATTTGATAGGCAATCTGATTTAGCCAATTATCCGCGCACTTTGCAGGAAGATTGTGAAAAGCTAAAGCGCCGTGGTATTCATTTGGTTTTTGCGCCATCACCCCAAGAATTTTATCCTCAAGGTATGGAAAAACAAACCTTTGTTGAAGTACCTGAACTATCGACCATACTCGAAGGTGCTAGCCGTCCTGGGCATTTCAGAGGCGTTGCAACCGTTATCACCAAGCTGTTCAACTTGGTTCAACCTGATATTGCTTTATTTGGCGAAAAAGATTATCAACAGCTGCAAGTCATTCGCAAATTAGTCAGCGATTTATCTTTTGATACGCAAATTATTAGTGTTCCTACCGTTAGAGCCAAAAATGGCCTTGCATTAAGTTCACGCAATAATAACTTATCTGCCGAAGAATTAAAAAAAGCCCCTCAATTACACAGCATTATGTTACACGCTGGGCAAAAACTAGTTGAGTCACCCAATACTGCACCTGTAATTATTGAAGAAATGAATGAGTCATTAAGGCAAGCTGGGTTTACTCCAGATGAACTGTTTATCCGTGATGCTGATACATTGGCCGAATTAAGCAACTCAAGTCAGCGCGCAGTCATTTTAATGGCAGCTTGGTTAGGGCAAACTCGCTTAATTGACAATTTACAGCTTGACCTGCCGATTGATATTGCCTAAAAAGTAGATCGATCTTTTATCAAAAACAATAATAAAAATACAGCAATGGCACCACCTAGCTGTGATCTGCTTGAATATTGGTTTATGTTTTAGCCAAACTCATTCATGTCACAGCTAGGCGGCAAGCAAACGCGACCCGAGGAGCATACATTAGTATGTGACTAGGGCAAGAGCGCGAAGCCAACAACGCTGTGATCTGCTTGAGTATCGGTTTATATCCAAATCAATTGAATAACTGATTTATCCAAACTCATTCAAGTCACAGCTAGGCGGCAAGAGAGGCTATCTTGGGAAGCATACATAAGTATGTGACCCGAGTAGCTGAATGCAGCCAACAACGCTGTGGCTTGAATGAGGCAGGATAAAATGAGGAAGGATAAAATGCAGAGAAAAATGTTACAGGGCAAACTCCACCGAGTCACCGTCACCCAAGCTGACCTTCACTACGAAGGCTCTTGTGCTATCGACCAAAACTTTATGGATGCAGCCGGCATTCTTGAGTATGAAGCGATTGATATTTATAACGTCGACAATGGTGAGCGTTTCTCTACCTATGCGATATCTGGAGAACGCGGTTCTAAAATTATTTCAGTCAACGGTGCTGCGGCGCGCCGCGCCGCAGTTGGTGACAAACTAATTATTTGTTCATACGTGAATATGGATGATGAAGATGCTCGCCATCATAAGCCTAACGTGGCTTATTTTGATGAAAATAATACCATGAGCCGTATTGCGAAAGCGGTGCCAGTTCAAGTTGCTTAAGTTACGTTCTTGCTAATTTGCTAACCTCAACATTACTACGCTTGTTGAGGTTTAATAAATGCCGCCAACCTCACTCATAAGTAACATCAATATTTAAAGTGGCGTTGGCAATGCCTGGTGTTATTGTTGCATCCATTTGCTTGTAAACCGACCTAAAATACATTGTTGTTGATCCTGCGGGTTCAAATCTTCCATGCACCGTGATATTGCTATATAACCGCATTGCATACCAGCTAGTGCGATTCTTACTATATGACGTTTCAATTCCCAAACCTTTAGCACTCGTACTTCCTGAAATATAGTCCAAAGACAATATGGTATCTTCTGACGATGAATACGTATTGCCTCGTGGCCGGATATATACACCTGAATTTTCAGGACAATCAAACGACATAACCCATTCAACTTCTTTCGTTTTCGAACCTTTGCTATTACCGAAACCATTTGCGCCAATCAAATGATCACCGAGAAAAATATCATATGCAACATAGGATGTTAATTTACATGTTCCGGCTCGAACAGCCCCAGTTACATTGAATACCGCATCATAACTCATCGCTTGTGTAGAGAAAATTAACGCCAAAATAGAAAAGAAATATGCACATACTTTCATTATTGAGTTCATCGCTATTCCTTAATTATTTTGCACAACAAATGTAATTGATGCATTCGCTTTTCCCGCGGTAGCACTCGAACCTAGTTGCTTATAACGAGCCCTAAACTTCACGTTATTCGAACCAGTAGAAGCCGCTTTAGAACTTAGCAATACACTGACTTGATTTGTACTTTTAGCTTCCCACCGATTACGTTCTGTTGAATAAGCTTCAATTTCAATTGCCATACCTGTCGCTTTTCCAGCGATATCATCAAGCTCAAATAATTTTCTATCTGATGCTGGAGTCCCTTCTAGCTTGCCGGATATTTGGCTACCATCAGAGCCACAATTGAACGATAAATCAAATTCCACCCAGTCCGTTGTACTATCTTTGGGGAAGTTGCTGCCATTATTCGTTAATAACCAAGTGCCCAAATCAACATTTAAATTACTTGTCACAATCTTACAAGTTCCACCTTTAATTGATCCTCTAAATTTAGCCTTAGTTACATAATCTACAGCGAAGGATGAGAAAGAGCAGATTGACAATACACTGATTAATAATAAATTAATTATCTGTTTCATCATTGAATTACCCATTTTATTTATACACAAGGGTAACAGTTACCTGAGCATTACCATTGCTGGCTTTAACGTCATCAGATAATTTTACATACTTGAAATCAAAGGTTTTATTGACCACTTGGCTAACAGCACCTGTCGTTAAAAGCGAATACAAGTGAGCACTCGATAGAGACCTGTCACCCCCTAACCTTAGTGGGGTTGATTTTCCAGACTCAAAAATTTGTACGCCAAAACCCGGATTTTCGTTTTCATTTTCTAAATAAATTACATTGGTACTAATATTGCTAGGATGAAAATTATCAGCAATTGTATAAAAAATTGACATTTTACTTGGACAATCAATCGTAATTGATTGTTGTGCGTGGCCAAAAGTCTCACCGACTTTTAATGAACGAACCTTTGCTAAATCATGAATACCTAAATTAACCGATTGGCGAGTTGTCTTTACATCACAGGTTCTTTCCGCCCATTTCACAATTGTTGACGTGGGTAGTATCTCGCCTAATCTATGTTCCCAATTTAAGTTTCCATTACACTGCACTCTAATTGGCTCAAATTGAGTCGATGCATTCTCCTTGCCATCAATATTACCTTGCACTGTTTTAACGTAAACCATTCTTGTCTCAAGTAATAATATTGATGTGCCATCAACCGCACTTATTGGGCTATTATTGCCGGTTAAAGGATACCAACGACTAGTGCCTTTTTGTCTAACACCAACCGCATAACCAATCCCATCAATATTCGAGCTAAAAACGGGGTAATCACCGGAACCATCTTTAAAAGATAATCCCGTTGATTTACCATTAACTTGCGGAAGATAAGTAAATTCCCCTGAGTTATCAGCGATACAGACCCCATTACTCTCATTTGGCTCGAACATTTTCCAACCATTGCCTAACATTGCTTCTTGTGGAAGTTTATGTGCAGCAGCATTAATATCTAAATCACCTAAATTAACGCGGAAGTTGCCAGCACTGAGTGCATTAAGTGAAAATAAAGCGATACCGATAGCGCTGATAATGTATTTAATATTCATATTTAAAGCCTATTCAAATAGTTAACGGCAATTGACCGGTAAAATAGGCAAATGCTGTTTTAGCTGCTCTGCCGTTAATTGATAATCCGCAATACATTGGTCTTGGTCATTTTTTCCCCACTTGACCTGTAAGCTACCTTTTTCTGGCATTCCACTGAGATAGACATCCCCATTTTCATCGGCAATACCCGAACTAATACTTTGCCCATCAGCTTGAGCTAACTGAGCCATCGCACCAAATGGCACGGGTTTACCATTCGCAGTCACATTAAATAATAAGCGATAACCGACATGTGTTTGATAGTTAGCGAGTATTGCAGCGCCTTTTGTTGGAACCACGGTTACTGTGTTAGTTTTTAACTCAACATTGTCAGGTAACGAGCTCACATCAAGAGAGACTTCATTCTTAGTATAAGCATTTAAGTAAGGCACGATGGCATAACCACGCCAGTCAGTAGCAACCCCTGTTCTGTTAGAAACATTCACGTTTTCAGCACCCGGTGCTCTAACAATGGCAAATGAATCATAGATAGGTTGTGATAAGGTCACTCCATATGGGTGAGCAACAATCGCACCGGTTAGGCCATAGTTAGCACGCTGTGAATATCTATCGTAGCCATATCCCGCATTGGCGATACCAAAGCTACCCCGGTAAGAGGCAGACGCATTTCCGCTAGCTTTAGTTTCTTTATTGCCATACGCCTGCTGAATGGAATAATTTAAGTTATTACCTTCAAGTAAACTGCCACTGATCCCAACCGTTGCATCAGTATTTCCGTTATTATCAGTCGTCATATTACTCGTTAATGAGGTATAGCCACCAAATGCACTTTCCAGTGGAATTGTCACAGAAAACGAAAAGTGGTTATCGGCTTTACGTTGATATGGGCTATCGGAATAACTGTAATTTAAACTATAAGAAATTCCACCCTGCACGTTGTTATAACCCGCCCCCATGGAGCGGTCTTTACCCGAACGGTTCCAATACTCTTGTTGGTAAGTTGAAAAATAGATGCTGCCATATTCTTGAAGCGATTGGCTTAGTGTGACTTGAAAACGATTTTTCTTGTTATCCCTATATAGCTCAGAACGGTTACTATTCGCTTCAGTAAAACTGTAATAACCTTGAGTAGAATAACGATAATTGGCGAGTGTTACTGAGGTTCCCGTTGTCATCATATTTTTAGAATATTGAAAACGGTATGATTGCCCGCTATCGGTACTTTCACGCCCTCTTAAATCCTGAGTATTTGCTTGCGTTACATCTGTCGAGAATGCCCCTAAGCTGCCTAAGTTAATCCCTACACCCGCAGCGTAAGATTGATAGTTTTTAGAAAGCAGTGTACCTGCATAACCCGTAATGCCTTTAGGTAAGCCATAAATCGCGGTACTTTGCACAAAATCCGGCTCGTTAGCATCTGAATTAGATTTATATTTCCCACCCGTTAAAGAATATTTCAATTGCCCTTCACGCTGCATAATGGCGATTGATGAAAATGGCACAATAAAAGAACGCTCTGAGCCATCAGCTTCCTTAATTGTCACGGTTAAGTCACCACTGGTTCCGGTTGGGTAAAGATCATCTATTTCAAATGCGCCAGGAGCCACATAAGACTGGTAAATTACATAATCATTCTGCTTAACCGTGACTTCTGCATTACTTTGAGCAATGCCTCGAATAATAGGTGCAAACCCTCTTAAGGAATTTGGCAACATGGATTCATCACTTTGTAGTTGAATACCACGAAATTGGAAGCCATCAAAAACTTCCCCAGGTGTTGTCGTATCACCAATAATTAACTGTGACTTTAAAAAATTGATCCCGCGCTCAAGGCTGGTCTCAATATTTTTCCATTCTCGCTGACCTGAACTATCTGTATACGTTGAATAATTTTTCAGACGCCAAGGGCCAAAATTAGCCCCGCTACGTAAATTAAAATAATGTGAGTTAGTATCTGCGGAACCATTACGGTTCCAATTATTTGACCCGCTGTAGTAATAATTTAAAACTAAAGCAGGTACACCATTTTCCCACTGACTCGAAGGGACTGAGCCTGAAGCCTGTTTATCCATGGCGATTTGAGGAATAGAAATAATTAATTTTTGCTGATTAAGCTCTAACGTGGTTTTTGCATCTGGGATGTAATCACTAATGGCTCCAATTTCTTGATTAGAAGTTAATGCCAAAAGTGCAGGGATGGAATTAACTTTTACCCCCCAAGATGCTAATTCTTCTTTTGTTAAAACCGGAATTAACTGTTTACTCGCATTATCATCAATGAAGGTTATATCTTTAGAATCAACCGCCATACCATTAATAATAATATCGACATGATATTTACCCGCAATTTGCCCTCCTGGGTTTGAAAATTGATCCAGGCTTTGTAAATCAGCAATATTTTGCCCATCGAGAACACTTAAAGAATTAGGACTAAAATAGTCATCCGCAATCGCATAATTAATACTGGCACTCGCAACAATAATAGCGGCGATTGCCTGGCAAACTTTTTTTAATTGAAAATTTAATAACCCGTTATGCGAATATGTCATGGTTTCATGACCATCTTTTTGTGTGTTTTTTTGTTTTATAATACGGCGCATAAGGAATAATCTTCCAATTATTTATTTTAATGTCTGAGTTTTAACTTGAGTCATTGTTCCGTGGTCATTAACTGCACTCCAAGTCACTTGATTTGCTTGAATGCCAGAAATATTCCATGACGCTTCGCCCATTGGTGGAACCATACCCGGATTATCAATTTGCTTATTACCCACCTTAAATTCACCAAATGAAATATAATAGGGTGTTGGGTTTTTCGCTTTTAGCGTATTACCTTGTTTTTCAAAACTCAGTTTCTCATAAGCGGTAAAGGCATCTGAGCTTGGCAAATTAGCAGGACGATAAATTAATTTTATTTTGTTATTAATCGAGATAGTTAAGCTATTTGTTGAATTAGGATCTGATGGTGGAATTGATTTTACATTTAACCAATAAACCGATTCCTTATCCGATGGGAGTCTTGGATCCGTTAACACAATTCGCACTGCGTTAGCTGATTCAGGCTCAATTCTAAATAGCGGTGGAGTAACAGAGAAAGGCGGTTTAGACTTATCCTGACTTTCAAAATTATCGACCCATGATTGAACTAAAAATGGCGTTTTATCATCATTTCTAACTGTGATAGAAGCTTCCTTTTTATCACCTTCATAGATCACACGAGTGCCACCCAATACCACACTTGCATTTGCATTTATTGCTGCTGTACATAAAAGAGATAAAGCGATAAGCGATTTTTTCAAAATATTCCCCTATAGAAAAAGGAGGGAACAACCGTTCCCTAATAACGTTAATTATTGGTTATATTGGATTGTTACAGTGACATCTGCGTTTGCTGTTCCCGCGGTCACTTCTTCTGCCGTTGTAACATAACGGGCATAATAAGTTTTTTCACCCGAATTACCTGTTAATGGAATTCCATCCACTTCACTGTTTGGCGTGAAGAAATTAGTTCCGTTTTGGTCACCAGAAATACCAATACCCACGCCCGTTGCAGAACTTACGGTATATAAATCCGTATTATCCACATTCTCTTTACCTTCAAAAGTGACACGCGCTTTACCGAGTGTTGCAGGACAGCCACTCAAACCAATAGTAAATGGAACCGCATCAGTTAATTCACCGGCTTTATCAAAAGTGTTAGTCATCCATGTACCTAACTGAACCGTTCCTTCGCTTTTATTTTCATGGTTAGCTTCAACAGTACAAGTTGAATCAATAAATTGCCCTTTAAAATGAATCATGCCTGTTGCATTACCACTTGCAGGTGCAGCGTTTACCATTCCCGAAAATGATGCGGCAATAATAGAAGTAATTAATAATGTTTTTTTAAACGTCATGGTTGACCCCTTTTTGTGTCAGTAAATAATATTTAATTATCTGCAGCTGCAATATTAGAAATATAAAATTTAAATTTATTGCCCTGAGCTTTAATTCACAAAAAGTATATTAGTCTTTCTTAACTAAATCCATATTACGAGTAATAATTGTTAATTGCAGATAAGCGCTTACATATAACACCAAAAAAAACACCTAATCACACACTAAATAGAATAAAAAACCATAAAATAAGAAAAATAAATCATGTTAACGTTATCATTCAATAAAAACAATTTCTCGCTATTGTTTAAGTAACTGTAACTTAATATTTCCATTGAAATAAACAATAATTGATGATGCGTAAATGCTACGAACTTTTTATTATTTAATAACAAAATTTAACATAAAATTAATATAATGAGTATTAAACTCCAATTATGGTTTAATAAAAGATATTAAATAACAAATATAATGATATGCCCGATTTACGCGCCTTTATCTTGTTTTAACAAAAAACCATCAAAAAAATGGATTAGTCTTATTTTTCATTTATAAAATTTAATATTTTCATTTGTAAACTTCATAATGCATGAAAATTACTATAATTATTTTTTCTATCATTTTATTTTATTCAATTAATATCACTTAATAACAAGGTGATTTCACTTATAAATTATTACACCTATAAATATTTATTAGTAATTATACTTATAAAATAAAAAGCTGTACCCTCATTAGCTTTATCAACTTTTCAGGTACAGCTCTTTTTATTTAAATGACAAAATAAGCACTACGTAAATTTAACTAACTTCTCAGTCCTCTACCCTGCTCAATTAAATACCAAGTCAATAAATAGAAAACAATTAGGAAAATCATTAAAACGCCCAAAGTGACGGCAATAGAGACATCTGCTATTCCTAAGAAACCATATCTAAAGCCACTAATCATATACACAATAGGGTTAAGCTTAGATACCGCCTGCCAAAATGGTGGCAATAAGGTTAATGAATAAAATACACCACCAAGATAAGTCAGAGGCGTCAGCACAAATGTTGGCACAATGCTGATATCATCAAAGGTTTTTGCAAATATCGCATTCAACAACCCGGCAAGTGAAAATACAATGGCCGTCAGTAGCAATGTAATAATTATCATCACCCATGAATGAACTTGTAATGGGATAAAAAATAATGAAACTAACGTGACAAGAAAACCAACTAAGATCCCTCGAGCAACCCCACCGCCAACAAAACCCGCAATAATTACGTGAGTAGGTACAGGTGCAACAAGTAATTCCTCAATATTTTTTTGAAATTTAGAACCAAAAAACGAGGAACACACATTCGAATAAGAGTTGGTGATCACCGCCATCATGATAAGGCCAGGGACAATAAATTGCATATAGTCCACACCGCCCATTTCACCAATTCTCGAACCAATTAAATTACCAAATATCACAAAATAAAGTGACATCGTAATAACCGGTGGTAATAGCGTTTGTACCCAGATGCGACCAAATCGGGTTACCTCTTTGATCCAAATTGTTTTTAGTGCAACCCAATACAGTGAGATCATTGGATTTCCTCCTTCTGAATAGGGTTACTTTCTTTTTTCACTAGGCTAACAAACAACTCTTCTAGGCGGTTGGCTTTATTGCGCATACTCAAAATTTGAATACCTTGCTCACTTAATTGGCTAAATACACTGTTGAGCCCTTGTTCTCTTTTTACATCAACTTCTAGAGTTGAGGTATCAATTAACCGTGACTCATAACCTGCTAATTTCGGTATTGGGCTCTTTGATGTGAGATCGAAAATAAAGGTTTCTGACTCTAACTGGCTTAACAACTGCTTCATACTGGTATTTTCCACCAGTTCACCATGCTGAATAATACCAATATTACGACACAGCATTTCCGCTTCTTCTAGATAATGAGTTGTCAGAATAATCGTTGTGCCTTGAGCGTTTAATTTCTTTAGAAATGTCCACATTGAGCGACGTAGTTCAATATCAACCCCAGCCGTTGGTTCATCAAGAATGAGCAATTTTGGTTGGTGCATTAAAGCACGTGCAATCATCAAACGTCGTTTCATACCGCCAGATAAATTGCGTGCTCTCTCATCACGCTTTTCCCACAAGTCTAATTGAGTCAAATATTGTTGTGCTCGCTGCGTGGCAATATCACGAGGGACACCATAATAGCCGGCTTGATTGAGCACAATCTGTACCACCGTTTCAAACGGGTTAAAATTGAATTCTTGGGGTACTAAACCCAGCTGTTGTTTAGCGAGGACAACTTGTTTTTCTAAATCATAGCCAAATACTTTTACTGAGCCACTGGTTTTGTTAACCAACGAGCTAATAATCCCTATTGTAGTTGACTTACCTGCGCCATTTGGCCCAAGTAATGCGTAAAAGTCACCATCTTCAACGCTCAAATCGATTCCTCGCAATGCTTTCACGCCACCCGGATAGGTTTTGGTCAGTTGCGATAACTCAAGTGCATACGTCATATATAAAAAACACCTTTATTCTTAGGATGGTTTGGGGGCAATATAGCTAATGATGCCACTTTTTTCTGCTCTATGTTATGCAGAAAAGTGATAATTGATTTAAGAAAGATAATTCAACATGTTATATGTTAAGGGTTGTCATGTCTAAATAGGTGGTTCATCATAAGGAAATTAAAATTAGTATAACTAATTATTATTTTATCAATAAATGTTGTATAAAAATAATATATGAGATTTTATCGCAAAGTAACACAACCAGGCTATAAGTCATGATGAGAAAAATTGAAGAGCTGTTTGCTAATAATGAAGCATGGTCAGCCTCTGTAAATGAAGAAAATCCAGAATTCTTTAAAGAATTGTCAAAAGCTCAAAAACCTAGGTTCCTATGGATAGGCTGCTCAGATAGCCGCGTACCTGCCGAAAAATTAATCAATGCGGCACCCGGTGACCTTTTCGTACACCGTAATGTAGCCAACCTAGTGATCCACACCGATCTTAACTGTTTATCGGTTATTCAGTATGCCGTTGATGTTCTCGAAGTCGAGCATATCATTATTTGCGGCCACTACGGATGCGGAGGCATCGAAGCCGCTGTAGATAACACTGAACTAGGATTGATCAATAACTGGCTATTGCATATCCGAGATATTTGGTACAGACATAGCTCAATGCTGGGTGAATTAAAGCCTTGCGAGCGCCTAGACCGTTTATGTGAACTGAACGTTGTTGAACAAGTTTATAACTTAGGGCACTCAACAATTATGCAATCAGCGTGGAAACGCGGGCAAAAAGTGATGATCCACGGTTGGGTTTACGGTATCAATAATGGTCGCTTACATGACTTACATACGACCGCAGATAGCCGAGAAAAACTTGAACTTTGTTATCGTGAAGCCATTTCAAAGCTTACACAGAAAAAATAAATTGCAATGATTTCATTACCTTTTGGCCGTGAACTTATTGCTTTTAGCAAGATTTTTTAGATCAACCTATAACCCCACTCCAAATATTGAGAGTTCAATCAAAGAGTGAGGTTATAGGTTAACAATATCTTTTTCTATTTAATTTGGATTAGTGACTCGGTACTCTTTAATAAAATCTTCATTTAATATTAAGCCTAATCCAGGAATATCGGGAACCTCTACCTGGCCATTGATAACTGGCACTTTATTTTTCACAAGTTCATTATAAATTGGACTGTCACTTTGAGAGTACTCTATCAAATTGCCAAAGCGGGTCGATGCAAGAAAGTGAATGGTTGCATGAAGAAGAATTCCTGTACTAAATCCATGAGGAACTAAATTTATTCCATTCTCTTCCGCTAAAAAATTTATTTTTTTTATTTCAGTAATTCCGCCACAGCGTGTAATGTCTGGTTGAACTATTGCAGGATTCGCGTCTTCTATAAACTGCTTAAATTCAGCATAACTCGTTAATGCCTCTCCACCGGTTATTTTAACTGGCAGGCTATCAGAAAGGCGACGGTAACACTTTAGTCTGTCAGAGGGGACGGGCTCTTCAATCCAATTAATATTGAATTCTTCGAGCATTTTATATCGACTTTGAGCATACGAAAAATTGTGCCATAACCCGACTAAATCAATTGCAATATCAATGTGTTGACCAACAGCCTCACGAATACATTTCAATGTGTCGTAATCTTTTGATGCATCTATACCGAAACCATTTCCACCAAGTTTTATACTTTTAAATCCCTGTTCCACAAGGCTCAATGCTTTTTTACAACTATCATCAACATTATCCGAAGGAATGAATGTGCCATATGCATTGATTTTATCTCTGTATTTACCGCCCAACAACATATGTACTGGAACTTGATAGTATTGCCCTGCAATATCCCATAATGCAATATCGATAGCACTTATCGCGTGAATTCCGGCTCCTCGTCGCCCCATATATTCACTTTCTGTAAACATTTTATCCCATAATTTAGATATTTCTAGAGGGTTTTTCCCAATTAAAATTTCTTTTAACCCTCGACAAGTCGAGTGTGACGATGGCGTTTCTATAATAGACTTTACAACCAACGGAGAACTATCCGTTTCCCCATACCCAACTATTCCAATATCTGTTGTTATCTTAATAATGACGGCATCTTCCCCCCATTCACATTCATCAAATAACTCAGGGACTCGTAACCAAATGACGTCAACATCAATAATTTTCATTTTCAACCCTACTTAAACTCGTGATTTTTAAGCCATTTCATAAGACCAATGGCGCAGATAATAAGAATAATTATGAATGGGGCAGCAGTAAGCGTTACTGCGGTTTTTAACGTTGAAAGTGATGCATTGATATATAACATCGCTAACGGGATTAATCCGAGCATGATGCACCAAAATATACGTAACCCTTTTGCTGGATCTTGGCCTTGTCGTAATCCTTTACTACTTACTGCAGCGACGGTATACGCTGTTGCATCTAAATGAGAAGCAAGAAATACAATCATTAATAGGAAATAAAATAGAGAAAAGAAAGTCCCTAAAGGTAGCTGAGAAAGGATTTGTCCAACTGCAAGTTCACCTTCGTTTGCTTGTAAAAGTGCAGGGGCATTGACAACTCCAGTATTGAATAAATCAATTGCAAAGCCACTTAAACTGCCAAAGAAAAACCAGCACCCTGCACAACCACCAAGGATTAAACCTAATATTAACTCTCTGATTGTACGGCCTTTCGATACTCGAGTTATAAAAATTGAAACACCTGGCGTATATGTTATCCAATAGAGCCAATAAAATACTGTCCAGTCTTTATTAAAGCTTCCCTGACCTATCGGGTCCGTAAATAAGCTCATATGGACAAAGTTTGTCAGTGTTAAACCTAAATTATTGATAAAATTATCGACAATAAAAGACGTATTTCCCAGTAGCATAACAACCAAACCAAAGGCCAGCGTCATTCCACATGCAGCCTTAGCTAGTTTTTGCATTCCACCATCAATACCAATGTATGAACTGAGTGAAAACGTTAATGTAATTATGGCAAGTAGAATAATTTTAAGCATAAAATTATTTTCAAAACCAAAGATGCTTGATAACCCAGCAGAAACAGTACCAACCGTAATTGTGGTTGTTAAAACTAGTCCGCCAAAGGTTGAAAATAAGAAGATTAAATCAATAATTTTTCCTAGCGGCCCTTTTTCAGAAATACCCGTTATAGAGGCAATTAATGAAGATAAATTGAGCCCCTTAGCTTTATTGATATAAAAATGGTATGCCATCGCCAAAGATGCAATACCATAAATTGACCAAGGCGTTAGTCCCCAATGAAAAAAAACATATGAAAGGCTCGTTCGAAGGGATTCTTTACTTTCTGGCGTCAGATTTAAACCTGGAGTACTATAATAGTAAGCCCACTCCATAAAAGCCCAATACATAGTCGCAGAGCCTAACCCTGCACAAATAAACATGAAAATCCAACTCGTATTGGAATATTCCGGATTACCTTCCCCTAGTTTAATTGTTCCATATTTGCTACTAGCGATTAAAATTGCCATGATGACGCAACCAAAGCCTAGTAATTGAACAACCGATCCAAGGGAGCTCGTAAGGCCTTTAAACATACTTTCGGCAAGCTTCTGTGATGACGCTGGGTACAACATCAATAAAATAATTGTAGAAATAACGACAACCATACTAATGGCGATCAGCACTATGTCATTTTTGACAGGTACATTGTCATGAGGTGGTACTTTGGTTTTAACCTTCATAATACATCCCATTGGTTTGAGTTTTTGAGTGGGTGCTTCGATTATCCAGAGTGATTTAAGGCTACGCGAAGCTAATACACAAACCAATATTGCTTATAGAAGCATTACAAATACTAATTTATGGTGTAAAAATGCGTAGTGATATAACAAGGATCCCTCAACTTTCTTGGCTTCTTACCTTTAAGTGTGTCGCTGAAAATGGTAGTTTTACTTTTGCTGCTCGTGAGCTACGTCTCACTCAGTCAGCAATCAGCCAGCGGATAGCTAAACTGGAAGACCTTTTAAAAGCCCAACTTTTTTTTAGAAATTCTAAAAAAGTTGAGCTGACTGAGTCTGGAAAAATGCTACTTGAGCAAGTTCAGGCGCCATTTGATCAGATAATTGAGGTGCTTAAAAACTATCATCAAAATCCAACGAGTAAATATCTCATTATTGAGACTGAACCCGTGTGGAATCGTGTAATCCTATCCCCTGAGTTACCCTCATTTCTCGCTCAGAACCAAGATATTATCTTCAGACAAACACTGACAACTCACCATTTAGATTTTTCAATAGGAACTGATCTAGCCATAAAGTGGGGGGAAGGTTCATGGGATGAATTTGACGCCCAATTTTTATCCAGCATGGACTATTATCCCGTCTGCTCTCCTGAATTCATGAAAAGACATGACATAAGCGAAATTAGTGACTTAGCTAACGTAAAAGTATTACATGAAAGGGATTATTCAGATTGGAATTATTGGCTTAAATATCATCCTTGTGAGGGTATCAACCTAAATACAGGTCATATAGTAGGTGAGTCTGATATTTTAATGCAATTAGCTATCGCCGGTATAGGTGTGGCACTATGTGGCTATCCTCTTGTTAGAGAATATATTAAATCCGGCCAGCTCGTTTTACCCTTACCTCATTTAAAAGTTAGGCACAATAAAGCTTATTATATTTTGACTAAGAAAAATAGAAAGCTATCAGAACAAGCAAAATCATTTATTCACTTTGTAAACTCATTGACATTGAATGAGTACAAATAGCCATAATAACTTGATTTAATAGAAAAAAACAAAAAGGACAGCTTGGCTGTCCTTTTTCTATTTTAACCCATGCAAGATATATTACTCTTCGAGTAACGTCACATGGCCAATATAAGGCAGATGGCGATACTGCTGTGCATAGTCAATTCCATAACCGACAACAAATTTGTCTTCGATAGAATAACCAATCCATTCAACAGGCACATCAACTTCACGACGTGAAGGTTTATCCAATAGTGTACAAATTGCCACTGATTTTGGCCCACGGAGGTCGAAAATTTCACGGACTCGATTTAAGGTATTGCCAGAGTCAATAATATCTTCAACAATCAAAACGTGTTTACCGCGAATATCTTCATCTAAGTCTTTAACAATTTTCACATCACGGCTCGATGTCATTGCATTGCCATAACTGGATACCGTCATAAAATCGACTTCATGAGGAACACTAATTTTACGACACAAATCTGCCATAAAAATAAAGGAGCCTTTTAACAATCCGACAAGAACCAGTTCACCATCAACCTGTTGATAATGCGAACTAATTTTATCGGCTAATTCACTAATTCGTTGTGCAATCTCCTCTTCGGAGATCATTACTTCAAGAGTATGTTTCATCTTCAATCACGCATCTATGAGAATGGAAAGCGCGTAATTTTAGCATACACAGGATAAAGACGCGATATCGAACACAAGACTTAAATTTCGCATCACAATACGGCACCTGATAAAAACAAAAAGAGCCATGAAAATTCATCGCTCTTTGTTATATTGGCTTTAGTTCACATGAATTAGCTAACGGTAAAGCCCATCATCATGCCTGTATCTTCATGCTCTAACAGGTGACAGTGTGCCATATACGGATGTTGTTGCGTTGCTGGATGCTTAAATTCAACAAGGACTTCACTGACTTGCCCTTCAACACGAACAATATCTTTCCAGCCTTGACGATGAGGCTCAACGGCTTTGCCATTCTCTTTCAATATACGAAAACGTGTACCATGAACATGGAATGGATGTAGCATCATATCGCCACGACCTGAAATAACCCAGATTTCTTGCTGATTAATCGGTGAATTAAAGGCTGGATGTGTCATGGAGAAAACTTGCCCATTGATCGTATTGGCATTATGAATATCTAAATCACCCGTTCCTGTACCACAATGTCCACCACCATTACGCATACCACTACCCATGTTGCCGTGGTTCATATTGCCGTGGTTCATGTTGCCTTGCCCCATGGATTGATTGCCACCTGACATCATATTGCCCATCATCGCCCCATGACCACCCATGTTTCCCATCGCTTGGTCGCCATATTTTTCACGTAACATCATCATCCCTTGCATATCTAAACGCATATCCATCATTAAATGGAATCGGCGGCGATTTAGCCCTGCTAGAGATGGGATGGCAGGCATTGCTGCGAGTACTGAAGGGAGCTTTCCTTCGCTACCACTTATTGTGGTTTCAATACGTAAAACAGGTAGGGGTTGATTGAATGGTGCGATGGTCATACCCATTTGCTCAACAGGCAAGGTCACTAAATCAAATGCACGACCGTCAGATGCATCTATCAATACTTCAAAGCGCTCGCCCATTAAAATAGGCAACTCTGATAACGCAATAGGTTCAGCAAGTAGCCCGCCATCACTGGCGACCACGTACATTTTTCGCCCATCACTCGTGGAAATATTCAAACTACGAGCATTACATCCATTCAGTAATCTAAGTCTGATCCAACCTTTTGGCGCAACATGTTTAGGGAAAACAGCACCATTAGTCAGCATCAGATCGCCAAACCAACCGACTGCGGCGCTCATCACGTCAAGCTGATAATCAATTTGACCATCATCATTGAGGCGCTTATCCTGTAAAATAACAGGAATATCATCAACGCCCCATTCGCTTGGTAAGCCATGCTTAGTGCTATCTTCATCTTTGATTAGCACAAGACCGGCGAGCCCCATCGCAACTTGATAGCCGGTTTGTCCGTGTGTATGGGGGTGAAACCAGCAGGTCGACTCTGGCTGTGAGATAGTAAAATTCACTTTACGACTGGCGCCTGGGGCAATAATAGCCTGTGGGCCACCGTCCTGCTCACCTGATATTTCAAGACCATGCCAATGCACCGTGGTTTCGTCCGGTAATTGATTGACTATATTGATATTAACATTCTGCCCATTCTTCAAACTAAGCGCAGGACCTAATAGGTCGCCGTTGTAACCCCAAGTTGTTGTTTTCTTTCCCGGGACAAATGCAGAGGTGCCTTGCTTGATAGCAATTTGAATATTACCTTGAGCATCCGGCTCAAGTAATGGTGGAATAGCGAGGGCGGGATAATTTTCGGCAGCGACGGCCATTTTGCTCCAAAGAGGCAACGCACTAGCCGCATAAGTGATAGCACTTAACTTCAGAAAGTCGCGACGTAACATTGATAACCTTCCTTTATTTATCAAATCAAAAATCTGAGGGAGTGGATGGTAAGTGGCAAATTACCCTTTCTTACCAAAACGTGGTTTAATAGTTGAATGATAAAGCCTCCCCCTACAGGAAGGTCAACATACCCACTCACTAATTATGGGTTTATTACACTACTTTAAGAAAACGCGTATTGACTAACACTTCTATACACAAAATAATCCATACTTCTTAGTTGCATATAAGTGGCAAAAGTTTATCTCAAAAAAGTAAATAGCCGTTAATCTGAGCCACCAAGAACGACTTTGATATCACGATGCAAACCATGTAACTTAAATATGGCGGATATGTTCTTACGCTAATAACGAAACTTGACATAAAAAAGATACAATACCGAATGCGCAAATTTATAGTAATGTCTTGCTTGATAACTCTGTTAGGGATAACGCATACTGCCAGAGCTCTTACCCCAAATGAAGCTGAGGATCTGGCTGATCTTACGGCGGTTTTCATCTATTTAAAATATGACTGTGGGTACTCGCAAATCCCTGACAGGGAAATTGAACGTGCGATTATTTACTTTGCTAATAGCAATAAGTGGGATCTTAGTGACTATAATTCCACCCAAATGAGTGCGCTTAATAAAGAAAGCTACAACGACCTAAAAGGGATCCCCCTAGAAAGGGAGTTCAAATGCCAATCTCTTGCTCGTGACTCATTAGGGTTATTTGCTTACGTCAAATAGAGCAGGCAGTCATGGAAACATGCCTAATACATAAGTGCATGTTCCCCCTTCAGCTTACTTTTTTTTCGCCTTTTTTTCCTGCCAAAACAATGCAATCGACGGAATGCTTTGAATGATTACCATTCTGATGATGTGGTTCGACATAACAAATCCGGCATCAAGGTTCATCGTTATCGCGGCGAATGTCATTGCTTCCATACTACCCGGCGCCCATGCCAACAATAAAACAGACATATCATAGCCGGTTAACCATGAAGCAAATACCGTGATAAGGATGGTTAGTACAATATTGATGACAACCACTTGGGCAGAGGAGTAAATATTTTTGATTAAAGATGAAAGCGGGAAAACAACAAAATGGTTCCCGATATTCATTCCAATTAACACCATACTCAGCTCAGTCAACATTAATGGAAAATTAAGCGGTATATCTAACCAACCTTGAATTAAGGTTGCAGAAGCTAGCGACGTCAACATATAAGGTGCAGGAACGCTTAATCGCTGCAATAGCATCCCAGAAATCACCCCAACAGCGACAATCACTAATAGCCAAAACGTCGATTTAATCGTCAAATCTGGGAGCTCAATAATAGGTTGAGGATCCCCATTACTGCCCACAACAATACCTGCTAACAGAATTAAAATAATTAAGCGGATAGTATGGGAGATTACAATTTTTTGTGGTGGCGTATGGGTGTGGTCGGTCAGTGCTAAAATAGCGGCCATCGCACCGGGCACAGAACCTAGCATCGCTTCTTGTTTTGTCCAACCGACTTTTCGATAAAACCAAAAAAAACTAAATGAAAACTGCACCGCCAAACAAACGACCAACATAAACAAAAGTAAAAATAGATTGTCAGCTTCACTCAAAGACACTTGGTTAAACATCAAACCAACGGATGTTCCAAGGGCAACCTGAACAAAAGTAATCGTGTGCTTAGGGATAGCGAAAGAAAAACCAAAACGATGAAAGATAATAATCGTAATAATCGGGCCAAACATTAATGCTAATGGTATTCCCATGAAGGTTAATGCACCGCCAATTAATGAGCAGGTCGCAATTCCAATAAGCATTTTTATTGATTTTATCATATCATACTAACCACTAAGACGATTCGTGATATGCCCAAAAATTTGATTGGCATTAAGAGGATAGCCTTAATTTATATCACAATAATACCGTTAAGTAGCCGTCGTTTTTATTTATTCGTCACTATAGCAACTATTCACTGTCATTTTACCCTTTGTCAGGTTTTGATTTTGCATTCAAGCCTCAAAACATGATGACTATCTCTGGAGATTTTTATTATCTTCCGTAGCTTGATTAATAACCGCTTTAGCCATCCATTGTGCAATTTCAGTGACCTGATGGTTATCTAACTTCCAAATATCTTTTAAAACTAAAAATATTTCTGAGCCATAAATAACCGAAAAAGCTTTAATCACTTTATCCACAATCTCTGTTGGATATTCATCTTTCATTGGCGAGGTGACCATCTTGAGGATATCTTTTCGATTTCCCCTTTCAAGGCGCTTATCTTTCGGATCCTGAAAAGTAGAACGATTAAGTGCCCACTGCTGTAATGACGCTTGTAATGCCGCTCTCAATACCCCTTCATGTTCAAACATACGTGGAAATGCATATTGTAAGAGCTCATCAATACGTTCTTCTGTTTTTTCACTTTTTGGTCGCCAAGTTAAAATAGGGCCTAAACTGGCATTCACGGTGGCTGCAATTAAGTCGCTTTGTGTTGGAAAATAACGATAAGCGGTTGCACGAGAAACACCAGCCTCTAGTGCAAGGTCGGAAACAGAAGGCATAGCACCTTTTTCAAATAAATCGAGAGCGGTGGTTACTAATAAAATATAAGTACGTTTTCTCGTGCCTTTATATTCAGGAATTACGTGAGTTTGCGGCATTATTTATCCTTAACATACTTTATCTTAGCATTAGGGGCTGTTGATCTTTGCTGCTTATTTTCACAAAATAAAAAGTGTAATAAACAATCAACCTAATTAAAATTTATATTGATTATTAACAATAACCACTATTTCAACTAAAAAAGGACATCAAAAGCGGCTCTTCGGGTTCGATTAAAGAACGTTTCACTCATTTTATTCTACGTTGAGTGGCTCTTGCTTAGTTTACTAAGCGGCGAACCTCTCGCCTTGCCTACTTTGACCTTAAAGAAAGGGTCTTTAATTCGAATGAAAATTGCCCCTCAAAGATCAACAACCCCAAGTCTAGTTAATTTATTTAAGAAAGCACAAGTTTTACTAATCTACAAAATATAATTTGATTTATAAACTTCATAAAAAATAACAAATTAATTAGCTATTACAATAAAATACAAAAAATCATTCACTAACAATATGAAAATAGTGGTATTTATTCATTATAAATACTTATAGCATATAATTATATCAATACTTAATTATCATGCTTTATCAATAAGATACTGATTTTATCATTATTCGTCGAAGCGATAAACCCAAAAATGAGACTGCAATCTCATTTTACAAAGTACCAAAATGATACTATAGTCTCATTAAGATGGAAAATTAAACTCCTTATTCAATCTGAAAGGATTTTTCTATGAAAAAGCATCACGGATTTATCTATATAGCCACTACGCTGGACACGAAAAGTGCCGAAATTTTTTATGTTAGTGACCTAATAAAAAAAGCGGGTTTAACCGTCCGTACTGTTGACCTAACAACGCAGCCAACACAATTAGAAAAAAATGCAGCGAATCAAATTGCCGGATCGGTTTGGTTTGATAATGATGACGCTGAAGCCATTGAATTAAAACCAGCAGTAGCCTTAACAATGTTTGGTGTCACAACACCTTGTGTACAAGAGCTTACCGCTAAATTAGAAGATGAATATGATTGTTTAGTATTCCATGCGACTGGCAGTGGCGGTAAAGCAATGGAAAAACTGATTGATAGTAACCTATTGCATTCAGTTCTCGATATCACGACAACTGAAGTTTGTGATTATTTATTCGGCGGTGTACTCGCCTGTGATGAAGACCGTTTCGGTGCTATTGCTCGGACTAAAACCCCTTGTGTCTTGTCTTGTGGTGCTTTAGATATGGTGAACTTTGGGCGTCCAGCAACCGTTCCTGAGCAATATCGAGATAGAAATTTTTACCATCATAATTCGCAAGTGACCTTGATGAGAACGACCTTAGAAGAAAATCGACAAATGGGTCGTTGGATTGCTGAAAAACTAAACCGTTGTGAAGGTGAAATTCGTTTTATCGTACCAACAGCGGGTTTCTCTGCCCTTGATATCGAAGGTGCTCCATTTTGGGATCCTGCCGCTGATCAAGCCTTTATTGATTCACTCAGCGAAAATTTGATGACAACCGAAAAAAGAAAATTAGTTTTAAGTCCTTATCATGTGAATTCAGTTGAATTTTGTGATCAGGTCATTCAATTACACCAGGAAATATTGAACAAATAATACAGAGGTTCATTCATGAAACATAACCGCGAAAGTTTACTGAAAAATTTCAGAGAGATGATCGCCCGTGGCGAGCCCATTATCGGTGGTGGTGCGGGTACTGGCTTGTCAGCTAAATGTGAAGAAGCCGGCGGCATTGATTTAATCGTTATTTATAACTCAGGTCGCTATCGCATGGCAGGCCGTGGTTCTCTTGCTGGCCTACTCGCTTATGGCAATGCAAATGAAATCGTTATGGATATGGCTAAAGAAGTTCTTCCCGTTGTAAAACAAACACCTGTACTTGCTGGTGTTAACGGCACTGACCCTTTTTGCCAATTTGATAAATTCCTTGATGATATCAAAGCGACGGGTTTCGCTGGTGTGCAAAACTTCCCAACCGTGGGTTTAATTGATGGTAACTTCAGAGCCAACCTTGAAGAAACCGGCATGGGATATGCACTCGAAGTCGACATGATCCGCATGGCACGTGAAAAAGACTTATTAACAACACCTTATGTCTTTAGCCGAGAAGATGCGATTGCGATGACTGAAGCCGGTGCCGATATTATCGTTCCACATATGGGATTAACTACCGGAGGTAATATTGGTGCAGAAACCGCGCTCACACTCAAAGATTGTGTCCCTCTAATTAATGATTGGGCGAAAGCCGCTAAATCCGTTCGTGAAGATGTGATTGTACTTTGCCACGGTGGTCCAATTGCCACTCCTGAAGATGCTGAATATATCTTAGCTAACTGCCCAGATTGTCATGGCTTTTATGGGGCAAGCTCGATGGAGCGTTTACCAACTGAAGTTGCACTAACTGAAACAACACAAAAATTCAAATCAATTACTCGCTAGGCCTTTTTATTTTTACATTTTGTATTGCCAACACCAGGCGCCTACTTCGGTAGGCGTTTTTTATTCCCTATTTCCGCTTTAAATACTGCCAGAATGTCCAAAGTAATGAAGTTGAATAATAAATTATCCCAAATTGAATAATCATTAATGGCTGTTCAGTCATTCCTGTCATTTTTAAAGCATCATAATAACCATTGGACACCAAAAAAGATTCCGTTAGCCCACCTACGGGTAAAAAACGAGTCAGAAAGACAGCAATAATAAAGCAGGCAACGTAATGCCTTAATTTAGCAATTCCTTCATCAAAAGCGTTAAAATTATAGGGCTGCGTTCTACCAACAATAATACGGTTTATCAACGTGACCGCATAGAGATACAAAATAGCTGAAGAGTTTATTTGTGTCGTATGAAATATGATTGCAACGACACCAAGAATAATAGCAATAAATACAAAGAAAAATCCACGATGAACAACGCCCATCATGGTGCTCATGTGCACTAAAATAAATTCGAATAACAGTATGAGTACCATATTATACACAACGTCAGCACCTGACCATTGTGGATAAAACCAGAGTGATACTAAATATAATATGTAAAAAACACTTAAGCCATGATCAACGATTACCGGTAACTTGCTCAGCAATCCTTGTTGCTCATATTGAGTTGCTACCACCCGCTTTTTATCACGATAATTTGGATTAGCTGCCTTAACCAAATTTCGTCGATTATTTTTCTTTGGTTTCCTTGCCATTTATTTGCTCCATGCTGAGACTAAAAACTTAACTTATTTTCTAAATACATTAAGCCGAAGTTTGCTTTCTCGATTTATACCAACGAGAAAAAAACCAAATAATCATAGGCATAATAACGGGCATCGAAAAATACATCACACCAAATGCAAAGGCGACGTGAGGCTTTTCAGGGAATTCGCCACCTGAACTCATTACATCAAAATAGCTAATTGACGATAAATAGCTTGGCGTTAATCCCCCATAGGGAACCATAAAAGATAGGATTAAAGCTGCGAATATGCAAAACATAAAGTTTAGCGCCATCAAAGCTGAATATAACATATTTTCTTGGCGCTCTTGTGGCGTCCGGCTTGTAAGACCAAAGACCATACGATTAATCACAGTCGCGCTATAAAGATAAAGGATGATGGGTGCATCACCCAATACGGATGTATTTATGGCGAGGGCAAATATCCCATAAAATAGCGCAAAACCCGCCAGCGCCAGTTTATTTTGAATAACTGCCATAAACACACCTGAGTGCACGAGAATAAATTCAAAAATAAGGATTATGGTCAGGTTATAGATGATCTCAGCGTTATAATATTCAGGATAAAACCAAACTGATAAAATAAAACCCACATAAAAAAGGGAAAAACCATAGTTAATTAACTTAGAAAAAGTACGTAGGATATTAAAAGAATGTGTGCTTTCCTTAACTGTTTTTATCGAAGCATTTTTAGGAAAAAAGCCTTGTTCTTTGCGGTTACGGCTACGTTTATTTTTCATACCACCTTCAGATCCCTTATCCATTAATTTCCCTATAAAAAAATCACGCGGTCAGCCAATAATTTGAATTATGATAGACCTACGTTACTTAATAATATGATAAATAAATAGTGGCTAAAATCTGAATTAATAAAGAAACAAAAATGGCATGACGATTTTAATCACGTTCATGCCATGCTAGCCGTTACAGGATTATACTAATTTGGCAATTAAGCTATCGAGATCACCTTGTAAAAAATGCACTGGTGGAATTTCAATCACGGTATAAGCACCCGCCGCTTGCTTCATTGTTGCTCTGGCAGCAGAAACCATAAATTGAGAGGTTAACGCAGGGTTATTGATTCGCATTGAGTATTCGAATAATTGATTATGCGTTGCCCCTGAAACCCCCTTGTGCGTCATATGCACGCCATGTCCGACATCTTTCAGGGCATCAATGCTATCAACTTGACGAATGTGTGTTTCATCCGATGAAAAGTAACTATCCGCTTTGATCGCGCTGACAACTTCATCAAATTTAGCACCTGCATCTAACTCGATGTAAACCATACGGCGATGTACGCCCGTACCTAATGGGATGGTAACCGATAGTGCATCTTTTACACCTTCAATCGCTTTCGCGGCAACACTGTGCCCCATACTCATTCCAGGACCAAAGTTAGTAAAAGTAACTCCTTTAGGCGCCATAGCCAGCATTAATGTACGCATGATGGAGTCAGAACCTGGATCCCAACCCGCCGAAACGATGGCGACACTATTATGCTGTTTCGCTACATCATCAAGACTTCTTTTTAATGCAACAATATCAGAATGCACATCAAAACTGTCTACGGTATTGATCCCAAGGCTGAGGATTTTTTTTGCTAAAGGTTCTATCGCACGCGTCGGTGAACATAAGAGAGCAACATCAATTTTCCCTAACTTTTCAATATCATCCACAACAGGGTAAGCTGAAAGCTCTGAGGGGATATCTTGAGTATTACGGCGAACGATACCGACTAATTCAAAATCTTCGGCTGCCTGAACAGCTTCTAGCGCATAACGGCCAATATTGCCGTATCCCACTATTGCTGCTTTAATTTTTGTCATTTTTTATCCTTAATATACTGATGCTGTTGATTGCATTTAATCATTTGTCCCTCCAAATAATTCAAATTGCAGTGAGATGATCTGCGAGCTACATCTCCCACAAAATTCACTGTAACGTGAAGTTTGACAGGTCTATATTGAATTTAACAGAATCATTAATAGTAAACAAAGTATTCACCCTTTCTATAATCTCGTAAAATAGTCGAATTTAAACCCTATTTTCCTTAATGAAATAGAGGTAGAATCAGCGCCACGTTTCTGTTTATTCCTATTCTTACTTTTATAAAGGTTATTGATGCATCAGTCCGATGTGACTGAGAGATCACTCTTTTCTCTCAGTTGGCCAATTTTTATTGATATTTTTCTTCATTTGGCCACTTTGCTTATTAATACTTACATGGTTAGTCATGTATCAACAGCCTACCTCGCTGCTATGGGGGTGGGGAATCAGGTATTTGACCTTTTTATTACTATTTTCACTTTTATTAGTGTTGGGTGTAGCGTTGTTATCGCCCAATACTTAGGCGCGGGCCGCCGAGATAAAGCGGGCCAAGCCATTCATATTTCAATTGCATTTAACTTTATCCTTGGATTTGCCAGTGCATTAGTCGCCCTATTCTTTGGCTATAAAATACTTAGCATTATGAATATGCCATCCCATTTAATGGATGATGGTTATGCTTATTTGCGGGTTTTAGGCATATGTTTAATTCCTGAAGCTATTTCGATTATTTTAGCCGCCTGTTTACGTGTATATGGTAAATCCCAGCCCGCTATGTGGGTAACGTTAATCGCCAATATCATTACCGTATTCGGAAACATGATTGTGCTGTATGGTTTCTTTGGTTTACCACAATATGGGCTTGAGGGTGTGGCATGGTCTACCGTTGTGGGACGTGTCGTTGCGGTCATTTTACTTTTCTGCCTACTATTTTATGGGCTAAGAATTAAATTTACCCCAATCATGCTGGTACGTTGGTCAAGTAATATGCTAGGTAAAATCCTACATATCGGTTTACCTTCTGCGGGGGAAAACCTCGTGTGGATCCTGCATTTTATGACGGCTTCCGCATTTATCGGCTTGATGGGAGAAACCGCCCTTGCTGCACAGACGCTTTATTTCCAACTTTCACTCTTTATTATGCTGTTTGGTATTTCTATCAGCATTGGTAATGAAATTATGGTTGGTCATCTTGTTGGTGCCAAGCGATTTGAAGATGCCTTTAACCGCGGTGTAAAAAGCTTAAAAATGGGCTTTTTTGTGACTATCGGCGTGGTACTTTGCTTTTGGTTACTGCGTGATCCTATTTTAAATAATATTACTGATGATCATAATATTATCGAGCTTCTACTCCCGCTGTTCTTACTTTCTGTTTTCTTAGAGCCTGGCAGAACCCTAAATATTGTGATGGTGAATGCACTGCGCGCTTCTGGCGACGCACGTTTCCCGTTGTGTACCGCTATCATCTTTATGTGGGGTGTCGCAATTCCACTCGGCTATTTCCTAGGAATAAAAATGGAAATGGGCTTATTGGGGATCTGGATTGGTTTCTTTGCTGATGAATGGCTTCGAGGCTTAACCAATGCTTGGCGCTGGCGTTCACGACGCTGGCAAAGCAAACGACTTGATTTAGAAAACTAAATCTAAAAAACCTTATCCTGCCTATTGATGTAGGCAGGACTTTTGTGACAACGGTCAAACTTAGATTATTTTTACCCTTAACTACATATTTAGAGATTAATTTTCTACTATTCGTTTTTATCTCCTCAAACATAGCGAAATATTTCTCCCCGTTTTTGATTAAAATAAACCTATCAAAACGCTTTCGTTGGAAACTATCGCCATGCATACACAATCTCAGCCACTACTTTGGCAATATTTTATTAAAGCTGTGAAGCAAGAAGTTAAACCTGCCTTAGGTTGTACTGAGCCAATCTCATTAGCATTAGCGGCAGCTAAAGCGGCTTCTTATCTTGATGGGCACGTTATCCGTGTATGCGCTTTTGTTTCCCCTAACCTGATGAAAAATGGTATGGGTGTAACGGTTCCCGGCACAGGTATGGTTGGCTTACCCATTGCAGCCGCACTGGGTGCGATTGGTGGTGACAGTGAAGCGGGTTTAGAAGTCTTAAAATCAGCCTCTCCAGAAGCGATATCACACAGTAAAAATATGCTAGCCGAAGGCTTTGTTACTGTTGATATTAAACAGCCTTGCGATGATGTTATTTATTCAGAAGCCACTGTTTATACAGAAACCGGATCTGCAACCGTTATGATTGCGGGCACGCATACTCGAATTGTTAAAATCATTCATAATGAAAATATTATTTTTGATATTACTCAGGGTAATCAACACAGTGATACGCTTGTCGACTGCGCAGCTGATATTCCATTGCCTATCGTAACCGCCAAAGCAGTATACAATTTTGCGACTCAAGCCCCTCTCGAGGATATCCGCTTTATTTTAGAATCTGCACACTTAAATGATGCGTTATCGCAGGAAGGTTTACGTAATGTATATGGCTTACACATCGGCAAAACGCTGCAAACTCAACGTGACCGTGGTTTATTATCCAAAGACCTGATGTCTGAAATCATGATCCGTACTTCCGCTGCATCCGATGCACGTATGGGCGGTGCTGTGCTACCGGCGATGAGTAACTCCGGCTCAGGTAACCAAGGGATCGCAGCAACAATGCCTGTTTTGGTGACGGCAGACTATCTTCAATCCACCGAAGAACAATTGGCTCGCGCCTTAATGCTGTCACATTTAATGGCGATTTATATTCATAACCAACTCCCTGCATTATCTGCTTTATGTGCAGCAACTACAGCTGCGATGGGCGCTGCGGCAGGTATCGCATGGTTATTAGAATCTCGTTATGAAGTGGTTGCCATGGCAATTTCAAGCATGATTGGTGATGTCAGCGGGATGATTTGTGACGGTGCATCAAATAGTTGCGCCATGAAGGTATCGACCAGTGCCAGCTCAGCCTATAAAGCAGTATTAATGGCGTTAGATAATAGCTGCGTTCGAGGCTCTGACGGAATTGTTTCTGATGATGTTGACCAATCCATTTCCAATTTGTGTTCTTTAGCCGCCGGTTCAATGCGGCATACAGATGTGCAGATTATCGAAATAATGGCTGCTAAAGCACGTTAATTCTGCATCATTAACACTGTAGCTTTGTTGGCTTCACGCGCTAACCCTAGTTATATGCTCCTTGGGATTAGCGCCTTTTCCGCTTTGCTACAGTGCCAATTACGTTGAATTAATCTTAATTAATAAATGATAAATATTATTTAGCACCTAATTCTGCAAATTTTTCGCGAATGATATCTTCAGGAAGACCGACGCCGATAAAAACTAGCACACTGTGGCGTTTTTCATCTTCTAGCCAATCCTTATCCCAATCGGCACTATAAAGACGTTGGACACCCTGAAATAATAGCCGCTTAGGTTCATCCTTAATGGATAAAATACCTTTATAACGCAATAAATTATCAGCAAAACCAAGCAGTAAATCTTCCATCACTTGGGAAACTTCCATCAGCTCAACAGGGTAATCAAACTCAACAACGATTGATTCCACTTCATTTTGCTGTTTAGGGGCAAAACGAAAAGTGGGCTGTTTTACATTCAATTTTGAATCGAGTAAAAAACCTTCAATATCTAATAATAAATCTAAATTGATATCACCATGAATAACCGGATAAATTGGTGCTCTCGCATTAATACGCTGTAAACGTTCGGTTAATGCATCGATGTTAGGTTCAACATCTGTTTTGGTGAGTAAAATTCTATCAGCGTAGCCAATTTGTGCTTGTGCTACCGCAAAATCATTAAGTTGTTTATCTGCATGAACCGCATCCACTAAGGTAATGATGCCATCCAATAAAAACCGTTCACATAAGACTTCATGAGAGAAAAAAGTTTGAGTGATAGGACCCGGATCTGCCATTCCAGTACATTCAATCACTAATCTATCAAAGTCGAGTTTTCCAGTATCTAAACCATCTAATAAATCTAAAAGTGCATTTTCTAGCTCACTTGAACGACTACAACAGATACAGCCATTACTGAGTGTTGTTATTTGCGTCGCTCTGTCGCCAATTAAGGCATTATCGATGGGAACTTCACCAAATTCATTTTCGATAACCGCAATTTTATGCCCATGATCTGCATGGAGAATATGGCTTAATAACGTTGTTTTACCTGCCCCTAGGAAGCCAGTTAGGATGGTTACATTAATCGGTTTCATTATTCCCCTCTTCACTTCATCAGTTAACAGCAGCGAAATCCACCTTTGCCACTTCCACCATAGCGAGCATCCTGCCTCTCGCGGAAAAATTCTTTGTACGTCATAACCGGTTTATCTGGATGATTATCGTTCATATGCTGTACGTATGTATCATAGTCAGGAATACCAATTAACATTCGGGCGGCTTGCCCAAGGTATTTGCCTGTTTTTCCTAGATTGCCAAACATCAGCGTCTCCTACTACGCAAATGCCCTACATCATGTTATTGCATAATGTAGAGCATTATTTTAAGTATGCCGTTAAAGATTAGTGTGAAGATGAAACTTTCACGCCCTCTTTAGGTACGGGTACATAAGGGGTTTCTTTATCGGTACGCTCTGGATTCTTATGTGCTTTCATCGCGACACGGATACCAAAGAAAATAATACCGTAAACCACGACTAAGAATAGAATACTCAAGCCCGCATTGGTGTAGTTATTGATGATAATGTGATTCATGTCAGTAACTTGTTGTGCAGTAAAGTCTGTACCACCTGCTGCGATTTTTTCTTTGTAAGATTTCGCTAAGTATAAGAAACCTTCTAACTGTGGGTTATCGCTGAATAATTTCAGACCTAACGCCCATGTTGTACAGATTAACAACCATACCGCCGGTAGAATTGTCACCAATACATATTTGCTACGCTTCATCTTAATTAAGACAACAGTACTTAGGACTAACGCAACCGCTGCTAACATTTGGTTCGAGATACCGAACAGAGGCCATAGACTCTTAACGCCGCCCAGAGGGTCAACCACGCCTTGATATAACAAGTAACCCCATAGACCCACACAACCTGCGGTACCAATAATACCCGCAACAAGTGAATCTGTTTTCTTTAAGAATGGAACAAAGTTACCTAACAAGTCTTGCAGCATAAAGCGGCCTGAGCGTGTCCCTGCATCCAGCGCAGTTAAGATAAACAACGCTTCAAACAAAATACCGAAGTGATACCAGAAACCCATATTTGCCGCAGGTATGATTTCATGGAATACGAATGCAATACCCACTGCTAATGTTGGTGCACCACCCGCACGGTTTAATATCGACGGTTCACCAATATCTTTCGCCGTTTGCATGATTTGCTCAGGCGAAATAACAAAGCCCCATGAGCTCACTGTTGCCGCAGCTTGAACGGAAACATCTTTCAATTGAGCCATGATTGCTGCGCCATCAGCGCCACCAAGTTCATGCAGGTTAGGCATGGTAATACCTAATGCCGCAGGAGGTGTATTCATCGCAAAATACAAACCGGGCTCGATAATCGAAGCCGCGACTAACGCCATCACCGCAACGAAAGATTCCATTAACATCGCACCGTAACCGATGTAACGTGCATCTTTTTCGTTTGCTAATAATTTTGGTGTTGTTCCTGATGCAATTAATGCGTGGAAACCAGATACCGCACCACAAGCAATGGTAATAAATAAGAATGGGAACAGCGTACCTTTCCAAACTGGACCTGTACCATCAATATATTGAGTAACTGCAGGCATTTTCAGTTCAGGGTTTAGAATAACAATACCAATGGCTAAACCAACAATAACCCCGATTTTAAGGAAAGTTGCGAGGTAATCACGCGGTGCTAAGATCAACCAAACTGGCAGTAATGCAGAGATAAACGCATAACCAACAAGAACATAAGTAATTGTTGTATCTTTGAATGTCAGTGCTGGTCCCCAATATGGGTCATGAGCGATAACGCCACCAAACCAAATTGAAGCAACCAGTAGCACAATCCCCATCACCGAGACTTCGGCTACACGCCCCGGCCGGATATAGCGCATGTATATCCCCATAAAGAGTGCAATCGGCACAGTCGAACAGACCGTAAAGACACCCCAAGGACTTTCTGCTAAGGCTTTAACCACGATCAACGCCAGTACTGCGAGAATGATGATCATGATGAGGAAACAGCCGAATAACGCCAAAGTACCTGGGATCGGCCCAAGTTCTTCTTTTATGATTTCCCCTAATGATGCGCCATTACGGCGTGAGGAGATAAACAGCACCATAAAGTCCTGTACCGCCCCAGCAAGAACAACCCCACCGAGTAACCACAACGTTCCCGGTAAGTAGCCGACTTGTGCCGCCAATACAGGTCCAACTAACGGGCCTGCCCCTGCGATTGCCGCAAAGTGGTGACCGAAAAGAACATTTTTATTGGTCGGCACATAGTTTAAACCGTCATTATTGATAACCGCCGGAGTTGCACGAGTTTCATCCAGCTTCATCACTTTTTTAGCGATATATAAGCTGTAATAACGATATGCAATTAAATAAACCGCCACTGAGGCGACAACTATCCATAACGCACTAATATGTTCGCCGCGTCTTAACGCGACAACGCCCAAACACACCGCACCAATTATCCCTAGGATCATCCAAGGAATGTGCTTCAAAATACCATTTTTGTTCATAGAACACCCTTATAAGGTAAAACGAACATACCATTAATTTATTATTCATTGCTGGCAGTAGTTAAACCATTTGGAGTAAATACATTGAGCTCTGCCATGGTGTCTATGGTAAGAAATAACCGTCGATAAAAGGTTAAAGTTACGCTGAGCGGTAACATAAAGAATTAAGCGGTTAGATTTTTGGTATGAAGGGTTTTGGGGGAGTTACAAACCAGTAAAAAATGTGATCCAGCTAACTATAACACGACATTTCAATGAGTTAAAAATAATAAACAATAGCGATAAAATTGTAACCATTGTTAATTAATCTCGCCATTAACGTAATATTACTGTCTTTATTGTCTTTAGGTTTTTATTGTTCCTTACTACATTCCCAATCCTCTAAATAATTCGTGTTGTCGCTAGGCGGTAAATGCGCTAATCCCAATGAGCATACACAAGTATGTGATTTGGGTTAACCCATGAAGCCAACAACGCGACGGCGCGAAGTATGACGAGGATGTTAATTACGATAAATAACCGTCCACTCACCGCCTACCCACCAGCTATGCTCCCCATCTGTCTCCGTTCGGCAACCGACACCCACACGAGCCTTACCGTTTTCAAATGGAAAAGCACAATCATATTTCGCTTCAACTACTATTTTCCCTGTCTTTTCATCCGCAAAGCCAATTTTATCCCCCTTTCTTATACGATATAGCCCTTCTTTTGCTTCATCAGGCCAATTATCAAAATAGTAAAGTCGATAAATTTCATTTCCCTGACTGTCTGCCATATACAGTCCACCATTAGGATCTAGCCGTAAGCAATACTGATAAGGCGAAGAAGATTCAAAGCATTTAATCTCATTTTTTTGATCATTAACCCACAGGGTATATTGCTCATCAAGATTATCTGCAAATAATGAGAAAGAAAGTGCCACTAATAATATTGGGCTAATTAAATATTTAACCATTACCATTCCTTTTTTATTTTTCTTGGTCTCTAGCCACAAAAAAAATTCTTTAAACTTCCGGCTATTAAACTTTTTCACATCATGAATACATGAAAGACTAAAAATACCTATTACGGCTTGTCTTGTGGAGGATCTACCGCTTAGTGCTGTAAAATTCAAGTCATTGTACCAGTCTCGCATAATCAAACATTGAATTCTTTCATTAATACCTCTGCATGCTACCAGAGTAATCAAACACTAAAAACATTGCTCACAGCTATCAACGAATAGAACATCAGAGATTACGGTTTGTGTTATTGGTCTCACTTATTTTTCAATTTATATGCCTAATATACCTAAGAGCCAAAATTAAAAACCTAAGAAAAATATCAATCTCATACTTCTATAAGAAAAATCTCAGTAATAATTTTGCTTTAGATACAAAACCTACACAATATTCCTAACACTATATCGAATATGTATTTATATTGAATTTTCATTATCTCGACAAAAAGATGATCAATAACAATTTAAATATTATAAACCGCTCAATAGTGTGTAAGTTTTTCACGCTAAGCATTCATTCGTAACATCTTCCTATTAGATACCGTCAAAACCATTAAAGAAAGTATCAAAGTATGTTAAAGTATTATTGAGAGCATGTAATATTTTTTACACACCGCAAATGGACTTAAAACAGAATAAATCTCCGTGAATTATAATGATAAACTTAATAAAAAACAAAATAATACCGTAACCAGTTGAATTTAACTAAAAATAACACTTTGAAACCAAGTTAAAATTAACAAAGCAGCAGACACTACCGGTTTGACAACCAATGTGAGTACGAATAAAATTATATCCGAAACGAAGAAATACTCTATTTAAATATATCCAAATTAATGTTTGTGATTATATTTATAATAATCAACTCAAATTAATTTAAATAAGAGCACTAATTTCATATTATATATATGGATTATTTTTATTATAAAAATAAAAACACGCATAAAATTCGATATACCTTAGAATTTAAAACCTACTACATAATTAGGAATAATGGATATGAAACTGAACAAACTTGCTATGATTGGTACTTTCGCTATTGCTGCTATTTCTTCTCAAGCATTTGCAGCACAAGATGCAACTGTTAACTTTAATGCACGCTTAGTTGCTGCAACTTGTGATATCAGTGCTTCTAAAGATTTAGTTAATTTAGGTACGCACTCACTAGATAAAGTAACAGATATTACTCAAGCAATTTCAGAATCTAATTTTAACTTAGTATTAAATAAATGTACTAAAGTTTATGATGATGAAGCACAAGCTAAAGAAGTTTCAATTCTAGCGACTGGTGAATCATTAACAGGCCACTCAGAAATGTTTGCTGATGCTCAATCATCGCAAATTGGTGTTAAATTAACGGGTGGTGATGCAAAAACACCTATCCTACCAAATACTGAAACCACTATTTCTGGCCTGAAAGTCATGGGTGACAATGACTATATCGTTCCTGTTGTTGCTGGTTTATATGCCACAACTAAAGATGGTGTTGTTGCTCAAAAATTAAATGTTCCAGTAACATTCAGTGTTGCATACGACTAATAACTATATTTAGTTAATTAGCCAGTTAAGCAGGCAGAAAATTATTCTCTGCCTGCTATAAAGGAAAATAAAATGATAAAATTAAAATCCTTATTCTTTATATTATTGGTTTTTTCATGTGCATCGCAAGCAGGTGTTGGTTTAAGCCAAACACGTATTATCATTGAAGAAGAAACTAATTCAGCAACGATTACTGCACGAAATGATGATAACAAATCTTATTTAGTCGCCAGTTTTATTACACAACAACTAAACAGCAAAACAGCTTTTGAAGGTTACTTTGTTATTACACCGTCTATTTTTAAGTTAGAACCAAAGCAAAGAAACATTATTAAAATTAAAGCTATTACTAGCAAATTTCCTAAAGATAAAGAAACAATGTATTACTTTCATTCACGTAATATTCCAGAAATGAATAAAGATGATGGTGTAAAGGTTGGGCTAGAAAGTGTCATTAAAATTTTCTATCGGCCTGCAAATTTAATAATGCCTCAAGAAACTGCATTTAGTGGAGTGAAGATAAAAAGCACCGAAAAAGGTGTCAAATTAATTAATAACTCACCTTATTACATTAATCTTGCTGGCCTTTATATTAATAAAAAATCAGTAAAACTCGATAAAAAAAATAATGTAATAGCACCATATGCAGAAGTAAATTATTTCAGCCAAATGAAAGATGGCTCAATTAAGTGGGCGGTAATCAATGATCTTGGAGGATACAATGAATACCATGGGACTATTGAGTAAAATAACATTGATTTTAGGTGCTATTTTATTCTCAAACCAACTTTTCGCTCAAAATGGACAAATACAGTTTAAAACAAAAATCACAAAAGGAACGTGTGAGTTCGATGATAACAGCGATTTAAATAAAACTATTGATTTCAATCAAATAGGAGTTTTAGTTGTATCTGAAGTTAACCAGTATTCAATTAAAGAACCGATCAAAACAGAAAGTTTTTCTTATTCCATAATTTGTAAAAATCATCCGGCTAATACAGAAAAAAACATTAAAATAAAATCAAAATCAGCGCCATCGACGCAGTTTCATAATGGAATATATTTCGGATTAAACGATATAACTAATACGGGTTTTTTACTAGAGTCATGCAATAAAAATAATCAAACTTGTCAGGCGGTCACTGATGATGGCGTAAGTACTTTTCCATCAACAACGAGTGATTCAGTTGAAGTTAATTATCGCGTTAGTCTTGTAAAACGGGAGAACGATGTAAAACCTGGCGATTCTAATGCTGCCGTTACTTTTGAATATTATCAGGATTAGGCCTCATGAGCGAAATTAAATGGACATTCCTGACTTTTTTAATGATTTTTATGTACTACCCTGCGATAGCTGATGATGATTACACCGTAAAGTATGAGTTTTCTGTCTTATTTTTAGCAAAAACCTGCGAAATTGATGTTCCAAATGAAATTTTGCTTGGTAACCAAGCGGGCATTACGACTGTAACTGAAATCAAGAATGGCAATGTGACTAAAAACTTTACTATCGGTTTAAAAAATTGCACTTCTCAAAACCAAAATTCAGCAGTGATTTATTTAGCATCAGGAAACACATTGAATGGAAGTAAAAATTTATTCAATGACGACCCAAATGGCGTTATTGGCGTTCAAATCTTAGAGGGAACACGCGTGATCAACGTTAATGAAAACCCATTAAGTAAGCCGAATAAAGAATCCATTATTTGGGAGAACATTCAAAGTGTTAGTGATACCAAAATGGTAAGCGCAAAACTACGTTGTGCCGAGAGCAATTGCGACCCTAGCGAAGGTGATTTCGCTGCGACATTAACTATTGGTTACTATGCCGATTAAAAATAGTGGAAATTAATATGAATAAGTTCATTCAAATTATCGTCAGTACATTGCTTATTTCACAATGCGCGGTTGCTGCAGTTTCATTAGATCACTCACGAATTATTTTTACTCAAAAAGATAAAAACCAGAGTATCACTGCCTACAATACAGCTACTAAAAATTATCTTATTCAAAGTTTGGTATTTTCTGATTTAAATTCTGAGTCGGTACCAAGTAATAATTTTACGGTTATACCACCGATTGTGGTATTAAAAGAAAATTCAAATAATGCACTAAAAATAATTCCTAAAGCATTAAGTGAATTACCTAGTGACAGAGAGTCACTCTCTTACCTCATGGTTAATTTCATACCTGAAACAAAACAAAGAAATAATGAAGATAACAATCAAATAAATACAAAATTTAATTTATCAACAAAGATAGTAATAAAAATATTTTATCGCCCTAACGGTATTAAAGGACATGTAAGTGATTATATCAACAAATTTACCGCTAAGCAGTCAGGCAACAAAATTATAATAAGTAACCCATCGCCTTACTATTATACATTAGTGAATATTAAAATGGACAATGATGCCTATGTCAGCGATAGAGCACCAATGATAGCGCCATTTTCCACATTAGAACTGCATGTAAATAAAAAAATATCAAGATTAGAATGGAATATTATTAATGATTATGGCGGAGAAACTAAAGCTAACCCGCTAATACTAAATGGCATATAACATGAAAAAAAACTATCTATTGTATTTTTTTGCTTTGTTTTTCTTTTTACCTATTTTATCGATAGCAAACACCCCAACTGGCTTTGATTTTGTACTTAAAAGATATGTTTATAACGAAAGCGATAGAGGCGGTATTAGTATTGATATGGTTAATGGAAACCAAGAAAGTTATTTGATGGAAGCATGGGTAAATAATACGGATGAAGACATTCTATTACCTAAAGGAAACAATACAACTGAATCTATTCCATTTATCATTTTACCTCCACTAAGAAAGATGGACCCTGGAGTGGGAACATCATGGAATATACGCCGTATCAGCAGTCAAGTGAATGGTATTGATATACCAAAAGATAGGGAAAGTTTATTTTGGATAGGTATTAGAGGTATCCCAAGTGAAGAAAAAGAAAAAAGTGAAAACAATATTCATTTAAATATCGTCCCAACATTTTATTTTAAATTACTCTATAGGCCGAAAAAAATTGAAGAATTAAAAACCAGTAAATTAGCAAAAGAAATAAAAATATCAACAAAAAATAATACATTAATAATAGAAAACCCGACACCTTTTTATTTTACATTTGATTACTTAAAGGTTTCAGGAAGTAATATTCGAAATGGTGAAAGAGAAATTACGCTAACACCCTTTTCAACAAAAAAGATTACGCTACCAAATAGCACTAATGGAAAAATTGAGTGGCGATTTACGGATGAATATTTGATGGAATTAACCAACGAGTCCTCAAATTAAATTTCCTGTTGAAACATTATTAACTATAACAATTGGCAATGAATGGTGATGCAGTGAAAGGGATGAAAATAAAAATAATCGCATTAGAGGTTTTTGCATGTTGTTATGCATTAATACCTTCTTTTACACATGCTGAATCCTATTACGACCCCGGCTTACTAATGCATGGTAGCGGAATCGATGTATCCCAAATCGATTTAAATGACTTTTCAAAAAGTAATGCCCTATCACCGGGAACTTATGAAGTTACTGTGAATGTCAATATGATCCCAGCAGGGGATTTCAATATTGCCTTTGAAAAACAAAAAAATGATCATGTCACACCCGTGTTTACAATCAGTGAATTAAATAAATTTGGCATCAATACCAATTCGTTACCTAAACTAAGAGATCTCACTGACGACACAATCATCTCAGATTTACCTGATTACATTACTGATTCTACCGTTATCTTTGATGCACAGACACTGACAATTAACCTGTCTATTCCTCAAATTGCAATGGTGCCAAATTTTGTCGGTTATGTTCCCCCTGAATTACGTGATGATGGTGTCACTGCCTTAGTCATGGACTATATTTTTAACTATAGTAATAACAAACAATTAGCTAAAAACCATCAAAAATCAGGCTCCACAGATTCTATTTTTACTAATTTGAATGCTGGTATTAATGTTGGCCCTTGGAGACTGCGCACAAGTTATTTATATAATTATAATAAAGATAGCAATTCATCTAGCGTCAGTGATTCCAAATTCTCTAATACTTATGTATACAGAACCATTAATACGATTAAATCGACATTAAAAGCAGGTGAAATATCAACCGAAGGGAATATCTTCGATTCGATTCCGATGAAAGGGGCAAGCTTAAAATCCAATTCTAGGTTGGATCCTAGCAGTGTCCAAGGCTTTGCTCCTATCGTAGAAGGCATTGCTAACTCTAACGCAACCGTCACCGTACGCCAAAATGGAAGCGTTGTTTATCAAACGTTTGTCGCTCCAGGTCGTTTTATTATTAGAGATATCCCTGCGAGTGGTTTAGCGGGAGATATGGAAGTCACTATCGAAGAAGAAAATGGCAAACAGACAATATTTACTCAGGCTTATTCATCACTTCCAATGATGGAACGACAAGGTTCATATAACTATGAATTTGCGACAGGTCGTTACAATGGAGGGATAACCACAAGCTCAGCAGAAAAAACATTTGCCCTTGGTTCATTCAGTATAGGTTTACCTCTCAATATGACCACCTATGGTGGTCTACTTGCAGCGAGTGGATATACATCGTTTGTTGGAGGTATTGGTCTTTCTTTAGGTGTGCTCGGTGCTCTTTCAACTGACGTAACTCATTCAGATGCAAAGTTTTCCGATAAAAATCTAAAAGGTCAATCTTATCGGATCCGTTACTCAAAAAGCTTGCTTTCAACAGGGACATCTTTTGATTTAACCGCACTGCGTTATACCACAGAGAATTTCTATTCATTCACTGATTACAATAATGCAGGACATGACATTAAAGATGGGTTAGCACCTTGGACAGGTTCGAGGCAGCGCTACAGCTTCCAAACATCAATCAGCCAATCCTTTGATAACTATGGCTCGTTATCCTTAAGAGCTGCAAAAAACACCTATTGGAATGGCTTAAGTTCGAATACCACTGCCGGAATGACGTACAACAATAACTACAAAGGTGTATCTTATAGCCTAAGTTATATCGTTGACCGTGTAAAAAGCAACAATAATACATGGCCAGAAAATCGCGTGGTTTCTTTTGATGTGTCCGTACCTTTGAGCTTGTTTTCAAATAGTGAGTTAGCTCAATCCATGAGTGCTAGGTATGGTATTAGCTATGATAATCACGGAGATACAAGACACCAAACAGGGTTAACTGGCAGTGCATTAAACAATAATTTTAGCTATGGAATGTACCAAAACTACAATAGTAGTGACGATAGCTATGGTGGCAGCTTAAATGGTTCATACTCTGCAAATAACTCCACTATCTCAGCGGGCTATAGCTACTCAGATACTAATCGAGCAATGAATGCCAGCATGAGTGGTAGGTTAATTGCTCATTCGGATGGCATTACTCTGTCACCGAATGTAGGTGACACAATGGCAATTATAACGGCGGATGGAGCGAAAGGTGCCGCATTAATGACTGGTTCGAAATTTGACCGTTTTGGCAATGCTATTATTACACAACTCGCAAGCAACACTGCAAATCAAATTTCCATTAATGTTAATACGCTACCCGATGATATCACATTTAAAGATACCTCCATGATGGTCTACCCAACCGATGGTGCTGTTATTAAACGCAATTTTAAAACAAAAATTGGTTATCAAGTCATTATTAATATGAGTACCTCAGGAAAAACACCACCATTCGGCGCCATTGCCTCTCTTGTCTCTGATGACAAAGATGATGATGTTAATACCGGCATTGTAGGTTCAAACAATCAACTTTATATGAGTGGATTACCGAATTCAGGAAGTATTAATATTAAATGGGGTAATCAAACTGGCCAATGCTCCATCAATTATAGCGAGCTTGAAAGGATTCAAGTAACTGCGGACTCCCCTGTTAGAACCATAAATGCAGAATGTAAATAATATTTCAATTAACCAATTAATTTAGATTTATAAAGGTATTCTAATGAAGAAATTCCAATTATCACTTTCTTGCTATGTGATGCCAAGTTTACTTTTAGCACTTCTCGTCGGAGTGCATCCTTCTGCATTCTCTGCAGATAAGCTTACGGTGAGAGCAGGCCAGAACGGATATTTAGGAGAACTTTATCCATCGTCTAGAACTGCCAATTTAAATACACATGCAAGATACGTAAGTACATCCAGCTACCCATTAACGCAGCCGGATGTTAACTACCCTATGCTTCCGCACCGAGATACTTATCTTAAATTTGCAACAATATCAAGTAATATAATTGGCTCAAATTTCCCAACCTATAATGGTGCTCCAGGCATTAGGCTAATCAATGAAAATGATAACAGCCGCATTATTATTCTATTGCTTAATGGTACAGTTACAGCTTCTTATAAAAACTCAAGCTATTTAACGGTAACCAAGAATGCCGTTTTAAAAGAATCTCGACAAATATCAGGGCAACTTAAATCTAGTGGTCATTTATCGTGGGGATTAGAATATAGTTCGACTAATATCAATAACTATTTTCAGGCAGGAGGCACGCCTACTGGGTTTATTCGTGCTGATATCACCAGTTTTTCGGCCTATTCAAGTTCTCAGTCAGGCGGGCCAACAACGGTAGCAAAAGGCCGCTATAAACTATCAACAGGTGAGCGCCTTGTATTTGGGCAAGGGACTATCTATTCCTACATGGGGTGGAGCAGTTCAGAAACCAGTTTACTCAATGATAATACATTAAGTATAGAGGCTTTAGATTCATGTACTGTCGCACCACTAACGGCGACAAATATCATCTTTGGTACACAATTTTCAGGTTATAAGCAAAATCAACTACTCGAAACTCGCCCTGCAACTATGGCGATCAACTGTGTAACTACTGGAAAATTGTTAATGGTGCTTTCAGCCAACCAACCATTGCATGGGCAGACCAGTGCGGGAACAACATCAGGAACTAATCTTGCAGGAATGGCGTTAGATGCAGTATCAGGAAATAGTAATAACTCAACAGAACGTCCTTATATTGTAACCACTAAAGTTCCACCACCTTCCGATATTTGCCGAAATGGGAACGCGAGCGCATTAGTTTATTACGACCGAATCAAACTAGGTGATATTACAACCACAAACCTACAACAAAATTTATACTTTAACCTTTGCCATAATGGAACTGTTAGACCAGGTGGTTATAGAGGAAGTGTCGACGTTTCTTTCTATTTAGAATAAATGTTAATCGCTATTTTAATACCGAATACTCACGTATTATAAAGGCGCCATGATAAGTGCTATGACGCCTTTATTCACTATTTGAAAAAAACTACCCTTTCACCTCAACGCTACTGGCTGCTTTTACTGCCATATCTAAAGCTTGATCAATATCATCCGCAATCGCCAATGCCACACCTAATCGGCGTGTTCCTGCAATTTCGGGTTTGCCAAATAAGCGAAGTTGAACATCACTATCTAATGCTTTATTAATCCTGGAAAAGATCACATTATGGCTATGTAATTCAGGCAAAATAACCGCAGAGGCGCTTGGGCCATATTGGCGTATTTTGCCAATAGGAAAACCTAAAAATGCACGTACATGCAAAGCAAATTCAGATAGATTTTGAGAAATTAATGTCACCATCCCCGTGTCATGAGGTCTCGGAGAAACTTCATTAAAAATGATTTCATCCCCACAAACAAATAGTTCCACACCAAATAAACCATAACCACCCAAAGCAGAAACAATTTTAGCGGCTACATCTTGAGCTTTTTTCAGTGCAACTTCACTCATGGCTTGCGGTTGCCATGATTCACGGTAGTCGCCTTTTTCTTGTCGATGGCCAACCGGTGCGCAAAATTGAATACCATCAACGGCACTGATCGTTAATAGCGTAATTTCAAAATCAAAATTCACCATTTTTTCAACAATGACACGGCCTTGTCCTGTTCGTCCACCTTCTTGAGAATAATGCCAAGCCGATTCAAGCTGTTCAGGTGAACGAATAATACTTTGCCCTTTACCTGATGAGCTCATTACTGGCTTAACAATGCAGGGAAAACCAATTTCTATCGCTGCCGCGACAAAATCAGTTTTATTTTCAACAAAACGGTATTCGGAAGTCGGTAAATCTAACTGTTCTGATGCAAGGCGGCGAATGCCTTCTCTATTCATGGTTAAATAGACTGCATTAGCAGAAGGTACAATTTTTTGTCCTTGTTGCTCTAATTCAATTAATGTCTTAGTCGCTATTGCTTCAATTTCAGGAACAATAAAATCAGGTTTTTCAACCTCAACCAATTGACGTAATGCTTCACCATCGAGCATATTTATCGTATGGCTTCGGTGTGCAACATGCATAGCCGGTGCGTTGTCGTAACGATCAACCGCAATAACTTCAATGCCAAGGCGTTGGCATTCAATAGCAACTTCCTTTCCGAGTTCACCCGATCCTAGAAGCATGACTTTTGTCGCTGAAGGGCAAAGCGCTGTACCTAATTGACTCATAATTAATAACCTTTTGATGCGGCTGTGCATTAAATAAATAGATTTGATTATACACGCAATCGTTTGCTTTCACTATACAGAAGTCGACTTACCAAGAAAGGCACTTGCTTTTTATTATAACAAATTAGAGTTGAGGTGTTTCATCGCGCCCGGTAATAAAAGGTTCTCGCCGATGGAACTTGGTGTAACGCTTATGTAATAGAGCAAGAATACAAAATAATAAACCGATCCAAATAAGTGAAAAGCTCACGCCTTTCACCCAATCAAATAGCTCATTGAATAAGAATACCGCTAATAAAAATTGAATAGTTGGCTCAATATATTGCGCTAACCCAATGACGGTTAATGTTGTTCTTTTAATTGCTGCGGTAAAAAAGAGTAGTGGAATAATCGTTACCGGGGCTGCAAGCATATACAATACCTTTGTTTGCCAATCGCCTCCCATCACAGCACTCATCCCATTAGCCGATAACCACCATGTTATTCCTAATGCGAGCGGTAGTAACCAAAGCGCTTCTAAAAATAAAGAAGTGATGACATCAAACCGAATAAATTTACGGATTAAGCCATAAACAGCAAAGGCACTCCCCATCACTAAAGCCAGAATAGGTAACTCGCCGTATTGCCATATTTGAAATACAACACCCGTAAAAATAAAAACAACAGCCAATTTTTCAGCAAAGACTAATCTTTCTTTTAGAAATAAAACACCCAATAAAATAGAAAATAGCGGGTTAATAAAATAGCCCAAGCTAGCAGCTAATACTTGTCCATGAGTAAGGGCATAAGTAAATGCCGTCCACGAAACAGCCATAATCGCCGAACTAAATAAACATAAAATAATTGAGCGCTTATCTGCCCAGACTTGTGACCACAATGATTTATTTTTAATGGCGAGGCGAATTAAAAACAAGAAAGGAATCGACCAAATAAGACGTTGAGCTAAAAGTTCTAAAGATTGTGCGCCAGGGAGTAAGCGATAAAATAGAGGAGTAACGCCCCATAATATATAAGAAAAGATAGCTAAGGCCACCCCTGAACGCAGTAACATAATTTACCCGTAATAGAATATGATAAAGTAAAATTCTTTCAATATCATACGCCAAAATTTATAAAATAGAATGTCTCGCGCATGATAAAAAACATCTTAATTGATGAGAAATAAATTAAAGCAATGCACTGTAAAATTAAGGTGACGAATTTACACCACCTTAAATATAAATATTACAGCTCTCGTTGATGCAATGGCGGCTGCTGTGCAATAAAGTCTATCAACTCTTGTTGAGTCGGTGCTGCACTAATCGCCCCTTTTCGCGTTGTTGCCAATGCACCACAGGCCGCAGCTTGTGTCACTATTTTCATGAAATAGTCTTCATTATCTAAAATGCCATATTGTGCAATTGCCGCAAGTAACCCCGCCATGAAAGCATCTCCAGCACCTGTTGTATCAACGCTTTCCACTAAGTAAGCACTGATAGCAACTTGGCTATTTGGCGTTATCACTAGACACCCTTTAGCGCCCTGCGTAACTATTTTTAACCGAGCTGGATATTTTTGAAGTTTCTCTACTGCATTTTCTAAAGTCATTTCTTTGGTTAACCAAAGTAGCTCATCATCTGATAGTTTTAATATATCGGCTTCAGAGGAAAAAGCATCAATAACGGCATACATTTCATTAAGGTCAGGCCACATCTGTGGGCGCAAATTAATATCAAAACTTAATAATCCACTGGCATGCTTCATTTTTTCGATTGCTTTTGCTAGTGAAGTCCGACAAACAATATTCACCAATGCTAATGAGCAAAAATGCAAAATATCTTTATCAAATAAAGGTAGATTTTTATGACTCAAAAATTGGTCTGCCGAAGGGGAAACTAAAAAAGAAAATTCCCGCTCACCATTTTCATGCAAAGAAACAAGAACGGTACTGGTACGATGCTGTTGATCAAATTCCATAGCACTGGTATCAACGCCTAAATCAAATAGGGTTTTCTGCATAAAATGGCCAAAAGCATCTTCACCTACTCTGCCGATAAAACCACTTGATTGGCCTAATTTAGCAACTCCTGCGGCAACATTGACAGGAGCACCACCAGCACATGCTTCATATTGCATATTTTGCAACGGAATTAAATCGACAACCGCATCACCTAACGACCAGATTTTCATCGTATCTCCTCTGTTTGCCTTATCACTCGATATACTCATGAACATTTACCTATCAAGGTAAAAACGGATAAATTAGTACTAGCAAAATAATTTTGTTAACGTTAACATGAAGTATAAGTAAACGATTATCGAAACGCACGAATTATCTCACTGTTATTCTATTTAATAATGATATCTGTCGGTTGATACCGCAAAGAACATCATTAAACGTACAAGGGGACATGATGAAGCAGCGCATTGAACTCGCCACTAACGCGATAAAAAAAGCAAGAAAATCATTAAACAAGCAATTTTATCCGCACTACCATCTAGCCCCTTATGCAGGTTGGCTTAATGATCCTAATGGGCTAATTTATCATGACGGCTTATACCATGCTTTTTATCAACATCACCCTTTTAGCTCCCTTTGGGGGCCAATGCATTGGGGTCACGCAACAAGTGAAGATATGATCCATTGGCAACATCAGCCTATCGCGCTAGCACCGGGTGATGAGTACGATAAGGATGGCTGTTTTTCTGGCTCAGCGGTGAGTCACGAAGGAAAATTATATCTATTTTACACTGGTCATATCTGGCTTAATGGCGCGAATGATGATAGCGCAATCCATCAAACCCAATGTGTCGCTATCAGCGATGATGGTATTCACTTTGAAAAAAAAGGGGTTGTTATTCCATCTCCTGAAGGATTCATGCATTTTCGTGATCCTAAAGTTTGGTTTCAAGATGGGAAATGGTGGATGGTTGTTGGTGCAAGAGATGCACTTGATCAAGGACAAATTTTATTATTCAGTACGACCGATTTGTTAAATTGGAATGATGAATACCAAACCCTTGCCAAAACCGAAGATAAAAATGTCTATATGTGGGAATGCCCTGACTTTTTTCCTCTCGGTAATCACTTTATTACTTTATTTTCGCCCCAAGGTAAAAAATCTCAAGACTACCAATTCCGTAACCTTTACCAAAATGGTTATTTAGTCGGCCAATGGGCTCCAGATCAACCTTATGAAATTACACATCAATTTTCTGAGCTAGATTTTGGCCAAGATTTTTATGCACCACAAACTTTTCTAGCAAAAGATGGTCGACGTATTGCGATGGCTTGGATGGATATGTGGGAAAGTCATATGCCATCACAAGAACACGGTTGGTCTGGGTGCTTTACATTACCGCGAGAATTAGTACTGAACGATCAGGGTAAAATTATTGCTAACCCAATTGAAGAATTAAAAACATTACGCCAAGATGAAAAAATAATTCCTTCAACTATATTAATAAAAAATACAGATATTCTTATTAATGAGAATGCGACTTGTTGTGAATTAGAATTAGTTTGGGATTTGCAAAATAGCTCAGCTGAAAAATTTGGTTTTTGGATCGGTAATGGTATTCAATTTTATATTGATAACCAAAATCAAAAATTAACATTATCTCGCCACTATCCTAAATATATTATTAGTGATAGCCGTAGTACGGAATTGCCCAAGACCAAACAACTTAAAATCCGCGCATTTATTGATAAATCAAGTTTAGAAGTTTTTATCAATGATGGGGAACAAACCTTTAGTTGCCGAATATATCCACAAGATAGTGATTATACTTTGAAGTTATTCGCCATAAATCAAAGTGCAAAATTGGATAACGGTACGTTTTGGAACCTAGAGAGAGCCATCAGTTAAATTAAAACGAACTTCGTTCAAGCAAATCACAAGGCACATGCTGAGTATCCGTATGCTGCCTTTCTTCTATTATGTGTAAAGTTGCTTCTTGTCCTATCTGGTAATGGGGTAACGTTATTGTACTTAATGGCGGATAAAATAACTCACCAACACCAATCATATTATCGTAACCCAGTACGGCGATATCGCTAGGAATACGCAATCCCTTACTTAGTAATATTTGATATGCAAGGAAGGCGATTCGATCGTTACCGCAAACCACCACATCAAAATCAGGCTGACCATCTGGACAGTGATTATTAATAAGATCGACGACATCAATATAGTGCTCGTCTCCGAACTCAAGATGATATTGCATCAATGACTCAGCAGGCAACTTTGCGTTTGCCCATGCAGCTTCAACGGCCTCTCGTCGGATTTTGCCCGCTAAGGTCTCTTTCGGGATATAAAGGCATAATGGTTTTTTGTACCCCTTCTCAATTAAACGGCATATCCCAGCATATTGGCCATTAAAATCATCCGGTATATAAGCGGGGAATTGTTTATCTTGACTAATACAGTTAGCGAGTACTAAACGGCTTTTGTGCAATGACTCCGGAATAATGACGTCTCTGAGACCCATGGTTGTATAAATTATACCATCAGGCCGTTGAGATAATAGTTGGCGAACAGCTCTATCATAATCATCGTTAGAGGTTATGTTGACAACAAAGCTGCTCCAGCCAAATTGCCTTGCAGTCTGCTCAATCGATAGAATTATTTCCACTGAAAATGGTGTTGTGGCAGTATCAAGGGCTAATACGCCGACCGTTGAAACTCGAGAACTTTTTCCCCTAATTTTACGAGCAGAAAAATCAGGCACATAATTAAGTGTCTCAATGGCCTGTTGCACCTGCTTAAGGGTTTCGGGTTTTAGCAGTTCAGGATTATTGATAGCTCTCGAGACTGTCATTAAGGAAACGCTCGCTAATCGAGCTACATCTTTCAAAGAAGCCATTAAGTATATTCACTCATTACAATAGAACAAATATAAATTCTATCATGTTACTTATAAAAAGCACTCACTCTTCGTGAATAAACAACTCGGTACTATCACTAAACAAAACTACATAAAATCGACAATATAGGCTTTTTATGACTACCATTTTAAGATATTATCATTCTATTCTATAAAAAGATTTTATAGGATGCCTCACAAAAATACGCATAGAGCACGTAAATTCACTTATATTGTTACAAAGCATTAATCGTTTCTTACTCATTGACACGTACTTTAACCATTGTTTCTATTTTTATATTAAATTTAGCTAGATGATACTTTTAATATAATTTAAGGTCAGTAACACATTAATAAAAAAAACAACGTTTAGTAGAAAATATTATTGCCAATTTTACTTGGTATCTTATTTATCT
>NZ_LXEW01000041.1 GCF_001655055.1 Providencia heimbachae ATCC 35613 | reverse complement strand
CGGTTATCTACCTATTTTATTTAATTAATATGAATATCAAATCAGTTTAACAGGAGTTTGGTGATGAATAACACCATTCACGTAATTATAGAAAGTGATAATGTCATTAAGAATAAACTGAAATTAACGATGGAATCTTTTGGCTTCATCTTTAAATTTTATAATAATGAAGAAGCGTTCATTAGTAATTATACTTACCCTTTAGAAGAAGGAGCAAAGGAATGTATTTTATTATTCTTAAATAAAGATGAAAGTCATATTAACAAATTAAGCAACATCAATAATAGTTTTGGTATTGTACCATTCATTGTTTTGTCAGAAGAACCTTCACTCAATTTATGTAGAGAAAGCTTTAAATCTGGTGCTTATGATTTTTTCTCTTTTCCATTCACTGATAGTGAAGTTATGAACGCTATTTCTGGTGCAACGGAACAATTCTTTAATATGCATGAAGGTTACAAAAAGTATACATATCTATCAGATAAGTTTGACCGTCTTTCTACCCGAGAAAGAGAGATAATGGATATGATCCTTGAGGGGAACACAAGCAAGGAAACCGCTGAAAAGCTTTCACTTTCACCGAGAACAGTTGAAGTACATCGTTCAAATATTTATACCAAATTAGGGATAAAATCTTTACCACAACTTATTCAAGAGTATGAATTCATTAATACTTATCCTAAAAATGTGTAATATATGATGGGTAACTCTCCATATTTAAAATATTATATTCTGATGGTTTACTTTTAAGCCATCAGATACTTCAAAAAAAGCCATACATTTTGATTACAAAAAGAATAAAGTCTCGGAATGAGATCAAGCAACTTGATAGCCTACTGATGAGATAGCCACCCTATCTGCATCACTGATATATTTAAAAATAAAATATAACATATGTTGGTTAATATTTAACACATGAAATAATTACATACATTTTTATTAAGTTAAATTATACAAAAATAATTATTTAGCTTTTTATAGTTTTTTATCTTAGCCCTACCTAACTCAACTACTCACCTTAAGCTAGTGGTTTAATCCTAATTGTAACCGTATTTAGTTCCATATTTTTCTCATTAGTCTAAAAATCTAAGACTATAAATGATATAAACATTGAAAATATTTTCGGATAATTCACCTGTTTTTTTCATTTCTCTTTTTCTTAGCGTATCTATCTTATGGCAAAAGAAAGCGATCATCGAAAATAATCCGATGCTAGCTATATATTTTGTTTTATAAATAGGCTTAACTGAACTTAGTGCATCATTTGCACTTTTGCTGACTTTCTTTAAATTAATAGAGAAAATCAGCAAAATTATTTTTTACAAGCAAATCGACTGCCTAAATTAGAGTTTACAATTTGCACTCCCTATAAGCAATTCGATGGATTAGCGGCAAACTCACCGCCATAGATGAAAATCTTAGTTAGGTTTATTTATAGATTTTTATAGGTTTTTATATCGATATTATATTGCTTCAACTTGCGCCAAAGCGTCGTTCGTCCCATATTTAAAGCTTGGTGCATATGTTGAATTTTCCCATTACACGTAAGTGCGGCTTCAATAATAAGCGCTTTCTCAACTTGCTGTATGTCGAGATCTCGAAATAGGCTTTCGGGTATTGGCTCACTGATTAGTTTTTGCAAATAGAAGTGACATTTCAGTTTCTCACTCACTTCACGGCCTAATGAATGAGATAGCGCTAGCAAGATATTGCTGTTAACACCTTTCGTCGAAAGTGCCACTATTGCGAGTAAAATATTATTATCGGAATAAACAGGCGCTAAGTAATAAAACCGCCCCTCTAGCGTTATCGCACATTCAAATAAACCATCATATGGCGTCACATTATCCGCAAATAAAGTAGCGATTGTAGAATGCTTTTCATTAGTATGACTCAACCACAATGTTTTACCTTGTGGATCCATCAGCGAAACCGCGAGTGGTATGTCATTCTGAATGGGGGATAGCCCATCCGTTATTGTCACACTTGCAATTGTAGCTAATAACTCTGGAGTAATTGAATCACAACACTTTTTTCTTAACTGGCCTGCTGTGCAAGTTATCGTATCTATAGACATAATCACCCTTATTCTTCGATAAGTATTCTCTGATTATGTCTATTTAGGATTTAATTTTCATATTCCAGATCAAGTTATATATTGATAAAATTTTTACTCATGATCTAGATCAATTATTCTGAGTCAAAGACTAAATTTCCGTAAATTAGCGATTAACGGAGCGCGCAATCCGCGAGTATGTATGTCTCACACCACGAATAACAATGCCATAATTAAGGATGTTTTCAGGTAATGCGATACCGTTATACCCTGAGTCACCAATATGATGTAAATCAGTACCGGCCATTTTACACATCAAGGCAATCTGTCTAATGGTTTGAATATCCGCACCCTCTTGGGATGTACCAATAGCCGTCATCGTCATAACGCCCTGAGAATGACAGTAAGCCACCATTTTTTGCACAAATTCTAATGTAATACCCGGTACCGTTCCTGGCGCAGGCAATAAAATAATGTCGGCGCCACTGGATATAAAAGAGCGAATATCATCTTCGGTAATTAGTTGCTCAGCCGATTCATTCAATACACCCGCAGCATGCATTTTCCCGGTAATAAGGATGACATCATTACCTACAACTGCTTTTAACTCTTTTAAGCTTTGGTTTATTTCTTGGTTGGTCACACCATTACCCGGATTTCCCGTTAGAACGATGATATCAACCCCCATTTCTTTCAATTTCATCGCATTCTTAACGGTTGCAAGGCGTCCTTCTGATATTTTCCATTGTGCATCTTGCGTTGGGTTATTAAAACCCGTTGGGACAGGCTCTAAATTCACACCGATGGCACGACCGGTAAGGTGTTTTAGTGTTTTAATCATGGTTTCAGGTGCAGTTCCTTCAGGTAGCCCGAGCACAATGGGATTATTTACATCAAAAACATTCAACAACAAGATATCCGCACCTTGGCTAGCAGCAAGCTCAGCATTGGTTACTGTCATTAAGACCGGTTGAATCGTCCCTATTGTTTCCGAGACTAAAAGACGCCCTTCGCTCCCTTTAATTGCTTCAAGTAATTTTTTTTTGCTTAACTGTAAAATCTCAGATGCAGAACAATCAAGATAACGTTTTTGCATTCGCTATACCTTTTATCAATTAGCTTTAAGTTACGTAATTCTCAGACTCGAAATATACTCTTAACTTCTCAAGTTTGAGTATATATCACATCAGTAATAATCATTAACTTAAGAGATACGCTTACATAAGTTATTTTTTTAAGAATAATAACTTTATGTAACATATGGATTTTTATAATTTTTTAATGTCTATAATCAACTTTAGTTATATACCTCGTAAATTACCGCTTGTATTTATTGAATAGTAATGATTATCATTAAACTTCTATGTCAAATAATGGTAAGGAAGTCACAATGAAACTCGCTTACAAAGCCGCTGTTTCAAGTTTAGTATTATTTTCTGTTTCTGCATTTGCTCAAGAATACCCTCTCGGCCATCCCATCATCAAAAATGGAATGGAAATTCAAGGCGTTTATCTACAACCTATCACAATGGATACCGAAGAGGGACATCATGCCATGTCTCATCTTCCTGCAGATAAGGCTGATATTCATTTAGAAGCTGATATTCATGCAGTTGAAGATAACCCAAATGGTTTTGCAGAAGGTGATTGGATCCCTTACCTGACTATTGAATATACGGTCACCAAGCTAGGTGACAAACCACAAACACAAACGGGTACATTCATGCCGATGATCGCAAGTGATGGCCCACACTACGGTGAAAATATCAAATTAGAGGGTAACGGTAAGTATCGAGTTACCTATAAAATTTACCCACCGTCATACAACAAACAAGCGGTATTTGGCCGCCACATCGATAAAGAAACCGGCGTGGCTCCATGGTTTAAACCTTTTGAAACTTCATGGGATTTTGACTATGCCGGCGTAGGTCGTAAAGGCAGCTACTAATTTCGATTAAATGAGTAAAAGGCTTACAAGGAGTTAACTCAAGTGTCCAACTTTATGGCGTCACTTCACTTCCTAAGTAAGCCTTTTTCGTTGGTATTTTTTAATTAATTACTTGAGTTAAAAATGAAGATATTGCTCAACCTTTTAATCGTTACCCTTTGCGCACTCTCACCTCAAGCCGTTTTTGCTGCTGAGAAATTTACGGTTGAATTAGAAATGAAAAATGGGGATTTAATTCCTCGAGTGCTTGAGGTTCCCGCCAAAACGATTATTCGGATCAAAATTACCAATACGGGCACTGAACCGGCTGAATTTGAAAGCCTTCAGCTGAGAAAAGAAAAAGTATTAGCGCCGGGTGCAAGCTCTGTTGTGGTTATTGCCCCGCTCAAACCAGGCACTTATAGTTTCTTTGATGATTTCCATCTCTCTCACCCAAAAGGCGAGATCATTGCTAAATAGTAGGATTTAACATGGGGCAAGTTCTCTTTGTAGTATGGCGTGAAAGCTTTGAAGCGCTATTGGTAATCGGGATTATTTATGCGTGGATTAAACGCCATCCTGACGCTCGTAATGGCATGAAATTCCTTTGGGGGGGAGTTGCATTAGGGATCATTACCTCTATTTTATTAGCGTTATTAATTTATGGTGTCTTCAATGTGCTCGATGACACTGGGCAATCCCTATTTATGATTTTTATGGAATTACTGGCCTGTATTTTAATTGTTCAAATGGTCTATTGGATGAACAAGCATGGCAGCGCTATGAAATCCGAAATTGAATCAGGTATTAATCGTAACGCGGCGCATCATAACTGGTGGGGTGCTGCACTAATTATTGCCATTGCAATAGCCCGTGAAGGCAGTGAGATAGTTGTCTTTCTATCCAGTTTTATTATGTCCCTGAGCAGTGCAAATGCCGGTTCATTTTTTCTTGAAGTTGGCGGAGGCATTCTTATTGCCGGACTGACTTTATATATTTTCCTTTTAACTAATCGACTCATTTCATGGAAGATATTTTTTAATGTCACAGGCGTTATCTTACTTTTCCTCGCATTATCCTTGTTACTAAAAGGGGTAGAAGAAATAGCTAACTTGCTGATCGAATATGATTATTCAATCCCTGATCTTCTTATTTACCCTGCTTGGGATACCACCGCATTACTTGATGACTCAGGTATTGCAGGCAATTTTATTTCTTCGTTTTTTGCCTATCGCTCACAACCAATAGGGTTAAGTGTCATTACATTTGTGGTGTATTGGATTGTCGTTATTACGCTATTTGCTAGGAGCAAAAAAAATGCGTAACAAAATACCGCTTTATTTAGGCCTTATTTTACTTACAGCGGTATCATTACCTGCCCATGCAAAAGCATTAAGATCCCCAGTACAAACTGGGGATGATATTATTATTGCGAAAGGTGATATTCCGACACCGGAAAAATATCAGCAAGCTATTCAAACTTATTTAGTTTTTGTCAGAAAAGAACTAGGAGAGATGGTTTCTCAACTTGAAATTTTAAACCAAAGTCTACAGAATGGAGAACAGCAAAAAGCCCAAAGCGCCTATATACTCGCCCATCAACATTATGAAACTGTTCGGCCTATCATTATCCTATTTGGTAATACCGATAGGACAATTAATCCACGGGCAAGCTACTTCCTCGATAAAGAAAATGATTATCGCTTTTCAGGATTTCATTTAGTGGAGTATCGATTATTCGCACAAAAAGACATTAAATCTGCCCTCACCGCTGCAGATGAATTGTTGATGAAAGGCCGTGACCTTAATAAACGCCTTGAAACAGAAACTATCGAGATCCCAAAATTAGTTCAAGCTTCCGCTGATTTTATCGAAATGATCCTTGAAACAAAATTAGCTGGCGAAGAAAATATTTATAGCCAATCCGATTTAGCCGATATTGCCGCTAATTTAAAAGGTTCACAAACGATCGTTGAAATTCTGACACCTTTTATTCAACCAACAACGCTTGCGCGAATAAAAGAAAACAATCAAAAAATAAATCAAATAATGCAGTCGTATCAATTGTCAGAAGGCCGCTATCAACCTTATCGCCAATTAAACCAAAAAGATAAAATGGCACTATATTCACTTCTAACACAACAGGCCGAAGTACTCGCAATATTACGAGCACAGCTCGACGTTGATGTTTATTATAAATATTAAGGCATAAATTTATGCACACTAAACTGAGATGTGACTCGCAACCTGTAAATTTTTCTAGGCGAAACGCGCTAAAAACATTAGCTATTGGTAGTGCTATCTTTGTCGCACCAACACTTAACGCGAAAGAACAGCTGAAAAATTGTCAACTTACCTATGATAAATCAATAAATTACCTCGGAGAGCATCAGGCTGGAGTCTTAACCCCTGAGCAAAAAAATGCGTCATTTATTGCTTTTAATATCACGTCTAACTCCATTAATGAGTTACAAAAGCTATTTACCTTACTCACTCAGCGTATAGCACACCTTACTCAAGTGCAGAAAGCGCCTATAACTTCTAATGATAAAATGCCCCCTGCTGAATCTGGTATTTTGGGTACGCTATTACAACCTGATTCATTGAGTGTAACGGTATCACTTGGTCATAGTTTATTCGATGACCGTTTCGGCTTAGATAAAATAAAGCCCCATTATCTCGTTGAAATGACAAGCTTTCCCAATGATAGATTAGAACAAAAATGGTGTGGTGGTGACATCATGCTGCAAATTTGTGCTAATAGCCAAGAAAGCGTTATTTACGCATTACGTGATATTTTGCGCCACACAGCCCCCTTGATGTTTCCACTTTGGAAAATTGATGGCTTTCTGCCCTCGAGAGATATTGATAATCGCTCGACTCCAATTAATCTTTTTGGTTTTAAAGATGGGAGTGGTAACGCCCCAACATCAGATGAACCATTAATGAACGAATTAATTTGGATCACACCAAATAACCAAGAACCACAATGGTGTGCTGGGGGAACCTATCAAGCTGTTCGTTTAATTCGCTTTAATCTTGAATTTTGGGATAGAACTCCACTTGAAGACCAAGAAAATGATTTTGGTCGTCATAAGGAAACCGGTGCACCAATAGGTATGAAACAGGAATTCGACTCACCTGAATTTGAAAAAGACCCTCATGGAGATAGGATTTTATTTGATTCACACATGCGCCGTGCCGAACCTCGCAATCCTGAACGCTATACGGCTAAATTGCGACGTCGCAGTTATAGTTACTCTTTAGGATTAACTGAAAGTGGCGTACTTGATATGGGCTTAATTTTTGTGTCATACCAAAAAAATCTAAAAACAGGTTTTATTGATACTCAAAAGCGTCTCAATGGTGAGCCTCTTGAACGTTATATCAAACCATTTGGCGGTGGGTACTATTTTGTATTGCCGGGGATCAAAACAGCACAAGATAGCCTAGCTCAAAGCATGTTTAATGCATTGAAATAGCACTAATCAATTTGATTTGATGTCTTATATTATTTAATTAAAAAACCCCGATAGCATAATGCTTATTCGGGGTTCATTTGTTTAGTTAGGTGGCACTAAATAAAGGCTATCAGATAATCGTTATTTTTTACGCTCTTTTGCATCTGCCTCAACTTCCTGTTTCCAGTCTTCAGCAATTGGTGCAGCCATTTGTTTTGATTCAACTGCCTTATTGACTGCTCGGTAAGCTTTATCATAGCCCGTTCCATCTTGTACATAACCTGTTGCATTAGCGCCTTTTATTCCAATATTTTCAGCTTCTGATATCGCATCAATATTCGCGCCTAAAAAAATAAAATCCCATTTATCTTCTGTTTCTGCAGTTTTAATCATCGCTTTAATTTTAGCTTGATTATATTTTTTACTGCTATTTTCTTGCCCATCCGTAATGATCACAAATAATACATTATTATTTTTAGTGATCTTTCTATTTTCACGCATTTTTTCAATGCCTTCACCGATAGCATCTAGCAAAGCGGTGTATCCATTAGCAGAATAGTCTTCTAATGTTAAATTAGACACTTTATCAATTGGTTCTCGATTATATAACATGCTGGTTTTATCATTAAATAAAACTGTTGTGATATAGGTTTCACCGCTTTTGTTTCTATTTTCTGTTAAAACACTATTATATCCACCAATAGTATCCGTTTCAAAACCAGACATTGAACCACTTTTATCTAGAATAAAAACTAAGTCCAGCACCTTTGAGTCATTTTTTGCCTCAACAATTGTTTTACCACTTGAAATGGAAGAAAATAATAGTATCAATGCCGTTGATGCTAAAGTTAAAAACGATTTTTTAAATAGACTCATCGCCGAGTTCCTTGATGAAATGACAGTTAAGATGACCTTTATCTATCTTCCAATTTTAATCTTTATTTCAAATAAGATTACTCTGCTTAATTAATAAGCATAGTCTTAATTTATAATGAGGCGATATAGCGATTTAATCATAAAGAAAATTTAATCTATTTAATCCAAATTCCATTACTTCTCAATTGATTAATTTGGTTTATAAAATCATTATATTTTTCATTTTCAGGCACACTATTATTAACCGTATTTTCTGTATGAGCATGAACAAGGTCAATCGTTAGCTGATGAAAGTTTTTATTTAACTCATCATGAATATCTGTGTCATCAGAGTCTTTTATCTGTATAACCAAGTTAATTAACTGTTCCGCGATAAATTGCATTTGAGGATCTGAAAAGCTTACCATCGGTATATCATAGCTAAAATGCATATTAATCGAATTTATAGGATTTTTATTTGATGGTTCAGGCAGGAGGTTTTCACTGTATTCATTTGAAAAATATTTAATTAATTCAACCTGATCAAAACATTTAGATTGGATATTTCCATCTAATTTATTATTGGATATAGTGATAGTATCAGGAAACGCTTCCCCAACCGGATAGCGACATCTAAATAAATTTGCATCGATAACTTGTGCATCCGCACTTCTTATGGGCAATTTAAGTTCGTGACTATTAATGACTACATGGTGATTTACAGGCTTAAAGCTCCCCTCTTTACCATCAACAGCGAAAACTTCAGATAAACTGTAATATACAAGGTGGTTAGGGTTAAGTATTCCACCAGAGTTATGCTCGAATACCATAAAAGTCATTGTATTACCTTGGCTATCCTCCATGATATGTTGCCCCGTAGAGAGAGATATCACACCATTATTGCTTGGTAATACCTCATAATTTCTACCATCGATTTTAAATGAAATATTGCTGGTTGTTGGATTACTATAATAAAATTTACCTTTATCTCCCGTGAGATCAAAATCATCACACGCCGATAAGAAAAGTATCATCGTAAAAACAAATCCCATCTTTAGTATCATTTTCATTCGTTTTTCCAACCAACCTAAGAACGTATATTATTATTTTTTCTAATATTTTACTGTGATAACTATAAATACCAGCATTAATGAAGAATGGTGAGTAAATATCATTTACCTTGAATAGAATAACAATCTATTTAGAATGGTTTTAATCCATATTTATAAAAATAACTTTACGATATGTGCTTTTGTTTATCTTTAACGTAAAAATCTGTTCCACACTAAAATTATAAGTATTGATAATAGTTAGAATACTAATTCTACCATTGGTGTTAATCATTGATTAATACGCATTAGAGATACAAATGCTTGTCACTTTAATCAACTTTTATTGAAAAACAATTACAACCACAATAAAAGCGAGTCACCATGGCTAGCTTAGGCTGTTTTCCTTTCCTTTTGCAGACTGAATTTTCAATTTCAATTGCATGCTTTATTTCATTGATTTCAAAACGAGAAAGACGCTTATTTTTCCCCGTTTCGCTACGAATGCGTTCTCCGCCCATTTTATGACCAGACACATCAACCCCTTTAGGATAATGATTTACAATGATTTAATAATAGCGCTAAAAAACAGAATAGATGTTAGTTCATCATCTATTCTGTTTTTCAATATCGTATGCCTAAAAGCTTATTTTAATTTAAAACCGCATGAGCCTCTATTTCTATCAGCCATTCAGGTAAAGATAGACCCGTAACAATGATCCACGATGATGCTGGAGGCGCTAAATCAAACTTTTCCTTTAATGCTTTAGCAATATCGATTTGATCTTCAGGACTATCATAGCCTTGTTTAATATAGATCCTGAGCATAACAACATGAGATAAATCACCACCCGCATCTCGTAAAACATGTTCTATATTGAGAAGCGACTGTACCGTTTGTTCATACACTCCACCCGATACCGTTTGTTGATCCGCATTTACACCCACCTGCCCTGAAAGAAATAGTTGGCGTGTACCCGTTGTTTCAATTGCCTGACTGAAACCGTATTGTAGCGAATCAAAAACTGAAGACGGGTTGATTGATTTTTTTTGCATATATTCTCACCAACTAAACAATAGTGAGCTCAATGCTAATATAAACGCTGAATAATTCAAGACGCAGCTAGGCGACAAGGAGATTATTTGCAAGGAACATAGGTAAATTATTCGATTGAATGCAGCCAATAACATGCAACTTGAAGTATGACGAATATATCTAATCCGATAAAAAAATAGCCTCCACGAGAGAGGCTATTCTTATGATATTTTAAGCCGCTAAATAAGTGGCGGTATTGCCGGTAAAATCGGGACTTCGATAACGGTGGGTCCTTTACGAGCAAACCCATCTTTACAAGCTTGCTTAACTTGCTCAATAGTATCTGCTTTTATTGCAGTGCAACCATAGCCTTTACCTAACGCGACAATATCCAACCCCGGAATATCAAGACCTGGGACGCCGGGAGTTTTCTCAAGTACAGCAAATGATTTTAAAATTGCATACTCACTATTTTTCGGGATCACAAAAATAATGGGTAAATTATGTTGCGCTGCAGTCCATAACCCTTGTATTGAATATTGCATCGAGCCATCACCAATAACAGCCATAACCGGACGATGACGGCCATTGTCCCTTTCTGCTAATGCAATACCAACACTAGCCGGTAAATTCCAACCTAATGAGCCACTTGCAAACGTATAGAATGAGTCAGGTGTTTCAATTGGCCATGCACGGTGTAATTCACCAAGATTGGATGGTGACTCTTCAACAAGGATAGTTTCTTGAGGTGAAATTTCTCGTAGTGCTTCAAATAGCTCAGCCGCACTTAATACTGAGGAGTTTGATTTTTCTTCAGGTGCTGCAGGATAAGAAGCCATTCCATGAGATTGTTTCTCCACTGCTTTTATTAATGCAGGCCTTGCGATAACTCGCTCAGTTAACCCTTCAATGGCTAACACCGCATCGCTCAATAGGCTATCGCCAACTGGCGCTCTACCGATTTCAATCGGGTCATCAGTAATATGCAATAACCGCAAACCTTCTGGAATATAACTGCCTGCTACATAAGGATAATACCTAAAAACAGGCGCACCAATAATAATGGCTAAATCATGCCCTTTTAATTTTTCACAAAGTGGTTCAATCGCGAATGGCAGCCCCCCAGCATAAAGGGGATGAGTCTCTGGAAACGGTGGGCGCTCTGATGCAGGAGCTGCCCATACCGGCACATTTAGCTTTTCAGCAAGCTTTATGCCGGCGTCCCAACCTTGGCCTCTTGCAATCGCAGAACCATAAATTAATAGCGGTTTTTTTGCCGTTGATAACGCATCAGCAAATTCTTGTAAACGATCCGGATCATAGCCTATACGTGTAGGTATTGAACGTACTACGGCAATCTCTTCCTGTGCGGGTTTATCCCAATCATCCAGAGGTATTGAAAGAAAAACGGGCCCAGCAGGGGGTTGGATCGCCATTGCATAAGCACGCATAAATGCCGCGGGAACATCTTCAGCACGCGCAGGCTGATAGCTCCATTTGACCCATGGCTTTGGTAATACTTCAGGTTCAATATTCGTTAACCAGGGTTCCATTAACAGCATTTCACGGGTTTGGTTTCCTGCTGTAATAATAAGCGGTGTTCGATTCATATAAGCGGTTAATATGTTGCTCATTGCATTACTTAAACCTGCAGAGGTATGTACATTAACCATCGCTACCTTACGCATGCCTTGAGCATAGCCATCTGCAGCGGCAACCGCTGAAGATTCATGTAACGTTTGTATATACCGAAAATCACTCGGAAAATCTTTTAAAAATGTCTCTTCTGTCGAACCGGGATTACCAAAAACAGTTGTAATATCAAGCTTACGTAGCAAGTCGAATGTGACTTGGCGGATGGTTTTCTTCATTAAAAATACCCCATAGAAACAACAGATAGCTTCATTTACGTACTAAAATTAAATTTCAGATGATGAACAATATCTTCAAATAATTTTCATCATAGCAAAAAAGGGAAACAGCTAATATCACAGGCAGCCAACTCGATATATTAAAAACATTAGCCAAAGTGAATCAAAAAAACAATATTCCTGATAAAAACAGAAGGTTAATTAATGTACTTATTTTGATGGTATCAATAAGATGGTTAAATAAACCAAGGATCAATTCACAAACAAAACAATCATACGAACTCTTATCGTAATGATTGCATTAACTCCATTTAAATAAACAGGCTAATTTAACTGGTGATGTAAATATTTCTCAAATTAATTCACAGTAAACATCATCAAGTTTATAAATTATTTCTCTGATTGAAATAGCAATACCTCTTCAAATAAAAAAACGTATTTGCCTTAATAGCTTTATTTCTTTAAATGATTACTTTTCTTTTTTATGTGACTCGTCACATTTCTTACATTTAGGCTTCTGAACCGAAGATAGCAAAATTTATTCATTTATCAATTCAATGATTGGAACCATTTCAACCATTAATTATGGTAAACACCTATGACTAGCGCCGTTTCTCTAAGATAAATAGCAAAATATTTAGTGATAAAAAATCGAACTAACCTAAATACACTTAGTTTAGGTGGCTTTATGGTTAACTAAAAGTTATAGATACCCAAACAAAACTCATTGTTAAACAAAGGTTAACCAAAGTAGTTTGTTTCGTCACTAATGTTAAATAACAACAGTGAACGCTCTGGTAACCTAACGTGAGGTAAAATAATGATCCTAGATGCCAGCTACACTTTATTAGTAGCGTGCTTAGCGCTACTCATCGGAATGTTTGTTGTAAAATACACTCCTTTTTTACAAAAAAATCATATACCCGAAGCGGTTGTTGGTGGCTTTATCGTTGCAATTATTTTACTTATTGTTGATAAGGTTGCGGGTTATTCATTTACATTTGATGCCTCATTACAAAGCATATTGATGATAACTTTTTTCTCATCAATTGGATTAAGTTCAGATTTTTCGCGATTAATCAAAGGTGGTAAGCCTTTAGTTTTACTCACAATTGCAGTAACTATCTTAATTGCTATCCAAAATACCGTTGGGATGGGAATGGCAGTTATGTTAGATGAAAGTCCATTTATTGGTTTAATTGCAGGTTCCGTTACTTTAACCGGCGGCCACGGTAATGCAGGCGCTTGGGGACCAATACTTGCAGATAAATATGGTGTTACTGGTGCGGTTGAATTAGCAATGGCATGTGCCACTATGGGCTTAGTCCTTGGTGGGCTAATTGGAGGCCCAGTTGCGAGACATTTATTGAAAAAAGTTACCATCCCTAGTGCAACTGAATTAGAAAAAGAAACCATTGTTGAAGCTTTTGAGCAGCCCAGCGTTAAAAGAAAAATTAATGCCAACAATGTGATTGAAACTGTCTCAATGCTGATTATCTGTATTGTTGCGGGTAGCTATATTAGTGAACTCGTCAAAGATACCCTATTACAGTTACCCACTTTTGTTTGGTGTTTATTCGTGGGTATTATCATCCGTAATGTGCTTACTCATATATTTAAACACGAGGTATTCGAGCCAACCGTTGATGTACTCGGTAGCGTCGCATTATCTCTATTTTTAGCCATGGCATTGATGTCGTTAAAATTCGGTCAACTCGCCAGTATGGCAGGCCCAGTACTATTAATCATTGCGGTACAAACCGTTGTCATGGTTCTATTTGCTTGTTTTGTTACCTTTAAGATGATGGGCAAAGATTATGATGCAGTGGTTATCAGCGCAGGACATTGTGGATTTGGTATGGGAGCAACCCCCACCGCCATTGCAAATATGCAAACTGTCACAAAAGCATTTAGTCCATCTCATAAAGCCTTCTTAGTTGTCCCTATGGTTGGTGCATTTATTGTTGATATATCCAATAGCATATTGATTAAAATCTTTCTCGAAATAGGAACTTATTTCGCTTAATTTTTCAGTTATACGGTTCAGTCTATAATAGGAATATATGGGCTGAACCGTAAAATTTAGCATTCTACCTTCCAATTATTCCCCTTAAATATATCTTTAATTGTTTTTTATTATTTATAAGTGACTACATCACCGGATTGATTGCTATTTTTTCTGTAGAATAAGTGTATTAGCAAAGTATTTTGTAGGTTATGGACAATGAAATTAAGGCATCTTGATATTTTTTATGCAGTAATGACCTGTGGATCATTAACCCGTGCGGCGGAGGTATTACATATCTCTCAACCTGCTGCCAGTAAAGCACTGAAACATGCAGAACAACAATTAGGTCTGGTATTATTTCAGCGGATAAGAGGAAAATTAATACCTACGGATGAGGCGAATCTGTTATTTGAAGAAGCTAAAGCGGTTTATCAAAATTTAGATAGACTCAGAATTTTAGCACAAAATTTATCTCGTAACCCACAAGGGAAGCTCGCTATTGGTTGTTTACCTAGCTTAGGACTCAATTTAGTCCCCGAGGTTACAGCTCTCTTTATTAAAAAGCACCCCAATATAAAGCTCACTATTGGCACACACCACACAACAGATATTCTGCAACTATTAGCACAACAAGATTTAGATATTGGAATTGGTTTTAATCTTTCTATTGAAGGTGGCATAACTGTACTTCCTATTGCCGATATCCCACTGGTTTATGTCGATAGCCTGCCCCCCACTCAATCCCCTGTTTCATTATTTGATATTGACCAAGCGCGTTGGATCCACCCAGGATCAGATTCTCTCGCACAATTACTCCAAAAACTTCATGAGTTTTCCGAATCAAATATTAGCGTGCACACCTACCATATGGCGGCAGAATTTGTCCAAGCGGGGCTAGGTTGTAGCATCACGGATATATTTTCAGCTGAACACACCCTTCCTGATTCAATGATCTATCCATTAAAAGAAGAATTGAAATTAGCGGTCTCCGTTTTTCATCGTGCTGATAAACCGTTAACAAAAGCGGCGCAAAATTATGTCAATACATTGTCACTCACGCTTGAAAAAAGAAGTAACCTAGTTAACCAAAAGTTATACTCAGGTAAAGAAAACTCAATTGTTTAGTTAGCTTATTCGCCGTTAAATAACCATTCCTTAGTTATTTATTGGTGACGGAATATTATGGCTAAACATGTGGTGGTTATTGGTGCTGGCGTTATTGGATTAAGTACCGCGTATGCTTTAGTTAAAGCAGGCCAAACAGTCACACTGATTGAGTCTGAATCTGATGTCGGTATGCAAACCAGTTTTGCAAACGGAGGTCAACTTAGCTACCGCTATGTTTCCCCTCTCGCTGATGCGGGCGTCCCATTGCAGGGTCTACGTTGGATGGGAAAAAATAATTCACCTCTCAATTTAAGAGTTGAACCGTCGCTACAGCAATGGTCTTGGCTCGCTCAATTTACTTTAGCCTGCAACCGAGCAACCAATAAAATTAATGGTACCCACTTATTAAGGTTGTCATTGCTAAGCCAAGAAATTATGAATACATGGCGCAATAATGGTGATCTTGCTGATTTTGCTTGGGAAAAATCAGGTAAGTTAATTATTCATCGTGATAAAAAAAGCTTTAATAAAGCGAGCGAAACTGTCGATAAACAATTTCAAAAAATTTTAAATACAAATGAAGTTATTGAATTAGAGCCATCGCTAAAAAATATTCAATCCCAATTAGTTGGTGCAATATACGCACCCGATGATGAAAGCGCCGACTGTTATTTATTTTGCAAAAATATCCTACAATATTTATCAACACAGCCTCAATTTAATCTTTATCTACAACATTCTGTTCAATCTTTTATTAAACAAGATAACCGCATCACTGGCGTCGTCACTCACCAGGGAACGCTTATTGCTGATGATGTTATTGTTTGTGCCGGAAATGGTAGTCGAGAAATCTTAAAACCATTAGGCATCAATGTGCCTATTTTAGGCTTAAAAGGTTATAGCTTAAGTGTCGATTACCCAAAAACTGAACATATTGTCCCCAAAGTCAACGTGACAGATTACGGTAATAAAATTGTCTATGCGAAATTGAACGATCAACTACGCATTGCCGCAATGGTCGATATCGGTTATGACAAATTTGGCTTACGTGAAAACCGAATTGCTGCGCTTAAACATATTATTAAAAAAACATTTCCTGATTTGCCAAAAGTTGATAATGCAGAAAGTTGGTGTGGTTTGCGCCCATCAACCCCAAAAGGACCACCAATATTAGGAAAAACGCCATATCATAACCTTTGGCTAAATATTGGTCATGGAAGTCTAGGGTTTACATTAGCGGCGGGTAGTGCTGTCATCATTAGTCAGTTAATAACAGAACAAAAATCTCCCATTTCTTTATCCGGATTAACGAGGTAGTACATGTCCATCAAACGTAATAACCCAAAACCACGCTTAGCTGATAGCGTCGAATATGCAGGCTTAGTTTACTTATCAGGGCAAGTACCAAGTGATTTAACTGGTGATATCACGAAACAAACTGAAGAAGTTTTTGCAAAAATTGATGCATTACTTGCTGCAAGTAATAGTGATAAAACACGTATTTTATCTGCGCAAGTTTGGATTAAAGATATAAACCGGGATTTTGCTGCATTTAATGCAGTTTGGGAATCTTGGATGCCTGTTGAAAATAGCCCTGCCCGAGCCGCCGTTGAAGCGAATATGGCTAGAGAGCAGGTGCTTGTTGAAGTTATGGTTACTGCCGTTCAACGCTAAACCTAGATTAAAATATAATGGCATTAAATCTGTATTGATAAATACGAATTAAGTGCCATTTTTTATCCTCTATCCGTTCCCCCCTCCTAAAATTAAATCCAATAAAAATATTTGCCAAATTTTTTTACTTAGTTCTATAGCAAAAAAAACACTCTCTCTTTTAATTTCTCTACTACCATTAAATAGGTTACCAACAATACTATCTTCTGGATAAATTCAATTATAAAGCATATTGACTCATCGAATTAACAATACACTGGAGAAATAAAATGACCAAGACGGTTATTGAGCATATTTTATCTAGGTTGCATGACTTAGGGATTTCGGATGTGTTTGGTGTCGCTGGCGATTACTCTTTTCCAATAAATGATGCCGTTTGTGCAAGTAGTAATATGCGCTGGATAGGCAATTGTAATGAGCTAAATGCAGCCTATGCGGCTGACGGATATGCAAGAATTAAAGGTGTCGCAGCACTATCAACCACCTTTGCGGTTGGGGAATTAAGCGCACTCAATGGGATTGCGGGGGCTTTTGCCGAAAGATTACCCATATTTCATTTAGTTGGTATGCCAACTAGTGCGGTTCAAAATAGTCATCGGTTAGTTCACCATACTCTTGGCAACGGCAATTTTGATACCTTTTATCATATGAGCCAGCATGTTGTTTGTGCCCATACCATTATAACCCCAGAAAATTGCCTCGAAGAAACGGAGCGGTTAATTGCTTGGGCACTACGTGAACGTCGCCCTGTTTATTTTGGCATCCCCTCTGATTATGCAAAAATGCCAATTACAGAGCATTTTGTAAAACCCTTTAATTTACCAAGAAGTCACCAAATAACATTATCTAAAGTCATAAATTTAATTTCGCAAAAGATGATCCACAGTCAGAATTCCTGCGCACTTATAGGCTCGCTCATATTACGTTTTAATTTAGTAAATCAAGTTCAAATGCTTATTGAAAAGACAAATATTCCCTACGCAACGATGTTTATGGATAAAAGCGTATTAAGCGAAACAAATTCTCAATATATTGGTATTTATAATGGCCGTTTAATGAACCCACAAGTTACTGAGTTAGTAGAGAATTGTGATTGCGTTCTAAATATTGGTGCATTAATGACAGATGTCAATTCAGGGGGATTTACCGCTAACATTAACCCTGATCATTTAATTCAAATTATGGATGACCATGTCATCATCGGGTCGACGGTATATTCAGAAATTTACCTGCACGAGATACTTCCCGCATTAAAAGATAATTTGCCCGTTATTTCTAATCAAAAATTAAGCGCCAATGGTTTAGGTCAACCCATCCAATCTAAATTAGGTGAAATAACAGAAAGTTATCTATATCCCCGACTAGAAAAAATCTTCGAACAAGATGATATTATATTTGCAGAAACAGGCACATTTTCTATGGGATTAGGTTTTGCACTTTTACCTAAAGATGTCTCTTTTCACACTCAATCTTTATGGGGTTCTATTGGGTGGGCGACGCCTGCCGCATTTGGTGCCGCGATTGCCGCGCCAAACCGACGCACTATTTTAGCCACGGGGGAAGGTTCTCATCAGCTTACCGTTCAGGAAATTAGCCAATTTGCACGTTTTGGACTTAAACCCATTATTTTTGTTTTAAATAATGATGGCTACCTTATTGAACGCCTTTTATGTGACGAACCTGAAAGCTATTACAATGACATTGTTCAATGGAATTATAGTCAAATTCCAGCCGCGCTGGGGTGTGAGGGATGGGTCTGCAAAAAAGTCACCACATGCGATGAACTCGATAAAGTGCTTAATATGATTGATTCAGCAGATACCGCATTTTACATTGAAATCGTGACTGATAGATATAATTCATCGGAATTACTCAGAAAAATGAGTGAATTTGCATCATCTTTATATTCATCTTGATCATGATTCTATCGATACCGATTCAATTAGTATAGTTTCAATCAATACACCAATAATGCGTGTTGTACGAGGATAGCTCAGGGAGCACATACACAAGTATGTGACCTGAGTAGCCGAATGAAGCCAACACCGCCACAGCATGAATTATGACGTGTATTGGTGTGTATTTTTGTGGAAGACAATATCGGCCATAACCGCTAGCGCAATCTCTGAGGGTGTCTTACTGCCGATGGGAATACCTATCGGTGCATGAATACGATCTAATTCCGCGTTGGTCATTCCCCCTGAGCTAATTAGGCGTTCCCGTCGACGTGCGCTGGTGCGTGATGAGCCCATTGCGCCTATATAAAATGCTGATGTATTTACTGCTTCCATCAATGTTAAGTCATCTATTCGAGGATCGTGAGTTAGGGATACGATTGCGGTATTGGCTGTACAGCTATTTTCTTCTAAGTATCGTGCGGGGAATAGTGGGATCACATCAATTTGTGGTGATATTTGATCGGCGAATCGGGATAGCTCCTCTTCACGATGTTCACAAATAATCACTTCGAAACCTAATGTTAGCGCAAAATCTGCACAATATAATCCAACATTCGAAATACCGGCAATAATCAGCCTAGGAGGAGCCGCAATATATAACTGAATCGTGTTATCTTGGCGCTCAATTTGAGTAAGGTGAGAGGCATTAGATGCTTGAGTTATTTCACCTCTCATGGGTAATGTCACTTTTTTGATAATGGCGGTATAGCCTTGAAGTGCCCTTTGTATATCGAGCAGGTAATTGTATGATGCGTTCCCATTAGGTAAATACTCAATCAATACATCTAAACTTCCATCACAGGGTAAGTTAACTTTTGCTTCAATACCACCTTGCCCATAACGCACTATGTGGCTGGCGTTAAGGTATGCACCATCTTGTATGCGCTCGATAAAATCCTCTTCGATACAACCACCCGATAGTGAACCTGAATATTGCCCATCTGCTTTTGCGACAAGAAGAGAACCGGGACTACGAGGCGATGAACCATAAGTACTGAGTACTGTACATAACCATACTGGCTCTGTTTTTATCCACGTTATCGCTTGAGTTATAACAAATACATCTTCGCGTAGCATATTTGGATCCTATTTATCATCGAAAGTAGGGTAATCAATATCTCTGATAATATTTGCATCATTTATGTCTAGTTGATAAACAAAATGATGCTGTAATATTGATTTTGCACCATCATCTCCCGATAAATCCATTAATTGTTGTCGATACTTTGCGGATATTCCTACTGGATGAGCGGGCATTTTATTATATATTGGACGAACTAAAGGCCACTTTTCCAATTCTTCAGCCACTTTAATAAAAAGTTCACTATTTACATAAGGCATATCTGCTAAATGAATTAACCAGCCATCCCAATGTGCCGTATTTCTCACACCAAAGGCAATAGACTCACCTAAGCCATGACTATTTAATAATGAAAACGGAATATTAAATTGTAAGCAACTGTTAATAACACCCTGATTTTCAGTCCGTGTAACGACATGGATAGGCAGCCCACTTCTAATTGAATTATCGAGCGTTTTTTCAAATAACGTTTGAATTCCCAAGACACTATTGAGTTTATTCCCCTGACCACCAGCAGCTTGAAAACGCTCACTTTTTCCTGCTGCCGCAATAATTATTCCAATCATGATGGTTTACATTAAGCATTAATATATTTATTCTTTATAATATAAATAAATAATATTAAATACTATAATTAAGTTTAATTGGTCATCCATTTGTTTTAGATGCTCGAATAATGACATCAATCATTAGCGTTGCATTTAACTATTCCAACCAAATATTGAACCAAATAAACAACTAATATGTTTAATTTTCGAACAAATAAACAACTAGAATGTTTAAACTATAAAAATAAGTGTAAGGGCGTATTATGAGCAAAAGCAATGTCGAACTCTCCCGCAGACACTTTCTAAAATGTGCCGTTATTGCGGGTATCTCCGTTTATTTAGCCCCTTTGTATAGTCGTGCTTTTGATGTGTTATTTGAAGAAAAAATTCTTCAATCCCCTGACTGGGATCCTATTGATAAACGCATCAAATTTCGCATAGATGGCTATGCAAAAGTCCAAGGTGAAAAAGTCTTTGCTCGCGATATTCGAGCGCGAGACATCCCTCATTGGCCAAAACAACAAGGTCATGCATTTTTACTGCGAGTGACTCAAGCCGATAAAATTTATGAAGGTTTTGACCTAAGCCTACTGAAAGATGGGCTAATGCCAGATAGAATTGTCACTGCTGCTGACTTAGAGAAAGACGGTGTCGCATTCCCTGAATTTTATGGTGATGACTTACTGCTGCCTACAGGGAAAACCCCTGCTTATCTCGGTCAGGCAGTTGCCTTACTCATCTATCATGACTTTGCAAAATTTCGTTTTGCCAAAGAAACACTAAAATTTCGTGACGATGTTATTCAATATGGCGCACTCACCGGACCGCTACAGCGCGACCCATGGGGCAGCTATCGTGGTGTCCGTATTGGGGCTGAAGATCCATTTGCTGCCGATATCTATTCCAGCTTAAAAGATATGCCAATTTCACCGATTGGTATGAAAAAGCACCTTCCAATCTGGCCTGAAGGTCGTGAAGGTGGCAAATTAGACGAAGAAGGCATGTATCATGCTGACCAATTAGCTAAACAACTCGAAAATCCGCCTGAAGATTGGCTGGTCATCAAGCGTAATTATTTCTCACAATCTATTGATACTGCAGCCCTTGAGCCAGATAACGCCAATGGTTGGTATGATGCAAAAACACAATCATTTCATCTGGTGATACCAACGCAATCACCACAAGAAGTTGCCGCCTCACTACCTGAAATGCTAGCAAAATCGCATTTTCCGATTAAGCAAATATTCTTACACCCTTGCTTTACCGTGGGTTATGGCTCAAAAGATCACACACCTTTTCCTTACTATGGTGCTATGGCAACATTATATGGTGATGGTGTTCCAATTCGTTTGGCAAATGATCGTTATGAACAATTCCAATCGACCATCAAACGTCATGCGTTTGATATGGATTATACTTTAGCGGTCAATAAAAAAACGCATAAAATTGAAGCGCTTAGTGCTTCATTTGTCGGTGATGGCGGCGGACGCTGTAACTTCACGCCTTCCGTTGTGATGGTTGGTGCAACAGGTGCACAAGCCATCTATTACATTCCCCGTAGTGATTTATCGGCAGTTGGAATTGCCTCTCGAGCTGTTGATGCCGGATCTGCTCGTGGCTATGGCACACTGCAAGCCATGGCAGCAACCGATATGCTGATGGAAGAAGCGGCTAAATTACTGAATGCTGACCCGATTGAGTTTCGTTTAAATAATATCATTAAGTCAGGGATGAAAAATACGCAAGGCGCGATCCCCGGCGGTGCTATCCGCGCAGATGAAGTATTAACTCACTGTGCAAAACATCCGATGTGGAAACACCGAGCTCAACGCAAATCCGATTACGAAACCAAAAATCCGGGAAAACTTTTTGGGACAGGCATTTCCTGTGTACAAAAAGATTTTGGGACCGGGGCAGAATCCTCCTTTGCTCGCGTAGAACTTACGCCAGAAGGCAAAATTGCTATCTACCATAGTGGGGCTGAAATTGGGACAGGTATGTCCACATCGCAATCCGTCGTCTGCGCTAAATGGCTAGGAAAACCCGCAGAAGAAGCGCATTTTTCAGTGGTTGATTGGTCTATTCTGCCGATGGTTTCAACTGGAAACCCATTTGCTATGGCGCAAGAAGAACAAGACCGCCTAGCGCAAGACCCCCTCTGGACGCCAAATTACTGCTCTCCTGCCAGTGCCAGTAACTCTGCCTATTACTTCACTCACAGCACTGAAGAAGCTGCCCGCTTAGTATTCGAATTTGGCTTGTGGCCTGCAGCAATGTCGATTTGGCAAGAAGGCATCGGCGGCGGTCAAGCTACACCTCTGGTTGTGCGCCGTGAGGATGCTCGCTGGGTAGAAAATGGATTAACCGCTGATGGCCTTGAAGTTCTCTCTTTATCTCGCTTAGTTGAGCGCACATTCAAAATGGGTGGATTAACCGGCGCTGTTTGCCATGTCTTTAATCGCTGGCAATGGGCAGAAGCCGATTACCAAATTAATGACGAACTTCATCGATTACCTGTTGATGGGCTTTCATTACGCTTTGCCGATAAAGATTACCAAGTGTGGAAACGCAAAAAAGCTTATTACCCTGATACACAACGTAATAATGCGGGAGTCACTTATTACAGCGCCGTCGCAACAGTATCGGAATTAGCCATCGATACAGCGACTGGGCACGTTGAACTCCTTGATCACCATAGCGTCGTTGAGTGCGGTAACTTGATTGTGCCTCAACTGGTTTCAGGACAAATTCAAGGAGGCCTAGCGATGGGGATAGGCCATGCGCTTCATGAATATTTACCTCTCTATGAAGACGGGCCCGGCAATGGAACATGGAACTTTAACCGTTACCATCTGCCATTAGCTAGCGATGTGGCGGTCTGGAAACAGACCAGCGAAGTGTTACCCGGCTTATCAGACACCGATCCACCAAAAGGGGTGGCTGAAGTTGTGATGATCCCGGTCGTTTCTTCTATCGTAAACGCCATCGCTGATGCAACAGGGCACCATTTCTTGCATCTACCTATCCGTCCTAACGATATTTTAGAGGTATTACCATGAGCCTAAACTTCCTGCCACTTACGATTAATATTAATGGTCAACAGTATGGGCCGATGGATGTGCCTGAAGGTCTCATGATGATTGATTTTCTTCATGAATATGTTGACCTCACGGGCTCACGATTGGGTTGTGGCCAAGGTATTTGCCACGCCTGCGTGGTGATATTAGATAACCCATCAGGTACCAGCGAAGAAGTCCGAACTTGTATAACCGGCGCGCATTTTTTCAATAACAAGCAGATACGTACCATCGAAGGGGCTGCGACTAAAGAAGAGGATGGCAAAGTTAAGTTATCTTCTGTGCAGCAAGCCTTTGTCGAGCACTTTAGCTTCCAATGTGGTTATTGCACACCGGGATTTGTCAATGCGGCAACCATTTTTATTGAAGAATTACAACGTAATCCTATCGCCACAGAAGATTTGGAAGATGCTATCAAACAAGCATTGAATAATCATATTTGCCGTTGTACTGGCTATGTTCGCTACTATGAAGCCGTTCGCGATATCGTCCTACGCACCCCTGGCTTACTCAAGGAGACCATAAAATGATTAAACGCATTTTACTGTGGCTCATCGCGATCGGTATCGTGGTTTGGGCTATTCTCTATTGGTATGAAAGCCGGACGCTAGATGGGCCAGCGCAACAAGTTAACGCTTCTGAGCAAGAAATCGAGCGCGGTCGCTACCTTACACTAGCAGGTGATTGTGCAGCCTGTCATACCGCTGCTGACGGTGCGCCAATGGCTGGCGGCTACCCTGTTGACACCCCGTTTGGGGTAATTTATAGCAGCAACTTAACCCCCTCTACCGATTTCGGTATTGGCCGTTGGACAAAAGCCGATTTTCATCGCGCATTAACAGAAGGGATTTCGCCACCAAGTCGCAATCTTTATCCTGCAATGCCTTATACCTCTTATAAAGGGATGACCCGTGAAGATTCAGACGCCATATACAGCTATTTAATGAGTCGTAAGGCCGTTGATGTCGCTCCACCTGAAAACTCACTCCCGTTCCCATTTAATCAGCGCATGGCAATGATGGGATGGAATTTATTATTCTTCAATGACAAGCCATTACCCAATAGCTCACAAGGTAGCTCTCCTGAATGGGTCAGAGGGAAGTATTTAGTTAATGTCCTTGAGCATTGTGCCGAGTGTCATACGCCTCGCGGCATAATGGGCGAAATGGAGATGGATAAATTTATGAAAGGCGGTTCATTAGGTCGCTTCACTGCACCAGACATTACACCTGAAGCTCTGGCGGCAAGAGGATGGACGACAGAAGATCTGCACCAATTTTTCATGACCGGACTCGCTCCTCAAGGCTCAGCGTATAGTGATATGCACCCAGTGATTTATTTGAGTTCACAACACCTAACTTCTGACGATAATAAAGCGATTGCGACTTATCTGATGGGAGATAACCCGCCAGAAACCTTAGCAGCGAAAACCGGTGTTGGCAGTGCACAAGGTCGCCAACTTTATCTCGAATCCTGCTCTGGTTGTCACAACTATGATGGTAGTGGTAAACCGAATGTTGCGGTTGCAATGAAAGGAAACTCAACGCTGCGTGATGCTGATAGCACAAACCTCATTAATACTATTTTAGATGGTTTGCCTGAGCAGCCGTTCCCAAATAACCAAAACATGCAAAGTATGCCAGGCTTCGCGAATAAGCTTGATGATAAGCAAATTGCCGAGCTGGTCAATTTCTTACGCGTTGAATGGGGCGGGCAACCCGCTAATATTACGCCTGAGCAAATTAAAGCGCAGCGTCAATAATTGTTGTTAAATGCAAAATAAGGCTTATTGGTGATAAATCAATAAGCCTTATTTTTTGACAGTATGACGCCTTTTTTTACGCCAAAATAGCAACAATAAAATAAAAATAATGGCAAACAAAAACCATGATAAGTAAGAGTGAATGGGCAGTGCCAATATCATAGAACTGACAAAATAACCCACAGAGACAATTGAGCAGCCCCATATCGCACCACCAATAATATTTAATACAAAAAATTTAAAGGGGTTAACTTTGCTCGCACCAATAATAATGGGTCCGATAGTTCTCATACCATAAGCGAAACGAATACCGATGATAATGATATTTTCTCTTTGCCGGATCAATTGCTGTACACGAACAATTTTATTTTTATGGCGTTGAAATTTAGGTAAAATACGCGCCCCAGAAAATCGACCCACCAGAAAAAGTACATTATCACTCACAATGCCACCCAACGCGGCAATCAGCATCGTCCAAGGATAAGAAAGCAATTGATTATGCGCTGCAATACCCGAAAAGAATGCAGCCGTTTCCCCTTCAATCATTGTTCCTAAAAAGACCGCCCAATAACCATATTCGGTTATCCAACGTGTTAATTCATCCACCATGGGTAAAACACCTTCATATTCGTTCAGCCGTTAACTCATAACAACATGATTAATCTATAGTTACATGACATTCCTTCAAGAAATCAGGCTAAAATTATTTTTCTATTCCATGAAAACATTTTCACATCATAACAATATTTTAGTTCAACTAGTTTTTTCCTTTACCTTTATCCAATAAAGAATAACAGTTTAATATTATCCACTCTCTTATATAAATGACTTTACTCATCAATGATATATCATTATAGATAGAGTTAAAAAATGCTTAAACCCATCTAATTATGAACACCTAATTAAGCAACGAAACGATGAGCTTTATCTACAAAATAATAAATATTTTATATTCATTCATATTATTTATAAAAATCCCAAAATAATAAATTTAGGAAGTGAACAATGACGGGACAAATTTCCAGACGAAGTTTTATCAAGCTGGGTACTATTGCAGGAATTGCCGTCATGGTTGGCAGACTGCCTTTCGCAATCGCTTTAGAGCTTGATTCAGACACCCCTTCAACCGATTGGATTGGTCAGAATGGCAAAGCCCGCTTCCGTTGGGATGGTGTCGAAAAAGTCACCGGGCAAAAAAACTTTGCTCGCGATTATCGCGCAAAAGATATTCCCGGTTGGCCGCAAAAACAAAGCTATGCTTTCATGTTAAAAGCCACGCAGGCAGATAAAACATTTGAAGGCATAGATATCTCACTATTAGGCGAAAACCTACAACCTGACCGCATTGTGCTACAAGAAGATTTAATGCGAGATGGTTTGAATATCCCGCAAGATACCAGCATGGGAAAAGGCTTCTATGGCACTAATATTTTAGTGCCTAAAGGTGAGACACCACCGATTATTGGCCATCCCGTCGCTATCCTTATTTATCATGATTTTGACCGATTTAGCGCAGCCCAACGTAGGTTACGCTTTGAAACTAGCGCCGTGAAATACGGTCAGCTAACCGGTGCAAAACCACCCGCCAACTATGGTGCCGCACGTTACGTGCGTATTGGTGGAGAAACGCCACTATCCCCTTCTATTTTTTCTCCTTATCAAGATTCGGGAATCAAAGGTGGATTTGACGGAAATACCCCAGTTTGGCCACCTTATGATGCTAAACATGCGATTAGTATCCCGCCCGTTATTCGTAAAGATCGCGGTGGTGGTTTTATTCAAGCACTTCATCAAGCAGAAGAAAAACCAGATGCCCAAGAAAAAGGGATGGATTACGCTCGGCTTATTAATCAAGAAATTGAAGCTGCACGCCAAAACCCAGATAAATTTGTACTGGAACGCCATGGGTTTTCTCAGTCTATCGACCCTTGTGCCATGGAGCCCGATAACTGCAATACTTGGTATGACGAGAAAACAAAAACATTGCATATCTTGACTGCAACCCAATCTCCGGCAGGGGTTGTCAATGCCGCAGCTGAACTTTCAAAGCACAATAAACATTTTACAGTTGAAAATATTATTTTGTTAACCGGTTCAACCGTCGGTTATGGTTCCAAAGATTACTCGGTATTTCCATTCTATGCGATGGTCGCCAGCTTTTACGCTAACGGGCTGCCTGTTCGTATGGCAAATGACCGTTACGAGCAATTTCAAATGGGCATGAAACGCCATTCTATTGAAATGGACGTCACCATTATCGGCGATAAAAAAACCGGTAAATTTGATGTATTAAAAGGCACTTATAACTGTAATGGCGGTGGTCGAGAAAACCTTTCTGTTGCCGTTTCTCACGTAGCGGTTCGTGGTGCACAATCGATTTATTATTTTCCGAAATCGGATCTCACCGCTCTCGCCATGGCAACACCTGCTGTCGAAGCGGGGTCAATGCGCGGTTTTGGTTCGTTGCAATCAATGGCGATCACTGAATTGATGGTTGATGAAATCGCTCATCAACTCAATATTGACCCTATCGAATTGCGCCGTCGAAATGCGATTTTAGAGGGTTATCCTAATACACAAGGCGGCGTTATTGCCGGCGATCCACGCAACGTCGAAATGCTTAACCTTGCAGAAAAGCACCCTCTTTGGCTCAATCGTGATAAGAATAAAGCCGAGTATGATGCTGCTAACCCCGGAAAATTGTACGGTGTTGGCTTTTCACAAGTTCAACAAGTTTACGGTTCCAGTGGTGTTCCCACCATTTTGTCCCTTGAGTTTGATGCTAATGGCAAGCTAACTATGCGCCATTGCATGCAAGAAATCGGAACCGGTGGCACAACAGCGCAACAAGTTATGGTGTGGCAAGCCCTGAGTAAAGCTCCCGATATCGTCGAATTTGGTGTCACCGAATTTGACCAATTGCCCCTAAAAACCAGTTGGGCTGATCAGAAAAAACAAGATGAGCTATCAAAAACCGATCCTTATTGGACACCGGCACTCATCCCTGACATGAGCTCTTCAAGTGGGGTTTATTATATTGGTTTTGGAACTCGCCAAGCAGGGCATTTTTTACTTGAAAACTCATTATGGCCTGCGGCGAAGAGCATTTGGAGTGAAGGCTCCGGTGGCGGTGCTTTCAATGGCTTAAATGTTGAATTTTCGGACATACGCGTTGGTCCCGAGGGAATTGGTGGCGGGGGTATGAAACCTATCCCCTTTGATGTTTTAGCCAAAAAAGCGCATCAGATGGGGCTTATCACCGGCGTTGCTGTTCATGGCTATTCAAGCTGGCAATGGGCTCGTGCAGACTTCGACATCCCAACTATCGGCCTAAAAAATCTGCCGTTAGACGCCCTATCAATTCGTTATGGTGATGGTGCTTCCCAAGAATTGAAAAACTTGATGACAACTGGCGGCTACCACTTTATTAAACGTAAAGTTGCTTATTACCCGCCTACACAACGGGCTAAAGCCGACCCAACGACTGTGACACCCGCATCCTGTTTAGTTGAGCTCAACGTCAACACCACCACTGGTGAAGTGGAAGTGATGCGCCACCATATGATTATGGATCCCGGCACGATGATTGTTCCTGAACTGGTTTCAGGGCAAATCCAAGGAGGAACCGCTATGGGGATCGGTCATGCCCTAATGGAGGAGTTACCCCTTTATGAAGAGGGCCCCGGCAATGGCACATGGAATTTTAACCGTTATGTGCTTCCTCGCGCTAAAGATGTCGCCGTTTGGCAGCAAACGATTGATTACTTGCCGCCACTTTCAGAAACTTCGCCACCGAAAGGGATGGCAGAACTGGGGATGATCCCAATATTGCCAGCTACCAGCAACGCATTAACCCATGCCACTGGCAAACGTTTCTATGAATTTCCAATTACGGTAGATAAAATTAAAAAGGCACTCTCATGAAAATAAAAAATGCCGTCCCTATTATTGAAAGAAAACCATTAACCCTGACGATTAATGGCCAAAAAATTGGTCCTATCGATGTGCCAGTTGGTATGCCGATGATCGAATTTTTGCATGAATATCTCGACCTCACGGGGACTCACTTCGGTTGCGGCCAAGGTATCTGCCATGCTTGCACCATTATGGAAATACTCCCTGACGGCTCAACCATTGAAAGCCGTACCTGTATTTTTGGCGCACACTACTTTAATCATAAAAACATTGTCACCATCGAGGGACAAGCCAAGCTGGATGATCAAGGTAGAGTGGCTGAATTAACCCCTATTCAACAAGCCTTTATCGAAAACTTCTCTTTTCAATGTGGCTATTGCGCCCCTGGCTTTGTCACTGGCGCGACGGTGTTTATTAATCAACTAAAACAAGCCCCCGTTAAACGGGCAGACTTAGAACATGCGATTGAAGATGCCTTAAATGAGCACATTTGTCGTTGTACCGGCTATGTTCGCTACTATGAAGCAGTACGAAAAGTTGCGTTAGCCACACCCGGCTGTGTGATTGAGTAGAGGAATAGACAATGACAAAGAGTCGTTCAATACGCAAAATATTGTATACCATTATTATTGTTGGGATTTTATTTTCCTTAGCCGTATTATTTGGTGCTTTTCGTACATCAAGCATTGGCCCAAACTTAGATAAACCGCTCACATCAGAAGAGGTTGCGAAACTCATTCCGCGAGGAAAAGAGCTTGCCATTGCGGGTGACTGCTTTGGCTGCCACTCGCTACCCGAAGGCCCATTAGCGGCAGGCGGGCGTGCAATCGGGACACCATTTGGCACCATTTACTCCACAAACATCACACCAGATAAAACCTTTGGTATCGGCAATTATACACGTGCGGATTTTCATCGGGCACTTAAAGATGGCATAGGCAAAGAAAGAGGCAATCTGTACCCTGCAATGCCGTTTGTTTTTACACATATGACAACATCTGAAGACTTGGATGCCCTGTATGCCTATGTAATGACCCTGCCACCAATGCCTGTTGCAAATAAAGAAAATACCGGGGTTTTTGTTCTCCCTGTACGCCCTTTTATGAATTTTTGGACATTACTGAACTTTCCGAAGCATGATGCACCAAACAATCCACAACGTTCGGCACAATGGAACCGAGGTGCTTATATTGTAGAAGGACTCGCGCACTGTGGTGCGTGCCACTCTCCACGTAACTTTATGATGGGCGTCGATTTTTCACGTTCATTACAAGGTGGTGAAGAAGCAGGGTTAGCTATCCCAGATATTACCGCTGAAGCGCTATCAAAACATGGTTACGATACCGCCTCTCTCAGTCAATTCTTACAAACGGGTATTTCACCACAAGGCTCTTCATTTGCCGATATGAATACGGTAACGCATTTCTCCACCAGTCAAATGGCGATAAAAGATGTTGAGGATGTATCCATTTATCTTCTTACAGATAAAAATGGCCAATTACTTGGAGCAAAATCAGCACCAGACGCACTGCCTGAAACCAGTAATCAGCAAACTGATAGCACTCAACCAGTGAGAATTCAAACAGATAGCACGTTGGAAACCGGCCGTATGATGTATATGTCAACCTGTGCAGGTTGTCATGGTATCTCGGGTGAAGGTGTGCCTAATGGCATCCCTGCGCTAAAAGGCAATGCGATATTAGCAATGGATAACCCAGAAACCTTTATCAATGTCGTCTTAACGGGGATCCCAACGACGACTTTCCCAAATGGTCAGCGTATGTATGCCATGCCAAGTTTTGCCGATGATTTAAATTCGCAAGAAATTGCCGATTTAATCACTTGGGCTCGCGCCGAGTGGGGAGGACAAGCCAAACCTGTCACCACCGAGCAAGTTGAAAAAGTGAAAAAAGCGACGCAATAACTAAAATACTCCTCGGCGACTCATATTAATTCAAAGAGGAGTATTCATAATAACGGCATTTTTCCCCCCCAATAAATCTAATAATATTTATTGGGGGCATGAAGGGATATTAAGCCTTAAAAATAACAATAATATCGATTGGCATGAAAAATAAGCTGAATGGAAGCGTTTTATCACGATCAAAACATCCATTCAACTTATCCATTTAAGCCCTAAATGATACCGTTCATGGCCACACCTTTAGCGACCAATATTCCTTCTATTTCCCAGCAGTCTCTGTGCGGATCTCTGCCACTTTCTGCTCTAAATTTGGCCATGGTGCCTTTTCTATCAACGTCGTTCTTAAGTAATTCAATAGGGTTGCGATTTGACTATCACTTAAGTTATGACGAAATGCAGGCATGCTCCCCAATCCTTCTGTCGCCTCATACTGAATACCATCTAATACGATACGGATAGCGTTATCCGGTGTTTCTGCATATAGATTGGTATTTAGTGCAAGAGCCGGTCGGATTCCTGACATTTGAGCACCTTTAGCCTGCGCATGGCATGCCATACAAGCACCAGAATATAACCTTGCCCCCTCAGAAGAAAGTGGCTCAATTTTATCTTCAGTTTGTAACGCGATATCAGTGGCAGACCGTATTTCTTGCGTATTTGACGTTGATGATGTCAAGTAAGTTGCTATCGCCTGTCTATCTTCTTCTGTTAGCTGAGAAGTGCCTTCTCGGATCACCGGCGCCATTGGCCCTGCTGCAACACCATGATTAGCCGAGTAACCGGTCCTCAAAAAATCGGCCATATCTTGATGAGTCCAAGGCATTGGGCTTGGTGAATTTCCCAATAATGCTGGCACAGTCCAGCCTTCAGCATCTCCTCCCATCAAATGATCCTTCCCACCTTTTTCACCAAATAGAATATCTCTTGGCGAATGACAAGCACTACAGTGACCTAACCCTTCTGTTAAGTAAGCCCCTCGATTCCAAACATCACTTTGGGTCGTGTCAGCCTTGGCCGGTCCGGCAGTAAGATATAACTGATTCCATGCCCAAATACCTTGGCGAATATTAAATGGAAAATTTAATGATGTTTTCGGTGCTTGATAACTCACGGGTTTTTGGCTCATTAACCACGCATATAAGTCATGTAGATCTTCATCTGTCGTTCGAGTAAACGCCGTATAAGGGAATGCGGGGTACAAATAGTTCCCTTCACGATCAACTCCATGACGCATTGCACGCTCAAATGCCTCATAAGACCAAAGTCCAATTCCTGTTTCATTATCAGGTGTAATATTTGTGGAGTAAATCGTCCCAAACGGTATTTTCATCGCTAATCCCCCGGTATTCGTGTCACCTCTAGCACGGGTATGACACACTGAGCAGTCTCCTAGCGCCGCCAGCTTTTCACCTCGAGTAATTTGTTCTGCGCTGAATGTCTGTTTCACATAGGGATCAATAGGAGCAATAGCCGATTGCCAACTCAGTGCAAAACCGCCAACAACAATGACCACAATCGCTAACGCTCCGTAACCAAAGATTTTTTTTGCTTTACTCATGGCTTGCTCCTTGCGCATTTGATGCAGTATCTACAGCGCGTAAAATACGTTCAGGCGTAAATGGAACCTCTCTCATTCGAACACCTAAAGCATCAAAAAGCGCATTAGCGACAGCAGCTGCACTTGGTACCGCGGCTGATTCTCCTGCACCCATCGGAGGCTCATTTGGCATATCCACTAATTGGATATCTATCTCTGGTAATTCATCAAATCGCAAAATGGGGTACCCTCCCCATTCAAGGGATGTTGTGCCCGATTTATCAAATGTGGCGAATTCTTTTAACACTCGGCTACAGGACTGAATAATATTGCCGTGAACTTGATGACGTACCCCATCAGGATTGATCATTTGCCCACAATCATGTGCAACATACACTTTTTTAATGACCACTTGCCCTGTACGACGGTTAACAGTTAAATCACAAACCCAAGCCGCCCAAGCTGCACCAAATCCCGGAAACTTACTGTGAAAGTAACGCGCCCATGCAAATCCTCGCCCACTCACTATTTCTTGTGATGCGGGAGCTGGGTTTCTGTGCATTGGTCCATCAACCCAATTGGCTTGTTTTTTTACCGCATGTATAAGGGCAATCGCACGAGGGTCATCAAGATATCTCAAACGATATGCGATTGGATCTTGCTTTGCTAAATAAGCAATTTCATCAATCCAAGACTCATGTGCAAAAACATTTGGTAAGGCTGAAACACCACGCATCCATGATGCTCTGACGATTGGCGCTGTATCTTTTGACATAACCCGCATCAATGGGTAAAGGTACTGAGGTATAGCGGTACGATCCCCCATCTGTTGAACATCCGCTTTGTTTTCTTTTTTCCCAGTCAGGATAAGCGACAATGTGGTCGCATTGTTCGAAGGGTAACGAGTCGTAAACTCATACGCAGCCACTTCATTTTTTTCATTGACCCCTCCCCTAACTTGAATAAGCTGCCCTGTTCCCTTTGGCTCCCAGCCCGCTTCTTGTTCGCGCATCAATTGAACTCGAACAGGCCACCCCGTTGCTTCAGAAAGCAGTACCGCATCAGCACTGACGTCATCAGCGCAATTGCGCCCGTAACACCCCGATGCTTCCATTCGATGAACATAGATTTGCGACAAATCTCTACCTAACTGTAGTGCCAAGTCTTTGCGTAGATCATGTGGGTTTTGTGTACCAGACCAAACATCAACTTTGTCGCCTTTCACATCAGCCACTGCACAAGATGGGCCAATAGAAGCATGTAAATGATAAGGCCAAACATAGTCTGAATTAACAGTTTTTGTGAGTGAATCTAAGGCATTATCGAACCCTTTATCATCACGCAACATGCGTTTTTCACTGGGTTGGACATCCAAAGTCTCATGCAACTGATCTAAACTGAGATCAGGCAACCCATCCCACTTTTTCCAAGTGACTTTAAGTTGTCGCATTGCTTCTATCGCTTGCTCTTCGCGTTCTGCCACCACACCAACAAAGTCATTAATACGAACGATTTTGACAATTCCTGAGAGATGCGCGATTGATGTTTCATCAATCGAAATCAAGCTATTCCCCAAAGGCGCACTGCTATCTGCCCCTGCGTATGGGGGGCGGATCACACGACCATGCAGCATATTTGGTACACGCATGTCATGAACCCAAGTCAATTCTCCTGTCACTTTTCCCTTAATATCGACGCGAGGAACAGATTTACCAACATAAAAAGCTTCTGAAGCAGGCTTTAATGTCACTTTTTCATCTAACTCGAAATGTAAATTTTGCCCTTTGGCTAACTGAGCATAACTTAAACGGCGTTCAGGCCGAGCAGCCACCAACACTTCACCATTCTCAGTACGCAAATCTCCTACGGAGACAGCAAACGCTTTCGCCGCAAGTGTCATTAATTGTAATCGTACCTGAGCTGCGGCTTGGCGTAACGGTATTGAGGTAACTTGAATTGTTGCACTTGCAATTGTTGGCCCTTGATCTGGTGTATATTGTGTATCACCTAAAATCATCGTTACTGAGTAAAAAGGTACCCCGATTTCATCGGCAACAATTTGCGCTAAAGACGTTCGGATCCCCGTTCCCAAATCCACATGGCCATTAAACGCGGTCACATGACCATCCGCAGCTAAAGCAATAAAACTGTCAACATAATCCAATGGAATCACTGCATTTTTGTCGAGTAGATTGGCGGAAGCAAAAGATAAGTTAGGCACCATATGGCTGACCATGATGACACCACCCGCTTGAAGTAAGCGGCGGCGAGTAATATCAAAAACACTCATACTTGGCCTCCTTGCGCAATAATCATTTTCGCTTTTTGTGCTGCTTTTAAGATTTCCACATGAGTACCACAACGACATAAATTAAATGCTAATTCTTTTTTAATCTCATCTTCACTGGCATTTGGATTACGTTTAAACAACGCAACCAATGTCATTATCATCCCATTGGTGCAATAACCACATTGTGCTGCCTGCTCATCCACAAACCCCTGTTGCACAGGATGAAGCTCATCACTTTCACTTAATCCTTCTAATGTGGTGACTTTTCTCTTTCCCACCATCGAAATTGGTGTCGAACAAGAACGAACGACCTCACCATCAATTAAAACGCTACAAGCCCCGCACTCCCCTAATCCACAACCATATTTAGGTCCATTAAGTAAAAGGTCATTGCGTAATACATATAAAAGTGGTGTTTCCGGTGAAATATTTTTTAATTCTATTAATTTTCCATTGATATTTAATCGCATATCATTCCCTTACACATTGCTTATTAAAATAGGTAAAATAAAAAAACAACCTATTGATAAACAAGAAAATATTATGTTTTTCATTATTGACTTTTCAGAATATCATTAGCTACCATTCTAATAATTAACACTATGTGCCAGGTAAGATTTTTTTATGTTTATATTACTGAGAGGTTTACCATAATTAATAACCCATCAATTCTCTTTTATACTTAAATAATGAGTAAGACAGGTATCCCTCTTAACTAAAAGGGGAGATATTCTACAACCGTACGTCACTAATATTATTTTAATAACTGTACAAAATATTAGTAAAAACCCCTCACTAAAAAATTAAGGGGTTAATTAAGGCGAAGAATAATAAGGCTTTCTCTATATTAGATAATAGCGCATCGTGAAATACATAAAGGTATCAAAATACATAATGAAAAATACTATTGAAGACTTAGCGCTTCAATTCTGGAATAAGTCAGTTTAACTTTACACGCTAACATCACATCCCCCCATTCCGCTTCCACCAAGCAAGACATCACCTTGACGTTGACACTCACTGGTTCTGAACTCCAGAAAAGCATCCTGTGATTTTTTTAGTGAAGCAATAGCTTGTGTTGTTGCAAAAGAGTCAATTTTTTTCCGCTCAGTTTCATTATCCGTAAGTGATTTACTCATCACTTCATCAGCTCTATCTAGTTTACTTTGCAAACATGCTTGAACCGCTGTCCGTGGAGCATCGGCAATTTGCTCAATTTGAAAGAGACTTTCTTGCAAAATACACCCCTTGCTCAAATATGAGCCGAGAATGCGTCATAGAAGCTATTGCAACAGTACATGTGGAATTAATCCTGATACACCCTTTTAGGGAAGGAAATGGGCGCTTATCGCGCTTACTGGCAGATGTAATAGCGGTACAAGGTAGACTACAACCATTATATTACGAAAGCTGGACTCAGAACCAGATACAGTACATTGCAGCAATCCACGCAGGATTAAACCTTAACTATGAACCAATGAAATATTGGGTTAATGAAGCCTTAAAAGCGAACTAGATTGCGAGTTTCAAATGCCCGAATTTTTTACGCTTAGATTTCATCTCTTCTTCAAGGCGACGAGACTTCTGCCCTGTTTCAATCGCAGTAGACGTTGTCACCGCACGAATTAGCTGAGTGCGAGTTGGTTTTGTTGCTTGAGTTAATTCATTTTTGTTCATAGTTATCTCACTACAAACTGACGATAGTGCATTTTATCATCGTTGTTTTATATGGCAACATAGATCACACGCCGTACAAGCTAAATATATTTATATCTCAACGCTCTAGAGAAATTAAGCATCAGAGTGTAGTGGTCAATAAAAATTGGTCACCGTTTTAGAGTTTTCCCCAATATAATCGTTCTGATTCATTGGGCGTTAAGCCACCGTTATATTGATGAGGTCTGAGTTGACTGTAATATCCAATTATATACCGGATTAAAATATCAATTAAGTAAGGTAACTATTGTATTTTGAATGAATAACTTTTTTAAGATTTTTAGTATTGGAAGACATATTGAGAATAACGCAACATGCAGAAATTGAAAGGGAAATGCGAAGTTTTATCGGTGCCGGTTAAATAACCGGCACCAAGGAAATTAACGCCAGCGTTCTGCTGCCCAGGCGACCTGCTGTTGTGCGTCGTGGAAAGTCCAGGCCACGAAGCGACTGATTTTTTGCCCCTGCGCCATTTCAATGGTACGGACTTCGGCCGCACCCACCAGCTTCAACGCGTGATAAATCGAAGGCAAGGTAGTGTTTTTAGAAATCAACGAGGTGAACCACAGGCAGTTTTGCGCCAGACTAACGCTCTCCTCTACCATTTTACGCACAAAGGCTTCTTCGCCGCCTTCACACCATAGCTCTTTATTTTTGCCGCCAAAGTTCTGTACCGGCGTGTCGGCTACCTCGCTTTTACCCAGCTTGTGCAGTTTGCGGCGGGTGCTGGCTTGCGCTTCCTGTTCAGAGCTGTGGAACGGTGGATTACACAGTGTGGCATCAAATTTCTCCGCCACGCCGATGATGCCGTTCAAAATAAATTCGGGTTGTTTTTGCAAACGCAGACGCACGCCGTTTCTCAGCGTCGGATTCATCTCCACGATCATTTTGGCCGTATTGAGCGATACCGGATCAATCTCCGAACCGGTAAAACGCCAGCCGTATTCACGCAGGCCAATGATCGGATAAATACAGTTGGCGCCAATACCCACATCAAGGATCGCCACGCCTTTACCACGAGGGATCTCACCACCGTTGCTGGTCGCCAGCAGGTCGGCCAGATGGTGTAAATAGTCGGCACGCCCGGGGATCGGCGGGCACAGATAATCGGCGGGGATGTCCCAGTGTTCGATGCCATAGAAATGTTGCAGCAACGCACGGTTGAGCATTTTAACCGCCGCAGGATCGGCAAAATCTACCGAGATGTCGCCCCAGGCGTTCGGCTTGACGAACGGCTCCAGTGCAGGGCAACTGGCGATCAGCGCCGGGAAATCATAGCGTGAGCGATGACGGTTACGCGGGTGCAAGCCGCTTTTCTGCTGCGGGAAGGTTTTCTTTTTTTCCACCGTGACGGGCTCTCTTAAAAGTATTTCTGACGCGTACGATACCATATACCCTATAGCTTTCAAGTTGCAGGAAGGCGGCAAGGGAAGATAGACGGGGAACATACATCAGTATGTGACCCGGCTGGCTGAGTGCGGCCAACGAACCTGCAGTTTGCATGAATAAGGATATATACCGTCCGTTTTAAGCAATAAACTGCCTAGATGTAAGATTCAATAAGCTGATTTGGCCAAATTGAATACATTAACGCCAAACATGGAACAACTAATACAAAATGTAAATCGTCCAACTAATAATATCTGCACATAATTGGATTATATTCCATTATTAAAGTGTCCTGTTTGATTAAAGCAGATCAGTCAGAACATGTCGATTTAGTGATACAAAAGTATCCTTGTAGCACATCATCTAATAACTGCTCATCTTTAAACAACATCCGCTATTGGCACAGAGCTGACATATAGGCTTAGACTTAGACTTAGACTTAGACTTAGACTTAGACTTAGACTTAGACTTAGACTTAGACTTAGACTTAGACTTAGACTTAACCATCACAAACGCACTGAAGATCCTTCAATCTTAATAGATTCAACATGTCCTTCAATTATATTAATATTTACAATAAAAACGCCACAAAGGTAATATATTAATAGTTCGTATTATTTTTAAATAATTCAGATGATTTAGCCAAACAACGGGTTGTTATTGCTATCATAGGCGTAATACCATAGCCATAATCATCGTTCGCATTTTGGCTTGCATTCATTCATCAGGTTATGTGGTATTTTATACGATAAAAGCATACTCAAACATAAAACACAGAAAATCACATAACCCATTAAACTCAATACGTTAAAACAGAAAATTTTATGACAAACAATCAAGATTTCGAATCCCACACACCTATGATGCAGCAGTATCTAAAACTAAAAGCACAACACAAAGATATTTTGATGTTTTATCGTATGGGGGATTTTTACGAATTATTCTTTGATGATGCAAAAAAAGCATCGCAACTACTTGATATTTCATTAACTAAGCGCGGACAATCTGCCGGTCAACCCATACCAATGGCAGGCGTTCCTCACCATGCTGCAGAAGGCTATTTGGCAAAATTAGTCCAAATGGGGGAATCCGTCGCGATCTGTGAACAAATCGGTGACCCAGCAACCAGCAAAGGGCCCGTTGAACGCCAAGTGGTTCGTATTGTCACTCCCGGTACCATCACGGATGAAGCGCTATTAAATGAAAGGCAAGATAACTTATTGGCTGCGGTATGGCAGGATGCCCAAGGCTACGGTTTTGCGACATTAGATATTACTTCGGGCCGTTTTATTATCAGTGAAATTTCGGGAGAAGAAGCTCTCCAAGCTGAACTTCAACGCACTCGCCCCGCAGAACTTCTCTACCCAGAGGATTTTGCAAGTATGGCACTGATAGAACACAATAAAGGCTTACGCCGCCGCCCTTTATGGGAATATGAATTAGAGACGGCAAAACAACAATTAGGCCTACAGTTCGGTACTAAAGATCTGATCGGTTTTGGTGTCGATAACGCCCATAAAGCCTTAAGAGCCGCAGGCTGCTTGCTACAGTATGTCAAAGATACTCAGCGTACTTCACTGCCCCATATTCGTAGCATTATCATGGAAAAACAAAATGATAATGTCATTTTAGATGCTGCAACTCGTCGTAACTTAGAATTAACACAAAACCTGGCTGGTGGCACAGAAAATACCCTCGCGGCTATCTTAGATTTATGTGTAACCCCAATGGGTAGCCGTATGCTTAAGCGTTGGTTACATACCCCATTACGCAATATTGAGATTTTGAATAATCGTCAACAAGCAATTAGTGCCTTGCAAAGTAATGGTTTTGAATTACAGCCCTATTTACGTCAGATTGGCGATTTAGAGCGTGTACTGGCGCGATTAGCGCTACGCTCCGCACGCCCTCGCGACTTAACGCGTATGCGTCATGCTTTTCAGCAATATCATGATATTCACCAAATTTTAAGCCAATCTAGCAGCACTTATTTGCAAGAATTGCAAAATCGTATCGGGCAATTCGATGAACTACAAACTTTGCTTGAAAAAGCCATTATCGATGCGCCTCCAGTGTTAGTGCGTGATGGTGGTGTAATTGCACCGGGCTATAATACTGAACTTGATGAATGGCGTGCCCTTGCTGATGGGGCCACTGACTATCTTGATAGGCTTGAAATTAGGGAACGCGAAAAACATGGCATCGAGACTCTAAAAGTGGGTTATAACGCCATACATGGCTACTATATCCAAGTGAGTCGTGGGCAAAGTCATTTAACCCCGATTCACTACGTGCGCCGCCAAACATTGAAAAACGCTGAGCGTTACATCATTCCTGAATTAAAAGAATATGAAGATAAAGTTCTGACTTCAAAAGGAAAAGCATTAGCTATCGAAAAGGCACTCTATGACGAGCTATTTAATATGCTGCTACCGCACTTAGCCGCATTGCAAACCAGTGCAGAAGCCCTTGCTGAATTAGATGTTTTAACAAACCTTGCCGAAAGAGCTGAAACTCTAGACTATGCCTGTCCACAATTGACTGATAAACCTGGGATACAAATTACGGAAGGCCGCCACCCTGTTGTTGAACAAGTCCTGAGCGAACCTTTTATCTCGAACCCATTATCGCTATCACCACAACGTCGCCTTTTAATCATTACGGGTCCCAATATGGGTGGTAAAAGCACCTATATGCGCCAAACTGCACTGATTACACTACTGGCCTACATAGGTAGTTTTGTTCCTGCTTCGAAGGCCGTGATCGGTCCTGTTGATCGCATCTTTACACGAGTAGGCGCATCCGATGACCTTGCGTCAGGTCGATCCACCTTTATGGTCGAGATGACAGAAACGGCGAATATTTTACACAATGCCACAGAACACAGCTTGGTATTGATGGATGAAATAGGTCGAGGAACATCAACCTATGATGGTTTATCATTAGCTTGGGCTTGTGCTGAAAATTTAGTTAATAAAATCAAGGCAATGACGCTATTTGCTACCCACTATTTTGAGTTAACAACTTTACCTGAAAAATTAGAAGGGGTGACTAATATTCACCTCGATGCTATTGAGCACGGTGAGACAATTGCCTTTATGCACAACGTGCAGGAAGGTGCAGCGAGTAAAAGCTATGGCTTAGCCGTTGCCTCCCTTGCTGGGGTGCCAAAAGACGTAATTAAACGCGCAAAACAAAAGCTAAAAGAACTCGAAGTTATTTCCAATAGTGCAAATACTAGCCATGTAGACAGTGCACAGTTGAGCTTTTTAGCCGTAGCCGATGAAGAACCGTCCCCTGTGCTCACTGCATTAGATGGTATCGATCCTGATAAGCTAACACCACGTCAAGCACTTGATTGGTTATATCGTTTAAAGGAAATGGATAAGTAGCATGGATGAGTACGCTGAATTATTGGCGCCTATCAGGCAGTTTTTACGATGTGAAACCCCTGATTCATGGATCCACAAGGCAAGCCTTCCTGAAAGTTTGCCTATCATATTGAAAGACCATCTTTTATGTGAATTAAAAGCAGCGCAAAGTGCGATGTTTTTAATCCGCAAGTACGCTGTTGACAAAGAAAGTACAGCGGTGTTACTTGAATGGTTTAAGCCTTATGAATCATTTGCCTATGATAAAATTGGCGATATTCATACACTCAAAAATAAAAATCAGGTATCAAAACAAATCTTAGCAAGGAAACAATCTGCTTATAGCCAAGATTTGATTGATAAAATGGTATTACTGATTAAAGAAGAGCTCCATCATTTTTACCAAGTACTAGAAATCATGCATCAGCGTGATATTCCTTATGATGGTATCACTGCGGGTCGTTATGCGAAGGGGTTATTTAGCCATATTAGTCCCCACGACCCAAGCACACTTGTCGATAAACTGATTATTGGTGCTTATATTGAGGCTCGTTCCTGTGAACGCTTCGCAAAGTTAGCCCCTTTGTTAGATGAGCAACTTGCTAATTTTTATATTTCACTATTGCGTTCAGAAGCTCGTCATTATCAGGATTATTTACATCTAGCGCAGTTAATTAGCAAGAATGATATTACTGAGCGTGTTGATTATTTCGGTATTATTGAAGCGGAATTAATTTCCACGCCGGATAGTGATTTTAAATTTCACAGCGGCGTCCCTGTAAATATTTGATAATTAGCTAACGATGTAAGAATAATAAAAAGCCCCAGTAGTTCAAAATGAATTTACTGAGGCTTTAATTTCTAACAACCGTCTTACATATTGAATAACGATTCCAACGTTAAATCTTCATTATGTAAAATATCTTTGAGACGTCTCAAACCTTCTACTTGAATCTGGCGAACTCTTTCACGAGTGAGCCCAATTTCGCGCCCAACCTCTTCTAGAGTTTCTGCTTCATAGCCTAAAAGCCCAAAACGACGCGCTAAGACTTCGCGTTGTTTTGGATTCAGTTCAAATAACCACTTAACAATGTTATCTTTTAAGTCATTATCTTGAATTGTATTTTCTGGCCCTGAATCATTTTCATCAGAGAGTACTTCAAGTAAAGACTTTTCTGAATCCCCCGCAATCGGCGTATCCACCGAAGTAATACGTTCATTTAAACGTAGCATTCGACTAACGTCTTCAACAGGTTTATCTAATTTTAGGGCAATTTCTTCAGGGCTTGGCTCATGATCGAGCTTCTGCGCTAATTCACGTGCCGTACGAAGGTAAATATTGAGTTCTTTTACAATATGAATAGGAAGGCGAATCGTTCTGGTTTGATTCATGATGGCTCGCTCGATCGTTTGACGGATCCACCAAGTGGCATAGGTTGAAAAACGAAATCCTTTTTCTGGATCGAATTTTTCAACTGCACGAATCAACCCAAGATTACCTTCTTCAATCAAATCGAGTAAGGCGAGTCCTCGGTTATTATAACGACGAGATATTTTTACAACCAGACGGAGGTTGCTTTCAATCATACGCTGACGTGATGGAATATCACCGCGTAAAGCCCTACGAGAATAGAAAACCTCTTCCTCGGCTGTTAGGAGCGGTGAGAATCCAATTTCACTGAGATAAATTTGGGTAGCATCCAGAACACGCGCAGTGGTGCTCTGGAGTAAATCCATTTCATCTTCGAGTTCTGAAACTAGATCCTCTTCTTTAAACTGACTTTCATCAAAAGCATCATCCGAACTACTTTCATCAAGGTCATTATATAACTCGTTAACTTTCAGCGAACTTTGGCTCATCAGTGACTCCTACCCTAGATAATGCGGACAGAATGTCAAAGCACTCTGCCCAGTTTATCGTTGCGGCAAATAGCGCAACGGGTTTACTGATTTTCCCTTGTAACGAATTTCAAAGTGTAATCTAACTGAACTTGTGCCAGTACTACCCATAGTTGCTATTTTTTGACCCGCAGTAACATCCTGTTGATCACGCACAAGCAACGTATCGTTGTGTGCATAAGCACTCAAGTAGTCATCGTTATGTTTTATTATTATTAGATTTCCATATCCACGCAGTGCATTACCTGCATAAACGACTTTTCCTGGAGCAGAAGCGAGCACAGCTTGACCACGAGAACCTGCGATATCTACGCCCTTGTTCCCACCTTGTGCGTCAGAGAAACCTTCAATCATTTTCCCTTCAGCTGGCCAACGCCATTTTATTGACGAATTATTACTGCTCGCTGCCGCTGTTGAAGCTGTGGTGGTAGTTGTATTACTTGCTGCCGTGGAAACTTGCGTTGCAGGTTTCTTATTATTTGGCAACATCTTACCTGAATTTTGACCACCACTGTTTTCAGGATACGCATTAGTTGTTCGAAGATCAACCGGTTGCTGGTGACTATTTGAGGCAATTTGAGTGCTCGGCGTCACATTTGTGTTACCAATATTTATTACCTGGCCAACATTGAGGCTATAAGGCTCTGGAATGTCGTTTTTCGATGCTAACTCACGGAAATCATTACCAGTTAGATAAGCGATATAAAATAAAGTATCACCGCGCTGAACGGTATAGCTATTACCGTTATAGCTTCCTTTTGGGATGCTGCCATAGTCACGGTTGTAAACAATGCGGCCTTCGCCGTTAGTCGTCGCTTGGCTAGATGCTCGGTTAACCGATTGACTATTACTTGAAAGGTTTGGCCGTGATGACGGCATCGCCGTACTCATCCCTGCATCTGGTGATGCACTTGGTGCTGCCCTTTGAGCCGCCTGCTGGTGACTAGATTGCCCATCACCTACACTCGAAATAGGCGCAGCTGCATGGTATGGCGTAGAACAACCCGCTAACAAAAACCCGCTAAATGAAAAGATCACTGCCCATCGAATTCTGCTTATAGGGCTAACAATTTTCATGCTTCTTCTCCCGTGAAGAAAATCTGACGCGACAACTAAAACTTAGGCCGATAAAACCTTATGTCAGCAACATAGAGATAGATTAAAAATATTTCGCTTATTAAAGCAGAAATACAAAATAGTGAACAAGTTAAATATATCAAAAATATAACAATTTGAGATTATGACTTAACAGTTTATGTAAATAACTCAAATTTAGACTGCTAAAATATCATATTTAGATGTATTTGACTGCTATTAGGCTCTATTGATCTTTTCCATTAGTTAATTTAAACCAATACAAAAAATCAACAGCGCTAAATTGTGATCAATAAATTAGATTAAATCACCGGCAACGAGAGGAACAAAACGTACTTTTTCTATCACATTGGTGTGATAATCATTGCCTCTACGCGTGATCAATTTCAATGATTGGTCTTTATCACCAACAGGCAAAACTAAACGGCCACCCTCTTTTAATTGCCCAAGCAGTAATGTTGGAATTTCATTCGGCGCTGCGGTCACAATGATGGCATCAAAAGGTGCTTTAGACTGCCACCCTTCCCACCCATCACCATGACGAGTGGAAATATTATGTAAATCAAGGAGCTTCAACCTACGCTTAGCCGTCCACTGCAAGCTTTTCACTCTCTCCACAGAGAAAACATGCTGGGCTAAATGGGCAAGAACTGCCGTTTGGTAGCCAGATCCCGTACCAATTTCAAGCACTTGGTCATTAGGCTTTAAGCTGAGCAGTGCGGTCATTTTCGCAACAATATAAGGTTGTGAAATAGTCTGCCCATGACCGATTGGTAATGGGATATTGTCATAGGCTTTATGGGAGAGCGCTTCATCCACAAATTGTTCACGAGGAACCTGTGAAATCGCATCTAACAGGCGCTCATCCTGAATTCCCTGTTGGCGTAGTTGTGCCAAAAGATCTTTCATGAGCCCAGTTTTCATTTTACCTTTACTCCTGCTTGCTCTAACCAATCTTCTACTAGCGAATGCGCTTTATAAGCAGTTAAATCCACTTGTAGAGGGGTAATGGAAACATAACCGTTTTGCACAGCTTCAAAGTCAGTGCCTGGGCCTGCATCTCGAATTTCGCCAACAGGCCCTAGCCAATACAGCATATTCCCTTTGGGATCTTCAAGGTTATACACTTCTGATGCTGCATGGCGACTGCCACAGCGTGTCACTTTTATCCCTTTAATTTCTTCATAAGGGATATCAGGCACGTTAATATTCAAGATATTACCTGCCCGTAGAGGGTTTTTCTGTAACAACGCTAAAATATCACAAGTTACCTTAGCGGCGGCTTCATAATGTACATCACCATCTAATGAAACGGCGATTGAGGGTAAGCCCAAATGACGCCCTTCTGTTGCTGCCGCAACAGTCCCTGAATAAATAACATCATCACCAAGATTAGGGCCACAGTTAATGCCTGACACCACAATATCAGGACGAGGACGGACCACTTTGTTAACACCGATATAAACACAGTCGGTTGGTGTCCCTTCTTGCACAGAAAGGTCGCCATTACTTAATGTTTGAATTTTAAGTGGTTTATCTAATGTCAGTGCATTTGAAGCCCCACTACGATTACGATCAGGCGCAATCACTTGTACATCATAATGTTGACGCAATGCTGCCGCTAATGTTTGAATTCCCGGTGCAGTTACACCATCATCATTACTCAATAAAATCTTTAGCATCGACACTATCCTGACTATCTTGGTTGATAATTTCTCTCACGACACTGGTTGCAAAACTACCTGAATTTAAGAAAAAATTCAGTTTTAGCGTTGTATCATTTAGCCACTGCCATTGTAAGTTTTGTGGTTTTATAACCACAGCCCTTCTCACCGGAGAAACTCGCTCGCTTTTCATCAGCGCAATAAAAGGCTGATAATTTTCTAAGCATTGCGTTTCAAAAGCAAGTGCATCATCCTGAGTCCCTAACTCCCCGTCTCCCGGAAGTGGTGCAGTAACACTTAATTCTGATGATAACAAACGTGCTTGTAGCGTTGATAATTCTTCCGCTGTTGCTACAAACCAACTCCCCCGGCCAGTAAGCTGTAATGCATCACCTAATATAGCCTGCTGAGCAATATTATTGATTATGCGTTCACTGGCAATGTGGTTAAACATTGCACTGCGAGCAGCCGATAAATAAAAGCTTCGCTTACTACGCTCTCGAACACTAATCTCTTGATTTGCCCAGCGAAGTGCTTGGGTCAAATTTTGACCACCTCGACCAAAACGTTGCTCACCAAAATAGTTTGGCACACCTGACTCCGCAATTTTTTGTAGGCGTTGTTCAACGTCATTTGGCTCAGAGATATCACGCAGCGTTATCTCAAACTGGTTTCCTTTCAACGTACCAATGCGCAACTTTCTTTTTTGTCTCGTTGTTGCTAACACTCGGCAGCCTTCAAGTTGCCATGTTGAAAAATCAGGCGTCTCTTTACCGGGCATCTGTAAACAAAACCATTGCTCAGTGACCGCATGCCTATCTTTTAAACCCGCGTAACTTACTGCTCTCGCTGAAATTTTAGCAAATTTAGCCAGTTGTTCAGCAACAAATAAAGTATTACAGCCTGTTTTTTCGACACGAACCATCACATGTTCGCCATCCCCATCAAGCTCAAAACCCAAATCTTCTTTTACGATAAAATCTTCTGGGATACTTTTAAGTTTGCCAGAAGATCGTGGTTTACCATGCAGGTACTGTACGTTCATAGCTTTCATTACAATTATCTTTCACTAATAAAACGACTGCTGCACAAGCAATCCCTTCTTTACGACCAACAAAACCAAGTTGCTCTGTGGTTGTAGCTTTCGCATTTACCGCATCCATATGACATTCAAGATCTTCGGCAATATTAATACGCATTTGTGGAATATGTGGCAGCATTTTAGGTGCTTGAGCCATAATAGTAATATCAATATTACCAATACTATAGCCTTTTTCTCGTACACGGCTGAATGATTCTCTTAATAATACTCGGCTATCAGCGTCTTTATAGGCAGGGTCAGTATCTGGAAATAACTTGCCAATATCGCCAAGTGCTGCAGCACCTAAAATCGCATCAGTCACTGCATGTAGAACCACATCACCATCCGAATGTGCTAACAAACCTTGTTCATAAGGCACACGCACCCCACCAATAATAATGGGACCTTCGCCACCAAATTTGTGTACATCAAAACCGTGTCCAATTCTCATTTTTTTTCCTTATTATTTCATTCTTGAAAGGTAGAATTCCGCCAGCGCAAGATCTTCAGGTCGAGTCACTTTTAAATTATCGGCTCTTCCTGCGACCAAAACGGGTTGATAGCCACAATATTCAAGAGCTGAGGCTTCATCGGTAATAATAGCTTTTTCTTTCAAGGCCTTGCTTAGACAATGACGCAATAGTTGCAACGGAAAAAACTGAGGAGTTAATGCATGCCAAAGCGCTTCTCGCTCAACGGTATGTGCAATAAGCTGCTCACCTTGTAAGCTGCGCTTCATTGTATCTCGTACCGGCGCGGCAAGGATCCCCCCACAACATTCATTCGACGTCGCTAACTGAATAATATTTTTTAAATCATCTTGATGAAGACAGGGGCGCGCAGCATCATGTACTAACACCCAACTCTCAAGATAATCGGTTTGCTGAGCAAGATAATCTAGCCCCGCTAAAACTGAATCTGCCCGCTCTTTTCCACCAATTACAGTGATAACTCTGGGGTCTTTTGCAATTTCAAGTTGCTGAAAATAGTCATCTTCAAGGCTAAGCGCCACAATAATACACTTAATATCCGTACTCAGTAGTAGCGCACAGATCGTATGCTCGATAATTGTTTTTCCCGCCACTTGGAGGTATTGTTTAGGGCAATCGGCATTCATACGACTACCAATCCCCGCAGCAGGGATCAGCGCAACAATTTTTAAATCACCATGGGTTGTTGGGTTTATCATTATATGAGTCTTACATCGGAAATTATCAGGCTAATAGATATAGCCATCGGCAATATCTTCAATATCATTATTGCTGGGATGAATTTTGGTTATTATTTTCTTTGACCATTCGATAAAATGATTCACCAGGTTTGACCATGCCTAATTCACTACGAGCACGTTCTTCAATTGCATCTTGCCCATCATTCAAGTCATTAATCTCAGCAAATAGCTGTTCATTACGCATTTTCAAACGTGAATTGACGTTTTCTTGAGCTGCAACATCATCTTTGACCTTAACATAGTCATGGATGCCATTTTTACCTAGCCATAAAGAATATTGTAACCAAGCTAATATTGCGATTAATAGTAGCGTTAATTTACCCATCTTGCCCCCTAAAATGATTTGCTAATCATCCCATAACTAAGGCCATCACGCTACTGTGATGCAAATATTGTGGCAAAAAGTCAGAATAAGTCGGATATGAATGGATTAAATATCATCTGATTTTATATTCAAATAAAAAAAGATGATATTTGTGGTTAATTAAGAGGCGAGTTGAATAATATTTCGGCGCACAAGTAAATCAATTATTTGACTCACTGAATCAGTAACAGGCAGTTGTCCATCAATGTGCAATTCAGGCTGTAATGACGGCTCATAAGGTGAATCAATCCCTGTAAATTGCTTAATCTTCCCTTCTCTTGCTTGCTTATACAGCCCTTTAGGATCACGCTGCTCACAAATTTCAACTGGGGTTGCAACATACAACTCTAAAAACTGATCTTGCTCGAATAATTGCCGAACTTTATTTCTATCCTCTTGATAAGGAGAAATAAATGCAGTAGCTACTACCAGCCCAGCATCAACCATTAATTTAGCAACCTCACCGACTCGCCTAATATTCTCTTGCCTATCCGCATCACTAAAACCTAAATCACCACATAACCCATGACGAATGTTGTCTCCATCGAGTAAATAGGTTTTTATACCCATTGAAGCTAATTGATGTTCAATTGCGCCAGCAAGAGTAGACTTTCCTGAACCAGAAAGCCCCGTAAACCACAAAACCGCGCCTTTATGACCGTTACTATTTTCTCGTTGCATGCGATCAACAACATGTTGATGCCAAACAATATTTTCATTTATCTGTGTCATTTCACTCATTTTCCACCAAGCACATCACGAGCCCCCCAATGGGGAAAATGTCTGCGGATCAATTGGTTAAGCTCGACCTCAAACTCACTAAACGTATTATTTTGTTCAAAAAGTTGCGTTTGAGTATCACGTACCAATCCAGCACCTGCGGTAACATTGGTTAAACGATCAATCAAGATCATGCCGCCGGTATCTGCATTACGTTGATAATTTTCTAATAATAGCGGCTCATCGAATGAAAATTCAACCAACCCGATACCATTCAACGGTAATTCAGTCGCCACTTTTTGCGTTAGATTATTGATATCCACTTGATATTGAATATTTTCCACCTTTGCTCGACTGCGTTTACCGGCAACCTTAATATCAAGCTGTTGCCCTTGCACCAAAGGTTGCTCTGACATCCAAACGACATCAATCAGAGCTTGGCGAGTGCTTTGTAATGGTTCATTTTCTTCGACAATCAAATCACCACGACTAATATCAATTTCATCTTCAAGCACCAACGTGATTGCTTCGCCCGGTACAGCAAAATCTTGCTCCCCAGAAAATGTGACGATTTGTTTAATTTTAGAGACGGAGCCTGATGGCAATACCTTCACTGTTTGCCCGACTTGAACAATGCCTGAAGACAAGGTGCCGCTATACCCTCTAAAATCTAGATTCGGCCGATTAACATATTGGACAGGAAAACGCAGCACTTGCTCTGAGGCTTGTTGCTCAACTTGTACATTCTCCAAAATTTCAAGCAACGTTTCCCCTTGATACCATGGCAAACTACTGCTTTTATTAACAATATTATCCCCATCTAACGCAGAAATAGGCACGAATATAACATTCAGTTCAACGGGAAGTTCAGTGGCAAACTTTTGATAATCGTGCTTAATTTTGTCATAGACTTCTTGACTGTAACCCACTAAATCCATTTTATTCACTGCGACAATCAAATGGCGGATCCCAAGCAATGTACTAATAAAACTATGACGGCGTGTTTGCTCCTGTACCCCTTTTCGAGCATCGATCAGCAAAATAGAAAGTGAGCAAGTTGATGCACCTGTCGCCATATTGCGGGTATATTGTTCATGCCCTGGGGTATCTGCAATGATAAATTTGCGTTTTTCGGTTGAGAAATAACGGTAAGCAACATCAATGGTGATCCCTTGCTCACGCTCTGCAGCAAGACCATCCACGAGTAATGCTAAATCGAGTTTCTCACCTTGTGTACCAATACGCTTACTGTCACTTTGCAATGCAGACAATTGATCTTGATAGATTTGGCGCGTGTCATGTAATAATCGACCAATCAATGTGCTTTTACCATCATCGACATTTCCACAGGTTAAAAAACGCAGTAAACCTTTTTGTTGCTGAGCTAATAAATAAGGCTCAACACCGCCTTGTTGTTCGATTTGTTGTGCAATTGATTCGTTATAAGCTAACTGAGCCATGGCTTTGCTCCTTCCTCTACTTTGCGGGTTAACTGTACTTTTATGTTGCTTATTAAAAGTATCCTTGGCGCTTTTTCAGCTCCATCGAAGCGGATTGATCACTATCGATTAAACGCCCTTGGCGTTCGCTGATGGTTGAAATCAGCATTTCTTCAATGATTTCAGGCAAGGTTTCAGCATTAGATTCCACCGCCCCAGTGAGTGGCCAGCAACCAAGCGTTCGAAAACGAACCTTTTGTTTGGCGATCACTTCTCCTGATTTCAAATCAATACGATCATCATCAACCATCAGTAATGCTCCATCACGCACAATAACTGGACGCTCTTTTGCAAAATATAAAGGAACAATATCGATATTTTCCAAGTAGATATATTGCCAAATATCCAATTCAGTCCAATTCGATAATGGGAAAACACGAATGCTTTCTCCCTTATTGATTTGGCCGTTATAGTTATGCCATAGCTCAGGGCGCTGGTTTTTAGGATCCCAACGATGAGATCTATCTCTAAATGAATAGATACGTTCTTTGGCACGTGATTTTTCTTCATCACGTCGTGCACCACCAAAAGCCGCATCAAAACCGTATTTATCTAAAGCTTGCTTCAACCCCTCTGTTTTCATGATATCGGTATGCTTAGTGCTACCATGAATAAATGGGTTGATCCCTAACTTTTCCCCTTCAGGATTACGGTAAACTAATAATTCAAAGCCATATTTTTCAACTGCCTTATCGCGAAACTCGTACATTTCACGAAACTTCCATCCCGTATCCACATGCAATAACGGAAAAGGTAATTTTCCTGGATAGAACGCTTTACGTGCTAGATGCAACATCACCGAGGAATCTTTACCAATCGAATACAACATGACAGGGTTAGCAAATTCAGCGGCAACTTCACGAATAATATGAATGCTCTCTGCCTCTAACTGCTGTAAATGCGTCAATTTTTTTTCGTTCATGATGGACTCCTCTAATTAAGCCAATTCCAGCACGGCTGAACGCCATCGGATATCTTCGGTTTGCGGACCAAACCACGCAAGTTGTTGATGTAATGCAGTGACTTCGCCAATAATAATCAAGGCTGGCGTAGGGGCTTGCTGCGCTAATATTTCCAACTCATGCAATTTTCCCGTGAGTACTTTTTGGTCGCATCGCGTTCCACAACCAATAACCGCAATAGGGGTATCTTGATGACGACCATATTGGATCAGCTGCTGGCGAATATTTGCCGCTTTTACTGTCCCCATATAGATAGCAAGCGTTTGGTTCCCTCGAGCCAGTGACTGCCAATCGAGCTCCATTCCTTCATTGCGACAATGACCTGTAATAAAAGTAATGCTTTGTGAATGTTCCCGATGTGTTAACGGTATTCCGGCATAAGCCGCTGCCCCGATGGCGGCAGTGACACCAGGAACAACTTGAAATGGGATCCCTGCTTCTGCTGCGATTTGCAGCTCCTCACCACCTCGCCCAAAGACGAATGGATCGCCGCCTTTGAGACGGACAACTTTTTTACCCTGCCTGGCGTATTTCACAATCAAGGCATTGGTTTCTTCTTGAGAAACACTGTGGCTACCTGCACGTTTTCCTACACAGATTTTATCTGCATCGCGGCGCACTAATTCGAGTATTTCGTCACTGACCAAGTGGTCATACAGCACCACTTCGGCACTTTGCAGCACACGTAATCCTTTTAACGTGAGCAACCCTGCATCACCGGGGCCCGCGCCAACTAAAATTAGCTCACCGTTGGTGTCTTTTTCATAAAGTTGTCGTTCTAGCTGCTGCTCTGCTTCACTAAATTGTCCATTTTCGACTAATGACGCGAAACGTCCGCTAAAACTTTTTTCCCAAAAACGTTTTCTTTCACGCATGTTGCAAACTGACTCTTTCACTTTTGCTCGCCAGCGCCCTGCAATTTCGGCCATTTTGCCTAACGAATTTGGTAACATCGTTTCCAATTTTTCACGTAATAAACGCGCTAAAACGGGTGCCGTTCCCCCTGATGAAACCGCTACTATCACCGGGGAACGGTCAATAATTGAAGGAACAATAAAGGAACAGAGTGGCTGGTTATCCACCACATTAATAAAAATTTTTCGCACATTAGCATCATGAAAAACTTTCTCGTTCAATAACTCATCATCAGTGGCAGCTATCACCAAATAAGCATCATCAAGATGATTAGGTTGATAGTTTTCCTGCTGCCATATAAATTTGTTTTGTTGATACTCTTCTTCTAACTGGGAGCACAATGAAGGCGAAATAACCACCAGCGCAGCGTTTGCTTTAATCAATAACTCGGCTTTACGTGCCGCAACTACACCACCGCCAATCAACACAACTTTGCGGCTTCGTAGATCAACAAATAACGGTAAATAATCCATCTTGCTCACCCATCATTATTCAAACTTATTATAAGAAACTTAAAATTGACTATATGACTTGCGTGAATCGGTTTGAAATGACAAAAAGATATGATTAGTAACTGAAAAGAATAAGTGCGCTAATATTAATAAAAAACCGTTAATAATCAGATTTAAACCTCAAAAACAATCAACTTAGATTAAATTTTGTCATTTAAAAAAATGAATATTCATCATAATAAAAAAGGGATAATGTTTTTTTAAATAAACACATCCCTTTGTAATTAAACAAATATTATTTAAATTAAGGCTTTAATTAATCAATATTGAAAAATTAGGGTAATAACGACTAATTTTCATGAAGTCCACATTCACGCTTTAAACCAAAAAAACGCGTATCCTCTTCATTCATTCCCGCTTCCCATTTGCGTGTTGTATGTGTATCCCCAACCGATAAATACCCTTGTTCCCATAATGGATGGTAGGGTAAATCATATTGTGTTAGATATTCATAAACTTGCTTATTATTCCAATCAATCACCGGTAAAATTTTAAAAATACCTCGCCCGACACCTAACACGGGTAATCTCGCCCGACTCGCGGATTGTTCACGCCTTAACCCTGAAAACCAACTTTGTGCTTGTAAATCATCTAAAGCGCGATCCATTGGTTCAACTTTATTTATTTGATTATATTGCTCAATTCCTTCAATACCTTGCGTCCAAAGTTGACCATGAATCGCCTCTTGCCATGCGGGGGATAACGCCGCCCGATAGACGTGCAAATTTAAATTGAGCCTCTCTGTGAGTTGCTCAATGAACTGATAGGTTTCAGGAAAAAGGTACCCGGTATCCGTCAAAATGACCGGGATCTCCGGTATCACCTGCGTGACCATATGTAACGTTAATGCAGCCTGAATGCCAAAACTTGAAGATAAGACCAATTTAGATGGCAAATGCTCTGCCGCCCACTCAATACGCTGCATTGCATCCATGGCTTCAAGTTGCGTATTAAACGACGACAAGTATTCGTCTTGTTGCTGTTTTTCTAATTCAATCACATCAGAAAGCTGAAGTCGGTTCATACCGCCTCCTTAACCTCATAAAAATCAATGGCTGAATTCAGTACCGGTTTTACGACATCGGTACGGATGAGGAAATCACCAAATCCCTCGCGCTCGAATCTTTCACTCGCCCAGTGCCCAATCATCTCATCTAAGAGAGATAAAATTTCTGCACTGGTAATATTTTCGCGATACATACGAGGAATACGCGTACCAATACGGTTACCACCTAGATGAAGATTATATCTATCTGCCGCTTTACCCACTAAGCCAACTTCCGCTAGCATCGCTCGTCCACAGCCATTAGGACAGCCAGTCACACGTAAAACGATGTGCTCATCAGCAACCTGATGAGAAGCCATGATTTTTTCTATTTCACTGACAAACTCAGGTAAAAAGCGTTCGGCTTCAGCCATCGCCAATGGGCAAGTTGGAAATGAAACACACGCCATTGAATTTTCACGCTGAGGTGAAATATTATCACTCATTAATCCATGCGATCGCGCAATGGCTTCAATAGCGAGTTTATCTTCTTCTGGTACGCCGGCAACGATCAAGTTTTGGTTAGCCGTTAAGCGAAAGTCCCCTTTATGAATGCGAGCAATCTCTGCCACACCTAATTTTAGGGGCTTTTCAGCGGTATCAATTAAACGCCCATTTTCAATAAACAAGGTTAAATGCCAGCGATTATCGATCCCTTTTAACCACCCAATTTGATCACCACGTTCAGTAAATTGATAAGGGCGAATGGATTCAAAGATAACACCTGAACGCCTTTCTACTTCCGCTTTAAATGTCTCGATACCGACTCGTTCAAGGGTATATTTAGTTTTGGCATTTTTGCGATCAGTTCGATTTCCCCAATCCCGCTGCGTCGTCACAATTGCTTCTGCGATAGCTAATGTTTTATCCAACGGAATAAAACCAAATTCGCTTGCCAAGCGTGGAAAGGTAGCCGTATCACCGTGGGTCATTGCCAAGCCACCACCAACTAATACGTTAAAACCAATTAGCTCACCCTCTTTGGCAATTGCCACAAAATTCATGTCATTAGCATGAAGATCCACATCATTTAATGGTGGGATCACCACTGTCGTTTTGAATTTCCTAGGCAAATACGTTTGCCCCAAAATAGGTTCTTCATCAGTAGTGACAATTTTTTCTTTATCTAACCATATTTCTGCATAAGCACTGGTACGGGGTAGTAAATGCTCCGATATTTTCTTTGCCCATTCATAGGCTTGCTGATGTAATTCCGATTGAACAGGGTTAGAAGTACAAAGCACATTACGATTGACATCATTGGCAGTTGCTAATGCATCTAAACCCACATGACTGAGCATCTGGTGTGCTGGCTTCACATCGCCTTTTAATATTCCATGAAATTGGAATGTTTGGCGGTTAGTGATCCGCACGCTGCCATATAAGGTATGTTCCGATGCGAATTTATCGATGTCCAACCATTGTTTTGGCGTGATAATTCCCCCCGGCAAGCGACAACGCAGCATCATGGCATGACGCGGCTCCAGTTTTTGCTCCGCACGTTCGGCTCGAATATCACGATCATCTTGTTGGTACATGCCATGAAAACGGATCAATAAAAAATTATCACCCTCAAATCCACCGGTTAGGCCATTTGTGAGATCTTCTTTGATAGAGCCACGCAAGTAGTTACTGTCTTGCTTCATTCGCTCACTGTCGGCAAGCTTACCTTCAACAATTAAGGGTTTTTGTTGTTGTTCATTGCTCATTAATAAACATCCCTCTGATAACGGCGCATTACACGCAACTCACTTAAAAATTCATCAGCTTGCTCGCTATCCATGCTTCCATACTGACTGATGACATCCAATAATGCCTGCTCCACATCTTTTGCCATGCGATTTGCATCACCACAGACGTAGATGTGTGCACCTTCCACAATCCAATCCCAGACTTCTTTACCTTGTTCACGCAACTTATCCTGCACATATACCTTTTGTGCCTGATCCCGTGACCATGCCAATGAAATTTGAGTTAATAAGCCATCTTTGACATAACGCTGCCATTCAACTTGATAAAGGAAGTCATCGACAAAATGAGGATTACCAAAGAAAAGCCAATTTTTACCCTTCGCACCATCGTTATCGCGTTGCTGTAAGAAGGCGCGAAAAGGCGCAATTCCAGTACCTGGACCAATCATGATGACCGGGGTTGATGGCTCACTTGGTAGGCGGAAATTTTCATTATGCTCAATGAAAATACGCAGCTCATCACCTTCGCCTAAGCGATCCGCTAAAAAACCGGATGCGCCCCCCGTACGTGGCCGGCCATCAATGTCATAGCGAACAACACCGACAGTAGCATGCACTTCATCTTCCGACTCGGCTTGAGATGAAGAGATAGAATATAGTCTTGGTGTCAGGGGCCGTAAGAGATCAATAAATGCCTGAGCGCTGGGTTGCGCTGCGGCTTGACGCACCATATCAACAATCGGCGTAGTTTGTGCGTAGTGTAAAATTGCAGACTTATCACTTATCAATGCTAATAACCCATCATCTTTTGAAAGTTGGGCATATTTCTCAACAATGATATGGGTATTTTGAGTAAGTTCTAGTTGGTAAATCAATGCATCACGCAATAAATGACGCTGCTGACCAATAAAGACCTCTTCATCACCATTAAGCCATAATAATCCCACCAGCTCATCGACTAAAGCAGGGTCATTATCAAACCAAATTCCAAGTGAATCACCCGGCTGATAACGTAGCCCCGAATCACCTAAATCAATTTCAATATGCCTGACATCTTTTTGAGAACCTCTGCCTGTTATCTTTTGATTATTCAGTAATGATGCAGTCAAAGGCGCTGTTTTACTGTAAGGGGATGAGTGTATTTCATTTACACTGCCTGATTGTGTGACGATTAACTGGCTAGTTGTTTGGGTTGGCACTCTTTCTTTCAGCTTTTGCGTTAAATTTTCAACCCATTCATCCGCAACGGCTTGGTATTCCACATCGGCATCAATGCGCTCAAATAAAGATATCGCACCCAATTTCGCCAATTGCGTATCGAAATCCTTCCCTGCTTGGCAAAATTTCTCATAAGAAGAATCACCTAGCGCAAAAACCGCATAGTTTGTTTCACTTAAATTAGGCGCTTTTTTAGAATAAAGGTATTTATACAGTGCTACCGCTTCTTCCGCAGGTTCCCCTTCACCTTGTGTTGATGCCACAATCACCAAGATTTTTTCTTGGTTTATCTGTTTAAATTTGTAGTCACCCGCATTGATTAAATTAACATTAATTTTTTCGCTAATTAAACGCTCTCTAAGTTGTTCCGATAAACGGCGGGCATTTCCTGTTTGTGACGCAGAAATAATCGTCACTGTTTCTTCGGGTGCAACAGGTACACTAACAGGCATACCATTACCTGCGTTTTGGTTTATCGTTCCCCATAAATAACCTGAAAGCCATGCCAGCTGGTGCGATGAATAATCATCCACCGCTGTTTGTAAACGTGCCAGTTGCTCCGTTGATATAGGTAATGCCGATAAAGGAGGCTGTTTTTTTGTCATTATCCTGTAACCTCAAAATTGCTCATATTTAAATATTCTCTAAAAACAAAACCATGTCGATTAAACAAACGAGAGCATTATTCTAATTAAATAAGCCTCAAGTCTTATGCAATTATCAATAAGTTAGATGACAATATTGCGACCTAAAATATGAAAAGCATATAACTATGACGGATATAAGGTTATAACAGCCTGCTATATTGAGATAAGAAACGATAGCCATAACTAATAGCTAAAAAGCCTAAAGAAAATATCTGATGAATAATACTCATAAAATCGATTAGCAATAATTCGTCAATTAAAGATATTTTGAGTCAAAATTACAGTAGAATGCACTATTTATTATTAATAAGGACACTTTTATGAGCACAACAATCTATAAGGATTTTTACTTTGAAGCCGCCCACAAACTTCCTCATGTTCCCGAGGGGCATAAATGCGGTCGCCTCCATGGTCATTCTTTCATGGTGCGCTTAGAGATCACTGGAAATGTTGATGCACATACCGGTTGGATTATTGATTTTTCTGATGTTAAAAAAGCATTCAAGCCTATTTTAGAACAGCTCGACCATCATTATTTAAATGATATCGATGGATTAGAAAACCCAACCAGTGAAGTATTAGCACGTTGGGTCTGGCTAAAAACCAAGCCGTTATTACCTTTATTAAGCGCAGTGACTATCAAAGAAACTTGCAATGCAGGTTGTATCTATCGTGGTGAAGATTAATCTTATCTAATCCTTTGAATTTATAAAATAAAAACAATCACCCTAAATAATTTGAATTGCAGCTAGGCGGCAAGCAAAGCTATCTCGTGGAGCAGACAAAAGTATGTGACTCGAGTAACTGAGCGCAGCCAACAACGCTGCGGTTCAAAGTATGACGGATATAAAAAATTACCCTAAATAATTTGAATTGCAGCTAGGCGGCAAGCAAAGCTATCTCGTGGAGCATACAAAAGTATGTGACTCGAGTAACTGAGCGCAGCCAACAACGCTGCGGTTCAAAGTATGACGGGTAAGCAGATAATTACGGGATTGCTAAATATTTATGCGTCTGAATAGACAACCGCCAATTCCGCTCAATGCATGTATCAATACATAATCTTGTCGCTGAAGCTTTTTGACTGATGGGTTGTAATGCCACTATCGGTGCAGGTTTTATTGTTCGCAATGCCAATATATTATCCAGCGCTTCAATATCTTTTTCTCTCGCTACTGGATGTTTTATTTCATTAGCGCGATTAACCGCTTGAGAGAGTACTTGTAAGCCGCCTTTCATCCCTACTTTCGGGGAAACGGTTACCCACGTTGTTTCACTACACTGAATCGGGTAGGTTCCACTGGTTTCTATTTGGCACTGATAACCATTTAATTCAAGCAATTGTGTTAATGGTGTCAAATCATAGATACAAGGCTCGCCCCCCGTGATCACGATGTGTTTTGCACTATAATTCTTTGCAGTCATCAAAGCGATTAGTGCTGTAGCATCTGCCATTGCCCACTCATCGTTATCTAACGTTTTTAGCGCGATATCACCCAGCACGGTTTCTTTGTTTGTTTCTACTTCCCATGTTTGCTTTGTATCACACCAGCTACAGCCTACGGGGCAACCTTGCAACCGAATAAAAATAGCCGGAACACCGGTAAAAACTCCCTCTCCTTGTAAGGTTTGAAAGATCTCATTAATTGGGTATTTCATATCACTCCTAAAATAGTCAACCTGATGTGTATTATATTGCAGATATCTATCTCACGAACAAGGCACTTTGTGATAATGTAGCCACCTTGGGTTCATAAAGTACGCCAGAATCGATAAACAAAACCGAAACAATATTCGGTGCATTATCTCATACTAAGAAAGAGACAGGAAAAGACATGCAAAGTAGTGAACAAAATCAACTCAGAAAGGGGCTGAGCGTCAGGCATATTCGCTTCATGGCGCTAGGATCTGCGATTGGGACTGGGTTATTCTATGGTTCAGCATCAGCCATTCAGGCTGCAGGACCGGCAGTATTAATCGCTTATATGGTCGGTGGTGCAGCTGTTTTTATGGTGATGCGTGCATTAGGTGAAATGGCTGTTCATAATCCCGCTCCGGGCTCTTTCTCTCACTATGCTAGCCATTATATGGGGCCATTAGCGGGTTTCTTAACTGGCTGGAACTATGTTTTCGAAATGCTAGTTGTGTGCTTGGCCGATATCACCGCCTTTGGTATGTATATGGGCTTCTGGTTCCCTGATGTCGACCAATGGATATGGGTGCTTAGTATCGTGCTATTTATTGGCGCACTCAATTTATGTCATGTCAAAATCTTTGGTGAGATGGAATTTTGGCTTTCTATTGTGAAAGTCAGCGCCATTATCGCGATGATTGTCGGTGGCGCTTTCTTAATGTTCTACGGCTTTGGCAAAGAAACCGGCCATGCAGTTGGCATCCAAAACCTATGGGAACATGGGGGCTTTATGCCTAATGGTATTGAAGGGGTGATTGCCTCCCTTGCCATTGTTATGTTTGCATTTGGTGGCATTGAAGTTATCGGTATCACGGCGAGTGAAGCGCAAGATCCAGAAAAAACCATCCCAAAAGCTATCAATGCCGTACCTATTCGCATTCTATTATTCTATGGGTTAACGCTATTTATACTAATGTGTATCTATCCATGGAACCAAGTTGGTCAAAATGGCAGCCCATTTGTCCAAATTTTCTCAAGCCTTAACATCACTTCCGCTGCAAACATTCTTAATATAGTGGTAATTACCGCCGCAATTTCAGCGATTAACAGTGATATTTTCGGTGCAGGCCGCATGATGTACGGCATGGCGCAAAACAAACAAGCGCCAAAAGTTTTCACTAAGCTCACCAGCAATGGCGTACCTTGGGTGACGGTATTGGTGATGTCAGTTGTCATGCTGCTTGGCGTATACTTAAACTTCCTCTTACCTGAGAAAATCTTCGTTATTATTGCCTCAATAGCAACCTTTGCAACCGTTTGGGTTTGGTTGATGATTTTACTTTCTCAAGTTGCTATGCGCCGCCAAATGAGCAAGGAAGACGTTAAAAAACTCAAATTCCCTGTTCCTTTTTGGCCTATCGGACCGGCAATTACCATTGCATTTATGGTCTTTGTTATCGCACTACTTGGATTTTTCAAAGACACTCAAGTCGCCTTGATTGTTGGCTTTGCTTGGGTAGCAATACTGACAATTGCATTCTTCTTTATGCGTACTTTTCAAAAATCTCGGGAAGCGGACCTGTAGAAATTAAGACATGAAATAATTCGAGTTGCAGAAGATAATCTGCAACTCGATATCTTGCTTTATAATCAAATTAAAGCTTGTCTAATATCAGCAATCAAATCATCGGCACTCTCTAAACCAATTGAAAGGCGAATCAATCCATCACTAATACCATACTGTTTTCTTTCTTCTGGGGAATAAGTCGAGTGAGTCATACTCGCTGGATGCTGAGCTAAAGATTCACAATCGCCTAAACTGACAGCCCGAGAAAATAAATTGAGACGATTTAAAAACTGTTTGCCCGCTTCAAATCCACCGTTTAGCTCACATGCAATCATCCCTCCCGGTAACTTCATTTGCTTTTGCGCTAATGAAAATTGGGTAAAATTAGCTAATCCAGGATACATTATTTGTTCAATTTTTGGGTGAGAAGCTAAGTATTCCGCCACCTTCTGTGCGTTTTCAACAATTCGCTCCATACGTATAGGTAATGTTTTCATTCCCCTCAGCACTAAGTTTGCATCGTGGGGTGATAAACATGCACCTGTCATATCTTTTAGCCCAACCAAACGGATTTGCTTAGCCAGTTCTGCGGTAGTAATAACTGCGCCAGCCATTACATCCCCATGTCCATTCATATATTTAGTCAATGAGTGAAGGGATATATCCGCGCCCAACGTAATTGGTTTTTGTATATAAGGGGTACAATAAGTATTATCAACAGCAACAAGTATATTATGATGATGTGCTATCTTACTGACTGCCTCGATATCAACCAAACGCATATTTGGGTTAGCTGGTGATTCAAAAAATATCATTCGCGTTTTAGGCGTAATTTCTTGTTTAACATTCACCGGATTACTCATATCAATATGACGGACATTAATACCAAAGCGTGCAAGTCCATGATTAAAAAAAGCATAGGTACAACCATATACCGTCATATCAACCAATAATTCATCACCCGGATTTAATAGTGACCAGAAAGTCGATGTAATTGCCCCCATTCCTGAAGAAAAAACGACAGCCGCTTCACCTTCTTCTAAATTTGCGATTCGTTTTTCTAATAAATCTAATGTCGGATTGCTTATTCGGGTGTACATATAACCATTTTGTTCACCACTAAAACAGGCTGCTCCCTCTTCTACTGTTTTAAATACATAAGTAGACGTTTGGTATATAGGGGAAGCTAGCGATCCTAAATTTTCATTAGAACGATAATGACTATGTATTATTCTTGTATCAAAAGAACTTACCTTATCTAAATTCATACCACCTCCGAAAAATTAATCTTCTTTGGCTTGAGATAACCGAGAGCCAACAATTTGCAATGTTCGTAAAACGGTACTAATGCCACGTAATGTATTAGGGTCTTTTAATAGGCTATACGTTGAGCGAAAATTAGGCGCCTTATCATCATAAAGAGCTTCCATTTTGGCCATATTGTAAGCCGTTCCAAGCTCCCATACAGGTGTTAGGGTATCTTCAAACGAATTTGATAATTTCTCTACTGTACCTAAATCAAGGATATCCACTAAATCCGATACTAATGAAAGTAAATCAACAATATTATCCATGCGCTTTAGTTGTAATAACGGTGCTAATTTTTCGGCAAGATGATCACCCGCCTCAGAATTCAGTAACTCTGCCAGTTTTGCTTGCGTATTATCATTCGACATGATGTTTTCCCCTTATTACACTAAGCCGCGAATGGCAGCCCAATAGATACCTCGATTAAAGCCATTTCTCAGTAATCCGCCCAATTTAGTTGGCGGAATGGGGACTACATCATGTTTATAGTCGTACTGTAGTGGCATTCCGGCATGTAGCCCCATTTGAGCGACAGCCTGTACCCGCCCATCATAAATAGCAGACGGGTAGCCATAGGTTAATTCGCCACAAATATTATCAGCAATAATCGCAGCCTGATTATGGCAACTTCCACCCGCCTTACTAATCGGTAAATCAACGGTGTCTCCAATAACATAAACACCATCAACTCCATATACTTGCATAGTTTCATGGTCTGTCGGTAGCCAGCCTTCGCCATTATTATGCTCACTTAATCCAGTATTAATCACGGCTTCAACAGCTGTGATTGGTGGGGTGCTAATTAAAATATCAAAAGGCTGCGCATCACCTTCTTTTGAATAAGCTATTTTTTTATCCGGATCGACATTATTTAAAGTAAACCCTCTCTGAGCCTTAATGTTTTTAATATTAAAGATTTCAGGAATAACTTCACACACAGGCTGCTGTAAGAAAAGACAATTTCGTAATAACTGAGAAACCGTCGGATAAGTATAAACAATTTCAATATTATCTCTTACGCGGCGTTTACGTAAAAAATCATCTAGCATCAAAGTGGTTTCCATTGGTGCAATACCGCATTGGTGAGGTACATTCGGTGTTTCAGGGAAAGAAACCGTAATAAAGATCCGCCCTTTTTCTATTTTAGATAATTGATCTGCTAATTTTCGAGCAGGGTCATAAGCATAGAAATGATTGCCAATTTCTTTCAAACCTTCAATCCGGTCAGGTCTAGGAACGCAACCTGTCGCAACCACTAAAAAGTCATAGTTATAATTTTTACCATTTCTAGATTTTAATTCTTTATTTTTAAAGTCGAATGATTCTATCTTATCAATAACTAAATTAATTTCTGGTCGTAATAGTGAACGTTCACTACGACTTAACTCTTCTTGAAAAAATAAATTAAATGCAACATACATGAAAGCAGGTTTGTAATAATGAATAGGATTATCTGTTATTAACGTAATTTTTATTTTTTTAGCAAAAATATCTTTATTCAATTTTCGTGCGAGTGTGTTTGCAAGCATTGTCCCGCCGGTACCACCACCAACAATAACTATATTTTTCATGATGTTAATTGACCTTAAATCGATTGAATGACTAAATAATCATGTTTACACCTTATAAATATAGTTCATTTTAAATAATAGCCAATATATTTAGATAAATATAATTAATAACATAATAAATAAAATCAATTATCTTTATACAAAAAATTAGTCTAACAAATAAATAAAGATTATAATTCACACTGTAACTGTCACAGATAAATATCAATCTTATTTAAGATAAGCATAGTGACCCGTTATATTCCAATTAAATAAAACATCTTCAGCCACTTGCCCATACCCAATATTATGCATAACTAAATAACGCTGGTTATCTATTGACTTTAACGTAGTGACAATACCAATATGAGGTCTACCGTTATCTAGCCGCCATGAAACAATATCACCGGGAAGGTAATCGTTCTCATTCATTGTGATGGGTTTTACAGAACCTTTACGAGCAAAAAATACTTCTAAGTTCGGTACGCGGCGATGGTCAATATTTGTATCGGGTTTATTTAGTCCCCATATTAAGTGGCTAGGATACAAACTGAAATTTTTTTTAATGTCTTCATGTAAACGCTGTTGTAGGTCTATCCCCATTAGTCTATAACTACGGATAACAACATCAGAACAAACACCATAGTTTTTAGGAATATCGCCGTTAGGGTAATCAATTTTACGGTACGAAGAGTCATATATAACTAAGCGAGGTAATTGTTCCGCATACTTAGCTAGAGTAAGGCTTTCATTTCCTACAGCGCTAAAGGAATACAGAGAAATAATAAATATTAGTAGAAGCCGCAATGATTTATCCTCATCGATCTATAATTATAAAATCTACAATAAATAGAGAGATAAATAAGGTGGTTTTATCTTAAAGATGAGATTACTTTGGCAATTTAAATTGCGTGATTATCGGGTTATGATCGGATGCATCTGTACTTACTACATAACTATCATTGATTTTTAATCCTCGATAAAATATATAATCGAGTGGTCGGCCAAACGCTTTAGTACGTACATCGATGGTATAATTAATTTCTTTTAGCCCAACACTACGTATAAAACGCTTCAATGCATTAACTCTTTGGCGACTCCAAGCATTAAAATCCCCCGCTAAAATAACCGGACCAACATGTTTTCCGATATGGATACCTAATTTGTTGAGCTGTCTTGTATAAACATCAACACCAAAGCTAAAATTGATAGCATGTACATTAGCGACCATCAATTGTTTTCCATTTGGTAAAGGATACACAGTGATCAATGCTGACTTGGCTAAGCGCAATAAAGGTTCTTTTTCACGTAATGGACAGCAATAAATAGGATGTGAAGTTGCTAAGGTCATTACACCCGCAGGATGAGGAGAGAAAGGTAATGCAGGAACTTGATCGGCAATTAATTGATGAGATGCAGCAAACGATATCAGCTCAGGGGACATTTGTGCTTCTTGCAGTAATATCAGCTTTTTATCTTTGACTAACTCGGCTAAAACAGCTTTCCAATTAGGTCGTTGCTGTTTATATATATTCCAAGTCACCACATCTAACGTTTCACCTGCTGAAAATAAAGGCAAGCCAATTGGAAGTGATTCCCCTAGCATATGTATAGGCATAGGTTGAATACGTTTAGCGGGCTGACCTGCAATATATCTAACAGAATAGGTTCTTTTCGCCACGTTTCGAATTCCTACATAATGGAAAAATAGCTAGGATCTAACATTATTTACTTTACGCTTACCTCAGTATACCAAACATAGCCTGTTATATCTTATCTAGTTGAGGCGATTTAGCGCATAATCCACACCGACTAATAAAGCTTAAGCATCTAACTACCATAAAAGATCGTACAGCCCTTGTGTCTTTTAATCATTGCTAACAAACCTACTATTCCAAGCAAGTGAGTTGCTATTCAGCACTTTGTGTCAGGCAAATCTAGCTAGATAGTGGATGCAAAAATTAAATAGACGGTTTAGTGAGAATAAAAAAGGGGGGGTCTGCTGTATTGCGTATTGGCAAGGCTCTATCCGTGAAGTCCACGAGAGCAAACGGCAAAACAAG
>NZ_LXEW01000040.1 GCF_001655055.1 Providencia heimbachae ATCC 35613 | reverse complement strand
CTGACTGTATTTTATACTTTGCGTCCATTTTAGCATCAAAAAAAGGTGTTTTAGGCTCAATTTCGATAAAAAAGGCGGCTATAAAAGCCGCCTTTTCGTTTACCTATTGAGTCGAAGAGCAATATTACCGTTTATTAGTTACTGCTTTGCGACAATTTCATCATTTTCAACATCCAAGGTAACGGGTTTTCCTGGGATTAACCTACCTGACAAAATCTCTTGTGCCAGCGGGTTTTCAATTTCCTGCTGAATTGCGCGTTTCAACGGTCTTGCACCGAAAATCGGATCATAACCAGCTTCACCAATTTTTTCTAATGCAGCTGCTGTTGCTGTTACTTCGTAACCATGTTCTTCAAGACGTTTATATAAACGAGCAAGTTGAATGTTAGCAATGTTGGCAATTTGCTCTTTACCTAATGGGTGGAATACCACGACTTCATCTATACGGTTAATAAATTCAGGCCTAAAGTTATGGGCAACGACTTCCATCACCATATCTTTCATTTCTGAATAATCAATCATGCCAAATCTTTCTTGGATTAAATCTGAACCCAAGTTAGATGTCATGATGATAACTGTATTTCGAAAATCAACGGTTCTACCCTGGCCATCGGTTAAGCGACCATCATCCAGAACCTGTAATAGTATATTGAATACATCTGGATGAGCTTTTTCAACTTCATCCAACAAAATAACAGAATATGGACGACGTCTTACAGCCTCGGTTAAATAGCCCCCTTCTTCATATCCAACATATCCTGGAGGTGCCCCCACTAAACGAGACACTGAGTGTTTTTCCATAAATTCTGACATGTCGATACGAACCATTGCATCATCACTATCAAACATAAAGTTTGCCAGTGTTTTACATAACTCAGTTTTACCAACCCCGGTAGGACCTAAGAACATAAAGGAACCTATTGGGCGATTAGGGTCTGATAACCCCGCACGGCTACGACGAATTGCGTTTGAAACCGCAACCACTGCTTCGTCTTGACCAATAACACGTTGATGTAATTGCTGCTCCATACGCAACAATTTCTCTCTTTCACCTTCCAGCATTCTTGAAACAGGAATACCAGTCCAGCGAGCGAGAATTTCAGCAATTTCAACATCCGTAACTTTGTTGCGTAAAAGCTTCATACCTTTACCTTCTGCCTTAGTTGCAGCTTCAAGCTGTTTTTCCAACTCAGGTATCCGGCCATACTGTAATTCAGACATTTTAGCTAAATCACCCACACGACGCGCTTTTTCCATTTCGATACGGGTATTTTCCAATTCAGCTTTAATATGCTGAGTGCCAGTTAATGAGGCTTTTTCCGCTTTCCATTCTTCATCTAAAGAAGAATACTCGCGTTCTTTTTCCGCCAGCTCTTCTTCAAGCATTTCAAGGCGTTTTTTACTTGCATCGTCAGACTCTTTTTTCAGTGCCTGTTGTTCCAATTTGAGCTGAATAATACGACGCTCTAATCTATCTAAGGATTCAGGTTTTGAATCCATCTGCATACGTAAGCTTGCACCCGCCTCATCGATTAAATCGATAGCTTTGTCTGGCAACATACGATCGCTGATGTAACGATGTGACAAAGTTGCCGCGGCAACAATGGCAGGGTCAGTAATTTGTACATGGTGATGTAATTCATAACGCTCTTTTAAACCACGTAAAATTGCAATCGTGTCTTCTACTGACGGCTCTGCTACGTACACTTTTTGGAAACGACGCTCTAATGCCGCATCTTTTTCAATATATTGGCGATACTCATCCAAAGTTGTTGCACCCACACAGTGCAATTCACCACGCGCAAGCGCAGGTTTAAGCATGTTACCTGCATCCATTGCACCATCGGCTTTACCTGCACCAACCATGGTATGCAACTCATCAATAAATAGAATGACGCTACCTTCTTGTTTCGCTAAGTCATTCAAAACACCTTTTAAACGCTCTTCAAATTCACCCCGATATTTCGCACCTGCAATCAGTGCTCCCATATCCAGTGATAAAACACGTTTATTTTTTAGACCCTCAGGTACCTCACCATTCACAATACGCTGCGCTAAGCCTTCGACAATGGCTGTTTTACCAACACCTGGCTCACCAATTAAAACAGGGTTATTTTTAGTACGACGCTGTAATACTTGGATTGTGCGACGGATCTCGTCATCACGCCCAATTACTGGGTCTAATTTACCTTGCTCTGCGCGCTCGGTTAAATCGACCGTATATTTTTTCAATGCTTGACGCTGATCTTCAGCACTTTGGTCATTCACTTTTTCGCCCCCACGCATCTGTTCGATTGCCTTTTTTAAGTTATCTTTGTTAACACCTGCCGCTTTGAGCATATCGGCTAGTGTTGTATTGGCTTCTAAAGCAGCGAGAAGAAATAATTCAGAGGAGATAAACTCATCTCCGTGCTTTTGTGCCAATTGATCACATAAATTCAAATGACGCATTAAGTCACTTGATGGTTGAACATCACCCGCAACACCTTGTACTTGAGGTAATCGCGCTAATGTATCTTCAATCTTTTGTTTGAACTGTACGGCATTCACGCCTAAAGTTGTCAATAAAGGTCGAATAGTGCCGCTTTCTTGGTTAAACAAGGCACTTAATAAATGAATAGGTTCTATAAATTGGTTTTCGCGCCCAAGGGCTAATGACTGGGCGTCAGCGAGAGCTTGCTGGAATTTATTAGTTAAACGATCCAGACGCATAACACCTCCGATAAATGAGATTAAATTTGCTACTGGATATAAGATGAGGTCTGTTTTTAAATATTCAAGTTTTAAGATTGATTATTTTTGGTATATCTGTTAATTCGGGATAAAACGCTAAAACTAGTTATTTATCCATATTAGAGAAGCCATTCTTCCCGTCTTACCCTCACGTCGATAGGAAAAAAATCTGTTTTTATCGGTAACTGTACAATAAGTTCCACCGTAAATAGATGATAATCCAACCGCTTGCAGTTTCAGGCGCGCTAATGAATAGATATCTGCTAGGTATTTATCGTTGCTCGCGGTAAAAGCTGCAATCAACTCATTCGATTGATTTACAAAAGCCTCTTTAACTTCAACGCCGACCTCAAATTTTTCAGCACCAATAGCAGGACCAAGCCATGCCATTATCTCACTTGATGGGCAAGAAAATTGCGCGACCGTATTTTCAAGAACACCGCTGCACAATCCTCGCCAACCAGCATGAGCTGCAGCAACCTCGGTTCCGTCTTTATTACAAAACAGCACAGGCAAGCAATCAGCGGTCATCACTGCACACACTTGCCCAATCTTATTAGTATAGACGGCATCCGCTTGGTTGCTTTCAAGCAGCTCTTCATTTAAGCGTAATACAGTAGTGCCATGAACTTGCTCAAGCCACAACGGTTGCTGTGGCAGTTGCGCTAACGAAATTAGGCGATGGCGATTTTCACTGACGGCTTCAGGTAAATCATCAACATGATCACCTAAATTTAAGCTATCGAATGGCGGTAAGCTGACGCCACCAGCGCGAGTCGTGCTACAACTTGCAACCTTTTTAGGTTGAGGCCAGTCAGGAAAAATCAATGTGCTCATTACCAATCCATATCGTCTTTATGTAGTTCAGTGTCTGCTTTTAATGCATCAATAAGTTTCACCATATCATCAGGTAATGGTGCATGCCATTCCATTTGAATACCTGAGATTGGGTGATACAAGCGCAACATAGTTGCATGAAGTGCTTGTCTATCAAAGCTACGCATAACTTCGAAGAATGCTTCTGTTGCACCTTTTAGTGGGCGAGGTCTACCACCATATAACTGGTCGCCAATTAGCGGGTGGTTAATGTGCGCCATATGAACACGAATTTGGTGCGTTCTACCCGTTTCCAAACGTAAGCGTAAACGCGTATGGGCTCTAAAGTGCTCCATAATACGATAGTGAGTCACCGCAGGTTTCCCCATTGGATGAACCGCCATATGCGTTCTTTTCGTTGGATGCCTTGAGATTGGCTGTTCCACCATGCCACCAGCGGTCATTCTCCCAACCGCAACAGCTTCATACTCGCGAGTAATTTCTCTTAATTGTAAAGACTCAACTAAATGCGTTTGCGCAGGAACTGTTTTTGCCACTACCATCAAACCCGTTGTATCTTTATCTAAGCGGTGGACAATGCCAGCCCTTGGTACATCAGTAATTTCTGGATAGCGATAAAGCAACGCATTAAGTATTGTTCCGTCAGGATTACCCGCTCCTGGATGAACGACTAAACCGCGTGGTTTATTGATAATTAGGATATCTTCATCTTCATAAATGACATTTAATGGGATATCTTGTGGTTCCCAACGACTATCTTCTTCTATAAGGGCATCGACTGAAATTTGTTCGCCACCTAAAACTTTTTCCTTTGGCTTATTGATAACTTTGCCATTAACCTGCACTCTATCATCTAAAATCCACTCTTTTATACGTGAGCGTGAATAATCAGGGAACAATTCGGCCAAAGCCTGATCTAAACGTTGACCGAGCTGTGATTCAGCGATAATTGCACTAAGTTGTACTTGTTGAGCCATAAATTAATCTACTTTTTCGGTGTTTGTATTTTGACGGCGCTGCCGTTTCATTTAAAATATATGCTATTGTAACTCGAATTTTGCCGGGAGCCTTATGGATAGACTCCCTCGAAACACTCAGAGGATAACCTACACGTGATAAAACGTATGAAATATCTGGTGGCTGCTGCCACGTTGAGCCTGGTTCTCGCCGGATGCTCCAGCAATAACGAAATCAGCCCTGATAGCTCCCCAGCTGAAATTTATAGTACGGGTCAGCAAAAATTACAGGATGGTAACTATAAAGCCGCGATTAAACAGTTCGAAGCTTTGGATAATCGCTATCCATTTGGCCCATACGCCCAGCAGGTTCAATTAGACCTCATTTATGCTTATTATAAATCAGCTGAGCTACCAATGGCGATAGCGGCAATTGACCGTTTCATGCGTTTAAATCCAACCCATCCAAACATTGACTATGTTATTTATATGCGTGGCCTAACGGCAATGGCATTAGATGACAGCTTGCTACAAGGCTTCTTTGGTATTGATCGCTCTGATCGTGATCCTCAGCATGCACGAGTTGCATTCAAGGACTTCAGTCAGTTAGTTCGCTATTACCCGAATAGCCTTTATTCAAATGATGCTAGCAAGCGTTTAGTCTATCTGAAAGATCGCTTAGCGAAATTCGATCTCTCCGTTGTAGAATACTACAACAAACGTGGAGCTTATGTCGCGGTTGTTAATCGTACCCAGCAAATGCTAAAAGATTACCCTGATACAGAGGCAACTCGTAACGCACTGAAATATATGGAAATCGCTTATAATCAGATGGGATTAGATCAAGAAGCTAATAAAGTTGCCAGTATTGTTGCTGCAAACTCGCAATAACGACACGGTAGGATCTAAAACAGCAGCCAAGGCTGCTGTTTTTTTCATTACTATCTATTCTAGCAGATTATTTAGCCAACCTCTCAGGTAATCTAAATTTTTACCCAAAAAAAGTTCCGACTATTAACCGTTACGATAGTCAACTTAATCAGTTTCTCCTAATCAGATAATTTTGGCAATCCTTTTCACTCCCTTTTTTATGCAAAATCACACTTCAAACAGGAAGCTAATCACACCTTATTTAAATGTGATCAATATCAATTTTTTATCATGGATTATGAGTATTCTGAAGATATCGAAGACGGAAACAATGAGAGGTAACTATATGATAGTGAACATTACTAGCAAGCAAATGGACATTACCCCAGCGATTCGTGAGCACATTGAAAGCCGTCTAACAAAGCTCGATAAATGGCAAGTATCTCTGATTAACACTCATGTCGTGTTATCTAAAGAACCACAAGGCTTTATGGTTGACGCCAACATAAAAACAGCAACAGGAAAATTAGTTGCTAGTGCCAAGCATGAAGATATGTACGTTGCAATAAATGAACTGATCAACAAACTTGAAAGACAACTCAATAAAGTGCAACACAAAGGAGAATCAAGAAGGGCAAGTAATAGTGTAAAAGAAGCGAATATCGTTACGTTATAATTTTATATTATCAATCAACTTATCTTGAAACTTTGCTAACGCGCTCATTATGGGCGCGTTTTTTGTTAGCCCCTATTTTTTGTTGACATCCTGCTGAGTATCAGGTCTATTTAATAGATGTCTAATAATAGGTGTTTCATATGAATCTCAATTTTGTCTTCTTTTTCTTCTTTTTTAGCTACTCTTAAATAAGGGGCTTTTGTCGTTCGAGAAAAAAAAGAAGACAATATTTTAAAGCCCCCTACTAGGGGGCTTTTTTTATTCAATGATATTTCATAGGGTGGCAGGATGGAAAACAGCACGAATTTACTGCAAGTACGTGAAAGAATAAGCCAGTTGGATAGTGAGCTTCTTAATCTCTTAGCGAAACGTCGCGGCTATGCTGTCGAGGTTGCGGAAACAAAAATTGATGACAATCGCCCAATTAGAGATAAAGACCGTGAACGCCAATTACTTGATGTACTGATTAATAAAGGCAAGCCTTTAGGACTAGATGGTTTCTATGTTACTCGATTATTTCAAATGATTATTGAGGATTCCGTCTTAACTCAGCAAGCCATCTTGCAACAGCATTTAAATTTAACACCAAATGACTCTGCACGATTTGCCTTTTTGGGCCCGAAAGGCTCTTATTCCCATATTGCAGCGCGTCAGTATTCTGCACGCTATTTTGATCAATTAGTTGAATGCAGCTGCCATAAATTCCAAGATATTTTCTCATTGGTTGAAACGGGACAAGCTGACTACGGTATTTTACCCATTGAAAATACCAGCTCAGGTGCCATTAATGATGTTTACGATTTACTGCAAAATACATCACTATCTATTGTTGGTGAGATTCGTTTACCAATAAATCATTGTTTATTGGGGATGGGAGATACTGATTTAACTAAGATAGATACTGTTTATAGCCATCCACAACCTTTTCAACAGTGCAGCCAATATTTGGCTCAGTTCCCACACTGGAAAATAAAATATTGCGATAGCACCTCTACCGCAATGCAAATGGTCGCAGAACAAAATACCCCTAATGTTGCCGCATTAGGAAGTGAAGCCGGTGGTGCGCTATATAATTTGAAAGTGTTAGAGCATAATTTAGCAAATCAACAAATTAATATGACACGCTTTATTGTCGTTGCACCTAAAGCAATTGAAGTAACGGAACAAGTCCCTGCAAAAACAACATTATTGGTCACGACAGGTCAGCAAGCAGGGGCATTGGTTGATGCATTAATTATCTTGAAAGATAACAAAATAATTATGAGTAAGCTCGAATCCCGCCCAATAAATGGTAAGCCTTGGGAGGAAATGTTTTATATTGATGTTCATGCCAATCTTCGTTCAGATAATATGCAAAAAGCATTAAATGAATTATCAGCAATAACCCGCTCAATAAAAATATTAGGCTGCTATCCGTCAGAAAATATCGTTCCAGTTGAACCAGAAAAAATTACACCTTAACTTTTACTTCAATAAAATAAGCTGTCCTATATGCTAGGGGCAGCTTATTTTTATTAACTTAAACTATTCTGCCTTTAAAGATGCCGAACTAATTCGAAAATAATTCGCTAATTCTTTTAAGTGAAAGGCCTGCTCATTTAGTGAACTCGCTGCTACAACCGATTCTTCAACCAAACTTGCGTTTTGTTGTGTGGTTAAATCAAGTTGCCCCACGGCACTGTTAATTTGCGAAATACCCTCACTCTGTTCGCGGCTAGCTTGCCCAATTTCCCGCAATAATGCATTCATTTCTTGAACACTTTCCACCATGCCATAAATTTGGTTACTCGCCTGTTCAACTAATTGCATTCCGTCTTTGGTTTGAGACGATGAATTATCAATCAATACTCGGATGTCATTTGCAGATGCTGCACTTTTCTGTGCTAGCAATCTAACTTCTCCCGCGACCACCGCAAAACCGCGACCATGCTCTCCTGCTCTAGCAGCTTCAACCGATGCATTAAGTGCAAGTATATTAGTTTGAAATGCAATTGAATCGATTAAATTAATAATATCTGTCATCTGAACGGATGAAGTATTAATAGCACGCATTTTATCCGTCAGCTGTGTCATCATTTTACCATTATCTTTGACCGCAATTTCTGCGTTATTGGCCAATGATGTCGCTTCCTGAGTATGCTCAGCGGTATTTTTTACCGTTGAGGTTATTTGTTCCATTGAGCTCGCTGTCTCTTCCACGGATGCAGCTTGCTCTTCTGTTCTCGCCGCTAAATTTTGGTTACCAGCCACTATCTGCCCTGCTGCTGCTGAAATGCTTTCAGAGCCATGCTGTAGTTCCTGAACAATTTCTAATAGGCGAGATTTCATATCGACTAGAGCCTGCAACAAAACGCCAGTTTCATCTTTAGCGTCGACTTGAATGTCTTTGGTTAGATCTCCACTGGCTATCGCCTGTGCAAAACCGACGGCTTTCTCTAATGGCCGCGTAATGATGACAGTAATAAACCAACCCAAAGCGCTTGCTATAGCAATGCCAATTATTGATAAAATAATTAATAAAATTTTATTAGTTTCATAATCTTGATTAACTTTATGGGCAATACCCTGCATTTCTACATCTTGAATTGCCATTAGGTTTTGAATGCGTTCGCGATAATCTCTCTGAATAATCGACGTTTTAGTCATCATTTCATCAATTGCCGCTTGTCGATTATTTTGACTTAAAAAATCATTCATCCGGGCTTGTGAGGCATGAAATTGTTTTCGAATCTCGTGAAGTTCAGATAATAATTCTTTTGAACGATCATCTGTAACGCTGCTATCAAGCTTTACAAGTAAGTCGGTTATGGTTTGGCTAATTTTAGCTAATTCTTCTCGACGTTTTTCGCTACCGCGTTCATCGAGCAAAATCAATTCTTGAATAGCAATATAGGAGTAAAAATTATCCATCATTTGGCCGGCAGTTGCCGCAATGGGATAGCTTTCAGAAATAATTTGTTGCATGCCTTCATTAGACCGATTTAAATTCAATAATGAAAAAATTGAGCTTAAAACGATGAGTGTGACAAATACCCCAAACGCAATCATTAACTTCATACTAATTTTGAGATCTTTAAAAGACATATGTTTACCACGCTAACCATCATTTAATGATTAGTGTTATCGGTAAAATACAGCAGATCTTTATCAGATAAATCGATCAATTTATAAATATCGATACTAAAAGAAGATTAATTTTAAATTAAACGCTAGATTATTTGGCTATTTGTAGGGTGAGTGAGATAATTTGTGACAAACTATGATCATAAGTAAAATTACGTATTTTAAATAAATTTAGGTGAACTTAGCGATCAAGGATAAAATTGAGTTGTCGGTAAATTAAATCCCCTATCATTAACTCAACGTAGGGGATTCAGAGATTATATTATTTACGATTATCGTTTGCACGCTGTAGTAAGGATTGGCTTTCTTTCATAAAGTGGTGAGCATCCTCACCAAACCATTCGCTTACTTGATTAAATTGGCGCACAAATTCAACCTTGTCTTTTCTTTCGAGCATTTCTATTGATTGCCCTAAGAGCTGATGGTAACGACGAATGAGCTCTACGTTTTCATCAGATGACATGATGATATCCGCATAAAGCTGAGGATCCTGCGCAAATAACCGCCCTACCATTGCTAATTCGAGGCGATAGATCGGCGAAGAAAGGTCTAGGAGTTGTTGTAAATCCACCTGCTCTTCTGCTAAATTTTGCCCATAAGTAAAGGTCGTAAAATGGCGTAATGCTTGGATAAAGCTCATGTTTTTATCGTGCTCTTCCGCCGTGATTTTTTTCAGCCGAGCTCCCCAAACGAGTAATTGTTCAAGAAACCATTGATAAGATTCAGCTTCACGACCATCACTATAAGCAAATACTTGTTTCGCAACACTACCAATATCTGGACCAAACATCGGATGCAAACCAAGAACAGGCCCTTTGTGAACAGCAAGCATTGCTTCTAATGGTTTCTGTTTTATCGATGCAATATCAACTAATATTGTTTCGTCATCTAGCGTAGGTAGCTGATTAATAACATCTACGGTGGAATGAATTGGGACACTGATCATCACAATACTGGCACCAGACACAATGGATTCAGCTTGTGGCCAATCATTTTCACCTAGAATTTTCACTGAATAGCCTGATAAAGTGAGTAGGCGATGAAATAACCGCCCCATTTTACCGTCTCCTCCGACGATGACAATTGGCCCCGCAGAGGGATTTAATGTTTTAAACCCTTTATCATTTTCACGCGCATAAGACTCCCTCATGATCCGTCGAAGAACGTCTTCAATCAAATCAGGGGGAACCCCCAGCCTTTCAGCATCAAAGCGGCGAGCCGCCAACATACTCGACTCACGCTCAGGTACATAAATGGGTAAACCATGTTTACTTTTCACTTCGCCGACGTCAGCAACAAGCTGAAGTCGCTTAGCGAGCAACTCTAATAATGATTTATCAACTTCATCAATTTGATCCCGTAAATGGGATAGTTCAACAGACATACCAATACCTTGATCAGCTCACTTTGCTTAATTTTTGGCTACGTTGTTCTAACACAGGCAAAAGTGCCTGATGCAAATTACGTAACACCGACTCTGTTGTCTGCCAGTTAATGCAGGCATCTGTCACAGAAACCCCATGCTTCATTGCGTCGCGTGGCTGCTCAGATGTTTGGCTACCTTCATTTAGGTGGCTTTCTAACATAATACCTGTAATTGATTCGTTACCATTAACAATTTGTTCAATGATTGACTCAATCACTAGTGGCTGACGGCGATAATCTTTGTTTGAATTACCATGGCTACAGTCCACCATCAAAGATGGCTCGAGACCTGCTTTTTTCATTTCAACTTCACATGCAGCAATATCTTCAGCGCTGTAGTTAGGTGTTTTACCGCCACGCAAAATAACATGACCGTTATTATTGCCTTTCGTATGTAATAGGCAAACTTGTCCGGATTGATTAATTCCCATGAAACGGTGGGGCATTGCAGCCGCTTTCAATGCGTTAATTGCTGTTGATAAACTCCCATCGGTACCATTTTTAAAGCCTACGGGCATTGATAATCCCGATGCCATTTCACGGTGAGTCTGTGACTCCGTAGTTCTTGCACCAATGGCAGACCAACTAAATAAATCACCTAAATATTGCGGGTTATTTGGGTCAAGCGCTTCAGTCGCCAGAGGCAGTCCCATATTCACCAGATTAGTCAGTAAATCACGTGCAATGTGTAGCCCTTTTTCCATTTCAAAAGTGCCATCCATGAAAGGATCGCTAATTAAACCTTTCCAACCCACTGTTGTACGAGGTTTTTCAAAATAAACACGCATTACAATATATAAGCTATCACTTAACTCTTCGGCCAATTTTTGCAGACGCTCACCGTATTCAATAGCAGCATCAACATCATGAATAGAGCAAGGACCACATACCACGAGTAAACGCGGATCACGCTGATGAATAATATCAGCAATGATTTGTCGCGATGTCGCAATGGCATGCAGATTGCTGTTACTCAGCGGATATTTCTCTTTTAGACTTTCAGGAGTGATAAGGACCTGTTCATCTTGAATATTCACGTTATTGAGTACATCTTTTTGCATGATCATTTTTACCTACTTGTTAGCTTATAATTTGTATATTGTGTTTAAGTGCGTGAGAGATAACATATCATGCATCGTAAAGAATTCAACCCAAAAGTGTAAAATAAATCAAAATGCGTAAACAATTAATTACATCAATCTAATTAATTGAATTTTAATGATATATATGAAGATTATAAATGTAAAAATTAAAAACCAAGTAAAAATAAAATATTTTCGTAAAAATAAGTTTACAAAATATAATTTTTTATCAGGTATATTCTAAATAGTTCGTGCTGTAGTTAGGCTGCAAAGTGAAGACAGCGCAGGGAGCATACATTAAGTATGTGATCTGTGTGGCTGAACGAAGCCAACACCGCCACAGCGCGAAATATGACGAATATATGGCGAATATAAAAAAGGCCCGCAAATATGCGGGCCTTAACGTAACTTTCGGATGTAGCGAAAGCGTATTACTTGGCGTTCAGACGCTCTTTAATACGAGCTGCCTTACCAGAACGCTCACGCAGGTAGTACAGTTTAGCTCTGCGAACAGCACCACGACGTTTAACAGCAATGCTATCTACGACTGGTGAGTGAGTTTGGAATACACGCTCAACACCTTCGCCGTTAGAAATTTTACGAACAGTGAATGCAGAGTGCAGACCGCGGTTACGAATAGCGATAACCACGCCCTCAAATGCCTGCAGACGTTTTTTAGAGCCTTCTACGACCCATACCTTAACTTCCACAGTATCACCCTGACGGAATGAAGGTATGTCCTGCTTCATCTGCTCTTCTTCAAGTTGTTTAATAATGTTGCTCATAATAACTCTCTTACCCTAGGTAAACTGATATATTTAGACAATATGATTGTCTGGATTCATTTGTTGCTCAGCCTGATATTCATATTGGAATTCAGCTAGCAACATCCTCTGCTCGTCAGTCAGAGCTAGGCTTTCTAGAAGCTCAGGTCTTCTAAGCCAGGTACGGCCAAGTGATTGTTTCATGCGCCAGCGATTTATCTTCGCATGATTTCCTGAAAGTAAGATCTCAGGAACTTGCATGCCATCTAACACTTCAGGGCGAGTATAGTGAGGACAATCTAACAAACCATCAGCAAAAGAATCTTCTTTCGCTGAGGCTTGATGCCCAAGTACCCCAGGTATAAACCGAGAGACTGAGTCTATCAACACCATAGCAGGGAGTTCCCCACCACTGAGAACATAATCACCAATTGACCATTCTTCATCAACTTCGGTTTGAATGATTCGTTCATCAATACCTTCATAACGGCCACAGACAAGAATTAATTTCTCGTTTGTTGCCAGTTCGCAAACACCGTCTTGACTTAGTTTGCGCCCTTGAGGTGAAAGATAAATTACTTTCGCACCAACACCAGCCTCAGTTCTTGCTGCGTTGATTGCATCTTTTAACGGTTGCACCATCATCAGCATGCCAGGACCGCCACCGTAGGGGCGATCATCGACTGTTTTATGATTATCGTGAGTAAAATCCCTTGGATTCCAACACGCAACAGTCAGTAGGCCATTTTTCACTGCCCGACTAGTTACCCCGTACTCGGTTATGGCGCGGAACATTTCGGGAAACAGGCTAATTACACCAATCCACATGATTTAGTCCCACTCATTAAAACCGTTCAACCGGAGATTTAAAAACCAGGATCCCAATCCACTTCAAGAAGTTTGGCTTGGAGATCGACTTTCTTGATAACCTGCCCATCAAGAAACGGAACCAACCGCTCCTTGATGCCAAATGCATCTTTTAAATTTGCCTTAATCACCAGTACATCGTTTGAACCGGTTTCCATCATGTCAGTGATGACGCCAAGGTCATAACCTTGTAACGTTACTACATGGCAGCCCATCAGGTCTTTCCAGTAGTATTCATTTTCCAACTCAGGAAGTTGCGTTGAATCAACAGCAATTTCAAAGTTGGTCAACAGTGTTGCTGTATCGCGGTCATCGACCCCTACCAACTTGACTATGATATCTTTGTTATGATGTTTCCAATCTTCAATCTCAACATGTTGCGATTGACCTGAATTTTGGATAAACCAAGGCTGATACTCAAAAATACTTTCAGCATTTTCGGTGGAAGAAAAAACTTTGAGCCAACCACGAATACCGTATGCAGCGCCTAGTTTTCCCAAAACAATTGGGGTTGTAGGAGGCACTAGTTTAGTTTGCTTGCTCATTGTTACCACCGTGACAGATTAAGCTGCTTTCTTAGCTTGTTTGACCAATTGTGCAACACGGTCAGAAACCGTTGCACCTAAGCCAACCCAATGTTCAACACGGTCTAGGTCTAAACGCAGTTCTTCTGCTTGACCAGTAGCGATCGGGTTAAAGAAACCGATACGCTCAATGAAACGACCGTCACGCGCATTGCGGCTATCGGTTACAACGACTTGATAGAACGGACGTTTTTTAGCGCCGCCACGAGATAAACGAATTGTTACCATAACATCCTCATTAGTTAACAAAACAACCAGACTCCATCGAGGGATAGAGTCCGGTTGTTATATAAAAAGCCCGAAAAGTTTACTCACTTTGACGCAAAAATCAATCAAAAGTACGTTTTGTTTCTGGCTTTATTGCTTAACGCCCCGGAAATCCCGGAGGCATCATACCCTTCATGCCGCGCATCATCTTGGCTAACCCGCCTTTTTTCATCTTTTTCATCATGCGTTGCATATCATCAAATTGTTTTAAGAGGCGATTAACCTCTTGGACTGTCGTGCCCGAACCGGCCGCAATACGGCGTTTACGTGAACCCTTGATAATTTCAGGCTTTAGGCGCTCTTTGCGCGTCATGGAATTAATCATCGCTTCCATACGAACAGTCACTTTGTCATCCATTTGGGATTTAACGTTGTCTGGTAACTGGGACATACCTGGCATTTTGCTCATCATGCTTGCCATACCGCCCATATTACGCATTTGCTGTAATTGACTTAGGAAGTCATTTAAGTCAAAACCGTCACCCGTTTTTAATTTTTTAGCCAGCTTTTCCGCTTCATCACGGTCAACTTTATGCTCAATTTCTTCGATAAGAGATAAAACATCACCCATTCCAAGAATACGAGAAGCGACGCGATCAGGGAAGAAAGGCTCAAGAGCATCCGTTTTCTCACCGACCCCTAAGAACTTAATAGGCTTACCTGTGATGGCTCGGATAGATAATGCCGCACCACCACGCGCATCACCATCGACTTTGGTTAAAACAACCCCAGTCAAAGGCAGTGCTTCATTGAAAGCTTTTGCCGTATTGGCCGCATCTTGGCCTGTCATTGCATCAACAACGAACAGTGTTTCTACCGGATTGATAACACGATGAACTTCTTTAATCTCATCCATCATCGCTTCATCAACGTGCAAGCGACCAGCGGTATCCACAAGCAGTACATCATAAAACTGTAGTTGGGCGTGTTTTAACGCTTTTTGGACGATAGCAATTGGTTTTTCTTGCGCATCAGATGGGAAGAAATCGATATCGACAGATTGAGCGAGTGTTTCCAACTGTTTAATCGCCGCAGGGCGATAAACGTCCGCGGAAACAACTAAAACTTTTTTCTTTTGCTTTTCTTTTAGATGTTTACCCAGTTTTGCAACGCTGGTTGTTTTACCCGCACCTTGTAAACCCGCCATCAAAACAACCGCAGGCGGTTGTGCTGACAAATTAAGTTGGTGGTTCTCAGCCCCCATGGCGTTTGTCAGTTCATTCTGGACAATTTTAATGAACTCTTGGCCTGGTGTTAGACTTTTATTAACATCTTGACCAACTGCACTTTCTTTAACTTTTTGAATAAAATCACGGACAACGGGCAAAGCGACATCGGCTTCCAGTAAAGCCATGCGCACTTCACGTAATGTCTCTTTAATGTTTTCATCAGTCAGACGTCCACGTCCACTGATATTGCGCAAAGAGCGCGATAGTCTGTCAGTTAAATTATCAAACATATGTCTTAGCTCAATTCTGTTTATGGGCCGTTGTATAGCCTGATTTGGTTGCAAATACTCTCAATTACAAGTATTGATGCCATAATTAAACAAATAATTATTTGCTTGTCATTTAATCAAATGAGCAAAATTGATTACAGCGAAACCAACGCTAAAAGTGATTGTGGTATTCTATCATATCTGATGCTTTTCTGCTGCCCCCTGTTTATAGCTGATATTACAGGTTTTTATGGCTTAGCTTTCATGGTAAATTGCTCAATGGTTTGAACAATTAAATGCTATCAGCAACGAATAACAAGCGATTAGCCCTAACAATGGTTGGAGCCTACACTCGCACACGTTATACTGTAAAATAACTATCCACTAAAAATGAATATCGACACTATACTATGCCCGTATTTGCAGTCATAGCAGTTTGTACATACATGGTCAGCCTGCTACTGATCGTTCCAAGTCAAGTGCGCAAACAGACACTGTACCGTCGCATTGCCCTTTTATTAGCAATAATCGCGCTGATAACCCACGCTATTACATTAAAAATTTTGATTTTTAGCGAAGCGGAAGGACAAAACTTAACCCTATTAAATTTAGGTTCAGCGGTCAGTTTATTAATGTGTGTGATTATGACTGTAGTGTCGTATTGGGGGCGGGCTTGGTATCTAACGCCAATAGTCTATAGTTTTGCTATCATTAACTTAATGCTTTCAACCATCATGCCTGGTGAGTTTATTACTCACTTAGAAGCAAGCACCCCTCTATTTATCCATATTGGTTTAGCATTATTAAGCTATGCAACACTGCTTATCGCCGCCTTGTATGCTTTCCAGGTTGCACTTATTGACCACCAACTCAAAAATAAAACACTCAAATTCAGTTCAGATATGCCGCCCATGATGGTTATCGAACGAAAAATGTTTCACATCACTCAAGTAGGCGTGATTTTATTGACGCTTACCTTATGTACTGGTTTTATTTATATGGATAATATTTTTGATAAAGAAAATATCCATAAATCAGTGTTATCCGTCATTGCTTGGTTTGTGTATGTCATTCTACTTTGGGGACATTTCCACGGTGGCTGGAGAGGCAAACGCGTTCTACTTTTCCACGTTGCTGGTTCAATTATTCTTACAATGGCTTTTTTTGGTAACCGTTTAATTCAACAAGTTATGGTGCCTTAAATTTCAACCATATTCTGTATAAACGCATATAATACAAGTTTATACGCCACAAAATAAGGAAGCTTGTTTTGGATGAAGTGTCCACCAGTACGCTAATCATCATACTGATTGTTTTAATTTTTCTGTCTGCTTATTTTTCTGCCTCAGAAACAAGCATGATGACGCTAAATCGCTATCGTTTAAAACACTTAGCCAAACAAGGTAATCGCTCCGCAATGCGTGTCGAAAAACTGTTACGGCACCCTGATAAACTTCTTAGCCTCGTCCTCATCGGTAATAATCTCATTAATATTGTCGCTTCTGCACTCGCAACAATTATTGGTATGCGCTTATATGGTAATGCAGGTGTTGCAATTGCCACCGGTATTATGACCTTTGTTATTTTAATTTTTGCCGAAGTTATGCCAAAAACAATTGCTGCGCTATACCCAGAAAAAATTGCGTTTCCAAGCAGTTACATTTTAAAACCATTACAAAAAATCATGATGCCCATCGTCTGGTCATTTAACGCAATTTCTGCGTTTTTTTTGCGCTGCTGTGGTGTTAGATCACTGGCAGTTCGTAGCGATGCGGTGAATAAAGAAGAGCTAAGAACCATTGTTAATGAATCCAAAAATAAGCTCAGCCGCCGCAACCAAGACATGCTAATTTCTATTCTTGATTTAGATAAAGTGACTGTTGGCGACATTATGCTGCCAAGAAATGAAATCGTTGGTATAGATGTTAATGATGATTGGAAGTCGATTATTCGGCAACTCACTCACTCACCTCATGGCCGAATTGTCCTATACCGCGATTCACTAGATGACTCCATCGGTATTTTACGCGTACGCGAAGCTTATCGGCTGATGATGGAAAGGCGTGAATTCAACAAACAAAATCTGATCAAAGCGGCTGATAATATTTATTTCATTCCCAATAGTACTCCATTAAATATTCAGCTAATTAATTTCCAGCATAACAAAGAAAAACTGGGCATCATTGTTGATGAATATGGTGAAATCCAAGGATTAATTACTGTTGAAGATATCCTTGAAGAAATCGTGGGTGACTTTACAACCTCGATGTCCCCATCATTATCTGAAGAGGTTTTACCACAAAGTGATGGTAGTGTGCTTGTCGATGGCTCTGCGAGCATTCGAGACCTTAATAAGGCCTTTGACTGGAACTTGCCTATTGATGGTCCTAGAACCGTTAATGGGATGGTTTTAGAGGTTATTGGTGATATTCCGCAAGTCGGAGAAGAAATTGTAGTGGGACGCTATGTTATCGAGGTTTTATTAATGAATGATAATATTGTCAAACAAGTCAGAATAATGCCATTAGCGTTCAGCTCGCAAATTCCCAATCTTTAATTTTCACGATAAAAAATAAAAGCCTTAAAAAATAACTTAAGGCTTTTATTTTTCTTTCTATCATGATTTTGCTATTTAATTATCATGTTGATAACTAGATATGCAACTGCGCTAATTTTTCTTCCGGAAGCGCAAGTTCATCATTTTTATTGATACCAATGTCTGATTGAATCACATTACGTGCAATCTGTTGTGCTTCTGCGAGTGAATGCATCGCATAAGTACCACATTGATAAACATTAAGCTCAGGAATTTGGTTTTGATCTTTAACTGTCAAAACATCCTCCATCGCCGCTTTCCAAGCCTTGGCAACACGTTGCTCATCAGGCTCACCGATCAGGCTCATATAGAAACCAGTACGGCATCCCATCGGAGAGATATCAATAATTTCGACACCATTGCCATTAAGATGGTCACGCATAAAGCCTGCGAACAGATGCTCTAATGTGTGAGTTCCTTTTTCTGTCATCGCTTCTTGATTTGGCACAGTAAAGCGCAAATCAAAAACCGTAATGGTATCTCCACTTGGCGTTTTCATTGTTTTCGCCACGCGAACAGCAGGTGCAGCCATACGCGTATGATCTACAGTAAAACTGTCTAATAACGGCATTTCATGACCTCCTAAGAAAATGAAAATTTATTTAAAAAATAAATGAAACCATTTTGAAAATGCAGAGTCTGATTTATTGAAAGACGCGCAATTTTGTTATCATCCCTAATTCTCTAAGATATTTTTTGTTTGGCCACTTAGTGTGGCCATTTTCTTTTAGCGTCCTGCGTGTATCTGTAAATAATCCTCAAAACTTTCCGTTTCACTCTCTTCCATTCTTGCTTGCTTTTCAATGGAAGCTAATCGAGCTTGTTCAAACTGTTCTTCCGTGATCACTTCATATGGCTCATTGATCAGTTGCTCATAATACTTTTCAGCTAACTCTAGACCATAGCCACCAATACCTTTTTCCAACATTTCGTCCATGACGAGTGCTGAATAGGTTAGCGTTGGATCTTCGAACATCGCCACAAATTCATGGCAAACATCTTGATATTTAGCATCACAACAAGGATCGAGGACTTCAGCAACACGGATTAAATCTTTAAATAGCTGTTGCCCAACCTCAACTAATGGCTTGACTTCACTTCCACAACCAAAGCCGATCACTTGGCCCGGTTTTCGACCTTCGAGGATCACACGGTTCCAGTTCTGACGGCAACAATCGAGTTCTTGAGCATTCATTTCAGGTGCATCAGCAAGGACACACCAAATTAAGAATAGATCAACAAAACGTGATTGTGTTTCATTCACGCCAATTGCGCTAAACGGATTGATGTCGAGAGAACGAACCTCGATATATTCAATACCGCCACGTAAAAGCGCATCAGAAGGCGATTCAGTGCCTTTTGGTACACGTTTAGGCCTGATAGGTGCATATAATTCATTTTCAATCTGTAGCACATTGGTGTTCAGTTGGACATATTTGCCCTCTTTCTTTACACCCAGCTTTTCAAATTCAGCAGAAGGCTTGTGAATGGCTTTTTTCAGATTTTCCACATACTCATCTAAATGATTAAACGTGATGTTGAGATCACTTTGTGACTTGTTTGTATAACCAAGATCACTCATTCGTAGAGAGGTCGCAAATGGCAAGTAATAAGTGCCGCATTCGGTTTTGTCAAAAGTTAATGTGGTATCTCTATCTTTAAGAAAAGAGCCACAAATAGCCGGTGATGCACCAAATAAATAAGGGATAACCCAACCAAAGCGGTAATAATTTCGAATTAAGCGGAGATAACCATCTGAAATTTGCTCTTTCCCGCTTTCGGCATCTTTGACGCCAGCCCAAGCCTGCCAAAATTCAATTGGCAATGAGAAATTGTAATGAACACCCGCTATCGTCTGCATCAATGCGCCATAACGATTTTTAAGCCCTTCACGGTAAAGCGTTTTAAAGCGCCCTACGTTAGAAGAACCATATTGAGCCAGTGTAATTTTATCTTCACTTTCAATAAAACAAGGCATGCTCAACGGCCACATTCTTTCATTATGAAGATGGCGAGCCGTATAACGGTGCAAATCCCTGAGAAAAGCCAAATTATGGCTGATACTTTTATCTACAGGTGTAATAAATTCAAGTAAAGACTCTGCAAAATCTGTCGTGATCCATTTATGTGTTAATGCTTTCCCCAGTTCTTCAGGGTGTAATGTCTCTGTAATAGAGCCTGTTGGTGTTACACGCAATGTTTCACGCTCAATGCCACGTTGGATGCCATTGAGGGTTTCTGGGTGCGCCTCTAACCATGAGAGCGCTTTAGATACGTCCGGGATCAAATCGACCTCCCGCCTGTGATTTAGTTTTATATTATTAAGGTGTTTACTTTAGCTTAAATCACAAAAATTGTCGCTGTCTAGATGTGTGGTTTATTAATGGATGATTTTGTGAAGTGTAAGTAAAAATGACACGATAAATTTTAGGCAAAAAAAAGCTCCTCTTTAAAGAGGAGCTTTTTAATGATGGTGCAACCGGGAGGATTCGAACCTCCGACCGCTCGGTTCGTAGCCGAGTACTCTATCCAGCTGAGCTACGGATGCAAAATTTATTTTCTGTCGATAATCAATCGACTCTCAGCAGCAAGAAACTAGATATAAAGTAGTTTTAAGATTCACTAATAAAATTAGTTAAGAAATGGTGCATCCGGGAGGATTCGAACCTCCGACCGCTCGGTTCGTAGCCGAGTACTCTATCCAGCTGAGCTACGGATGCATGTTATGCAACAACAAATTTCTTTATCAAAAACGCACTTTTTAATTCTTGCTGTATTTTGGCATTTTAAAACCAAAATAAAACCCCATCAGATTCACTCATAGGGTTGAATATGGTGCAACCGGGAGGATTCGAACCTCCGACCGCTCGGTTCGTAGCCGAGTACTCTATCCAGCTGAGCTACGGATGCACAATCTAAAATGGCGGTGAGGGAGGGATTCGAACCCTCGATGCAGCTTTTGACCGCATACTCCCTTAGCAGGGGAGCGCCTTCAGCCTCTCGGCCACCTCACCATATTTTAGTTACACATGATTTGTTTTTTCAAACATCTCGTCTCTGTGTGGCGCACATATTACGTTCCTAGACTTAGAAGTCAAACAATTTTTCCAAACTTTTTGCATTCCGCAGTCTGTTTGCACATTTCACAAGCAAGATGCTTAGTTTACCACCGAAAAATAGTTTTATCAGCCGTTATTTGCATGACTTTATGAATAAAAACAGAGTATCAAAAATAATGAATCGGGTTCATTATTTTACATTTTTGTCACTATCATGGACAAATATCAACCAATGGCAATTAAATGCGAAGAAAATAAAATAGATGGTATTGTGTAAAATGATTTACTAACGAGTTAAATGAATAAAAAACGAACTAATTAGATGGTATAAAAAGTACAAGACAAGCGTCCATTCTTGCTGTGCGGTCAATAACTGGACGCTTATTCATTATTATTGATTATCTGATTGAGTCTTTTCAGCCTGGATCCGTTGATAAATTTCTTCACGGTGAACAGAAACCTCTTTTGGGGCATTAACACCAATGCGAACTTGGTTGCCTTTAACGCCCAATACAGTAACTGTTACCTCATCGCCTATCATGAGTGTTTCACCAACTCGACGAGTCAGAATAAGCATTCTTTGCTCCTTGAAATATTAAAAGAGTCGGGTCTCTAGGTATCCCCCGCTATTGTCCATCACACACCGTGAAAACGTAAAGCAATGACATTCACCTAAAGAATTGATGCCATCAAGGCAAGCATTCTAATTATTTACAAGCAAAATATAACACTACCCGCAACACTTTAACAATGCTGCAACAGATTAAAGTTGCCTCATAAAATGATGAGGCAACTTAGATAAGCTTTTATAGACGTGAAGTCACCCACTCTTCAACGCTGCTCATCGCTGCAGGTAACGCACTCACGTCCGTCCCCCCGGCTTGAGCCATATCTGGGCGTCCACCACCTTTACCACCTACCTGCTGTGCAACATATGATATCAAATCACCGGCTTTAACTTTAGCAGTCAAATCATTAGTCACACCAACGATCACACTGACTTTATCACCACTTGTTGTTGAAAGCACGATAATCGCTGATTTCAACTGATTTTTGAGGTCATCAACCATTGTTCTCAATAGTTTAGGTTCAGTATCACGCAATTCGCTTACCAATAATTTAACGCCTTTGATCTCTTTTGCTTTACTGCTTAGTGAAGCACTTTCTTGAGAGGCTTGTTGGTCTTTTAGTTGCAAAATCTCTTTTTCTAATTGACGAGACTTATCTAATGCAGACTTAACTTTCTCTACTAGATTATTAACATCACCTTTTAATAAGTGAGCAATTGCTGAAAGTTGTTCTGACTGGCAATGTACATTTTCAATCGCCATTGCACCTGTTGTTGCTTCTATACGACGAACGCCAGCAGCTGTACCTGATTCACTTAAGATACGAAATAGACCAATGTCACCCGTGCGGCTTGCGTGAGTACCACCACATAATTCAATAGAAAAATCGCCCATGCTAAGAACCCGCACGCGTTCATCGTATTTTTCACCAAATAATGCCATAGCACCTTTCGCTTTAGCGCCCTCTAAATCCATCAATTCAGTTTCAATTTCTGAATTTTTACGAATTTGAGCATTAACAATATCTTCCACTTGGCGTAATTCATCAGCTGTCATTGCTTCAAAGTGAGAAAAATCGAAGCGTAGATATTTATCGTTAACTAAAGAACCTTTTTGAGAAACATGTTCGCCTAAAACTTGACGCAGTGCAGCATGCAGTAAATGTGTTGCAGAGTGATTTAAACGAATTGCATTACGTCTTTCAGTATTAATTTTAGCATTAATACGGTGGTTTATAACCAATGAGCCGGATTCAACCTTACCAATATGCCCAATCGCCTGACCATATTTTTGAGTATCAGTTACAATAAAATTAGCGCTTTCATTGTGCAAGGTTCCAGTGTCACCAACCTGCCCACCTGATTCTGCATAAAATGCGGTTTTATCAAGAACGACTAAACCTTCATCCCCTGCATTTAATGCATCAACTGGCTGACCATCTTTGTACAGCGCAGTGATAGTGGCCTGTTGTTCATCGTATTGATAGCCAGAAAATTCACTACTTTTTTCAACTTTGATCAATGAGTTATAGTCAGCACCAAAGCCACTTGATTCTCTCGCTCGACGGCGCTGATCTTCCATCGCACGTTCGAAACCTTCTTCATCCACTTTGATATTGCGCTCACGACAAACGTCAGCCGTTAAATCAATTGGGAAGCCGTAGGTATCGTATAGGCGGAATGCGGCTTCACCTTCAAGCGTATCCCCTTTTAGGGATGCTAATTCTTCATCTAATAACTGAAGACCGCGCTCTAAAGTACGGGCAAATTGCTCTTCTTCCGTTTTAAGAACTTTTTCTACCATTGCTTGTTGACGTTGAAGCTCATCGGCAGCTGATCCCATTACGTTGATCAGTGGTGCAACCAACTTATAGAAAAAGGTTTCTTTTGCGCCCAGCATATAACCGTGACGAACCGCACGGCGAATGATACGACGAAGCACATAGCCACGACCTTCATTCGACGGAATAACGCCATCACTCACCAAGAATGCGCAAGAGCGAATATGATCGGCAATAACGCGAAGTGATTTATTGGATAAATCGCTTGCACCTGTTGCCGCCGCAGCCGCTGAAATTAATTCACGGAAGATATCAATATCGTAGTTAGAATTAACGTGTTGCAATACAGCAGAGATACGCTCAAGCCCCATACCTGTATCTACAGAAGGCTTAGGCAGTGGCTCCATCGTACCGTCTGATTGACGGTTAAATTGCATGAAGACAAGGTTCCAGATCTCAATATAACGATCACCATCTTCTTCAGGGCTACCCGGAGGTCCTCCCCAAATGTGATCGCCATGATCATAAAATATTTCTGTACATGGGCCACATGGTCCAGTATCACCCATTTGCCAAAAGTTATCAGAGGCATAAGGCGCACCTTTGTTGTCACCAATACGAATAATACGCTCTGCTGGAACACCAATCTCTTTGTTCCAAATGTCATAAGCTTCATCATCAGTAGCATATACGGTAACCCACAATCTTTCTTTTGGTAGGTTGAACCACTCGTTGCTCGTCAGTAATTCCCAAGCAAAGCGGATCGCATCATGCTTAAAATAATCACCAAAGCTAAAATTGCCTAGCATTTCAAAGAAGGTGTGGTGGCGGGCTGTGTAGCCTACGTTTTCTAAATCGTTATGTTTACCACCGGCACGGACACAACGTTGTGCGGTTGTCGCTCGGGAATATGCTCTCTTATCCAGACCAAGAAATACATCTTTGAACTGGTTCATCCCTGCGTTTGTGAACAATAAAGTAGGGTCATTATTGGGCACTAGCGAACTGCTGGCGACCACCTGATGACCTTTCGTATGGAAAAAGTCGAGAAACGCTTGGCGGATCTCAGCGGTGCTTTTACTCATATTTATCCCGATATCAAGCTGGAAACAAAATTACGAATTGTTGAGATGGCATGTAACATCACCTCTAATCAACTCTCCGATTAAAAAGTGACTGATAAGATAAAGTCTCTTTATGTAGAAGTAAAATATATACTCACTATACCTAGAGTATAGATACATCCATTCGCAGTTTTCATTGTAAAGCGTCTAGATATTTTCTGAAAGTATGTTTATACCTATCGCTGGCTTATTTTTCCATATAAACACGAGCCAATAAACTATTATTATAATGGGCAAAAATAAAAAAACGCTGCCCGTAAAGGAGCAGCGCTTATTATTGACAGATTTATCAACCAACTAGAGACTATTAGATTTCTTCTTTAGTCTCTTCTTCTTCAGAATCATTCTGGAAGTCAGCCGCTGCACTACTAAATTCACCTGTGTGATTTAATAGCATGTCACGTAATTTTGTGTCGATTTCAGTGGCAATTGCTGGATGCTCTTTAAGGTAAGTTGTCGAATTTGCTTTACCTTGGCCGATTTTATCACCGTTGTAGCTATACCAAGCACCTGCTTTTTCGATCAGTTTATGTTTCACACCAAGGTCAATCAGCTCACCAACAGTATTAATACCTTCACCGTAAAGAATTTGGAATTCCGCTTGTTTAAATGGCGCAGCCACTTTGTTTTTTACAACTTTAACGCGCGTTTCATTACCAACGATTTCTTCACCATTTTTCACAGCACCAATACGACGAATATCTAAACGTACTGAAGCATAAAATTTAAGTGCGTTACCACCTGTTGTAGTTTCAGGGTTACCAAACATCACACCAATTTTCATACGAATTTGGTTAATAAAAATTAAAAGTGTATTAGATGTTTTTAAGTTACCCGCCAACTTACGCATTGCTTGGCTCATCATACGAGCAGCAAGACCCATATGCGAATCACCAATTTCGCCTTCAATTTCAGCTTTAGGTGTTAAAGCCGCAACGGAGTCAACAATGATGACATCAACAGCACCAGAGCGAGTTAATGCATCACAAATTTCTAACGCTTGTTCACCGGTATCAGGCTGAGAACAAAGTAGGTTATCAATATCAACACCCAATTTTTTAGCATAGACAGGGTCTAACGCGTGCTCAGCATCGATAAATGCGCATGTTTTACCACTGCGCTGTGCCGATGCAATAACTTGCAAAGTTAACGTTGTTTTACCGGAAGATTCAGGACCGTAGATTTCAACAATACGTCCTAATGGCAGACCACCAGCACCTAGTGCTATGTCGAGTGATAAAGAGCCCGTTGAGATGGTTTCAACATCCATTGAGCGGTCTTCGCCAAGGCGCATAATGGAGCCTTTACCAAATTGTTTTTCAATTTGACCTAGTGCTGCAGCAAGTGCTTTTTGTTTGTTTTCATCAATAGCCATTGTTCACTCCCTAAGTGCAATGATGTAAATCACTGCGAATAAAACGGTTGAATTCGGTTTGTTGGAACTAAGTATACTGTATAATCATACAGTATCAAGAAGATTTTTCACTTATGATTTTCAAAAGCATCTCAAGCGCATAAGCGGTTGATTGTAAACGAACTTGGTTTCTATCGCCTTGAAATACACAGTGTTTAGTTGATATAGCAATGGTATCATCAACTTGTTTTTGGGCAAAACCAAACCAGACTGTCCCAACCGGTTTTTCCGTACTGCCGCCACCCGGACCTGCGATACCACTCACTGAAATAGCGAAATCTGCCTTCGCTTCGTTTAGCGCACCCAGTGCCATTTCGCTAACAACTTGTCCGCTGACTGCACCAAATTGCTGTAATGACGCATCTTTAACTCCAATCATTTGGTGTTTTGCTTCATTACTGTAGGTGACAAAACCACGATGAAAATAGTCCGAACTTCCAGCAATATCAGTCAGTACCTTGGCAAGCCAGCCCCCAGTACAAGATTCTGCGGTTGTCACCGTTTTACCTTGTTGTAATAGACGTTTACCAAGTTGAATACTTAATGCTTCGAGCTGTTTCTCATCCGTCATTTTGTTGTTTACCCCTGTTTAGCTTTTTTTACGAGCACGATCCCAAATCCATAATCCCGCAATGGCAATTGCAAAGACAGCCCCAAAGCCAATTCCGACATTAATGACAGATAATCCCGTTTTTATTGCCAAAGAATACAATCCTAACATAATTAGCATTGCGCTGTTTTCGCCAAGATTTTGCACTGCAATCGCATTACCTGCCCCTACCGTCTCTTTCCCTTTTTCTTGTAAAAGTGCATTAAGAGGAACAACAAATAACCCACCAAAGACACCAAGAACAATTAAGATAAAGTAGGATGGCAGCAGATTTGTTTGCAGAGAAAGCAAGATAACCATGATACCAATGACTATCCCCGCAGGGATGCAACGATAAACCGTTTTGAGTGTAATAAATTTAGCGGCCAGCCCAGCCCCCGCAACAATACCAATGGCAACCATTGCATTTAAGATAGTCGGCGTGGTGTTATCTTGTAATCCAAGAGCAATAGGTACCCATGCCACTAATAAAAAACGTAAAGTAACACCAGCGCCCCAAAACAAGCTGGTTCCGACTAATGAAAAACGGCTTTCTTGATTTGCCCATAATATGCGACAAGCAGCGAAAAAATCGGACAATAGCTGTTTGACATTCCAGCCTTTAGCCGGTCTCGCAGCAGCAAGATGGGGAATAAAGAAGTTAACACCAACGGCAAGCGCATATAAAGCAGCGCACGTGCCCAGCGCCAACATCAAATTAATGTCCGATAGCATTCCACCAACCACTGAACCGACTAAGATCGCCGCAATCGTTGATGCTTCCATCATGCCATTCGCTTTAACCAGGTTATCTCCCCCAGTTAACTCACCCAAGATCCCATATTTAGCAGGAGAATAGGATGCTGCGCCAATCCCAACTAGCCCATAACACAGGAAAGGATTGAGCCCGATACAAATACCTAACGCACCAATAAACTTGAAGATATTAGAAAATAGCATGACACGGCCTTTTGCAAAGCGGTCAGCAATTTGGCCAACAAAAGGGGCCAAAATGATATAGGTAAAAACGAATACCATTTGTAAAATTGGGTGGCTCCATTCTGGGTAAAACTCAGCTTTGAGTTGTGCCAAAATAGCGAACAGTAACGCATTATCCGCAAAAGCAGATAAGAATTGAGAGGCTAAAACGGCCTTCATGCCTTTACTTAATAAAGGTACTTTTGGCGTGACATCATCCATATTACTCATCCTTCAAGGCCATTTGTTTGAGTGTAACAAAATCCGTTTTTCCACTGCCTAGTACAGGGAGTTCTTTTATCCAACGAATATCACGCGGAACCGCAAGCTCGGTTAGTCCTTTGCTTTTTGCTGCCGCAGATAATGCACTGCGATCGAGATCTTTATCCGTGGTGAATAACACTAAGGCTTCACCTTTACTGCTATCGGGTTTAGTGACAACCCCATGGTTAGCATTGGGTGATAGACTAAAAATCATTTGTTCGAGGCTTTCTAAGGAGACCATTTCCCCCGCAAGCTTGGCAAAACGCTTGACTCGACCTTTGATGGTACAATAATTTTTACTATCTAATTCAACGATATCACCCGTGTCATACCAGCCTTGTTCTTTTTCACCTTGTTGATTTTCCGCACTCGGTGTTTCTAAGATGCCGGGCGCTTCAACACGCAAATAGCCTTTCATGATATTAGGGCCTTTAAGCTGTAACTTACCGCCGTTTTCAATGCCAGAGATCGGGATAATTCGTGCGTCCATTTTCGGTAGAATTTGTCCTACAGAGCCCGCTTTAGCTGCCATCGGCACATTAATAGAGACAATCGGGGCGCATTCTGTCACGCCATAACCTTCAAGAATTCGAATACCAAATTTATCGAACCAAATTTTCTTGGTGCTATCCGATAATTTTTCAGCGCCAGCAACAACATAGCGTAGGCGAGCAAAATCATATTGATGGGCAAATCGCGCATAATTCCCTAAAAAGGTCGATGTCCCGAAAAGCACAGTACAATTTTTATCGTAAACCAATTCAGGAATAATTCGGTAGTGCAAAGGACTTGGATAGAGGAATATACGGCTTCCAGAGAAAAGTGGAATAAATAGGCCTACCATTAGCCCAAAGGCATGAAATAGCGGTAGTGATGACATAAAACGATCACGAGGTGTAAAATCTGCAATGGTCTTAATTTGTTCAACATTCGCCATCAAGCTACGATGGCTATGTACTACCCCCTTTGGGGTGCCTTCTGAGCCTGACGTGAACAAAACAATCGCTTCATCATCGACTTTCCGTGGGATTATCGCTTTATGGGGGGCATATAAATGCTTAACAATCCAAAGTTTATCTTGCCAAGTTACGGTGTCTTTTAAATCTTCAAGGTAGATCCAATTGGCTTCAGGAACTTGTTCCGGTATATGCGTCAAATTCCCTTTTTCTAAAAATTGGCGAGAGGTAAATACCACTTTCGCGGCGGATGCTTTCAGTGCATTGCTAATACCATGACTACCCGCTGTGTAGTTAAGCATCGCAGGTACTCGGCCTCGCATTAATGAGCCAAATATCGCAGCAGCAGTAACGGTTGTATTCGGAAGTAAGAGCCCTATACGTTCATTTTCGTGAGTATAACGCTCAATAATACGCCCTACTCCTAAGGTTTTTTTGAGTAGACCTTGGTAAGTGTCTTCTTTAAAAGCAATATCTTCGATACAAGGTGTTCGCCGACCGAATCGTTCAATGCTATCGATAAAGGCTTCTACTAATGTCATTTGCGGGCGACAATCCATGCGCGCAGATTTCATAATTTGGTAGAGATGCTCACCCGCTAGACTGCGACGTTCTACCGCTCGAGGCGCTTCTGGCATGGGAATAGTTTCAGCAGGCAAGATATGTAAGGTAATTTTAGGAAACCATTTTAATGGGATAATGCCTTTTAAATACCCAAAATGACTACGCTCTGCTCCTTCGATACGTATAGGAACCACTTTAGCGCCTGACTTAGCAGCAACAAAAGCAGCCCCTTCATAAATCTTCATTAAAGAGCCATGGACGGAAATTCGCCCTTCAGGGAAGATAACAATTGGTCTTCCTTTCTCGACTTCTTTGACTAGGTGCCTAAGACCTAAAGGATTAGCAGGGTCGAGAGGGATAATATCGGCGTAAGGCTTAAGTCGCTTGATCATTTGCGGTGTAGCAAATGAGGAGTACACCGCAAATACAGGTTTTACTGGCAAAAAAAGGGCAATTAAAACACCATCAAGAAAAGAGACATGATTAGGTGTAATCAAGCATTTATCTTGATTGAATTCTTTCGCGTCCCCGACAACTTGAACACGAAATAGAAATTTAAGCAGTGCTTTGACAATTTTTGCCAACATAATGGTTCCCTGTATTATGATTATATATTTCAGTTAATAATTATACACGGTTATTATTATGTCGCGATAAAACTGATAACGCTAAGCGGTTTATTCCTAAAGCACCGTTAAATTAGATTAAATCTTTTAGCTGCTGAACGATAACTTCAACGGGTTGTGTTGCATCAATTACATGATGTGCCGTCGCACGGTAAATAGGTTCTCTTTGCTGCATAACCTCTTCGATTTCCGCTAACAGAGACTTACCCGTCAAACTCGGGCGTTGGTCTGCTTGAGGTTCAGCGGCTAAGCGTTGCACAAGAACGTTAGGGTTAGCATTCAAATAAACAACAGTGCCGTTATCACGCATAACACGCTGATTTTCTTCAGCAAGAATAATCCCACCGCCCGTTGAAACAATCACATTATCTTGCTTAATTGACTGTAATACATCACTTTCTAATTGACGAAAGTAGTCCCACCCATGTTGCTCAACAATTTCAGCAATACTTTTGCCTGCACGCTCTAAAATAAGCTTATCCGTATCGACAAACTGATACCCTTTATATTCAGCAAGCTGCTTACCGATAGTTGTCTTTCCTGAACCTCTTGGACCGATAATGTAAAACATCAATATTCATCCCATCATCATGATTGTTACGTCACATTCGCCATACATATAATAACTGCGGGGCGGTCAAAAACGGCAAACAATGAAAAAATAAAGCCACACAACAGTGTGGCCTTGTTATTTACATGTAAATGTTAAGCGCGACTTAAAAAATCACCATACCCAATCCATTTATATGTGGTTAATGCATCTAGCCCCATCGGGCCGCGAGAGTGTAATTTTTGAGTGCTGACAGCAACTTCGGCACCGAGTCCAAATTGCCCGCCATCCGTAAAGCGCGTACTTGCGTTCACATAAACCGCTGATGAATCTACACACTGGACAAAATAATCCGCCTGACGAATAGACTCAGTCAAAATTGCATCTGAATGAGCGGTTCCATAATGGCGAATGTGATCAATTGCGGCATCAATATCCGCAACAATTTCCACGTTAAGATCCAAAGATAGCCACTCATCAATTAAATTTTCAGGTTTTACATCAACCACTTTAGCGGGGCCTTGCAATAAAAATGGCATTGCTTGCTCACTCGCATGCAATGTCACTTTTTGCTGTGCCATTTTCTCACTTAAGCGAGGTAAGAAATCTGCTGCAATACTTTGGTGAACTAATAGCGTTTCTAATGAGTTACATGCGCTTGGGCGCTGTACTTTCGCGTTAGTAATCACATTCAATGCTTTATCAAAATCGACTGTTTCATCAACAAAGGTATGACAAACCCCAATACCCCCCGTGATAACAGGAATGGTCGATTGTTCACGACAGAGTTTATGCAGCCCTGCGCCACCTCGAGGGATCAACATATCCACATATTTGTCTAATTTTAATAACTGAGCGACCAATTCACGATCAGGGTTGTTGATAGCTTGCACTGCATCAGCAGGTAATCCACAACGTTCAAGCGCTTTTTGGATAACACTGACAACAGCAAGATTAGTCTTGTGTGTCTCTTTACCCCCACGCAAAATAACGGCATTACCTGTTTTTAAGCACAATGAAGCCACATCAACGGTGACATTAGGGCGTGCTTCATAAATAACCCCAATAACACCCAACGGGACTCGACGACGTTGAAGGTCTAAACCGCTATCCAGTTTACTCCCCTCAATCACTTGGCCTACAGGATCGGCTAACTGGCAGACCTTTCTCACATCATCTGCAATGCCTTTTAAGCGAGCTGGTGTTAGAAGCAAACGGTCTTGCAATGCCTCTTTCATGCCACTTTCTTTCGCTTGAAGCATATCTTGCTGATTAGCCGATAAGATCACATCGCTTTCTTGTTCTAATAAATCTGCGATTTGCTCAAGTGCTGCATTTTTTTGTTTTGTACTTAGCTGGGCTAATTGCCATGAGGCAACTCTAGCCGCTTTACCCATTTGTTCTAACATAATTAACCCACTATCATATCATCGCGATGAACGGCTACAGAACCATGTTCATAACCTAATATACGACCAATTTCTTGTGAATGGTGACCCGCAATCATTCTTAAAGCATCACTATTGTAATGGCTAACACCATGAGCAAGATCTTTTCCCGCCATGTTACGAATGCGAATTACAGCACCTCGTGAAAAATCACCTTCGATTTTTTTAATCCCTTTTGGCAATAATGAGCTGCCTTTTTCCATGATGGCGAGTTGTGCACCATCATCAATATAAATATCTCCCGCCGCTGGCGCACCGAAAATCCAACGTTTACGGTTTTCCATGGGGTTTTCTTGCCCATAAAAGCGAGTGCCAACAGGGATGTTTTCAATCACGGCATTAATGACATCAGGCTTATTTCCCGCGGCAATAATAACATCAATCCCCGCTCTTCCAGCAATATCCGCAGCTTGTAATTTCGTCGCCATGCCACCGGTGCCTAAGCCACTCACACTTCCTCCTGCCATTTGACGCAACTCATCGTTAACACCATAAACTTCAGGGATCAGTTTAGCTTCTGGATTGCTGCGTGGATCAGCATCATACAAACCTTCGATATCAGTCAGTAATAAAAGTTTGTCTGCATCTCCGAGGATCGCTGCAAGCGCCGATAAGTTGTCGTTATCACCGACTTTTATTTCTGCGGTTGCCACCGCATCATTTTCATTGATAACCGGAATAATTCCGTTATCCAATAATGCTTGAAGTGTGTCCCTTGCATTTAAAAAACGTTCTCTGTCTTCTAAATCAGCACGGGTTAACAGCATTTGGCCAATATGAATGCCATAAATAGAAAATAACCTTTCCCATAATTGAATCAAACGACTTTGACCAACCGCCGCTAACAACTGTTTAGATGCAATGGTCGCTGGTAGTTCGGGGTAATTAAGGTGCTCGCGACCCGCCGCAATTGCGCCAGATGTCACGATAATAATACGGTGCCCTTTTTCATATTGTTGCGCACATTGCCTTACCAGCTCAACAATGTGAGCTTGATTTAAACGGCGTGAGCCCCCTGTCAATACACTGGTTCCTAGTTTAACCACCAGCGTCTGGCTATTTTTCATCATTTTTCTGCCATTAGGATTAATAAAACAAAGTAGGTATCATTTTTATCAGGAGAAGCGCGCTATGCCAACAGGCATAACGCAAAATTCAATAAAAGTTAGTTTAAAACAAATTTATGCGCTTAATTCCAGTTTTAATTCTGTCATTAGTGGCGAGGGAAGGAGGGTTAATTCAAGTTCAGATAACTGTCGCGAAAGCTTTTGATGAAACGATATCAAATTTTTTTCTATTGCTTCCTGTGTAGCGGCATCTTTTAATGCCTTAACCTGCCAACTACCATGGCTATTATATAATCCAAATTGATATGAAAATTCAAAACCTTCACTTGTTGCCACTAACTTTAGCCACCATCCCCAAAACTCACGCTTCTCTGGGGCAATGTTCGCATTCACGCAAACAACTAAACTATCAAAAAAATAGCAACCGTTGAGAGATTGCTTTTCGCGTAGATATGGACCCATTGCAGCAAATTTCTTTAAATACTTTCCATTTGAATAATCAGTCGGTAAAGCCATGTTAAGGATCTCCTTCTTGGGAAGATCCATTTGTAACAAAAGCCAAGAAATAAGCAAGTTATTCAATAAAATTAAAGTATTTTTGTTTTAAGCCACTCCGTTGTTTCACTGAGGGATTTCTCAAAATTAGCAAATACTGGGCTGCTTGGTAATGTGACTATATGGCTATCGACTGATGATCGCCTAATCAAATCGGACTCTGCTTTAGGGCTATAAATGTCATTTTCCAAATGAACAGACATCATCGGAACCTTGCTACGCTTCCCGAGAAGCCCTTGATTTTTAAGTGAGTAACAACTCAATTCGTGACGTAACGATGTCCCATCCACGTGGTAAATACCAAGCCGACTGGCAAATACGTCCAACACCATACGCGGAATATCTCGCTGATATTTATCTTCATTCAATAAGCTATGGACAATTGGCCCGATAACCGCAACTGCTTTGATTTTATCAGGGCACATATAAGCAAGTCTTAATGCTATATTCGCACCGAAACGCATACCAACGATGCCAAAGCGAGTGTTATCAATCCAAGGTATGGTAGCTATCTGACGAACAACTTGCTCATGTAGCGTACTGGTTTCTTGAGAGAGCTTATATTTGATTGAGTAGCCAATAGAGGGCATGTCTAACGTCAGCATCGCGATACCAAGTGGTTCCAAATAATCACGAAAATAGCGGCAAAAATCGATTTGCAGGCTATCTAACATACCGCAGACCATCACGGTAGGATAAGGTCCTTGCACATTAGAGGGGATATGCAAGAAGCCACAAACTTCTTTACCACCTTCAATTTTGAATGCGATTTTTTTCAGTTGGTATTGGGAAAACTGCGCTGCACTGTCATAGGCTTTACAGGCAAGAAGAACCGCTTGGTCGGCTAACTCATCACCTTTGATGAAAGGATAGGCGGCGATGCTGTAGAGGTTGGCTGCACGCAACCATGCATCACCAGCCTTCTCACCCTTTTCAAATTCTAATGCTTTTTGTTGCCAGTGCATTGCTTGGGTTGACCATTCAAAGCACCAGTTACCGCGCCGATTACCAATAACAGTATCAAGAAGGGCATTGTTGCTGCGATCGGCATCAGATACCGCGATGCGACTCAACACATCTTCAATTTCCAACACGTCTATGCCACGCCAAATCCACATTAGGCGGTTAATCATGCGATACCAACCTGCATGCTGGGAACCATTTAGCGCGCTGTGGTCATTGATTTGTGGCATATCATGGGATGAATAAGAAACCAGCGTTGAGGTTTCTGTTTGCCTAACTCTGGGTTTAAACAATTTTTCAGAGAGATTTTGCTGAGTCATTCTGATCACCTATTCGTACAACTTTAAATATGATAGATCTTATGAAAAAAATGAGGGGAGCACATCATTTTGCACTCCCCTCATATCGTATCGTATTTTTGATAAATGTCTTAGGTTTTAATGTTTTTATTACGATTTAAAAGTGTTTTAACTCTTTATTATCGCTATATTTTCACCTTTGAGTTATCAGGACGAAACATAAATTTTAGTTATCTTGTTCGCACAGTGGTTTTACAAATACAACCCCCATATCCCATGGTTGTTCAATCCAAGTATCTTGTGGGATATCAACGACATAATCATCAACTAGTGGACGACCCGCTGGCTTTGCAAAAATCGTGACGAAGTGGCCTTTCGGGTACATATCGCGGATAGCTTGCGCTGTACCGCCAGTATCAACTAAGTCATCAATGATGATGAAGCCTTCGCCATCACCTTCAGCGCGTTTGATAACATTTAATTCGCGTTGATTATCATGATCATAGCTAGAGATACAGACAGTATCAACGTGACGAATACCAAGCTCACGAGCAAGGAGTGCTCCAGGAACGAGACCACCGCGACTAACCGCGATAATACCTGTCCATTGGTCTACTGGTAATAAACGTTGTGCGAGTTTTCGGGCATGTATTTGCAACATATCCCACGTTACGACATATTTTTCGCTCATAAAATTCGGGTCCCGACATTTGAGTAAAACAGAAATGTGTCTTGCGGAAAAAAGGTTGCGCGAGATTATAGTGATTCGGCGCGGTAAAAACCAGTAAAAAGCACCGAATGGCTCGAATTAATATCATTTGCGCTGTCCATTGTTCAAAATAAAGTGTTATTCTGAGTCAATGCGTAAAGCCGCTTACGGCTTGAGTACTCACACTTAAGTACAACCTAATAAAAGCGGTACACCCTCGTCATTTCGTAGCCTTTAATTATGCCAGCTATGCTATAAATTGAAGAAAGAGAGGCGCTCTTCGTTAAGCGAGCCCCCTAAATAGTTCAAGTTGTGGCTAGGCGGTAAGTGAAGATATCTCGGGGAGCATACATAAGTATGTGACTCGAGTAGCTGAGCGCAACCAACAACGCTACGGCTTGAAATATGACGGGGGAACATAAGATAACTGATTGAAGGAGAAAAACGTGTCACAACTAACCACCCTATCCCCCCAACCCCTTTGGGACATTTTCGCCAAAATCTGCTCCATCCCTCACCCATCTCACCATGAAGAAGCACTAGCGGCTCACATTATTGAATGGTCAAAAGGGAAAGGATTTCACGTTGAACGCGATCAGATTGGTAATATTTTGATCCGTAAACCAGCCACTTCTGGCTATGAAAATCGTAAAGCAGTTGTCTTACAAGCGCACTTGGATATGGTTCCGCAAAAAAATAATGATACGGTGCACGATTTTACCAAAGATCCCATCCGCCCTTATATCAATGGTGAATGGGTCACAGCAGAAGGAACAACTTTAGGCGCTGATAATGGCATTGGTATGGCTTCTGCACTGGCGGTATTAGCAGATGACACCGTTGAACATGGCCCACTTGAAGTTTTACTGACCATGACTGAAGAAACCGGCATGGACGGAGCTTTTGGTTTACAAGCAAACTGGCTACAAGCTGACATTCTGATCAACACTGACTCAGAGGAAGAAGGCGAAATCTATATGGGTTGCGCAGGTGGCGTTGATTTCACTGCAACCTTTGACTTAACCCGTGAAGCACTACCTCAAGGTTATAAAACCTTTACCTTGACCTTAAAAGGATTGAAAGGGGGTCACTCAGGTGGGGATGTTCATTTAGGTTTAGGCAACGCAAACAAATTATTAGCGCGTTTTCTGGCGGGTCATGCTGAAGATCTCAGCCTGAAATTACTCGAATTAACCGGTGGTACACTGCGTAACGCTATCCCACGTGAAGGTCATGCGATTATTGCAGTGCCTGCAGATAAAGTTGCTGAATTAACCGCGCTTAGAGCCCGTTATGAAGGTATTTTGCAGAATGAATTAGCAGTCGCTGAGCCAAATTTAGTCTTACTCCTCGAAGAAACAAAAACGGAACTAAAAGCTATCACTGACGACTGTCAAAAACGTTTTGTTTTCTTCTTAAATGCAGCGCCAAACGATGTTATTCGCATGAGTGATGTGGCTAAAGGTGTGGTTGAAACTTCACTCAATGAAGGCGTTGTCACGATGACAGAAGATAAAGCAGAAGTTATCTTCTTAGTGCGTTCATTAATCGATAGCGGCAAAAATTATGTTGTTAACATGCTAACGTCTATCAGCAAATTAGCCCAAGCAAAATATCGTGCAGAAGGCAGCTACCCCGGCTGGCAGCCAGATGCTGATTCCCCCGTCATGCATATCGTCAGCGAAACTTACCAACAACTGTTTGGCAAAACACCTAATATTATGGTGATCCATGCAGGCCTTGAGTGTGGTCTATTCAAAAAACCTTATCCTGAAATGGATATGGTTTCTATCGGCCCAACCATTCGTGGTGCTCACTCACCTGATGAACGCGTGCATGTGGAAAGTGTTGGACAATACTGGAAGCTGTTAACGGCTATCCTAAAAAATATCCCGGTTAAAAACTAATTAAGTTTTAATTCGGTTCCACCTAAGTACCTTGCGGGTCACATACGTCAGTATGTGACCCGAGTAGTGGAGTGCAGCCAACAATGCTGTCGCTTAAAGTATGAAGGATAATAATAATTGACGCTCAATTTGAGGACTCTGTAAGGTAACGTGCAGTCCGACTAATCGAACTCCTCGCCCCTCACGACGATTTTCCCATACCTGTTTTGCCATCTGCACTAAATCTTGCTTATCTAATATTGGATAAACATGCTCTTGCGTGGTTTGCTGGAAATCCCCAAATTTAAATTTCACCCCTTGGCGTGCGATACGTAAGTCTGGCTTGACCTTCGATAAGCGCAACTGCAGCTCATCATAAAGCTTATCTAACAATGGAAGGCATTCCTCCCATTGATGGATATCTTCCGCTAGCGTGCGCTCTACCCCCACAGATTTACGTAATCTATCTGGATTGATAGGCCGCTCATCGATAGCATGGCAGCGTTCCCACAATGCTTGCCCAAACTTCCCCATACTCTTCATTAATGCAACAGCATCATATTTTTGTACATCGGCACAAGTATGTAACCCCATATCCGCTAATTTTTGTGCGGTTACCTTGCCGACGCCGGGGATCTTTCGTAATGATAATGTCGACACAAAAGCCGCCATCTCTTGAGGCTTGATCACAAACTGTCCATTCGGCTTATTCATATCTGAGGCAATTTTGGCTAAAAACTTAATCGGGGCGATCCCCGCAGAAGCGGTTAACTGTAATTCATCAAAAATTTGTTGACGGATTTCTTGGGCAATTAATGTTGCTGAACCATGCAACTGCTGGCAATCGGTGACATCTAAGTATGCTTCATCAAGAGAAAGCGGCTCAATAAGATCAGTATAGCGAGCAAATATTTTACGGATATGTACCGATGTTTCTTTATATAACGCCATTCTTCCGGGAACAACTTTAAGATGAGGGCAAAGTCGTAAAGCAACCGCGGTAGACATTGCACTATGTACCCCATACCGACGAGCTTCATAATTCGCTGTGCTGATAACACCACGGCGATCAGCGCTTCCCCCAACAGCAATGGGTACATTACGTAGGCTAGGGTCATCACGCATCTCTATCGCGGCATAAAAGCAATCCATATCAATATGAATAATTTTGCGCATAATAAACTCACACCGGAAAAACACTGATTAAATATACAGTATAATAATAATGGATTCAATTATTCGACATATAACATTCTATTCAGAAATAATTATCATTTTCATTACCCGTTTGTACCACTAAAACGACTCATTAAACGTGTTTATGATATTGGCTAATTATTGGAAATAAGAATGAATAAAAATTGTACTTTATTGTTGCAAGCAGGTAGTCAATCTTCCTGCACTTTATTATCAGGGTTAAATCGGCTTTCTTTGATTAGTCTCCTTGTTGCGTCAGCAACAGCGACTAGCGCATTGGCTCAAACAGATTCAACATCAACGAAACAAGCGAAAAAACAAGATGATGTTGTTTTATTCCCAGCGCTATCCGTGGTGGGTAACTTGAATTCGAGCGTTGGCGCAGGTAGCTCAGTGCTCAAACTTAAAGATATTGAGCGCACACAAGCAAATAACCTCGCTGAACTGGTTGATCAACTTCCCGGAGTCTCCTCCTCTGGCTCACCTCGCCCTGGCGGGCAAACACTCAATATTTGGGGGATGGGGGATGTCGAAGATGTCAAAGTAACCCTTGATGATGCACCAAAAGGTTTTGAAAAATACCGCCAAGGATCGATATTTATTGAACCGGAGTTAATTAAACGTATTGATGTAGATAAAGGCCCTCACAATATCATGGACGGTAATGGTGGGTTTGGGGGAACAATTAAGATCACCACAAAAGATCCTAATGACCTCCTGCGTAAGGATCAAAACTTTGGGGCCATGTTCAAATACAGTTATCACACTAATGACCGACAAAATATATACAGCTCAGCACTTTATGGAAAAACACTCAATGGTGTTGCTGATGGTTTATTGTATGTCAGTAAAAGAAAAGGCGATGATTTACGTCGGCCCGATGGGACACGCTTTGGTTACTCAGATTCCGATCAAATGTCTTATCTGATCAAAACAAATATCTATTTAAACGATCAACACACCTTAAGCCTTTCCGCTATGCGATCCGAATCGGACAACCTTGTGCCGTGGGCAGCCAAGCGTGATGAGCTGCCAAATCCTACTCAAAGCGAAATCGACAAATATGGCTTTGATGGTGCCATGAAACGTAAACTGGTTCAGCGCGATCAACTCGACCAAAACTACAGTATAAAATGGAATTATGTTCCTGAAAATAATGACTGGGTTAACTTAACCACGACTTATGCCTTATCCAAAACTAAGCAGCACGATACTCGTCCTAAGCATGCCTCTACTTTTATGTCTTCAAGCCTTGGTAATGAAAGTTGGGTGGATTATACCGACCAATTATTTGATGTTCATAATGAAAGTATTTTTGATACCGGTAGATTAGAACACCAGCTTACTATTGGTGCTCGTTGGCATAAAAATGATCGCGGTATTTTGATGTTCGATAAAGGCAAAATTAGTAATCCTAATTATAACTATGGGTACTATCAACCTCAATTTATGCCTGCCGGTGTTCAAGAAACCACCAGTGCCTATATCCAAGATGCAATTACTTGGCGTACTTTAACCATTACACCGGGCGTACGTTATGACTACGTCAAAAACAAAGGAAAAGGCAATTTAGCGCAAACTTACATGGAAAAAGATCCACTCATTGCTCATGATTATCGCCCTGTGAGCTATGATGGTTTTTCGCCACACCTCGGTATTTTATGGAAAACCACGCCTAACCTAACATTATTTGGTGATATTAGCCGTACATGGCGAGCCCCTGTTATCGATGAGCAATATGAGGTGCAATTTGCGCGGAGCTCACTCACCGGAAGTAGTCGTAACCTCGGTAAAGAGCGGATGGATGGCATTCGGCTAGGCGCTATTTTCGATTTTGATCAGGTCATCCAAGCCGATGACCAGCTACAAATTCGAACCACCCTTTTTCGAAATAAAGGAAAGGATGAAATTTTTCGTCGCCGAGGCGAATATTGTGAAGCACAAAAGTATGGAACCGGTGAATGTGACAGACCCTTATCTAACTATCGGAATTTACCCGGCTATACTATTGAAGGCTTAGAAATTGAACTATTTTATGATAGCCCGAATACATTTGGTAAAGTGGCTTATTCCACCATCAAAGGGGAACGTGATGCTTCACCACGTGATCCTTGGTTTGAACAAAAAACCTGGATTGGCGAGATCCCTCCAGATACCTTACACGTCATGCTTGGCTACAAACTCCCACAATGGAATGCTAATTTTGGGATAACGGGAGACTTTGTGGGCCACCAAGTGCGGGCTCCGGAGGATAGAGATCCAAAGGCTAATTCTTGGGGTTATCCAAAATCCAAAGGTTATGCTCTTTATGGTGCATTTGCTCAATGGGAACCTGAATTCTTACCCGATACCACAGCAAGAGTCACCGTCACTAACTTATTTGAAAAAGATTACTACCCTTACCTTGGGGAATCTGTTTCTGGTGTAGGACGCGATATTCGACTTAATATCACAAAATACTTTTAATTAATTTCCGCCATAGGCTCCCATTAATAGGAGCCTAGCATTGACATTGATAATGCAAATGATAATAATTGCCATTTTTATTTATGGCAAAATATAACATTCGACCTAACAAACTATCTACAGCTGAAGAAAACCAGCTTTTTCATCAATATGCCCCTCGCTTATATCGATATATTCTTGCTCGAACACCTAACAGTGATATCGCACAAGAAATTATGCATGATGTTTTTATTCATACGATTGAAACATATCGCAGTCAAACTCTGCTCTTTCCACAAGCTTTTATGTATACCGTTGCCCTACGTAATATTGCTAATTTTTATCGACGTAAAGAAATAGAGATGCACTACCAACATCAATTGATAGAGCCAGAGCAAGAGTGGCACTTGGAAAATCAATTAGTTATTGAAGAACAATTGCGATTGGCATCAGAAAAACTCGCCACACTCCCTAAGCATGTGGAGAGCGCTTTTTTATTGGCTCAACTTGATGGAATGACCTATAAGCAAATCGCATTACAATTAAAAGTTAGTCCTAATTCTATTAAAAGCTACTTACAAAGAGCACGAAAAGTATTACAAAAAGGGCTCCAGTAATTTCATGTAATATATTGATATATTAATAATTTTAGGAAATGGAAATGATGAATTCAATGACTCCACGAATAAAACAAGGGATCACCGCTAGCCTACTTCTACTTGCAAGCCACAGTGCACTCGCGCTATCACCGCAAATCGTTGCCCACCGAGCCGGAACCGCAGATGCGCCAGAAAATACAATTTATGCGATTGATTTAGCAAATAAGAATAAAGCAGATGCAATATGGTTAACGGTTCAATTGAGTAAAGACGATCAGTTAGTTCTATATCGCCCAAGCGATCTAGACGCACTAACCAATAAAAAAGGCGCTATCTCAAATTATTCGGCGCAGCAACTTAACCAAATCAATGCTGCTTATAAATTTAATCAAAAAAATAATCTACAGCTACCCGCTGAAGATACAACCATCACAACACTAGAAGCCATTCTCAATAAATATCCAACAACCACATTTTACATTGATTTAAAATCGCCCGATGCGAACCCTCAAACACAAGCTATGGCAATTCTTGCTTTATTAGATAAAACTAACACCACAGATAAAGTTCGCTTCTATTCTACCAATAACGATTTTATCAAAGCATTAAATAAGCTCTCAGAAAAGATCCACACCTTTGAAAGTCGCGATGAAACTCGCACTATCTTGGCTAATAGTGTTATGGATCACCAATGTTCTTTGCCAACTGAGACTCAATCAAATTCCGCAAAAACACCAGCAGATCGCTGGTATGGGTTTGAACTACATCGAAAAGTTGAAGTCGTTGAAAAATATACCCTAGGAGAGGCGCGTTCTCCGGCTACATTGTCATGGGATAAAGAAGCTATCGACTGCTTTAAGAAAAATGGTAACGCCTATATTATTTTATTTGGTGTAAATAACGCGAGCGATTACCAATTAGCAACAGAAATTGGTGCTGATGCCGTCATGGTTGACTCCCCAAAAGCCTTTAAAAAATAATTAATTATATGGCTTAAACTAAATTTAAAAATAACATGATATATCAAAGTTAATTCTAAATAATTTAAGTCATATCTTTTATTAAAAATATTCTACCCTATAAAATTCTTCGTTATTTTTTATATTTATCTTACCTCATCAAGCCTTTTTTCATTAATAAATAACAATCAATATTAATTACACACCTAAGACCTAATGCCATGATTATTTAAATTTAAAATAAGAGGATTTAATTCATGTCACCAATATCTGGGTCAATATCTATTGAAAATTTTTGGAATGAAGATTTAAGAAAAGTTGAAATTCATTATCACCGAGGCTCTACCACAATCGATACGGTTTTTATTCTCTATAACGTAGCAGATAAAAAAACCATAAAAGACGCCCACTCATTCACCTTTAACTCCACAGATAAGAGTGATTGGAAAGCAAAAATAACCACTAAGCAAGGCCAGACTTGGAGTAGTGGGGAGTTTTTTCCTTGCCAACTCACTGATAATGATAATGATAATGGAAAAGTAACTATCAGGTTTAATGGAGATGCCAGAACAATGCATGTCATCTATCCTACATCGCTATCCTGCACTAAAAAAATGGTTTTAATTTAGCCAAATGATAATGACCAAATGATAATGAATAGGCGAATCATAAATTATATAAGCATACCGTTTTTGACAGGTATGCTTATATTTTATATGTCTAAATGATATAGAGCGTATTGCTTTAGATAATTCGGTTTTTATCTAACGTTTTTTGGCGTGCTTCTTCTCGTGCCATACGTTTTTTACGGGCATCACAAGGTTCGGGGCATTCGCAGACTTTTTCAACACCAATACTGCTTAGCCCACCACAGCTCCCTTGAATACTTTTACGCTTAATAATGTATCCAAGTGACATGCCTAAAAATGCCAGTAAAAATAAGACAAAGGCTGCAATAAACACATTTAGCATTCCTCTCTCCTCCTATTTACCGTTTTTCTTTAAAAAGGGTTCGAATGCTTTAGTATAGCGCTCTTCAAAGCCTTTATCTGTCTTAACGATCATGAAAACAGGTACATTCATCTTTTCAGCTAAGGCAAACCCTGCTTCCGGCCCTAATACATTCAGCCCAGTTGATAGCCCGTCAGCACTCATACAATCATCCGCAAGTACCGTAATTGAAACTAAATTATGGGTAATTGGTTTACCCGTTTTAGGATCAATTGTGTGAGAAAAACGAACACCATCTTGCTCAAAATAGTTACGGTAATCACCGGAAGTCGCAATTGAAAGGTTACCCGGCTCAATAATTTCTTGTGCTGTTTGGCTTACACCATCCGCAGAAGGCTTCTCTATGGCGATGCGCCAAGGTGCGTCTTTTCCATTATTACCACTCGTGCGAACTTCACCACCAATATCAACCATATAATCATTAATATTAAGGGATTCTAAGTACTCAGCAACAACATCGACACCGTAGCCCTTGGCTATTGATGAAAGATCAACATAGAGCTCTGGAATGGTTTTAATCAAGTTATTATCTTGTACCGACAGTTTTTCAATACCAACCCACGAACGACGTTTTTCGAGTTCTTCATTTGTTGGGGCTTTAGTCACTCGCCCTTCAGGGCCAAACCCCCATAAATTCACTAATGGTCCGACAGTTACATCTAAAGAGCCATCTGTTAGCTTATTAATTTCAATCGCTTTTTTTACGACTTTAGCCGTTGCTGCTGAAACAGGGAAAGGAACATTCACCTCTTTCGATTGATTAAAACGACTGAGTTCAGAATCAGGTCGATAAGTCGACATCTGATCATTAACTTCTTCCAAACGTTTATCAATCTCAGATTGAATCGCTTCAGGTGTATGTTCTGATGAATCCGTAACATATTTGACAGAATAATAGGTTCCCATTGTCTGTCCCTGAAGATTCTGTTGTTCAGGTCCACCACAAGCGGCTAAAAATAGTGTTGCTGCAAATAACAGCACGGGGGCGATCACTTTTCTGTTTAGCATCATTTTCTCTGCTTAAATCGTAAACGCCCACATTTGTGGGCGCTAAATAAAACAACTTAGGTTACTTAACCACCGAAATCATCCAGTAAGATATTATCATCCTCAACACCAAGATCTTTAAGCATCTTGATAACAGCGGCGTTCATCATTGGAGGTCCACACATATAGAACTCACAATCTTCTGGCGCAGGGTGATCCTTTAAGTAATTTTCATACAGGACATTATGAATAAATCCAGTATAGCCATCCCAATTATCTTCCGGCATTGCGTCAGAAAGTGCAACATGCCAAGTGAAATTTTCATGTTCCGCAGCGAGTTGATCGAAATCTTCCGTATAGAACATTTCACGTTTAGAACGTGCACCATACCAAAAACTGATTTTACGTTTAGAATCTAAGCGACGTAATTGGTCAAAGATATGGGAACGCATAGGCGCCATACCCGCACCACCACCAACAAAGATCATTTCAGCTTCAGTTTCTTTAGCAAAGAACTCACCAAATGGCCCCGAAATAGTCACTTTATCACCTGGCTTCAATGACCAAATATAAGAAGACATAATTCCTGGAGGTACATCTGGGTTACGTGGTGGCGGTGTTGCAATACGCACGTTCAGCAAGATAATACCGTGCTCTTCAGGATAGTTAGCCATTGAATATGCACGAACAGTTGGCTCTTTCACCTCAGAAACATAACGGAATAAATTGAACTTATCCCAGTCTTCACGGTATTCCAGTGGTACATCAAAATCCGCATACTTCACAACGTGTTCAGGGCATTCAATTTGAATGAAACCGCCCGCGCGGAATGGAACGACTTCCCCATCAGGAATTTTCAGCTTCAGCTCTTTAATGAAAGTCGCTTTGTTATCATTAGAGATAACTTCACATTCCCATTTTTTAACACCAAAAATTTCTTCAGGTAATTCTATTTTCAGGTCTTGCTTAACATTCACCTGACAAGCCAAACGGCAACCTTCTTTCGCTTCACGCTTATTAATATGCGAAAGCTCGGTTGGTAAAATATCACCGCCGCCCTCTTTGATTTTCACGCGGCACTGGCCACATGAACCACCACCACCACAAGCTGATGAAACAAAGATACCTTGGTTTGCCAGCATACCTAGCAGTTTATCCCCTGCAGGAGCGTCAAAACTTTTATCAGGGTCGCCATTGACTTCAACTTTGATATTCCCCGTGTTAACCAGCTTGGATTTTGCAAACAAGATTAAACCTGTTAGCGCCAAGACGATCAGGGTGAACATCACTACACCTAGAATAATAATTTCCATGAATTCTTCTCGCCTTTATAGCTGCACACCGGAGAAGGACATAAAGCCCAATGCCATCAAACCGGTCGTAACAAAGGTGATGCCTAACCCTTTTAGACCCGCTGGAATATCTGAATATTTCATTTTTTCACGGATTGCTGCCATCAATACGATCGCGAGCATCCAGCCGATCCCCGAACCAAACCCATATACAATGGATTCAGTAAAGTTGTAATCGCGCTGAGCCATGAAAGACACACCACCAAAAATTGCACAGTTAACGGTAATCAACGGTAAGAAGATACCCAGTGCGTTATACAGTGATGGGAAATAACGATCCAAAATCATTTCCAGAATTTGAACCAATGCAGCAATAACCCCAATGAACGTAATGAAGTTAAGGAACGATAAATCGACTCCTTCAACCAATGCGCCATCACGTAAGACTAAATTGTAAACAAGGTTATTCGCTGGGACAGAAATACCTAATACAACGGTAACTGCAATCCCAAGACCAAAAGCAGTTTTGACATTCTTTGATACGGCGAGGAATGTACACATTCCCAAGAAGAAGGCTAATGCCATATTTTCAATAAATATAGCTTTAACAAACAAGCTAATATAATGTTCCATTAGATTATTCCTTCTCTACTTGGGCTGGTTTCAGGATACGTAATCCCCAAATCAACATGCCAATAATAAAGAATGCACTTGGCGCCAGTAAGAACAGCCCATTTGGCATGTACCAACCACCATTTTGCAGTGATTCAAATACGGTAATACCGAACAACTTACCTGACCCAAAGAGTTCACGGAGGAAACCGACTAATACAAGGATCACACCATAGCCAAGACCATTACCAATACCATCCATAAAGCTTTCAATCGGAGGTGACTTCATCGCGTACGCTTCAGCACGCCCCATCACGATACAGTTGGTGATGATCAAACCAACAAAGACAGAAAGCTGTTTTGATATTTCATAAGCATAAGCACGTAAGATTTGGTCAACGACAATAACTAATGACGCAATAATTGCCATTTGAACAATAATACGCACACTACTTGGAATGTAGTTTCGAATCAGTGAGATAAAAAAGTTAGAAAAAGCAGTAACCAGTGTGACAGCAATCGTCATCACCAGTGCAGTCTCTAATTTGGTGGTTACCGCTAATGCAGAGCACACCCCCAAAACCTGTAAGGCAATTGGGTTATTATCTAACAACGGTCCAAGAAGGACGCGTTTTACTTCTTTTGAATCAGCCATTATTCAGCGCTCCTTCACGTACTTTTTTCAGGAACGGACCAAAACCGTTATCACCCATCCAGAAATCAAAGGTGTGTTGAATTCCGTTTGATGTCAGTGTTGCACCTGAAAGACCATCGATGCCATAAGGACTATCTGTTGCGCCACTACGCACGATTTTAATTGCTGGCATACCTTGCTCATTGATCAGTTTTTTACCCGGCCACTGAGCTATCCATTGTTTATTATCCACTTCCCCACCAAGACCAGGGGTTTCACCATGTGCATAGTAAGTAATACCGCGAGAAGTGATGCCATCAATATCAACAGCAACAAAGGCATACATCACAGACCACAAACCTGAACCATAAACAGGAAGAATGATTTGAGAAACTTTTCCTGCGTCATCTTTAACTAAGTAAATTTCAGCACTGTTTGCGCGGCGACGAATTTTGGCAATATCTTCTGCAGGTGATAATGCGATACTGGTTTCATCACTGCGTAATTCATTGTTTAAATCAAACCGGCTAGTACCATCAGATAACTCATTGGTTTTAAAACTCAAAAGCTTAGGCGTTATACGATCTCTGTAAACCTCTTGAACTTCCTCTGCGGTCATTTTCGGTTTTAGTAAACCTGCGACACTGAGGATATTACGCTGTGTATCTAACAAGATTTGTTCTTGCTGCTGTGGTTTTAAACCAACAGCCGCACCAGCCACCACGACGGAACACACTAAGCATAGGATGAAAACGACGAGGAATGTCCTTCCGATGCTATCTTTGTTATTCGATTTTTCATTAGCCACGGGCTTTTCTCCGCTTAATATTTGCTTGAACGACCATATAGTCAAACAGAGGAGCAAACAGGTTGGCGAACAGGATTGCTAGCATCATCCCTTCTGGATAGGCTGGATTTACAACCCTGATAAGTACGCACATTACACCGATCAGAATACCGTATGCCCACTTGCCTTTATCGGTAAATGAAGCGGAAACGGGGTCTGTCGCCATAAAGATCATACCGAAGGCAAAGCCACCGAGAACCATATGCCACCACCATTGCATTGCAAACAATGGGTTGGTGTCTGAACCGATAAGATTGAACAAGTAAGACATGGCAATCATGCCTAACATAACACCGGCAACAATACGCCAAGAAGCAATCCGGAAGAAAATAATGAGCGCACCGCCAATAAATATCATCAGCGTTGAAACTTCACCAATCGAACCGGGCATATTGCCTAAGAAGGCCTGCATCCATGTGATAGGTTCACCTGTCACGGTGTTCATCAGAGCGCTTTCGCCGCCTGTTGCCCACTGTGAAAGCGGTGTAGCGCCAGAGAAACCATCAGCCGCAGTCCAAACTAAGTCACCTGAAATTTGAGCCGGATAAGCAAAGAAAAGAAAAGCACGGCCTGCCAATGCAGGGTTTAAGAAGTTACGGCCTGTTCCACCAAAGATTTCTTTCGCCACCACAACACCAAATGTAATCCCTAATGCCGCTTGCCATAATGGAATGGTTGGCGGAACAATTAGCGCAAAAAGTATTGAAGAGATAAAGAAGCCTTCGTTGATTTCATGCCCGCGGATCATGGCGAATAAAACTTCCCAGAAACCGCCTACGAGGAATACAACGAGATAAATAGGCAGAAAATATACTGCGCCAAGCAGCATTTTACTTCCCCAACCTGCATCCGGTGTTAGTGATGCCCCTAACATTTGAGCAAGGCTGTAATGCCAATCGCTCGCAAGAACTTGTTGTAGCTCAGCACCACTGTATAAATGATGTAATGCAGGAATAGCTTGGTTCCCGACGTTATACATTCCCCAGAACATCGCAGGGAAAACGGCGAGCCAAACTAAAATCATCATACGCTTAAGGTCAATGGTATCACGAACGTGAGAACGACCTTTGGTAACGGTTCCCGGCGTGTAAAAAACTGTCGAAACAGCTTCAAACAACGCATAGTATTTCTCTAGTTTTCCACCGGGTTCAAAATGGTGCTCATATTTTTCAAATAAATTTTTCAGACCCATGGAATTACCCTTCTAGCTCAATCTTGGTCAGAATATCACGCAGTACTGGACCATACTCATATTTAGCCGGGCATACATATGTACACAGCCCCAAGTCTTCTTCATCCAGTTCCAAACAACCCAACTCTTGAGAAGTATCCGTATCCCCAGCGAGAAGATCACGTAATAGATGGGTAATCATGATATCAAGTGGCATCACCCGCTCGTAGTTACCAATTGGTACCATTGAACGTTCACCGCCATTCATGGTTGTGGTGAAATTAAAACGCTTACCTTTAAGGAAATGCCCTATCGTGGTACGCGTAATCGTAAATTTATTCACGCCCGGCATAATCCAACCAAATAACTCTTTATTGCGATCTTCCGCTAAAACAGAAACTTGGTTATGAAAGCGCCCTAAATAATGATGTGTTTCATCACAGGTCACCCCCCAAAGCACAGAACCGGAAATAATACGGTTTTCCCCACCTTTAAGTTGACCTTGGGTTAATTCATACAGATCAGCCCCAAGGCAAGTGCGCAGTAAACGCGGCTTTTCAACTTGAGGTCCCGCTAAAGAAATCACTCGGTCGGTATCGAGATGACCGGTAATAAATAATTTTCCGATAGCAATAACGTCTTGATAATTTAGGCTCCATACCTTTTTCTTGATACTAACCGGTTCAAGATAATGGATATGTGTTCCTGCCAAACCTGCAGGATGTGGCCCAACAAATTGCGTATAGGTGATTTGTGAGTTAGCACTAACTTTCGGTAATTCTCCCATTCCATGACAAACATGGACTTTACCTTCCGTTAGATGACTCAGTACCATCAACCCATCATTAAACGCTTGCTCATTTTCGCGAATAATTATCAGCGGATCCGCTGCAAGAGGATTGGTGTCAATGGCTGTAACAAAAATAGCAACAGGTGATGAACCTGGCTGAGGTGAACGACTGAATGGGCGAGTTCTGATTGCCGTCCATAGACCCGATTTTAACAGATTTTGTTCAACCTGATCACGCGTTAATGTTGCAAGCTCATCTCGGTTATAAGCCGAAAATGTTTCTTGGTCGTTTCCCTCAATTTCAATCACAACTGACTGAAGTACACGACGCTCACCACGATGAATAGCAACGACTTTGCCGCAGGCGGGACTTGTAAACATCACACCCGGATTCTTTTTATCTTCAAAAAGAATTTGCCCTTTTATTACACGCTCACCTTCTTTAACCAGCATCGAAGGACGCATCCCGACATATTCTTCACCCAGCAAAGCTACGTGTTGAATTTTCGGGCCGTCTTCTATCACTTGGGCTGGCTCTCCTGCGATGGGAAGGTTGAGGCCTTTTTTAATTTTAATCATAAGATCTGCACAAGTTTATCAGTTAAACCCTAAGCTAACGATTCAGCAATGAATGATAGCGGCTCAGTAATAAAAACAGCTCAAGTTATTAATATAACTTAAGCAAGTAATTCTCTAATATTGTGATTCAATTTTCTTATTTTGCCGGGCGTAATTTTATCAGTTCCCTCACCCTATGTCCGGCTATAGAAGTGACATAGTTCAAGCAAATCGCAATAATATTTAAAATATTTTTGTAACAAATCGGAATTTCCGAGTATTATATTCATGTTTAACGATTGCTGCTTATTTTTCATACAATAAGCGTTCATTTCAAAATTATTAACATGCTATATTAAATTTTCATTTGCTCAGCTAAAATGACTTAAACATGTACTATTTTTAATCAACCTAACCTTTTATATTTGGCTTATGTATGAACTCAAGTAAATTTATTGGCTTAGTTTTATCCTTTAGTTTCACATATTCAGTGGTTGCTCAAGCAGAAAACAATTCATTTTTGCTTAATCACGAATCAAATAATAGTCGTGACTCATCGATTTTTATCCAGATATTTAAGCAAGAAGGTATTCTTGAGCTCTACCATAAAACGCCTAGTGGCCAATATAAAATAGCCAAAACATACCCAATATGTAAATTCTCTGGAGGACTAGGCCCTAAAAAATTAGAGGGTGATTTGAAAAGTCCTGAAGGATTTTATCAAATAACAGCATCTCAGTTAAATCCTAATAGTCGGTATTACCGATCTATTAACCTAGGTTTCCCTAATGAATTTGACAAAGCGCAAGGATATGACGGTAACTACCTGATGATTCACGGAAGTTGTGTCTCTGTAGGCTGTTACGCAATGACGGATGAATACATGAGCGAAATCTATCAAAAGGTAGAGATTGCATTTAAAAATGGTCAGTCGGCGATTGATGTAAACATCTATCCTTTCAAAATGACACCTGAAAATATGCTGCGTTATCGTAACTCAAGCCATTATTCATTTTGGAAGCAACTTCAGCCTGCTTATGATTATTTTAACCGTACAGGAAAACCTGCTGAAATATCAGTCACATTAGGTAAATATGCGGTTATTAGCATGCCAGAAACACCCACTAAATTATTGGGATCTAAGTCACAATATGCGTTGACCAAGGTAGAATAGCACAAAATTACCGGGCTCAATCTTTTGCCAACTTTCATTTCCCGTGAGAGGTGCAGTGGCAATGACTGATACAACATCTGTCGGTGTTGTGCACTGCTGAAAATCAATTTCCACATCTTGATCGAGTAATTTTGCTTTACCAAATGGGGATCGACGCGTGATCCAATGCAGCTTGGTGGAACTAAATGCCATCAAGTATTGCCCATCTGATAACAGCATGTTAAATACGCCTTTATTGCGAAGTTGGTCAGCTAAAATAGCAATGAAACGAAAAACAGCTTTCCAATTAGATGGCCGCCGGGGATATTTCTCTGCTAGTTGATGTAAAATCCAGCAAAATGCCCACTCGCTATCCGTTTCACCAATCGGACGGTAATTACCCGTTTTCAATGTCCTAAAACCTTTTAGCTGCCCATTATGCGCATAAGTCCAGTTACGTCCCCAAAGTTCACGCGTAAAAGGATGTGTATTCACTAATGAAACGTCACCGCGATTGGCTTGGCGAATATGTGCAACAATGGTTTCAGACTTAATCGGATACTCCTGCACAAAACGTGCAACAGGAGAAACAAAACTGGGTTGCGGGTCTTTAAATGTACGACAGCCCAGCCCTTCGTAGAAAGTAATACCCCAACCATCTTTATGAGGACCCGTTTGCCCGCCTCGAGATATTAGCCCACGAAGACTGAAAGAAATGTCAGTTGGTACATTGGCACTCATGCCAAGTAATTCGCACATTTAAAGACTCCAGCTAGAAATTAAAAACTATTTCACCATCTCTTTTTCAATTAATTGAATCAGGATATGGATCACTTTAATATGAATTTCTTGGATGCGATCGGCGTAACCAAAATGGGGAACACGAATTTCGATATCCGCAGTTCCCGCCATTTTACCGCCATCTTTACCCGTTAATGTGATCACTTTCATGCCTTTTTCACGAGCCGCACTTATTGCTTTAATGATATTTCCTGAATTTCCTGATGTAGAGATCCCCAGTAAAACATCACCTTTCATACCAACAGCTTCGATAAAGCGAGAAAAAACAAACTCATAACCAAAATCATTACTAACACAAGATAAATGGCTAACATCAGAAATCGCAATAGCTGGATAACCAGGGCGATTTTCACGATAACGTCCCGTTAATTCTTCAGCAAAATGCATTGCATCACAATGAGAACCGCCATTACCGCATGATAGTACTTTGCCCCCAGCTTTAAAGGAGTCTGCCAGCAATACTGCCGCTTTTTGAATCGCGTCAATATTCGCGCTATCGTTTAAAAAATTCGATAACGTATCGGCAGCTTCATTTAGCTCACCACGGATTAGGTCTTGATACATGAGGTTTCCCCTTAAATTTAACGAATGCGTCATTGAGATAACGACCAACCATTCCCTTGATAATTCAACATGGCAATGCCTAAGTATCGCCAATAACATGCCGTTTGGAAGATTGGAAATTAATCTTTAATACTCAGATTGTTGCACAGCATACAGTTTGTTTCTACTGATGATTGTGCGGTATTGGGCCTATTAACTTGATTAATTGTTTCACTTCTTTCATCACCACTGTTTTTTTGGTGTGTCTTTATTTTCTCGAAACTATCACGCCCTGTTATCTGATGTTTTTGTGAGCTGAGTTGTAATTAAGATGTAAATATATTGCTAACTTTTTATTAATAGGTATAGATTAAGATAACAAACAGGTCAGACCTCTTACAAGTAGACAGGAGTTTCACTATGATCCTTCTCAGCATCATTTTATTTCTAGGCTTAGTTGGTGTTCTTTGTTATCACAAAACATCGCTGGTATTGAGTACTATTCTGCTACTCGCATACACAGCGGTAATGGGCATATTAGATATATGGAGCTACTGGATGTTACTTCCTGTAGCTATTGTGCTTTTCCCTTTTGTTTTCACCCCAGTTCGCCAGTCATTTTTCTCTGGACGCGCCATGAAAATGTTCCAGAAGGTAATGCCTCCGATGTCGCGTACCGAAAAGGAAGCGATAGATGCAGGTACAACGTGGTGGGAAGGCGATCTATTCCGCGGTGCACCGGACTGGAATAAATTACATAATTATCCAAAACCACAACTCACCGCCGAAGAACAAGCTTTTATTGACGGTCCAGTTGAAACGGTTTGCGGCATGGTTAATGACTTTGAAGTCAGCCACGAGCTTGCTGACCTTACGCCTGAAGTATGGCAATACCTACGGGATCACCGTTTCTTCGCCATGATCATCAAGAAAGAATTTGGTGGCCTTGAATTTTCCGCTTATGCACAATCGCAAGTTTTACAAAAACTGGCGGGTGTATCCGGTATTTTAGCGATCACCGTTGGTGTACCAAACTCTTTAGGTCCAGGTGAGTTATTGCAACATTATGGTACTGATGAGCAAAAACAACGCTATTTACCCGGTCTTGCAACAGGCGAAGAGATCCCCTGTTTCGCGCTCACCAGCCCGGAAGCCGGTTCTGATGCAGGCGCAATCCCTGACTCAGGTATTGTTTGTATGGGGGAATGGCAAGGTGAACAAGTTTTGGGGATGCGTTTAAGCTGGAATAAACGATATATTACCCTTGCACCTATCGCAACCGTGCTTGGCCTTGCATTCAAACTCTCTGATCCTGAAAAATTACTCGGGGGAGAGAAAAACCTTGGCATCACTTGCGCATTAATACCGACAAACACACCGGGTGTTGAAATTGGTCATCGCCACTTTCCATTGAACGTACCCTTTATGAATGGTCCTACCCGTGGTGAAGATATCTTCGTTCCAATTGATTACATCATTGGCGGGCCAAAAATGGCAGGCCAAGGCTGGAGAATGCTAGTTGAGTGTCTCTCGGTTGGTCGTGGTATCACACTACCATCGAACTCAACGGGCAGCCTAAAAAGTATTGCGATGGCAACAGGGGCTTATTCTTATATTCGCCGTCAATTCAAACTCCCTATCGGTAAAATGGAAGGGATTGAAGAACCGCTTGCTCGCATCGCAGGTAATACCTATTTAATGGATGCCGCAGCAACTTTAATTACGTCAGGGATCATGCTCGGTGAAAAACCGGCGGTATTGTCTGCAATCGTAAAATACCATTGTACCCATCGCGGCCAGCGTGCGGTCATAGATGCAATGGATATCACCGGTGGTAAAGGTATTTGTCTTGGTGATTCAAACTTTGTTGCTAGAGCCTATCAGGGTGCGCCAATTGCGATCACTGTTGAAGGCGCTAATATCTTAACGCGCAGCATGATTATCTTTGGGCAAGGTGCAATTCGTTGCCACCCCTTTGTATTAGAAGAAATGGCCGCAGCACAAGACAATAACTTGCACAAATTTGATAAAGCGGTATTCGGTCATATTGGTCATGTGATCAGTAACCAATTCCGCAGCTTCTGGCTAGGTCTAACCAATGGCCGAGGTAGCAGCGCGCCAACTAAAGATGAAACACGTCGTTATTATCAGATGCTAAACCGCCAAAGTGCTAACTTAGCGTTGTTATCTGATGTGGCAATGGGTGTACTTGGTGGCAGTCTAAAACGTCGTGAACGTATCTCAGCACGCTTAGGTGATATTTTGAGTCACCTATATCTCGCTTCCGCCACGTTAAAACGTTATGAAGACGAAGGTCGTCAAAAAGCGGATTTACCTCTGGTGAAATGGTCTGTTGAAGATTGTTTGTATCAATCCGAAAAAGCCATTGATGAGTTACTGAAAAACTTTCCAAACCGCACTGTTGCAGGGTTAATGCGTATCACACTGTTCCCTCTGGGTCGTTCAATGTCCATGCCATCAGATAGGCTTGACCATAAACTGGCTCAACTTATTATGGAGCCATCGGAAACACGTGACAGGCTGGGACGTGGACAATATTTAACACCAACAGCGAACAATCCTCACGGGTTAGTTAACCAAGCGTTATACGATATTATTGCTGCAGAACCTATTTTCGACCGAATCTGTCGGTTGAAAGAACGCAAACTTAACTTTACTCGCTTAGATGAGTTGGCAGACCAAATGCTGGCTGAAAATGCAATTACGCAAGATGAAGCGGATATCTTACGTAAAGCAGAAGCAAGTAGATTGCGTACAATTAATGTCGATGAATTTGATTTTAATGACTTGGGAGTTATTCCTGAAAAAAAGTTGCAAGCTGAAGCTTCGGATGAACAACAATCGAAGAAGAAAAAAGCCGCTTAATTAAGTCAATTCAATGTAAAACAAGAAAGGAGCCAACAGGCTCCTTTCTTGTTTTATTGCATTACTTCAATTTCAGGGTTTTATTAAGTTACCGAATTAAATTTTAAACTTATATCTCCAACGCTAATAACTCTTCAATCGTTTGGCGGCGGCGAATAAGCTTTGGTATTCCGTCCACAAACATGACTTCAGGCAATAATGGGCGGCTATTATAATTTGATGACATAGATGCACCATAAGCACCCGTATCATGAAATACAAGGTAATCCCCCACGTTAACATCCGGGATTAAACGCGTTTCCACCATCCCCCCTTCTAGCTGCGTGAAAACATCCCCTGATTCACATAATGGCCCTGCGATAATGGTTTCTTTTTGATTAGAATTTTCGATAGAGCCACCATTTGCTGGTAATACTGAAATATGATGATAGCTGCCATACATCGCTGGGCGCATTAAGTCATTAAAACCGCTATCCACCAGCACATAATGACGGCTGCCCATATCTTTTACAGCACGAACTTCCGCTAACAACACTCCTGATTCGGCAACAAGGTAACGACCAGGTTCAATTTCCAACTCAATAGAGTGACCTAGATGCTGTTCAATACGCTGACGTGCGCTATCCCATAAACTGTAATAATGCTCTACATCAATCAATTCATCCTGTTCACGGTAAGGGGTTGATAAACCACCACCAGCAGAAATGGCTTTAATATCGACACCCGCAGAAATAACCAGCTCAACCATTGAATCACACACATTAGAAAGGTGCTGATAATCTACACCTGAACCAATGTGCATATGCAAACCAATCAGTGACAAATTATATTGGCGAATTTTTTCTAATGCTTCAGGTAAATCCTCATACCAAATACCATGCTTACTATTTTCGCCGCCTGTATTAGTTTTTTGGCTATGACCATGACCAAAACCGGGATTAATGCGTAACCAAACTGGATGACCGGTCTTTTGCTTTCCGATTTGATCAAGCATATCGATAGAACCGGCATTTACCGGAATATCGAGCGCTGTCACTTTTAACAATGTTGCACTATCAAGCACATCCGCCGTGAAAACTATCTCTGATTTCTCACTTCCCGCTTGAAATCCCGCCACCAGCGCACGTTCAATTTCCCCCAAAGAAACCGAGTCAACTTTCACACCCTGCTCACGCATTAAACGTAAAATATGAATGTTTGAACAAGCTTTTTGTGCAAAACGAACCGTATCAAAAAGTTGCAGCTGCTTAATACGCTCAATAATTACCGCGCTATCGTATACCCATAACGGAGTGCCATATTGTGCAGGCAAGGAATGTAAGTGCTCAGGTGTTAAGTATTGGCTCGTTGTGGTCGCGAATGTGGTCATGATGTTCTCGTTTTTTGTATTGTTATCCTATTAATCTCTATTATTCAGAGAAAATACGGGAAAAAAAATATCCTTTTTGCTAAAGTCTATTCATATTTGATATGGAATTATACTAGAGGTAATATGCAGGCAATTTCTTGGCGTCATATTGAAATTTTTCGAGCGGTAATGACCGCACCGAACTTAACCGAAGCCGCTGCATTACTTAATACCTCTCAGCCAACAATCAGCCGTGAACTTGCACGCCTTGAACACCTATTGCAGTTCAAATTATTCGATCGTGTCAAAGGCCGATTACACCCGACAGTACAAGGGCTACGCTTTCTTGAAGAAGTCGAACGTTCCTACTATGGCTTGGAGCGGATTAAAAATTCTGCCGAGACCATCCGACGTTTTGAACATGCGCAGGTTTCTATCACCTGCTTGCCTGCATTTGCTCAGTCATTACTTCCACAAGTATGCCATTCATTTATGGATAACTACCCTGATGTCAGTCTAACGGTGATCCCTCAGGAATCCCCGTTACTTGAAGAGTGGCTTTCTGCACAGCGTTATGATTTTGGTTTAACCGAGCACCTTCAAACACCTCCCGGCACTGAACAGCAAACATTAGGCTCACTTAATGAAGTGTGTGTGTTACCAGTAGGCCATCCTCTGGAAAATAAACAGCTATTAACACCGAGTGATTTTCAGCACCAACGCTTTATTAGCTTGTCACTCACCGATAGCTATCGGCAGATTATTGATGCTATTTTTGCCGAACATCAAGTTGATAGAAAAATGGTGATGGAGACGCATTCCGCTTCTTCTATCTGTGCTATGGCATTAAAGGGGATTGGTATTTCTATTGTCAACCCATTGACGGCATTGGATTTTCACCAGCAGTCTGCGGGAAAATTAGTGATCCGCCCATTAAGCTTTTCGATTCCGTTTACTGTTAGCCTGATTAAACCCATCCATCGCCCGTCATCACAACTTACGGATATTTTCACTCAGCACTTGCGTGATACATTTAGCCAAATAGAAAAAAAATTAAATTTACCGTTGCTGCATCAATGATTGCCAATGAGCTGAATGCGTGAACCAATCTGCGAGAAAATCAATGACCGCTCTCAGAGTCGTAGGCATATTTTGCCGACTCGTATAAACCCCATAAATACCAAGAGGCATCGGTGTGTAGTCGGGTAATAGTTGAACCAACTGCCCTGTTGCTAAGTATTTCGCCACTGAATAGTATGGCTGCATCGCAATCCCCATTCCATTGAGTGTCGCTTCCGCTAAAACAACGGACTCATTGGCACTTAATCGACCATCAACCAATACCGTATGCTTCTCACCCTCTTTTTCAAAATTCCATAAACTTCGGCCAAAAAAGCTATACGTTAAACACTCCAATAACTCTAAGTCTTCAGGTTTCGTCGGTATCTTTTTATCTTTTAAAAATGCAGGGGCAGCACAAATAACCGAATGACAAGTTGATAGGGGTCTAGCAATTAAATTAGGTTCGAGTTGATTGGTAATACGGATAGCTAAATCAATTCGCTCCTCAATAAGATTGACGGATTTATTAGATATTTGCATATCAATTGCCATATTGGGATAACGTTGTAAAAACTCAGGAATAGCCACCGATAGCGCACTTTGTGCAATCGATTGTGAACAACTAATACGCACAAGACCCGAAAGTTCTTTCGCATCGTGTTTTTGCTGAACAGGCACGGCTTGGGAAAGCGCATTAAGCTGTAATGATTGCTGATAAACACCTTCCCCTGCTGACGTTAAACTGAGGCGTCGAGTTGTTCGATTCAATAAACGCACACCTGCCCATTGTTCCATCTCAGAAAGATAACGCGTCACCATCGCACGAGACATATCCAGTTTATCCGCAGCGGAACTCAAGCTGCCTTGTTCCACAATCGTAATAAAAACCTGTACTGCTTTTAATCTATCCATTTTATTTGTCCGATTTATGCAACAAAGATGCCCTAATTATGGCGTTTTTCTTCTTATAATTGCAATTTAATATACACATCAAGCCAAACGAATATTAAATAATTAACCCAATTTTAGGATAACTAATGAAACTACACACTTTAACTATCGCAACCTTATTTGCGACAGCAACATTATCAGCTCAAGCGACTAACCTAACTTTAGATGTCTATAACCCAGGCACCCACAGTGTATTTCCGGTGTCATCAGAAATAATTAGTGGTGATAAAGAAGTCGTTCTTATTGATGCTCAATTTCAAAACAATGATGCGCAGCGGTTAGTCGATAAAATTCAAAAATTAGATAAAAAACTGACGACAATTTATATCAGCCATTCTGATCCTGATTTTTATTTTGGATTAGAGACCATCACCAAAGCATTCCCCGATGCGAAAGTGGTTGCGACGGCTGAAACAGTTGAAGCAATTAAATTAACCAAAGACAGCAAACTTGCTTATTGGGGCGACGTTCTAAAAAATGAAGCGCCTACGAGTATTATCGTGCCCGACGTTATCCAAGGAAATAGCTTTACCGTTGATGGTGAAAGGTTAGAAATCAAAGGTCTTGATAGTGCATCGCCTGATAGAAGCTATGTATGGGTTCCTTCACTCAAAGCTGTTGTTGGTGGCGTTATTGTTTCTGATAATATCCATGTATGGATTGCCGATACGCAAACTAAAGAGTCACGTCAAAACTGGCAACAAGCACTTGAAAGCATTAAAGCACTGAACCCTAAAACGGTTGTTCCTGGACACTTTACTGGCCAATCAAAAACCGACCTCAATACAGTGACGTTCACGCAGCAGTATTTAACCGATTTTGAAGCCGCAAACGCAACCAGTAAAAATGCCGCTGAATTGACGCAAAAAATGGAAAACAAATATCCAAACTTAGAGGATAAATCAAGTTTAGAACTCAGCGCTAAAGTGATAAAAGGCGAAATGCAATGGCCTCAATAATTTAGTAAAAAACAAATTAACAAATAAGTAATTACCTTATTATTTTTAATAGCACATCGCAACTAAACTCAAATTTGTTGCGATGTTATTATCTTAATAATAAATCTAGAATAATTTGCTGAGAGCAACCATGAATAAAATAACCTTACACTACATTTATGACCCCTATTGTGGCTGGTGTTATGCGGCTGCACCCTTAATTGAAGTTGCGGCTAACCACCCTAATATCGACATTGAGCTCCATGGTGGTGGCATGTTAGCAGGCAATTCACGTCTTCACTTAGATGACCAATTTAGGCAATATATTCTGCAATCAGACAAACGTATTGCAGCAATGACCGGACAAGTTTTTGGTGATGACTATATTAAAATGCTGCATGAACCAAGTTTAGTTATGGATTCAACACCACCGCAAACCGCTATTTTAGCGGCCGCTAAACAGGGTAAAGCGATTGAAATGCTAAAGGCAATTCAAAAAGCGCATTACATTTCTGGTCACCATATTAATGAACCTCACGTTTTATCTGCTATTGCTAACGAACTTGGATTAGATAGTAATAAATACCAGCAAGATTATGTATTATGTGAAAAAAATGAAACCGACTCACATATTCAAAACAGTAAAAAATTACTGGCTCAATCGGGTTCTTCGGGTTTTCCAACACTACTCATCAAACAGCAAGATAAATGGCTAAAAGTCCCACTGCAAAATTATTTAGGGGATGCAAACAAATGGCAACAATTCTTAGACTCACTGATTGCCGCTGCTAACTAATGAATAATTGCAATGCCAGAGAGTGATTAATTAGTGATAGGTATAGCCAAAAGCTTGCACTAATAATAATTGCAGGGCCAAAGGGAATGCTAACAATGCTTTTATGCTTATTTTTTAGATAAACAATACTGTATTGCATCAATCCGAACAAAGCAGAAAGTGCAAGAAAATAAGGTAATTGCAGCACCCCGAGCCATGCAGCACAAGCTGCAATTAATTTAAAATCCCCCCGCCCCATTTGTGGGCGTTTTTTTATTTTTTCGATTAATGTCGTCATTACTACCATTACAGTGAAACTTAATATTACCGCATAAATTGCTGACACAATATTGCCATTAGGTCGCCATATCTGAGAGAGTAAACCGAGCCACAATAAAGGATAAGTTAATACATCAGGTAAATACCCTATTTTAAGGTCGATAATAAATAAAGGAATAACCAAATTTAAAAAAACAAACAATAAAAAAATGATTAACAAATTATTAAAAGTTAGGATTAATATTAGGGAAAATGAAATATTAAAAACCAATAAAATAGAATTTTTAATATAAATATTTTTTTCCTCAAGATATTTTTTGGGAATATGGAACAACAATGCCTTTGTTATGAAATGAGAAAAAATCAGCAAAACAAAAACTAAAATAAACTCATAAATATCAATATAATAATTGAGATTAACACTTGAAACCGATTGTCGATTTAAAAAATATTGAGATAATAATTCCAGTGGCAATGTTGCGTTTAGTAGACGTTCTAGATAATTAAATAAAAGTTCATTAATAATATAGTTAGTATATTCAAAAAAAAAGTTCATATTGACTCCTTATTCCATTATGGAGATTTAAAACAATATACTGTGTGCTTAAAAAGATCCCAACACCTTATTTCCGTTGTTTATAATCGGTTTATCCGACAAAAGCTTTTATCTATCCTATTTGAAACGATTTAAGATACCGCACAGACGCACTACAAAACCGATTCTTTTCATTGTAAACTGGGCTCATCATCTTGCTTTTAAAGATTTTGCCCCCATATTCATCAGCAGTTGTATAAATATTCAAACTCGTATCGACTAAGGAAAAACCATGCGCATCCCACGCATTTATCATCCAGAGCCACTTCAAACCAATATAACAATCCCGCTTGGTGATGATGCAGCAAATCATGTGGGCCGAGTCCTTCGCATGACGGCAGGTCAAAAACTCGAACTTTTTGACGGCAGTAATCAGATATTCAGTGCAGAGATCACTGAAGCCACGAAAAAAAATGTGCTAGTTCACGTAGAAAATAGCCAACTTGATGATCGTGAATCCCCACTTGATTTACACCTAGGGCAAGTGATGTCCCGTGGTGAAAAAATGGAATTTACTATTCAAAAATCTGTTGAGCTTGGCGTGAATACCATTACACCGCTACTTTCTGAACGCTGTGGCGTTCGTCTTGATGGTGAAAGACTGGAAAAAAAATTACAGCAATGGCAAAGAATTGCGATTGCGGCTTGCGAGCAATGTGGGCGTAATCGGATCCCTGAAATCCGCCCTGTACAAACGCTTGAAGATTGGTGCGCTGAAAATGATGGTGCACTAAAAATTAACTTACATCCGCGAGCGACAGAAAGTATTAATACCCTGCCGACCGACCGAAAAAAAGTCAGATTACTGATTGGCCCTGAAGGGGGCCTATCAACTGAAGAAATCGCCATGACAGCAAATTATCAATTTACCGATATACTGTTAGGACCTCGAGTATTACGAACAGAAACGACTGCGCTAACCGCTATCACTGCACTTCAAGTGCGCCTCGGTGATCTGGGTTAAGGAGAAAAAATGATCAAGCTCGGTATAGTCATGGACCCAATTGCGTCCATTAAAATCAAGAAAGACACCAGTTTTGCCATGATGTTAGAAGCTCAGCGTCGCGGTTATGAAATCCATTATATGGAAATGGATGATCTCTACTTACACCAAGGTGAAGCTCGCGCACTGACTAAAATTGTCACCGTCGAAGAGAACCCAAGCAAGTGGTATGAGTTCCACGGCGAACAAGATATCGCTCTGGGTACACTTGATGCAATTTTAATGCGTAAAGATCCGCCATTTGATACTGAATTTATCTATGCGACCTATATTCTTGAACGTGCTGAAGAAGCGGGTTCTTTAATAGTAAATAAGCCACAAAGTCTGCGCGACTGTAACGAAAAACTCTTTACCGCATGGTTCCCGGAATTAACCCCCGATACCTTAGTCACACGTAGTGCTAAAAAGCTCAGAGAATTTCATCAAAAACATGGTGATGTGATTTTTAAACCTTTAGATGGTATGGGTGGCGCTTCTATCTTCCGCCTAAAACAAGATGACCCGAATGTCGGTGTCATTATTGAAACATTAACCGAACACGGCTCGCGTTATTGTATGGCTCAAAATTTCTTGCCAGCAATCAAAGACGGTGACAAGCGCGTGCTCGTTGTTGATGGTGAACCCGTCCCCTATTGCTTAGCGCGTATTCCAGCACAAGGGGAAACTCGCGGTAACTTAGCAGCAGGTGGCCGTGGTGAAGCGCGTCCTCTTAGCGAAAGTGATTGGGCGATTGCGCGCGCCGTTGCACCAACGTTAAAAGCAAAAGGTTTAGTGTTTGTGGGTCTTGATATTATTGGTGATAGATTGACCGAAATTAACGTAACCAGCCCAACATGTGCTCGTGAAATTGAAGCTGCTTATGATATCTCCGTCACGGGTATGTTGATGGATGCTATTGAGCGTCGGCTCAAAAAGTAAGTAACCTAGGGTTGTTGAACTTTTATGCTGTAAAAATAAGCAGTAAAGTTCAACAACCCCCTAATACATTTTAGTTAAAAAGGCCTCTTGTAGGTCTTTTTAAATCTTATTTAAAGTGATTGTTTAAACGGCAAAGACATCTGATGAATCTACAAAACCATTTTTTAATCGCAATGCCATCTCTAACAGACCCTTATTTTGTACAGTCTGTCGTTTATGTGTGCGAGCACAACGAAAAAGGAGCAATGGGGTTAGTTATTAATAAACCGATTGAAGACTTTTCAGTCAGTACCATGCTAAAGAAACTTGATATCACAATTTCAGATAAAATCGATACCCGTAATTTAGAAAAAATGGTGATTGCAGGCGGTCCTGTCGCTGAAGAGCACGGTTTTATTTTACATACACCGGTGCCAGGATTTGCTTCAAGTTTGCATCTCAATGATGACGTCATGGTCACTACCTCAAAAGATATTTTAGAAACGCTCGGTAGCGAACAACATCCGTTAAATTCGTTAGTTGCATTAGGGTATGCGAGCTGGGAACCAGGACAACTTGAAAATGAAATTATGGAAAATAGCTGGCTTACTGTAGAAGCGGATCCTTCGTTAATCTTTAAAACGCCTCTTAATGAACGCTGGAAAGCCGCAGCCAATTTATTAGGGATTAATATTCATACGATTTCGATGCAAGCGGGGCATGCATAATGTCTGGAAGAACCTTACTTGGCTTTGATTTCGGTACAAAAAGTATCGGCGTTGCTATTGGACAAGAGATCACTGGTACCGCTCGTCCTCTAACCTCGTTAAAAGCAAGTGACGGCAGGCCCGACTGGCAACAAATCGAGAAGTTACTCAAAGAATGGCAGCCACAATTAGTCATTGTTGGCCTTCCGCTCAATATGGATGGCACGGAGCAACTAGTCACTAGCCAAGCTCGTAATTTTGCCAACCGTATACATGGTCGTTTTGGTGTAAAAGTTGAATTACACGATGAAAGGCTATCCACTGTTGAGGCTAAATCAGGGTTATTTGAGCAAGGCGGTTATCGCGCACTCAGTAAAGGTAAAGTTGACTCGGCCTCTGCCGTTGTGATCCTCGAAAGCTGGTTTGATCAACACGGCTAAAAATTCAGATTTATTTTTATCGATATTTTTTTGCATTCGCCCTATGCAAAGGTGCCGTTCTTAGCCAATTTGCTTTACACTAGTAACAATACTGGGTATTCACCTAATGTCATTCAAAAAACGGTATTGAATAAAACAATGACCATTCAAAATAATCTCTCTGATGTTATCGCTCGCATTAATCTTGCCGCAACAGAGTGTCACCGCTCACCACAAGATATTACACTGCTAGCGGTGAGTAAAACTAAGCCTTGTGAAGCCATTTTGGAAGCCATTGATGCAGGACAGCGCCAATTTGGTGAAAATTATGTTCAAGAAGGTGTAGAAAAAATTCAATTTTTCTCAGATAGAACCGACCTCATTTGGCATTTTATCGGCCCATTACAATCAAATAAAAGCCGCCTAGTCTCCGAACATTTCGATTGGTTTCATACTCTAGATAGAGAAAAAATTGCTCAACGCTTAAATGACCAACGTCCTAACGATAAAGCGCCTTTAAATGTGCTCATTCAAATCAATATCAGCGATGAGAACAGTAAGTCAGGCATAAAATTAGAAGCACTGGATTCACTGGCTAAGCAGGTTTCATTGATGCCTAACCTCGTTTTACGTGGTTTAATGACGATCCCTGCCCCTGAAGCTGAATATGAACGCCAATGTGATGCTTTTCGAAAAATGGAACACGCATTTAAGCAATTACAAACGAACTATCCAACTGTAGATACGCTTTCGATGGGAATGACAGATGACATGAGTGCGGCAATTCATTGCGGCTCAACCCTTGTTCGCATAGGAACCGCTATTTTTGGTGCTCGTCAATATGATCAATAAATAAGGAGAACAAGATGCAACATCGCGAAATTGCATTCATTGGTGCTGGTAATATGGCGCATGCCATTATTGCAGGTCTCGTTAGTCATGGTTACCCTGCATCAAAGATAACCGTCTGTTCTCCAACACCTGTACGCCGTGATAAAATTGCCGAGCAGTATGGTATCAATAGTACAAATGATAATGTTGCTGCGGTGAAACAAGCTGATGTCATTGTATTAGCTGTCAAACCTCAAATGATGAAAGAGGTCTGTGAGGCATTACAACAAGCCACTGATTTTAGCGAAAAACTTGTTTTGACTATCGCAGCGGGCATTCCTGCTCATCGTTATAATACGTATTTTGGCCAAGAATTACGTTTGATTCGCATCATGCCAAATACCCCCTCACTGGTTGGAAAAGGGGTGAGTGGCTTGTTCGCCCAAGATACCGTAAGTGAACAAGATAAACAATTTGCCCAAGAACTGATGCAAAGTGTTGGTTCAACGATTTGGTGTGTAAAAGAGCAAGAAATCAATAATGTGATTGCTATTACCGGAAGCTCCCCTGCTTATTTCTTCCTATTTATGGAAGCAATGCAACAAAAAGCAGAGCAACTCGGTTATGATGAAAAACAAGCACGTGAGCTAGTGCTCAATGCGATTGACGGCTCGGTTGCCCTTGCAAAATCACAAGGTGATATTGCATTTTCGACATTGCGTGAGCAAGTCACCTCTAAAGGCGGCACCACCGCGATGGCTTTAGAGCAATTTTATAATGGAAACCTTCCGCAAACGGTCGCACAAGCCATGCAAAGTGCTATCGATAGAGCAGAAGAAATGGAAAAACTTTTTTAATTAATCGCGGAATTTGCTATGAAGACTTTAGTTTTTGTTATTACAACCCTAGTCCAACTGTATATTTTTGTCTTACTGCTGCGAGCTTGGATGCAAATCGTGCGAGCAGACTTCTATAATCCTTTTTCACAATTCGTGGTAAAAGCCACTCAACCGATTGTCGGGCCTTTACGTCGAGTTATCCCTGCAATGGGTAAGATTGACTCTGCAACGCTTCTCGTGGCATTCATCTTCGCCTTAGCGGGTATTATCTTCGGTATGTGGGCAACGAATATGCTACCAGCCTTGGGTATCACCATCATACCAATGGCAGTCCTGTTGCTCTTGACTTACGTGGGTAAACTTATTTTTTGGATGATCCTAATTAGAGCTATCCTAAGCTGGGTAAGCCAAGGTCGTAACCCTGTCGATTTTCTACTGTTCCAATTAACTGAGCCGCTGATGGCCCCTATTCGCCGTATTATTCCAGCGATGGGCGGGTTAGATTTTTCAGCTATGATTGTGATGTTTATCTTAATTGCCTTGAATTATTTACGCTTAGACATCTCCCTGATGATTGACCCATCACTAACGGCAATGCTCTATTCCATTGGTATCATGTAATAACGAGTTTAAAACGATGCAAAAAGTAGTTTTAGCAACCGGTAATCCCGGTAAAGTGAATGAATTAGCTGATTTACTGCGTGATTTCGGCATGGATATTGTGGCACAAACCTCACTCGGCGTTGAATCCGCTGAAGAAACAGGCTTAACCTTTATTGAAAATGCCATTTTGAAAGCACGTCATGCATCCGCACAAACAGGGTTACCTGCAATTGCTGATGACTCGGGTATTTCTGTTGATGCCCTCGGTGGCGCCCCGGGGATTTACTCGGCTCGCTATGCGGGTGAAGAAGCTACTGATCAACAAAATTTGCTTAAGCTACTTGATGCAATGAAAGAGGTGCCTAATGATAAACGTCAGGCGCAATTTAACTGTGTATTAGTGTATTTGCGTCATGCAGAAGACCCAACTCCTCTGGTTTTTCATGGCCGTTGGCAGGGTATTATTACCCATGAACCTAAAGGTCAAGGGGGTTTTGGTTATGACCCTATATTTTATATCCCTGAATTAGGCTGTACTTCTGCGGAATTAACTAAGTCAGAAAAACAAGCGATTTCCCATCGCGGCAAAGCGCTCGCAATGATGTTGGATGCACTCAAGAATGCTTAAGTTACCGCCGTTAAGCCTGTATATTCATATACCTTGGTGCGTACAAAAATGTCCATATTGTGATTTTAACTCACATACTCTCAAAGGTGAGATCCCTCAAAGAGAATATGTTGAACACCTGCTTAGCGACCTTGATGTTGATGCCCAGTTAATCGGCTCCCGTTCGGTTAAAACAATTTTTATTGGCGGAGGAACCCCCAGCTTACTTAGTGCTGAATCTATGCAAGCGCTGATGGATGGTGTTCGCCAGCGTATTAATTTAGACTCGCAAGCCGAAGTTACCATGGAAGCCAACCCCGGAACCGTTGAAGCAGAACGTTTTGCCGGCTATCAAGTGGCAGGAATTAATCGTATTTCAATTGGTGTACAAAGCTTTGGTAATGATAAATTAATTACCCTAGGGCGTATTCATGGGCCTGATGAGGCTAAACGAGCCGCTCGGTTAGCAACCAGCCTAAATCTTCGTAGCTTTAACCTCGATTTAATGCACGGCCTACCCTCACAAACAAAAGATGAAGGGTTGTCTGACTTACGCCAAGCCATAGAACTTTCTCCACCGCATCTTTCTTGGTATCAATTAACTATTGAACCCAATACCCAATTTGGCTCTCGCCCACCTAAATTACCTGATGATGATACGCTCTGGGATATTTATTCAGAGGGGCATAAGCTACTTAGTGCTGCTGGGTATCAACAATATGAAACCTCAGCTTATGCCAAACCGGGTTATCAATGTGAACATAACCTGAATTATTGGCGCTTTGGTGATTACCTAGGAATTGGCTGTGGTGCTCACGGTAAAATATCTTTTGAAGATGGAAGGATTTTACGTACCATCAAAACCAAGCATCCTCGAGGCTATATGGAAGGCCGTTATCTGCATCAATCCTATGATGTTGAAGCGCATGATAGACCATTCGAGTATTTTATGAATCGTTTTCGTCTGCTTGAAGCGATGCCTCGAAACGAGTTTACTGAATATACCGGGCTACCGGAGTCTGTCGTCAGGGAATCAATCGATGAAGCGCTTGCTAAAGGCTATATCACCGAAACAAGTGATGAATGGCAAATTACTGAGCATGGAAAGTTATTCTTAAACTCACTGTTGGAACTGTTTCTGGGTGAAGAAGAATAATGTCCAGTTAAATCATTCCCTCACAAATAGGGCTTGATAACGTTAAACGATAAAAGCCAGCATAGCTAACATGCTGGCTTTATATTTTAGAACAATAACTTAGACAATAATAACACGAATGATAACAATGGTAATACTGATTACGGCCACTTATGAGCAGCCGTAATCATAAAAATTATAACGCTTTAGTGACCGCATCAATCTGCTCAGTCAGGCTAACTAACCCACCACCCGATAAGTACCATAAATCAGATTTCAAATAGACAATCTTGCCATCTTTATAGGCTTTGGTTTCTTGGATGTTTTGATCTTCAAAAACCGTTTTTTCCAATTTACCGGCGCCAATCGCTTCGCTACGGTCAACAATGAAGATCACATCAGGATTTGCCTGTGCAATTGTTTTGGTATCAACAACGCGACGTTTTGATTTATCCGCATTTTCTTCTACAGGCAATTCAGCGCGCTGTGCTTTAACAACGTTATAAACAACCGCTTGATTATTAGGAATTAGTTTCCCGTCATTGTGCATCAACACTAAGACTTTTTTGTTAGAGTCAGCCGCCTTTTTCTGTGCATCGGCAATTGTTTTATCTAACTGAACCAGTTGTTGTTCCACTTCTTTTTGGTTGCCATATAGCTCGCCAATTAAGCTGATATTGGCTTTCACTGAGTCAATATAGTGTTTGCTATCAGAACCCAAATTAATGGTTGGTGCAATTTTTGATAATGCATCATAAGACTTGCCTTGACGGCCAGTGATAACAATTAAATCCGGTTTTAATTGTTCAATTTGAGCTAGATCCGGCTGTTTCATTCCACCTGCATTTTCCATTGATGCTGGAATGCTTCCTTTAATATAAGCAGGCGCGTTTCCAGTAGGTAGTGCAACCACTTTATCGCCTAAGCCCAATTTTTGCATTGAGTCGTACACACCAAAGTCAAATAGAACAACTTTTTGTGGTTTTTTAGCCACTTCAGTTTCACCTGAAAGGTGCTTAATCGTCACTTTATCAACACCCTGAGCCGTAATTGTATTTGGCGTAAAAGGGGCTGATTCAGCACTAAAAGCGTATGGCGCAGAGAAAGACAATAAGGAAACAAGTATAGCGGGAATGAATTTTTTCATAGTAAAAAACACCGATTTAGTGATTAAGCCAAACCCGCATTCTAAAGTGAGTTATTGATATGTCAACTAAATGATAATTGATTTCATTTTCATTCTCATTATTGTTAAGTGAGTCATACTTCCTAAAATACGAAAAGGCGGTAACAAGTTTCCTTGTCACCGCCTCTATATTATTCATTCTTCGCGTTATTTATTTTTTAATTGAATTTAATAACGAAATTCTTTGTTGCTCAATCGATGTTACTTTAGAACAAACTTGCTGGCCAAATTGTTGAAAGCTGTTTTCCTGCTTTTTCCACTCAGCGTCTAGCTCTTGCTGTAAGCCACCGAGATTACCGAGCATGCCTTGTAGTACCTGATTGGTATCGCCGCCCGAAAGTAGCTGTTTGCGCCCCATTTCATTGATGCTGTCTTGCAATATCCCGCCCAAACTTTCATTCACAAGTTGGCGACCTTTCGCTTCAACCTGCTTCATGGCTTTATGATGAAATACATAGCCATTCGGACGAGTTTCAATAATCTGGCTTATCTGACCATTAAGTTCTTTTTCTAAATTTGTCAGCCGATTACGCACATTACTGTCACTACCAATCACCCTAACGACCACTTTATCGATAGTTTGTTTTGAGGTGGCGAGTTTTTTTTCAGACTCTAGTTTTATCCAAGGTAAATCATTACGAATAGCTGATTGATAACGGATTGCTTGCTGTTTTTGTTCATCAGTGACCGCAATATTTTTGCCATCAAGTGTTACATCGCCATTGGGGGTTATTTTCAAATCACCACTGCGCCCTATCACCTGCACATTTTCGGGCGTCATGAAAATATCGTCTTGCGGTGTCACTGAACAGTTATAATCAGCGGCTTGGCTCGTAGCACAAGCGAATAATGAAAATGCAATTAATGTACGGCGTAGCATAAACTCTCCTAATAAAGCACTCTGTTATTCATCATAATTAGAAAACAGAACGCCCAATTCGTTTCGATAATAATTCTAAGGCGGCACAACCCACTAAAGAGTTCCCTGCCGAATCTAACTCGGGTGACCAAACTGCAACAGTAAATTGATTGGGTACAACACAAACAATACCACCACCTACACCGGATTTTCCGGGCATACCAATCCGAAAAGCGAACTCACCAGAACCGTCATACATACCGCACGTCATCATCAATGCATTAATCTGCCTTGATTGAAGCGGCGTGATAATCGGGTCAATAGAACAAGATGAGATCCCTTGTGATGTCAAATAAGAAAAACATCGTGCTAATTCAACACAATTCATACTTAGAGAGCAATAATGAAAATAAGTTTCGAGTACCGTTAAAACATCATTTTCGAAATTATCAAACGACTTCATTAGATAAGCAATTGCCGCATTGCGACTGGCATGATCCATTTCAGAGCGAGCAACCGACATGTCATAGCTGATATCAGGTTCACAGGCGAGTTTTCGGACAAACTCTAACATCCGTTGCTTCGGTGCGCTCAACCGTGATTGCAGCATATCAGCAATAACAATCGCCCCCGCATTAATAAAAGGATTACGCGGGATCCCTTTTTCCATTTCTATTTGAATCAAGGAATTAAAAGGTAAACCTGAGGGTTCTTTACCTACGCGACTCCAAATTTCATTTTCTTCATAGCGCGTCATTGCTAACGTCAGGCTAAGTACTTTTGAAATTGACTGAATTGAAAAACGTTGCTGCGCATCTCCAGCGGTGAACATGTCACCCTCTATCGTATTGACTGCAATCCCAAGATGATGCGGAGAAACATCGCCTAATGCAGGAATATAGCCCGCGATATTACCCTGACCGATTAAAGGGCGTACTTGGTCTAGGATATCGTTTAGCAGTTGATTAGAGAATATCGCGCTCAAAGTTATCGCTCCAGAAAATAAAGGCATCCAACAGGATGCCTTTTTATTAAATACTCAATTTAATGCTTATTCCCACCAGATATCAAACAGCTCTGAAACAACAACGTCGTTCATGCCTTTTGATTTCAGCCAATTCTCAACGATTTGACGATGTTCTTCTGTGCATTTACCAATTTGCTGTAGGCAAACAATGCCTTCCCAGCTCATGTAGCCGCTAGCTTCGAAAGCAAGACCATTTGGCTCAATAGCTTCTGCAATTAATTCATCAACCATGCGGTCAACTTCTTCAATCGGTGTGCCTTCTTTAAAGTTCCATTTTACAGTGAAACCTAACTCTTGGAATTCATCCAAACGTAATTTTTTACGTAAACGACGACTGCGTGGTTGTTTAGCCATGATTAATCCTCTCAAACATTAAATCCCATACACCGTGCCCTAACCGCTGGCCGCGCTTTTCAAATTTTGTTTCTGGTCTTGTTTCTGGACGAGGAACATAGTCACTCGATGACGACAAATTTTTATAGTCATCAATACTCGTCATTACCTGAAGCATGTGCTTCGCATAAGGCTGCCAATCGGTCGCCATATGAAAAACACCGCCAATAGTAAGCTTACCGCGAATTTTTTCTGCAAAAGGGACTTGCACAATACGGCGCTTACTGTGTTTCGATTTATGCCATGGGTCAGGAAAAAATAACTGAACCATAGATAAACTACTGTCTGGGATCATACAATCTAACACTTCGATTGCATCGTGGCACATCACTCGCAAATTGGTCACATTTTCTTCTTTCGCAGAAGCAAGACATGCACCCACACCCGGAGCGTGAACTTCAATTCCTAGGAAATTTTTATCCGGATTTTGTGCCGCCATAGTGACAAGTGAAGAGCCCATACCAAATCCAATTTCTAAAATAACTGGATTTGTATTATTAAATACTTTAGCGAAATCAAAAGGTTCGTTAACAAAATCGATGCCCATTTTAAGCCATTCGCTTTCTAATGCATCTTCCTGACGTTTTGTCAGACGCCCTTGACGGCGGACAAAACTACGGACACGACGCATAACCCGCCCCTCTTCATTATATTCGGGGGAGATGACATTATTGATCATAATAAAGTTCTAAGAATTAGTTATCCAATGAGTTAATGTACCAACAAGCAAATTGAAATATTTAGGTATACCCCTTAATCCTTCCAGTTGCTTAGGGGTTGCATAATTATTGATTTCGCTCAGCGACCCGACAAATTAAAGCATAACGGGTGAGGAGTTTATCAAAACTCTACACATGTTGCAGTTGATAATTGGATAACTTTACATATTACTACACAATAAGCGGTTTACAGCCTCTCCGGTCTATGTTGCAATCCTTACCATTACTGAATACCTATAAAAATAATGATTTCAATGGAAGCTCAACAATTTTCTCAAGCAGTGCTCAACTGGTACCACAAATACGGACGTAAAACGTTGCCATGGCAACAAGAAAAATCGTCCTACCATGTTTGGTTGTCTGAAGTGATGCTACAACAAACCCAAGTCAGTACCGTTATTCCTTACTTTGAAAAATTCATTCATCGATTTGCAGATGTAAACGCACTAGCTGCCGCGCCTATTGATGAGGTTCTGCATTTATGGACCGGCTTAGGGTATTACGCTCGAGCACGTAATCTGCATAAAGCGGCACAAATTATCTCAACACAGCACCAAGGCCTATTTCCAACCACCTTCGATGAAGTCCTCGCCCTACCCGGTGTCGGCCGCTCTACCGCAGGGGCAATTCTCTCATTATCTCAGCAACAACATTACCCAATCTTAGATGGTAATGTTAAACGCGTCCTAGCGCGCTGTTATGCTATTGACGGTTGGCCCGGTAAAAAAGAGGTTGAAAATCGTCTTTGGGAAATTAGTACCAAGGTTACACCAGAAATAAGTGTCGAATTTTTTAATCAAGCTATGATGGATTTAGGCGCGATGGTTTGTACGCGTAGTAAGCCTAAATGTGAGCTTTGCCCATTAAATACTGGCTGTATCGCCTATGCAAATCACTCATGGCAATCCTACCCGGGTAAAAAACCAAAGCAAAAAATTCCTGAGAAAAGTGCTTGGTTTTTAATTATGCAACAAAAAGACAATGTCTGGTTGGAACAGCGCCCACCTTCTGGAATTTGGGGTGGGTTGTTTGTATTCCCACAATTTGAATCCTTTGAACAACTCAATCAATGGTTAGCCGATTCAGGCCTACAACATGACATTCCGGAGCAATTAATTTCGTTCCGCCACACTTTTAGCCATTTTCATTTGGATATTATCCCTGTAAAAGTTAATATTCAGGCATTTAACGCTGCCATGGATGAAGGTAAAGGACTTTGGTATAACTTGCATCTAGGCGCAACAATCGGCCTTGCCGCGCCGGTTGATAGCTTATTAAAACAATTAGCCTTACTACCTGATATTTGAGGAAAAAAATAATGAGTAGAACGATTTTTTGTACTTTTTTACAACGTGACGCTGATGGGCAAGATTTTCAGCTGTATCCGGGTGAATTAGGAAAACGAATTTTTAACGAAATATCGAAAGAAGCCTGGGGCCAGTGGATGACGAAGCAAACTATGCTTATCAACGAGAAAAAGCTCAACACCATGAATCCTGATGACCGTAAAATGCTAGAGCAAGAAATGGTCAAGTTCTTATTTGAAGGACATGACATTCAAATTGATGGTTACACCCCGGAATAATAATCTATCGGTTGATACTCGTCACACATCAAGTTGCAGGTGTGTTATCTGCAACTTGAATTGTTTAGAATATTAAATCGATAAATAGGCCTATTGCACCAATACTGTGGATCGTATGAAAAAACTACTTACGCTAACATTGTTGATACCACTGATTGTTTCTTGTTCTAGCAATCAAAAATCTGACTATAATCCTGATTATGTAAAAGATACCAATGGCTTCGATATTTTAATGGGACAATTTGCCCATAATATTGAAAATATTTGGGGGATTAAAGAAGTCCTTATCGCTGGACCAAAAGATTATGTGAAATACACTGATGAATATCGTACTCGTAGTCACATTAATTTCGACGCAGGCACAATCACGGTAGAAACTATTTCAGCGATTGAACCTTCACAGCATCTCAAAAAAGCGATTGTCACGACCTTATTAATGGGTGATGACCCTAATTCTATCGACCTCTATTCCGATATTAATGACATCCCTCATAGCAAAGAACCTTTCTTATTTGGCCAAGTATTAGATAATGCAGGAGAGCCCGTTCGCTGGGAATGGCGCGCCACTAAATTTGCAGATTATCTGGTTAGCAACAAAATGCAGCGCAGGCAATCAGGTATGAATGTAGTTTGGTCTGTTACCATGCAGCTGGTACCTAACCATTTAGATCAGCGAGCCCACAAATATCTGCCTTATATTAAGAAATCCGCAGCTAAATACGGTGTCGATGAGTCACTTATTTTGGCGATAATGCAAATTGAGTCGAGCTTTAACCCTTATGCGGTTAGCCGCTCTGATGCCCTCGGATTAATGCAGATTATGCCAAATACCGCAGGGAAAGATGTTTTCCGTTCACAAGGAAAATCAGGTGTACCGAGCCGTAGCTATTTATTTGACCCTGAAAATAATATCGACACTGGCGCAGCCTATTTAGCCATACTGCAAAACAGCTACTTGGGCGATGTACAGAACCCAACCTCACGCCGCTATGCCGTTATTACCGCATACAACGGTGGAGCAGGCAGTGTACTTCGAGTATTCCACAATGATAAAAAACAAGCCGCACAGCGCATCAATAACCTTGAACCGGGTGATGTGTACGAAACCTTATCGACAAAACACCCAGCGGCAGAATCGCGCAATTACCTTATCAAGGTAAATAAAGCACAGAAAAAATATTTACGTTAAGTATTTAATTTACGATTAAATGTAAAATGCCAGTATCGATAATCGTCCTTACTGGCATTTGCTTATTTACCCCCCCAGCTTTACTTATTTTCGATTAAAAACTGGCTAAGCTGTTGAAAAAAAGCGCATCCAATCAAACTTTTTATCAAGCGCCTTGACTCGACTGCTGAAATCAGGTTTAATACGCTCCGTTGCCCGGATAGCTCAGTCGGTAGAGCAGGGGATTGAAAATCCCCGTGTCCTTGGTTCGATTCCGAGTCCGGGCACCACGCATTTAAAGAACCCGCCTAAGGCGGGTTTTTGCTTTTGAGTCTCCACTAAACAATCTCCCACCTTAAACCTGCACCATTGAATCAAGCATTATTCTACCCACATCAGCTCTCTCATTCGCTGCTTTTCAGTTGTAAAGTGTTAGGCATAGGCGATAGTTGGCAGTATGACGAGAATGCATCCAGCCACCCTTTAACAATTTCCAATCATTTCTATCGAATTCGATACTATTTTGTTTTTTTAAAACGCCCCGTAGAAGGGATTGCACTCACGAAAATCAAGAGAAAATAGGGATAAGCGACCCAAGGACTAAAAATAAAAAAATTATTGATTAATAATACTAAAAAGTAAAAAAAAGGAAAAATGCAAAGATATGGATTGAAACCGATATCATTTAGCCTAAAGACCCATATTCTCAAGAAATAAATTTGGAGCACAATTAAAGATAAAGCAAAAAGAAGGCAGAAGCAGAGATAAATAATTACCGAAATGACATACTGAATACCATCACTCCAATACTCAGATAAATAGTTTTCATCCAATAAAGGTGATATGTAATTAATTAAAATTAATTGACATAAAAAGTAAAAAACCACAACACCGATGTATTTTTTTCTACTCACTTTTTGCTGTAAAGAAAACGTCAATCTCAAAATTTACTCCATTGATTATTATAATAATTTCAACATTGAACATTAAAGCGTCGCAATTGAAAACTTAATTATAATAAAATGAAAATCAACAGAGTTAAAATAAGAGATAGATTTTTTAATTATCAATAGCCATTCGTAAATGAAACACCCCCCGCCTTCCCATCAAAGATGTTTTAGATTGTCAGGAATATTCTTTTTAAGGATCCGCCAAAAATCTTCTGCCGTTTTATTCAATCGTGTATCCATTCGATAGATAAAAGCTTGAATAGGAATAGTCAATTCTGGCGTATCGAGACAAACCAGTTTTTTTTCTTTCAATTCGTCGACAACCGAATAGATCGGAAGCCAAGCTATTCCATGACCATCTAGCGCCATATGCTTTAATAATTCACTCATCGAAGACATAAATAGCGTTTTAGAGCTTATCGCCCCAAACTCACTTAATCGACGATTCACTAACCGCCCCATATAGGATGCACTGGTATAATTAAGCAAAGGTACTTGAGGCTGGTAAATATCAAATAACGGCCTTCCAAATTGGTCAGCGGCGCAAATAGGATAGAGCTCAGATTCAAATACATTTAAACAGTTAAAAGGTGGCTGCATAAGATTTTCATCATAAAACGAAATAATAAAGTCACTTTTTCCTTCTCGTAAGGTATTCACCACCTCAACGACATCGATAGCTTCCACATGATAAACAAATTCCCCACCATATTCTGATAATGAACGAACTAATTTAGGTAGTAGTGAGAGCGATAATGAATGCGCTGCTGCGATTTTTATATTTGGAAGGCTAAGGACATTATGACCCGAAAGCTCACTGAGATTGCACTCTAATTGTTGCAATAAACTGCGAGCTTGAGAATGAAAAATTTTACCCTCCTCTGAAAGCTGTAATGGCGAGATAGTTCTATCAAATAACTCAACACCAATAGCATCCTCCAATGCCCTGATCCTGCGGCTAAATGCAGGTTGAGAAATATTTCGTTGCTCTGCGGCATGTGAAAAGTGACGGCAGGATTCTAACGTTAAAAAATCATATAGCCATTTTGTTTCGATGTTTTTCATGGTGTTTGGCCTTAAATAATTCAGTATCAGTCGACTAAATTAATGAAGATAATTATATTGGTAATAAAAGTTAATTATTAGTTAATTTATTTTTAACTTTCTTAATGCCATTATTTGTATTATGCATAGCCTTAACATTTTAAACATTAATTAAAATCAATTTATATTTTTAATTAATTTTTAAATTACGAAAAACCTTACCCTACATAGCTTACAGCCATTAATCCATTGCTCACTTTGTCGTTAAAATAAAAGGTGATGCAGATTTTGCATAACCCCATACTTACTTGCATTTCTCTTCCCCTATATTCCTTGGTAAAAATAAAACAAGTCATTAACTCTAAACTTAAAAACCAAGTTTAATTAAAAACACATATCATCAACAAAATAATTCATTTAAACATTAATTCACCCTAGGGTATTTAACACAAATAAAATATCTAAGAGGAATAAGGATCAGGAGTAATCATTGTGAAAGGTTTAATTGGTGTTCTAGGTGGAATGGGGCCTGCAGCAACCGTCGATTTATTTAATAAATTTGTAACCTTTACTGCTGCAAATAAAGATCAAGATCATATTCCATTAATTATATCTTCAATCCCTGACATTCCAGACCGCACTAATGCGCTTTTAAATCATGGGATGTCCCCTTTACCTACAATGGAAAATTACCTTAAAAAACTAGAAGATGCAGGTGCAGAATGCATCATAATCCCTTGCAATACTGCACATTTTTGGTTTTTAGAGCTTAAAAAGTCCTGTCACGTTGAAATGCTAAACATTGTTGAAACAACGATGAATGAAGTTATTTTAACAAAAAAGAAAAAAGTTGGATTATTGGCAACCAATGCAACCTTGTATATGGAATTATATCAGAAAGCCATTGAAGAAAATGATCTAACCTGCATAAAACCTAATATAGATAATCAAAATTTAGTGATGGAAAGTATCTATTTATTAAAATCGGGGAATTTATTACTTGCTGAGTCCATCATGAAAAAACAAGCTGAATTATTATTTGCATCCGGTGCTGAAATAATCGTTTTAGGATGTACCGAAGTGCCCGTCATTCTTGAGAGAGAAATTAAAAACAACCCTGAAAAATATATTGATTCAACCAGCTCATTAGTAAGAGCTAGTATCGATTGGTATGAAAAAAGAGTTGGAAAACATAATTTAATTACAAACAAAAATTCATAATAAACACCTAAACGTTATATCAAACTATAACAATTAATTATTTTTTATTACTAATGACAATATATTGTCTATTGGAGACGATTATGATTTGGCTAGAGGTCATTGTTGTATTGGGTGCTATTTTCTTCGGAATTAGAATGGGGGGAATAGGCATTGGTTTATGTGGTGGGTTAGGATTAGCCGTATTAACCATTGGTTTTGGTTTACCTATTGGTTCCCCGCCTGTTGATGTTATTTTAATTATTATGACCGTCGTCGTTGCAGCTTCTGCACTGCAAGCTGCGGGTGGGATGGACTATTTAGTTCGTCTTGCCGGAACATTCATGCGTAAAAATCCTAAATATATTAATATCATTGCGCCCATCACCACCTGGATTATGACAATAATGGCTGGAACTGGCTTTATTGTATTTTCGATGCTCCCCGTTATTGCTGAAATAGCGAAAGACTCAGGCGTTCGTCCATCAAGAACACTGGCAGGCTCAGTCGTCGCCTCTCAAATCGCAATATCAGGATCGCCAATTAGTGCGGCGATGGCAGCTATGTTGACAATAATGGAAGGCAATGGTGTAACTTTTCTTGTGGTTATGTCTGTTTGCTTACCCGCATCTTTTGTCGCCGCAATGGTTGCCGCATTTATCGCTTCACGTCAAGGCTGTGAACTTGAAGATGATGAAGTTTATTTAGACCGGTTACAAAAAGGCCTTGTTCATAAATATGAAGAAAAGAAAGGTGATAGTACAGTAAAAGAAAAATTCTCAGTTGTGCTCTTTGTTCTTGCGACTATTGGCATTGTGATACTTGCCGCCTTTCCTCAATTACGTCCTGGTTTTGACATTGGGAAGCCAATGGGAACCCGTGACATAATCATTATTTGTATGCTGAGTGCAGCCTGCTTAATGGTGGTATTTTGTAAAACTTCACCTAATTCTATTGTCATGGCACCAACATTTCGATCCGGCATGAGTTCTCTTGCAGTCATATTAGGTATTGTGACTTTAGGGACGACCTTTGTTGATGCCCATATGGGACAAATTAAGGAAATTGCAGGAGATGTATTAGCGGCTTATCCAATATTACTGGCTTTAGTCTTATTCTGTACCTGCGCATTATTATATTCACAAGGCGCAACGACACCGCTGATCATTCCTTTAGCCATCGCGTTAGATGTACCCACTTGGGCAATTTTAGCCTCATTTGTCGCGGTTACTGGCGTATTCGTTCTTCCCACTTACCCTACTTCACTAGCAGCTATTGAATTTGACTCTACAGGCTCAACTCGGGTAGGAAAATATATTCTCAATCATCCCTTTATGTTACCGGGATTAGGTGGAATTCTCGCAGGCGTTGCATTTGGTTTTATTATTGCCCCGATGCTGGTATAGCTCTGAATAAAAACAATAATAAAGGAACATAATGACGATTAAATAGCCTTACCTTTATAGAATTAATTATTTTATTTACTCTAAAACAGTACCAACGTTCCGAAACAAAATGATATTAAAAATTGAATGACTTCGCTTCAAACTGATCTGTATTTGTTTAATACAATGAAGTTTGGAGCCTTTTTATTAGTTTCAATATCACTATAAACAATGTTTTATAAAATTGATTACATTCAAAAGTGAGAGCTGAAATGTTTCTGCATGAATTATCTCCTTCTGAAAATATCTAAAATAATTATACTCATAACAATATTCACAGAAAAAGATCTCATATTGTGAATAAAATATTTTAAATTTCCTTAATTTTCAATTTATTAAAAACAACTAATCGACGTTTCATTTTAAAATCAAATAGGATAAAAAATAAAAATAATTAAGAGCTAAGTCACAGTTTTTAATTTTAAAATGTTCAACCTTCAAAAATGACGACGTCGTCATATTAAAAATAAGTTATTTTATTTATAACATTAAGTAACCATTTTTCTTACATCTGTATCGTTATTGATAGTTAAGCGTTAAAAAATAGATCGAATTAGGTATAAAAAAAACGCTTAATGTTGACGTCAACATTAGGGTTAACATCTAGAAAGAGGTTTAGAAAATGAGCAACCTACCAGAGAAAATGAAAGCAGTTGTTTGCCATGGTCCCCATGATTACCGCTTTAAAGCGATCAAAAGACCCGCGGCAGGATTTAGAGAAGTTGTCATTAAAGTTGATGGTTGTGGGATCTGTGCAGGTGACTGCAAAGCCAATGATGGCGCACAAATGTTCTGGGGTGATGACCCATGGATCAAAGCACCGGTTGTCCCAGGACATGAGTTTTATGGACGCGTCGCTGAATTAGGTGAAGGTTCCGCTGAAAAATATAAACTCAAGGTAGGCGATCGTATTTTAGCAGAACAAATTGTTCCTTGTTGGGAATGTCGTTTCTGTAAATCAGGCAAGTATTGGATGTGTGAAACTCATGACATTTATGGTTTCCAAAAAGAGGTCGCTGATGGTGGTATGGCTGAATATATGCGTTTTTCTGAACGCGCTATTATCCATAAAATCCCCGATGAACTTTCCGAGAAAGACGCCGCATTAATTGAACCAATGGCATGTGCAATCCACACGGTTCGCCGTGGTGAAATTGACTTAAATGACGTCGTCGTCATTGCTGGTGCTGGTCCATTAGGTCTCTGTATGATCCAAGTTGCAAAGCTAAAAACACCTAAAAAATTAGTTGTTATTGATGCGATTGACGAACGCCTTGAATTAGCAAAAAAATTCGGTGCTGACGTCGTTATCAACCCGTTAAAAGAAGACGCCATCAAATTAGTCAAAGAGATGACTGAAGGTTATGGCTGTGATGTTTATATTGAAGCAACTGGCGCACCGATTGGCGTCACCCAAGGGTTAGAAATGATCCGTAAGTTAGGCCGCTTTGTTGAATTCAGTGTATTTGGTAAAGAAACTACCGTCGATTGGTCAATTATTGGCGACCGCAAAGAATTAGATATCCGCGGTGCACACTTAGGCCCATACAGCTATGAGGTTGCTATTGACCTATTTAGCCGTGGCTTAGTAAGCGCTGATGATATCGTTACCCACTTCTACTCAATTGATGATTGGGAAGAAGCATTTGTCATGGCGAAATCGGCTGACTCCATCAAAGTCGTCATTAAGCCATAAGAAATATGCTCACTGGTTGTAATAATTAAAATATTAAATAAACACTAATTACTAATACCCTACATATAATTAAACGCTCTTTAGGAGAACATCTTATGTTGAGTAAATTCAAAAAGTTAGCCGTAGCTGCAAGTGTAATTACTTTAGGTATGGCATTCAATGCTACCGCAAAACCTGTTTCAGTCGGCATGTCGTTTCAAGAATTAAATAATGAATATTTCGTGACCATGAAAGAAGCCTTAGAAAGCGCAACAGGTGAAATGGGTGCTCAGCTGTATATTTCTGATGCAGCTCACGATGTATCTAAGCAAACTAGTGATATCGAAGATATGCTACAGAAAAAAATTGATATCCTATTAATCAACCCAGCCGACAGTGTTGGCGCTGAAACAGCGGTACTGGCTGCGAAAAAAGCTGGAGTGGTGGTTATTGCTATCGATGCGCAAGCAAATGGTCCTATTGACTCATTCGTTGGTTCTAAGAACTATGAAGCTGGCTTGATGGCAGGTAAACGCTTAGGTGATGCATTGGGTGGCAAAGGCGAAGTTGCTATTCTTGATGGTATTCCTGTCGTACCGATCCTTGAGCGTGTTCGTGGCTTTGAAGCTGCAATGAAAGAATATCCGAACATTAAAGTTGTAACCAAATTAAACGGTAAACAAGAACGCGATACGGCGATGAACGTTACCGAAAATATGCTGCAAGCTAACCCGACATTAAGCGGTATTTTCAGCGTAAATGATGTGGGTTCTTTAGGGGCATTAGCCGCAATTGAATCTTCTGGCCGTGATATAAAACTGGTTAGCGTTGATGGTTCTCCTGAAGCGGTTGCCGAAATCGCAAAAGGTGATTCACCCTTTATTGCGACTTCTGCACAGTTCCCTCGCGACCAAGTCCGTATTGGTTTAGCAATGGGTCTGGCAAAACATTGGGGTGCAAACGTACCTAAAGAAGTTCCTATCGATGTTAAATTAATCGACAAAACAAATGCGAAAGATTTCCATTGGTAATCCAGAGTAATTAGTTATAAATGTATTGCACTGTCGATAATTTATCTCAGTGCAATACTCTCTAAAATAAATTAAATAATTAATTATTGGAATATTTAATTTTCCAAACAATTTTGTTACCCCTTTTGACCCAGTTGAGAAAATATAGGGAAGCAATATGATGCAATTGTTAGCATTAAAAGATGTCAGTAAAACTTTCCCTGGAGTTAAAGCTTTAGACAAGATTAATCTCTCTTTAGATAAAGGAGAGGTTCATGCATTGTTAGGTGAAAATGGCGCAGGAAAATCAACGCTGATGAAAGTTTTATGTGGAATACATAAACCTGATAGCGGGCAAATACTCATTGAAGGTAAAGAACATACTTTCCATAATTATCGGGATGCAATCAAAGCCGGTATTGGCATTATTTTCCAAGAATTTTCACTAATTCCCTATTTAAATGCTTTTGAAAATATCTTTTTAAATAGAGAGCTTAAAAATAAATTTGGCTTACTTGATCGAAAATTAATGCGTGAAAAGTCTCAGGCAATATTATCTGAACTTGGTGTGAAAATTAATATTGATGAGCCGATTAGTCATTTAAGTATTGCTGAGCAACAATTTGTTGAAATCGCAAAAGCATTATCTTTAGACGCGAAGATACTTGTTTTAGATGAACCAACCGCCACATTAACACCGAATGAAGCCAATCACCTTTTCAATGTCATGCGTGATTTAAAAAACAAAGGTGTTGGGATGTTTTTTATCTCCCATCACTTAGAAGAAATTTATGAAATATGCGATACCATCAGTGTATTACGTGATGGCCAATATATCGGCTCACGTAAAGTTGATGATACCGATCTCGATGTCATTATCGAAATGATGGTAGATAGAGAGGTTGCAAACATTTACCCACATAAACGTCATTTTGATGGACAAGAAATTATTTTAGATGCCCAGATTCAACGTTTTTCATATAGCCCAATTAATCATATTCAACTTAAAAAAGGTGAAATATTGGGGCTCGCAGGGTTAGTCGGTTCTGGCCGAACAGAAGCTATCCTTGCAATGATAGGCGCGGATAAATCCTATAAGAAGAAAGTTGTCTTAGAAGGTAAAGAAGTCAAGATGAAATCAGCGGCAGCAGCGTTGCAATTAGGTATTGGTTTATTACCCGAAAGCCGAAAAACGCAAGGTCTTGTTTTGCCATTTTCAGTCAAAGAAAACATCTGGCTAAACAACCACGCTAAAAAATTATTTTTAATTCAAAATAAAAAAGAACTGGCGTTATCCATTGATTTAATTTCCCAAGTAAAAGTAAAAACACCAGAGCCTCATACCGCGGTTTCTACATTAAGTGGTGGAAATCAGCAAAAAGTTGTTATTGCTCGCTGGCTTAATAAACAAGCCAAAATTCTTATTTTTGATGAACCAACGAGAGGTATAGATGTGGGCGCAAAATCAGAAATATACCAACTGATGCGTTCGCTTACCGAAAAAGGAATTTCCATCATTATGATCTCATCAGAATTGCCTGAAGTCATTGGTGTCAGTGATCGAGTTTTGGTTTTTCGAGATGGTGAAATTGCTGCGGAGTTAACTGGAAATGAGATTAACTCAACTCAAATAATGGTTCATGCGGCTGGCAATATTATATAGGGTAACGACTATGTCTAATCAAAACACTATTCCTCTAACAAAAAATAAATTTAATGTTTCTAAATTAACGCGAATACCGGCTTTTTTACCATTAGTTGGTTTAATTTTATTATTTACCTGTATGTCCATTTTCAATGAGCATTTTTTAACCGTTAATAACTTATCAACTATTGCGCGCCAAGTATCGATTAATGCCATTATCGCAATTGGTATGACTTTCGCCATTCTTACTGGTGGGATTGATTTATCGGTTGGCGCAGTCATGGCATTATCGGGCACATTAATGGCAGGCTTAATGAAATATTACGGCATGGATCCTGCTGTCGCGATTGCTCTTGGCCTTCTTTCTGGTATTGCTTTTGGTTTTATTAATGGAATTTTAGCCGCTTACGGAAAAATGCCACCGATCATTGTTACTTTAGGTGCCATGATCATCGCAAAAGGCTTAGCCCTCATTTATACGGGGGGTTATCCTGTATCAGGATTACCTAAAGAATTTGCGTTCTGGGGACGTGAAGAGTTAATGGGAATTCAAGTTCCCATCTTATTAATGCTTGGCCTTTATCTTATTTTCTATGTTGTTTTAAATCACGTCCCATTCGGCCGCTATATTTATGCAATTGGTGGAAATGAAGAAGCTGCGCGCCTCAGTGGTATTCGTGTTGAACGCTATAAGATGTTGGTTTATGTGATCAGTGGTTTTACTGCCGCTTTTGCCGGGTTAATATTCACCTCTCGGGTAATGAGTGGACAACCAAACGCAGGGGTTGGCTTTGAGTTGGATGCGATTGCCGCTGTTGTACTCGGGGGCGCCTCTATCGCAGGTGGGCGAGGTATGATTATTGGTACATTGATCGGGGCGATGATCTTAGGCGTGCTGAATAATGGGCTGAATTTACTCGGGATATCACCTTATGTTCAATATATCGTTAAAGGCTTAATTATTTGGGGTGCAACGCTAATTAGCTCAATGAAACGTTAATTAAAAATAGTACGTTATCCCTGAGTTAGGACTAAATAAGGATTTCATTAAGAAATCCTTATTTTTTAATAAACAACTAATTGCCCATCTACAAAAATTTGCTTGGGTTCATGCTCTTTATTTTGATCGCGTTCTATTTCAGAAAACAATAATTCTGTTGTTAATTTTCCAAGGTATACCGAGTCATGATGAACCCCAGAAATAGATAAATGATAGGTGTCTGCATAAGGAGGCAAGTCAACAGAGAAATAACGACAAGATAATTTCAAGTCAGATGTTATTTTATACATTCCCGCAGTAATAATACCGTTTAACCCAACAATAAACATATTAGGGGTATAAAGCTCTTGGATTTTTTCTCTTAGGTAAATTTCATCATTTTTATTAAAGATATAACTACTATAAAGAACATTAATATTTTTTTTGCTCGGGAAACTTTCATAAATACCAGAAAGACGGGACAAGCTAATCTCAGAATTTTTAGGGCCAGAAACAATTAAAATATTATCACAGTCTTGTTTACTCAAAAACTTACCCGTTAATGTACCAATTTCAAAATTTTTCAAATATAAGCCCGGATATTTTTCACCATAGCGATAAATTGCACGGTCAACAAAAACCAAAGGGACACGGTGCTGTTCTATTAGTGATAAATAACTTGGCTGGTAATCTTTATCATCTCTAACTGGCGATAATAAAATCCCACTCGCTTTATAACTTACTAAGGTTTCAATTGCAGTCTGCTCGGCTTTTTCATCACTGTCTGAGTCGAAAATCATCACTTGATACCCCTTCTCTTTTGCTAATCGAGAAACGGTTTGAATCAATACGACATAAAATGGGTTAAATGTACTGTCTGTAACCACACCAATAATGCGACTATTTTTATTTTTCAAATTACGGGCAAAAAGATTAGGAACATAATTTAATTCTTGCGCAATGGCTAATATTTTATCTCGCGTTTCCTTCTTTACCATTTCAGGGTGATTAAATGCTCTAGAAACAGTAATGTCAGTTACGTTAGCACGTTTTGCTATATCAATTATAGTTGTTGAACTATCTTGTTTTGTCATAATTATATTCACCAAACTTTAATGAGCACTCTGATTGATAGGCTATAAGTCCCTTTTAACAACCATCAGATATGATGAGTATGCAATTTTCCATTATACCCATTTATGAATGAAGATAAATATATTTTGCTTCTTAACATTAAAATAAATCGAATTCAAAATTCAATAATTAATGAAAACTTTATAGATAAAACAAAGATGAAAACATCAAATAAACTGCAACAATAATAACCACGCTAGAAAAAATAAATCTAATCATTTTAGCTGAAATGTAGTTTATTATTACTCGCCCTATTAGCAAACCAAAAATACATGACAATATAAAGATAGCACTTATATTAATTGGATATTTAAATCCATTTAATAAATTAATTGATATACTAATGCTACCTATCAAAAAAATCACCATTAATGAAGTAGCGATAATGCTCTTCATATTAAGATTAGTGAATTTTCGTAACGCAGGTACAATAATAAATCCACCACCAACACCAAGCGAGCCCGTTAATAAACCTACAACCATACCAATACAACCAAGGATAGATGCCGTTTTTATATTCCAAATAAACTTGCCAGTTTCCTGATTAACTAGGCACGGCGCATCATTTAACTCGTTCAGCTTATTAAAATATATTCGATATGCGACTAATAACATGATGCAGGAAAATACCAACGTTAACCAAATAGCAGGAACAATGCTGGCAAAATACACCCCGTATTTCGCAAAAGGAATACTCAATAGCGCCATCCAAAGTGCCGCTTTATAACGTATATTTTTTCTAACTAGCCCTTCAATGACACCAATAAACGCGGCAAAAGTTACGGCCAACAAGCCAACGGGAGCTGCTTGAGCAACATCCCATCCTTGGCTAGCCATTAATGCAGGAACAGCTAAAATGCCACCACCGGCCCCCGTTAGCCCTAATAAACAACCAATCAATATTCCTTCTATCACTAAGATTAGCATGATGATCTAGGCTCTATATCAAATATGAATATTATTGAGTTTCGTCGAGTGATCCGGTTTTAATCAAAAAGCGAAATAAACGTGATGATCGCCGATGTACATAATTAACCCTCCGGCTACAACGCTGTGCTGAGAATATCATCCAGCACAGCAAGACCGTCTTGCTAGCTATTACTGATATTAATTTTTAATGCTGCGGCAATGGCTAAAGGTGAGAAGGTAAGGCTTGCAGCAAATAAAGCGGCAAGAATAGCAAAATAGCCATTCAGTGGCATATTGAAGCTATGCGCTTCCATTGTACCTGTGGCATAGATTAAGACTGGGATATAGAGCGGTAATACCAATAAGCTTACCAATACCCCCCCTTTTTTAAGGGATACCGTTAACGCTGCACCGATAGCACCAATAAAGCTAAGTACAGGAGTGCCTAATAGCAAAGTACCTGCGAGTACTAGCAAGGTATCGCTATTGAAGGACAGCATTAGTGCCGCAATCGGTGAAAGTAGAATTAATGGCAACCCAGTGACTAGCCAATGCGCGATAACTTTGGCTAGCACTGTGACGAATAAAGGATTAGGTGCTAATAATAGCTGCTCTAACGAGCCATCAAGATAGTCATCTTTAAACAACCTCTCTAAAGACAATAAAGAAGAGAGGATAGCGGCGACCCAAAATATCCCGACAGAAATACGCGCAAGCAATTGAGGTTCGGGCCCAATACTCAGGGGGAATAAGGTGATAACAATTAAGAAAAACCACAGGGGATTAACGAGCTCAGAAAAGCTTCTAAAGGCAATTTTCAGTTCTCTTTTAATTAATAACCAAAACATTACTCGTACCCACCTGTCAATTTCAATGAGCCAAAATGACCTGACATCGCCTGATGCGAGGTAAACAAAATAATTCCACCTTGCTTGGCATGTTGATGAAATCGTTCAGTTAAACGATTAACACCTGCAACATCAATGGCAGTGAAAGGTTCATCTAGAATCCAAAGTGTTGCTTCACTAAGCCATAACCTGGCTAAATTGGCTCGACGTTGCTGACCAGCAGATAGTTGGCATACGGGGATATCTTCATAACCAATCAGGGAAACCTCTTCTAAGGCCTGCCAAATCCGCTCACCTTCAGGTTCTTTATGGTGCATTCGATAGTAAAAGAGTAAATTTTCATAGGGTGTTAAGAGGGATTTAACCGCGGGTTTATGCCCTAAATAAAGTAAATGACGCGTAAAGTCTTCTTTTAGTTTATCAATCGGCTGTTCTTGCCACAGAATATCGCCTTCATCTGGCTTTAATAGCCCCGCCATCATGCGCAACAAGGTAGTTTTTCCGGCACCGTTAGGGCCTTCAACCTGTAAAATTTGCTCAGGTAATACCGTAAAGTTTAATTGCTGAAACAAGATCCTATTTTGTCGATGACAACTGATTTGTTGCGCACTTAACATGCCCTAGATTCCCTATTATTCGTGCCACTATTCACTTTTTGCAACTTTGTTCAACAGCATATCACTGATCGTGTCACTGGATATTGCGTCACCGCAAAGCACCTGCATCAAAACTTCTGAACCAAGGGAAGATAATGAAAATAACATATCAGGATGCAATAAGCGGATTTTATCCATATTACTTTCTTGGTTAACCAACACCACTGTTTTAACGCCCGCACCAGCCAATTCCCTCACACCTAATAAAGCAAAAGTACTGAGAGAGTCACTGTCGGTCATAATCAACACACATTTAGCCTGTTTAACATTCGCCGACGCCAATAACTCAGAACTGGTTGGATCTCCTGTCACAATATTATCTTTTTCCGGATAATGGCTTCGGTGATTTTCTTGGCAAATAACCGCGACAGGTAATTCTCGTTTTTTTAAACCTTGGTATACATTGACCGCCATTGGCGTGCCACCAATCACAACATAATGATTTTTCATATAAGAAAACCTCTTACGAACAATCTCTTTCGTCCCTTTCGCCAAAACACCAACAACGTAAACCACCGATGTCGTAAAAATGGTAATCCCCAGAATAATGACAGTGACGGTGAAGACTCGTGCATCAACAGTCACGGGGACAATATCGCCAAACCCGACGGTGGTCATACAGACTAAGGCAAAATAAAATGCGGTCGTACCATCTTTAACTACAGGGAAGAATTCATTACCAATATACAATGTGCCAAAAATAGAATAGAGCAATAAGGCGATAATACAGGTGACAGCAACAAAGCCCGCACTAGTTAAACTGTGATGGTGGTATAACTTCCAAAAGATACCCAGTGCAATAAATAATGAGAGGGAAAAATAGCCTTGGTGAATATTTTCCTGTGCGAGTTTTAAATCAACAAATGAAATAATCGCTAATAAAAACAGCGAAAATACCCATGCGATACGTGCGCCATTAATCATAAATAGAGAAAGAAAAATCAGCGAGGCACCCAGTAAAAAACGTGGAATATCAAGTAACTTCATAAACCCTAATGACTTTAACCATTCTGAAAAACCATTTTCTCGCCAATCAATATAGTCGGTATAAGCACTCAAAACAGGTTTTAAAATTAAGGAGCCATCAATAATGATCAAGATCGATAGCAATAACCTGATAGATAAAGGAGATTTTAAAAAAGCCACAAACGAGTTATCTAACATTATTTGGCCTTACCCTTTAATCAATAAAATTATCAAATTTTTTATATTCAAAATAATTCAAATTGCCACCGGGCGATAAGCGAATGATTCGCTAGGAACTGACATAAGCAAGTGACTAATGCAAATGAGCGTAGCCAACAGCGCGATGGTTTGAATTTGAAGTATAACAAGTATATATACCATAAATTTTTTAAAGGATAATAGCAATCTAGCTTATCGTGCAACCAACAAAAAACGCACCCATCCTTATTTTACTTAAATTCATTACTGAAGCCCTTAAAACATTGAATAACAATAACTAAACAAAAAAATATTTATCACTAAAATCATTAACAAACAACAACTTAAACTTAAAATTAAGCAGTTATTATGCCACTCAAACTATTTTTGAACTTAAAGATTGGTAGACTATCTAAAAATTGATTTATCAACTATTTTCATAACTACCTAACAATACAAAAAAGTAAGAGTCCAAAATTTATGGTTAATTCGACACACACAACAAGGTTTAGCTGGATATCGTTATTCTGGCTATTAATCTACTTTTGGTATTTCTCATCAATATTGCAACTCTATGTTGTGATCACTGGGCAAAGTAATACCATCGGATTAAGAGATTCTCTCCTTTATAGTTCATTGTGGCTTATTCCTGCCCTCCTTTTCCCGAAAAGAATAAAGTTAGTTGCTGGTATTATCGGTATTATTCTTTGGTTATCTTCTGTTATCGCACTGGCTTACTTTGTGGTTTATGGTCACCAAATATCACAAAGTGTCATGTTCGTCATGTTCGAAACCAATACCAATGAAGCCGGGGAGTTCCTCAGACAATATTTTAGCTTCAAAGTAGTCGGCGTTATTCTGGCTTATACTCTGGTTGCTATCTTCCTATGGACCCGCTTAAAGCCAGTCACATTGCCTAACTTTGGCCGTGTTGGTGTATCTGTACTTATCTTGGTTATCCTGTTTGGTGTGCCTTACTATAATAAAGCGATCAAGCAAGATAGGCCTTTAGAGAATGTCGCTTCTTACGTCAATAGTAAGCTCGCTTACGCTGCACCATGGCAATTTGTCAGTGGCTATTTCCTCTATAAAAACCAACTGGCGAACATGGAAGAGTTAATTCGCGATAACAGCAAAATTCCACCACTCGAAAATTTTGTTGATGCGAATGGCACTACGCCAAGAACCTTTGTTTTGGTCATAGGTGAGTCAACAAGCCGCGACAGAATGAGTTTATATGGTTATCCGCGCCCAACAACACCGGGTCTCGATCATATTGCAGAAAATTATCCTAATAATTTGTCTGTTTTCAATGATGTAGTTACATCTCGCCCTTACACCATTGAGGCACTTCAGCAAATTCTTACCTTCGCATCACAAACTGAGCCAGAGTTATTTAATTCTCGCCCATCTATCATGAACATGATGAAACAAGCAGGCTTTAAAACCTTTTGGATCACCAATCAGCAAACCATGACAGAGCGTAATACTTTACTGACGGCTTTTTCACGCCAAACCGATAAACAGTATTATTTGAACAACGATATGGCGCCAAGCTCAAGGATCTATGATGACGTGGTATTCTCGCCATTCAAAGAAGCCCTTGCCGATCCCGCAGAGAAAAAATTTATTGTGGTTCATCTGTTAGGAACGCATATGCGTTATGAATTCCGTTATCCTGAAGATAAAGCGGTATTTAATAATAAAGACAGCGTTGTTCCTGCAAATCTAAAAGATAATGAAATCAAAGACTACAATGCCTATGACAATGCTCAACATTATAATGACTATGTGGTTTCAACACTGATCAAGGATTTTGATTCATCAAAAGAGAATGGTTTTCTTGTCTTTTTCTCTGACCATGGTGAAGATGTCTTTGATACGCCACCTCATGACATGCTAGGGCGCAGCGAAGGTAAGCCGAGTAAGGTAATGTACAATATTCCATTCCTTGTTTGGCAATCACCTGAATGGTTACAGACCCATGAGTTTAATTTGAATGATAAGACAACAAGACCTTATAGTACGATGGATTTTATCTATTCTTGGTCTGACTTGGCAGGATTAAACTACACCGGATTCGAACCCGAAAAGAGCTTATTCAATAATGAATTTAAGCCTCAACCTCGGTATATCGGCGATCCTGAAAAGAAATCATCGCTTATGCTATACGATGATTTGAAAAAATAACTTTATCTCTAGGTGGATGAGAAATTTAATTTTTCATCCACTCTCTACGTTTCTAAGCCCAATCACTATTTTTACTCCGCAACCACCTTTAGCCTTTGCTCATCTTGGCGTTTAATTTTTCCATCTTTTAAAATAAAGCTAATTTCTCCACGCCAAAATTCAGCTAAGAAAATATCCTCAATTGACTCAATACCTTGAATTTCAATCTGTTGCTTTAACCACGCTTCGTCTCGCTCAATCGAAGCTAATTCATTGGTTCTAATCACACCATCTTTCATTAATATAACCGAAGGCATATTATTTTTATCACAAATAATAGTCAGCTGCCCATCGGGCTCAATTTGAGCATAGTAAATCTCTTGAAATGAATGGATCCCTTGGGCATGGATACGTGATGAGATATTCAGAATATCTATTTTGTTTCCTTTCTCGAGTATATTTTCCATGATGAACTGACCATTTTTAATAATTGGGATCGGGTTTCCAATTGTTACACTACGAAAGAAATTAAATTTTTTGGTTAAATAATTCAAAAAGGATATAAACATCACACCCATAACTAGCATAATAACGTATTGATATAATGGAATTGTATCACTATAAATCACACCACCGATAATACCACCAAGCACAAAATTACCAATAAAATCAATCGGTGTCATTTGGGAGAGCTGAGTTTTTCCTGAAAAATTCATATGGGTTAAGACAATAGCAAAACCAATAATAAATTTTATAATAACCAGTGTGTAATAATACGTCATAATTGCATCCCTATATTATTGAATATCAAGCTAACTTTTTGAATTCTAATATACCCTTAATCACCTTGTAACTTCATCTATTCTATACTGATTAAATAACAAAATATTTAAATTTAAAACAAATAGCCAATAAAGAAATTTATTCTATTTTTCAGTACACTATGAAAACATTTTATTATAAAACTACTTTTCTATTTTATATCACCATCCAATTCGTCTATATTTAAACGTGAGTATTTAGAATATCAACGTATTGGTATGATATTTTATATCTTCATTCAACCACTTTGTGATAAGGAAATGTTTATGAAAAAGAAAATCATCGCTTCACTTGTTCTTGCCGGTATTGTTGCTGTGACAGCCGCTTGTGATGATTCATCTAAGAAAGACGACACCATTAAACAAGCGGAAGAAAAAGCACAACAGTTAAAAGAAACGGGTGAGAAAAAAGCTGAAGAACTCACTAACAGTGCAAAAGAACAAGCGGAAGATATTAAAAAAGAGGCATCAGACAAAGCAGATCAGATAACGGACAAAGCCAAAGAGCTTAAAGATGTCGGTGAGAAAAAAGCCGATGAATTAACTGATGATGCTAAGAATAAGGCCAGCGAATTAAAGCAAAGCGCTTCTGTAAAGGCCGATGAGCTGGGTGCAAAATACGATCAAGCAAGTGAAAATGCCGCTGAAAAAACAGACCAGTTAAAAACAGATGCAATCAATAAAGCAGATGAACTTGCCGCTGACGCTAAAAATAAAACTGAGGCATTAAAATCAGAAAATGATAAGAACGCAGGAAAATAATCGCTCAGTTATGCTAGTTTGGTAACTTAAAATGCAGGCTTCACCGCCTGCATTTTTTATTCGACGTATTTCTATTTAATCGATGTTTTTTGTTTTCACCCTAAATTGAAAGCACAAAAAATCTCGCTCATCCCTTCCTCATCCCGATATACTCTGAATAATTAAAACCAAAATTTCTATTCAAGGGGTAAATCCCTTAAATAAGCAAAATCGATATATGTCCAATAAATAGGAAGTTACATGCAAATTAAACATAGCATTGGGTATGCAGCACCCGAAATTATTAATCATGCATTCGATCTTCGTCAGCAAGTTTTTACCCATGAACAAGGCTTTCCTGCGGATATTGATGTCGATGAATATGACGAAAATGCGCTACACGTGGTGCTGTATTTAGCCAACCAGCCTTCTGCTGTATTACGTTGTATTTTATGTGCAGATGGATTAATCAAAGTTGGTCGAGTTGCTGTATTGAAGCAACAGAGAGGTAAAGGACTGGGGCGTGAGTTAATGATGTTCGTGGAGCAATATGGTTTAGAAAATAATTACAAAATTATTGGTCTTTCCGCTCAACATACCGCCATCGAGTTTTACCATACTCTGGGCTATCAAACGCAGGGAGAGATGTATGATGAAGATGGCATGGAGCATATTTATATGACGCTGGCTTTAGATTGATTTTTATCCATCTCACCCTTGTATTTTATTTTCTCGCCTCTATATTTAATTTAAGTTCAATCAAATTTAGAGGTAAACATGGCCAATGGTTGGGCAAATGAAAATGCCGTACAAGAACAGATTGATGCCACTCTCGATGATGCTATCGCCAAAGCTCGTAGCGAATTACACTCCGGTGAAAGCGCTGAATTTTGCGAAGAATGTGGAGACCCCATCCCTCAAGCAAGAAGACTCGCTCTTCTTGGTGTAAAACTGTGTGTCACCTGCCAAAGTACACTCGATGAAAAACATGCGGCCTTTAGTGGCTACAATCGTCGCGGCAGTAAAGACAGCCAATTAAGATAAAATGCCTAGCTTCCGTCTTTATTTTTCACTTCTTAACCCATGATTCCCCCCCATATTGATACTCTAAATAATTCGAGTTGCTGGTAGGCGGCAAACAAAGATATCCCGAGGAGCATACATAAGTATGTGACTCGGGTAGCTGAGTGTAGCCAACACCCCTACAAATCTAATTATGACGAGTATCCCGGGGAGCATATAAGTATGTGGCTCGGGTAACTGAGTGATGCCAACACCCCGACAGCTCGCATTATGACGAGTATTGAAAAATTGAGAGTATCATGGCAGAATACCCACCTATTTTTTTACCTAAGAGGATTATAAAAGCACAATATTGGTTGGTTTTTGCGACAGTTTTAACTGCTATCAACACCATTATTAATCGGTTATTTATTGTTCTTTCTACTTTGTTTCCAACTAGGAAACCCTTTCGCAATTATCCATTGTTTCACGAAGAAGGACGCTCGCTGCATACTTGGCACGATATCGGTATGTCAAAAATAAAATAAAATAAAAGAAGGTAGTCATGAGTCAAATTGATACTGATTCTAAAAAAGTACGTTCGAAAATTAGTCCCCCCGTGTTTTATAGCTCTGCGCTTATTATCTTAGTCATCGTTGGCTTTGCCGCACTGATGCCTGAAATTGCAGAATCTCATCTAAGTCATCTTCAGCAAAATTTATTCAATAATGCCAGTTGGTTCTACATCCTTGCTGTTGCCATTATTCTTTTGAGTGTGACTTATCTGGGACTCTCTCGCTATGGCCAAATAAAATTGGGTCCAGACCATGCACAACCCAACTTTAGCTATGTCTCTTGGTTTGCGATGCTGTTTTCCGCGGGTATGGGAATTGGTTTAATGTTCTTCGGTGTTGCCGAACCCGTAATGCATTACCTCAATCCACCCGTTGGGGATGCACAAACCGTTGAAGCTGCTAAAGAAGCCATGCGCTTAACCTTCTTCCATTGGGGATTACATGCTTGGGCAATTTACGCTATTGTTGCCTTGATTTTAGCCTTTTTTAGCTACCGCCACGGTTTACCCTTAACATTACGTTCTGCACTTTATCCGATTATTGGTGATCGAATTTATGGCCCTATCGGGCATGCGGTGGATATTTTTGCTGTTGTCGGTACCGTATTTGGGGTTGCAACATCGCTTGGATTCGGTGTCTTACAAGTCAATGCAGGGCTGAATCATTTGTTTGGTTGGCCGGTTAACGAAACCGTACAAGTCCTCTTAATTATTACCTTTACAGGACTGGCGACATTGTCGGTAGTATCTGGTCTTGATAAAGGAATTCGCATCTTATCTGAGCTCAACCTTGGCCTTGCATTCTTACTGCTTGTATTGATTGTTGTATTGGGACCAACAGTATTACTACTCAAATCTTTTGTTGAAAATACGGGGGGATACCTCTCCGAAATCGTGACTAAAACCTTCAACTTATACGCTTATGAACCTAAATCAAGTAATTGGCTTGGTGGTTGGACACTGCTTTATTGGGGTTGGTGGTTATCTTGGTCCCCATTTGTCGGGATGTTTATTGCTCGAATTTCACGAGGTCGTACTATCCGTGAATTCGTTACTGGCGTATTGTTTGTTCCTGCTGGTTTTACCTTATTGTGGATGACGTTTTTTGGTAACACCGCTATCGACTTAATCAAAAACCAAGGGGCAACTCGACTAGCTGAGACAGTACAATCCGATGTATCCCTCGCCTTATTTGAGTTTTTAACCTATTTTCCATTCTCAACAGTACTGTCATTTTTTGCCATGTTAATGGTGGTGGTTTTCTTTGTCACCTCTGCGGATTCAGGTGCTATGGTCGTTGATACATTAGCATCCGGTGGTGACTCTGACACGCCTGTATGGCAACGTATTTTCTGGGCAGGCTTGATGGGTGTTGTCGCCATCACCATGCTGCTTGCTGGTGGTTTAAAAGCGCTACAAACCTTGACCATCGCCAGTGCATTGCCATTTGCCATGGTATTATTAGTCTCAATCTATGGTTTATTTAAAGCATTACGCGTCGATGCCTATAAGCGCGATAGCCAGCAATTGGCCACCATTGCACCAACAGCCAGCCGTAATCCAATTCCTTGGCAGCGCCGCTTGCGTAATATCGCTTACTTCCCTAAACGCTCTCAGGTTAAGCGCTTTATTGAAGAAGTTGTGAAGCCTTCGATGGAAATGGTTTCAGAAGAATTAGCGAAACAAGGTACTACTTGTCATATTAATAATGAAAAAGATGACAGGATCAGCTTTGATGTCGATTTAGGCGACGATATGAACTTTTTTTATGAAGTTCGCCTCCGTTATTATATTCAGCCCGCATTTGCACTCGCTGGAATGGGGGTAGAAAACGATGACGAGAAAAGTGAAGAGCAACGTTATTACCGCGCAGAAATTCACTTAAAAGAAGGTGGGCAAGACTACGATGTGATGGGCTGGGCAAAAGAACAGATCATCCACGATATTCTTGATCAGTATGAAAAACATATTCACTTCTTACATTTATTGGGTAAATAGCCCAACATCGAATCATTACCTCGAAATGTGTCGATAAAAATTCACAGGCGACTAAAAAATAGTCGCCTGTGAGGATCGATTTATATTGAGTACTGGATATGATAGAAACCTTTTACTAAATGATAATTAATTCCCCATAATAATCTAGGTCTCTATTATCAGAGTGCATTCGAGTAATTGTATCTACTCGATTTCTTAGGTACTCATGAAAGGTCCAATTTGTGGCTTCTACCGTATCTTCATTTTCATCATAATGATAAACCAAGTCTGGGTTATCAGATTCAGTTAACAAAAAGTAATATTGAGTTTGATTCTCAAATGAGATTAAGAATGGTTTTTTAGCAACTAATTCCCAGTGTTGTAATGAACATAAATCATCTCGAAGTGTTAATTGAGAAAGTACATGTGAGCGGACACTTTTGATTTTTCTGTAAAACATAAGCAAATCATCACCAAAAAAACCACCGCTGCATCGCCCCATGCAGCTCAAAAATTCACGAAGCTGACCTGTCACTCGAATATCGTAGAGGCGCTCAATTTTCTGGATTTCATCTACTGTATATCCTTTGATTTTACCTATATCTATTTTTAGCTCGGGATATACACTGTGTAAGTATGCAATTAATGTTGTGCTCATTCTTTTCTAATTCCTGCTGTACCTTGGTAAACTGTTATATTAAAACGTTCGTTTTGCTTTGCAAATTCTAAACTAGTTTGCTGGCAACCATCACACATACCAGGAGTCTTTTGAGATGTATTTTCTACGGCAATTGCGATTTCAGCATTTTGCCCCTTATAATTATCATTTATATCACTGAATAATTTCTGCTCGGCATGATTGTAATTCGTTTGGCCGTTGCTCGTTGGGATACTCGGAACACTTTTGCTGTCACTCACGACAACCTTATAATTAATGCCATCGATGTTAATCTGTTTAGGCGCATCCCCTTTCCATGATTTTCCACTCACGGCAAGAATGTAATCTGTTTTCCCATTAACTTTAATGGTGCCTGCTGCTATAGATATAGCATCTACATTTCCGCTTTTAACGTAGTTTTCTAATTTATCTCTCATTAAAGATACATTCAATGCCGGATTTTTTAACTCATCTAAAGCTAAAACCTTATAATTTAGAGTTACTTTTTTCCCTGCCAAGTTAGCTGTTTGTAACCGTTGGCTTGACTGCGAAAGGAATGCCTTAGCACTAGGAGTATCGTATTTAAAAAGCTCCTTAAGTGTTTTCACTTCTTCATAGGCAGGCTTTACCACATTTTCAATTTGGGATGCATTTTTCCCAATAATTAAAAATGAACCCGTTGTTGCCGCAGGTGCAACGTCCCCGACCACGATATTAGAAACATGGGCACCGACATTGCTTGCACAAATTTTTGGTGCAGCTTTACAACCTGTGAAAGCCGCTTTTGCCGCAGGAACGAGCTCAGGAGCAACTGCTACAAGCGTTGTACCAAAATACAGCACCGTGTATCCTAACGCGCCAACAGACAAAGAATAAACTAGCGCTTTATCTCTTGCATCAACACGTTGTTGCGCTGTTTTGTCCCCCTTCATAGCTAGATATAAGTCATTAGCATATTCAATTTCTGAAGGGCTAATATAGTGTGTTTCATCATTATAGCGATAGACGAGTTCCGCACTATTTGCTGCACTGTACGCCCCCTCGGGCTTATTAGTCACAAGCGCTCCCGCTAAACCGCCTATAAATTTAACCAAGTACGGATTGGTGGCGGACTGCCCTTTTAGGGCCTTTTCAATTTCATAAACTTGTTTAGCGGCTTCACTTTCAAATTGTGGTTGAAAGAGTTTACTGTCTAGCGAAATAGAGGCAATTTCTGCTGCTAGTGCACCAACGACTGCTCCTTTGACATTCGCCCCAGAAATTTCCGCACTCAATCCTGCCAGTGCCATATGACTAAGTGCTTTTCCAGTATGCCCGATGATTTGGCCTTGTTTACCTACATATAAATACTGAAACTTGTCTCCTATCAGGTTAGCGCCTTCGGCTTGAATTTGCCCAGCCACATTACTGAGTAAGGCTGTTTTAAAGTTTTCACTGAAGCTCCCACCTTGAATCGCTGTTCCAATCGTTGAGCTGATGGCACTTTGTCCTGCCACACGCTGTGCTACTTGAGTCCAATTTCCATCACTGAGCTTTGGTAAAGTCACTTTGGCTGGATCAGTGACTTTGCCATATAACGCAATATCAAACCCTTCAAGTGAACCAGCAATAATCATACTGGCCACAATTGATTTTACGGTTTCACTTTGCCCTAGACTGGATAAGGTTTTTGACAGGTTTCCTTTGTTCTCGACTAATGCGACGGAAGCTTGAGAAACAAGTGAGGCAAACCCCGCCTGAGCCGCAGCTGAAGCTACCGAAGCGGTTGTCGCTGATGCTCCCATGGTTGTAGCAGTGGAGCTCGCTAATCCACCAATACTGGCTGCGGTAGACGTTCCGTAGGTTGCAGCTGCGGCGGCAATGGCAATCACTGCACCTACAACCGGGTTGAGACTTTCAGTTTTTTTATCCCACTGGCTATAAGCATCTTTTACAACAGCCCAATTGACGTTTTTGTTATTTTTAACGTCCCCAAGCCACTCATACCCAGGAGTGCGACTTAATATCGCTAATGCCTGCTCGAATGACTGTCCTTCTTTGGTTTTGACATCCGCAGTAATCCCTTTATTCGCATCAACAGTCAGTTTTCCGCCGATATGAAGGCTGGGTAAGATCCATTTACCTTCGGTATACCCTTTGTTGCGTTGAGTAATGTAAAAATCTTTCGAATTAGAAATCACTTGTTCAAAGGTGGTATTTTTCACCGCTTTAAAATTCACCTTACCGGTTTGGCTGGTGATTTTTGCATTCTTGCCGGCATTAATTTTTGTGGCTTCTAACGTGACATCATCCTTGGCATACAGGTTAATATCGCCGCCTGAGGTAAATTCAGTGACTTTATTGGTGGTTTCACTGCGCGTTTTTTTGACTTCTTTTTTGGTTATACAAAGCGTCCATTTATTGCATTTTTTACTTTGCTCTTCATAGTGACTGGTTTCTTCCATCGCTTGCGCATAGAGATACCCGCCTTTAGCGGCAATATCTAGGGTGCCTTTAGCAACTAGGCGTGAGGCTTGAAAAAGAATGCTTCCTTCAGACAAAATGGTCAGTGTTTTACCACTATTAATTTCAGTACCAATTTGGCGATATAAATCTTCTAATCGTTTACCCGATTGTTTGCGATAATGGGTTTTGACAGACTCTAAGCGCACATTTCCCCCGCTTGAGAGCATGATGTCGCCTAGGGATTTTATTGTGCTCCCTTGTGCGGTTAACACGCCATTTGAAGCCAGCGTGACGTCTTTATCACCTGAAAGCGTCGAGGTCACATAGCGCACATCTTGGTTATCTTCATTTGGACTGAAAATACCCGAATAAGCGGTAGCGGTTAATTTAATATCACGGCCTGACAGTGCAGTAATTTTGTCTTTAGATTGAAGATTAGCAGATTGTAAATCAATATCACGGGCGGCATTTAACGTCATATTGCCATTAGCGATGAGTTGGGAACGCAACTCTGGGTAGCGATTAGCTTTAAATAAATTATCAACATCCTTTATCGCTTTAGCGCCCAAAAGAATATCTTGGCCTGCATTGAGCGTCAGTGATTTTCCACTATTAAAGGTTAGCCCTCGCGCTTCAATGTTTTTACCTGCGGTGAGGTTTATCTCCCCTGAACTCGTCCAGTTTCCGGTTTTCGTGAGTAAGGTGTTAATATTTGCGACAGGCTCTGCAGCGGCGAGTTTAATTAAATTGGATTCATCGCGACGAATAAGGATATTGTCATTGGCACTGATAGTGAGTTTACTGGTTTTTGCTAATTGCACATTATCAAAAGTAACGTTTTTACCGGCTTGCACATGTAATGAATTCGATGTGTTAAGGATAGGGGGTGATAAAACATTATCTTTAAAGGCGGAGATAGGGTTTAAGCTGTACTGAATACTGCCATTTTTTGCAATTAAGGTGCTGTCTTTCGCGGTTAAATTGACTTGTTTAAGATTAAGGTCATTGTTGGCAATCAAGCTTTGTGATTGTTTTGCAACGAGCTGTGTATGATTAATATTGATGTTTTGACCTGCAATAATAGACAGATCATTTTCAGACTGTAAGTTGGTGGAAATATTTATATTATTAGAATTTAAGATAATATTTTTTGCGGTAATAGCAAAAGAAGGATTACCTATTTGTACTATTTTCGCTATGGGCTTTTCAGTATTAGGCAGTTTATTTTCAAGATTAATGGTGTTTTTAAAATCAAGAACAATATTATTTCCAGCAGATATCGTTTTATAATTTAAGGCTTCAGGAGCCCAAGAATAAAATTTATCCATTAATTTAAAATCTACTGGCTCACTCACATAAAAAATATCATAAGTGCCATCATCATCATTTTCATCTGCAAATTTTCCTAAATCTGCATTAGATGTATCATATTTATACCAAAGATCTAATTTACCTGAATCGAATGAGGAGATTGAGGCATTTTGCCCAGTCAATATCACATTATTTTTTGCAGTGATTTTTCCAAAGTCGCTAACTAAATCATTTGCATTAATATAGATATTCTTCCCTGATGTTATAGTGCCTATATTTCCCTGACTCAAATACTGTTTTCGTTCAACATTAATGCTGTCACTGTTGATTAAATCTATCTTCCCAAACCATTTTTTATAGGGAAAACTCTCTAATCGAGGATAGAGTGAAATAATTGATACAACCCCTTGTCTACGACCAAAATAAGAAGATACATAAGAGCCATTTTTATCACTAGTAGTCGCATCGATATTGGAAATCTTTATGGGAGATGCCATTGCTGTATTGGCCAATTTCTTCGTCCGAACAACCAAGTCCCCCGTATTGGTTTTTATCGTCCCTGATTTATTCTCAATCAGGGTACTCAAATCCCCTTTAGCATTTTTTTGCATCCACAGATTGTCTTGCGCTTGAATAAGTGCGTTATTGCCCGTATTGCTTACCGACTCAGCAAAGACTCGCATATCCTTACCGGCGATAACTTTCCCGTTATTGGTGAGCGTATTGGTGGCGAGCGTGATGTCTTTGGCGGCATTCACGTTGGTATTGGCATTAATTTGTAGGATTTTGGTGCTGACATTAATGTCTTTTTTCGCTTGGATATTACCTGATAGGGTAATTTTGCCATCGACGGTTAACGTCAGGTCATTTTGGTTGGTTTGCACATTGCTGAGGTTAATCCCCACCCCGGCCTCAGTACTGACCAATTTGACTTGATTGGCATACATTCCCCCTAAAGCTCTAGTATCGACGGAAACACTCGGTTTAGCGCCCTCTCCCGCGATGGGGGTGACCGTCCCTTTTTGAAAATCGACACGATTGGTGCCTTGCACAAGAGTCAGATTCTTGGCTTTGATTTGCCCATTCAGTTCGGTGGCACGGCTGATAATATCGGCATAGGTTTGTGCTTCGGCATTCATGCCATTAGCCCCGATAACCACACTTCCTTTTTTTACTTCAACCGCAGACAATGCGCCCTTGTTATCCAGAATAGATTTCCCCGTGGTCAACGTAATCGCAGGGGTATTCACAAAACTACAGCCATTGCAGGTAATCCCATTCGGGTTGGCAATTAAGACATTCGCGCCTTTACCTGCCACTTCCAACTTACCTTGTAATTCTGAGCGGCTACTGCCGGTGACTTCATTGATAATCAGATTGGCAGCGTTGCCCTTTAAATTCGCATTGACTTTGATTTGCCCCGCGATTTGGGAGTTCATATTGGTAGTCGCGTTATTAAGTACCGCGCCTTGTTTATCCACGTTGAAGTCTTGGAATTTATTGTGCGATACCCCCGCCCCATTTGGCGTAGCGATATTAATAATCGGGATGTTATTTTGTTGACTAACTTGGGTATTTTTATCTGCCGCCGTCATGGCTGCTCCCCAAGCGGGGTGTAAGGGGTAGACAGCGGTTAAGAAAATAATGGTGTAACTTAATAACCGTTTAGGCCGTGAAGGCAATTGTTCATTTAGCATAAATAATCCTTTAAAAACGTACAGCTACAAAGAGAATGAGACCGACCAGTAAGCCGACCAATTATCTGGTTTAAGTTGTGAGGGATAATGCAAAGGCTTACTGAGTAGAAACTGGGAATAAAACAGGCTATTGCCTGTAAAAGAGAGGCCAACGGCTCCCCCCGCCAAGGTGTCATGTTCAACATGGTATTTATCTGAGGCGATAAAACCGTAATCTAAGGCACTAATAAAACGGAGTTGTCCCATTGCCGTATTGGCGATGTCTTTATTGATTTCATTACGCCAATATCCGCCTCGGTTACCACTCAAAGACTGTTCATGGAAGCCACGAACAGAGTACTGCCCGCCAATACTCATGCGTTCAATGCCGTATAAGTTATCGGGCGAATATTGACCATAAAATGAGGTTAAATAGGTCATGCCATTGGAAAAATAATACTGATAGCTGCTACTTAAACTGAATTTTCGGTAATGGCTGCGCGGCGAGTCTTTTGCGAGGGTGTCAGGTGATGAACCAAAGGCAGATATCCCCCATTCAGCGATCGGGTTAAATGTAAAATAACCTTGACCAAGGGTGGTGCTGTACTGGGGGGTAAACGAGAGTGAGGTTAACGTTGGACTGCTGATACTCAGCGTTTGGGAGGCTAACTGGGTACGGGCATTTTTATGTTTTAAACTGCCTTGTAATGTTAAACGCTGCTTGCCATCACGATAAATTAAACAGCTTACATCAAATTGCTGATTGGTGTTTTTCCCTTCATAACGGTATTGCTGACCCGATGCATGAAACGGCTGTAATGTGTTGTTGCGGTAAAACTGGTAACGGTAAGACCAGTAGCCATAAGGGATATTGATTGCTGCAACCGTGTAGCGATTATGGTGGGATGGGCTTCCATCCATATCTGTATTGGCCGAGGCGGACCACTGTTCACCAAATCCTAAAGGGGAATCTACGGTTAAGCTACCCGTAAGCAGTTGTTTTCCCGTTGCCTTCATACCTGAATTATCGAGATTCAATTGACCTGTTATCGGCCATTTTTTCCCTTGTTGGTGAATAATAATTCGAGAATAACCATTTTGGGTTCCTGGCTGGATATCGATGGTGTATTTGGCAGATGATAATCGGTTGAGTTGCTCCAACCCTTGTTCAATATCCCGTAAATTTAATATTTCTCCCTGTTGATGGGGAAATATCTGATGAACTAAACGCTCTGGGGAATCCTCAATCTCGATAGTTTCAATATGCCCTTCAATAACTTGTAATATTAATTGATGTGAGGATAAATCTTGTTCAGGGACGATTGCTTGAGAGGTAATAAACCCCTGTTCAATATAGTAATTAGTCACATGCTTGGTGAGTTCGTGTATTTCACCTAGTGTGAGGCAGCGTTTTAGATAAGGTGAGATTAATTGGGTTTGGATTGTACTGCTGAGCAGTGTTGTACCAACAAATTGGATCTCGCCGACAGGGAAACATATTTCATCTTGGGAAGGGAGAGGAGAAGCATCATCAATGGGGATTGTACTTTGTTTTTCCAATAGATTACGTTGGTTCAGCTCCGACTCTAGCCGCTGTTTTTGTTCAAATTGAATGCTTTCCTGTGTGGAGGGCAGCAATTGATGTTCTGCATAGCCATAAGGCGAAATCATGAATAACGATATGTATAATAAACGCCACAATATTTGATGGTTTGTCATTTTACTTAAGCTTTCGTCACAAACGGTAAATTTAACGTAATGTAACTTATTCTCATTAACTGTTTTTAGATAAAAAATATTCGCTATGACTAAAATTTAATCCATTTACATTTAATGTGGTTATTTGTTGCTTATTTCGCTTAATTTCTTCAAAAAACACTAAATTAACGGTAAAAATTAGTGTTATATATCGAAAATCAATTGTTTGATTTTAATGAGGATAATTTTTATTGAAGAATTTATTACAAATAACTCTACATACAATTTCACAATTGCAAAAAGGATATGACAGTAAGGGATTTAGAACTTATCTAACAAGTCTAAATAATTTGGGTTGCAGCTAGGCGACAATTGAAGTTATCGCGGAGAGCATATATCAGTATGTGACCCGAGTGGCTGAGCGCAGCCAACAACGCTGCGGCTCAAAGTATGACAAAAAACATACTCTAAATAATTTGGGTTGCAGCTAGGCGGCAATTGAGCTAATCCTTGGGAACATACATAAGTATGTGACCGAGGTTAGCGAATGAAGTCAACAACGCTGCGGCTCAAAGTATGACGAGTATATTTATGCGCTTTTGCGCTTCTCAAGAATATCACTATAATCTGGGCTCTCTAACGCAATCAGCTCATCCAATAATGCGGTCAAACGCTGCATTTTTTCAGGTGAAAATGCTTGCTCTATTTTTTGATAACCTTCTTCCACTTCCTGACGGGCTTTATCGTATAAGTCTTGCCCTGCTGGCGTTAGTGAAACATACAATTTTCGTTGGTCATTCAACGGTTTTAAACGAAAAATTAACCCTTCGCGTTCCATACGCGTCAAAATCCCAGTCATGCTAGGACGAAGAATACAGGTTTGAACTGATAACTCATGAAAATCAATTGAACGTTTATCAGCTAAAACTCGAATAATACGCCATTGCTGTTCAGTCAAATTATATGACTTCAGTATTGGCCGAAAGAACCCCATTGCTGTCTCTCTCGCCTGCAATAATGCAATTGTCAATGATTCATGCATAAGCTTAAAACTCACCACTTAATTAACGTTATTAAATACCCAAATAAAGGTATTGCTTGATATTCCCTTAATCCTTCAATTTGTCTTGGAATTGTTGTGAATAGAAGAAATTCACTCTGTACCTACAGTAAATTGAATTATTTGGGACATATGTTGTTTTTTTACATTTAGCTGTTTTTGTGACACCAATACGACTAACTACCTTGAATGCAAGATTAGCACGGTAAAATAACAATCTCAAAGAAAAAGCCCAAAATATTAATGAGTAAATAACTTTAAAAATCAACATTAAGTTAATGTAATGTAAATTTAAAAAATAACATCAAATAATAAATTCATTACAAATAAAGACTTACAAAGTGAACGTCAGAATATGTTAATGAGATCACAATTAAAATTAACATTCACACAAAGCTATTGCCAATTCCAAATTTATACTTTATTAATATATTAACAATTACTCGAAAGTAGAATTTTTTAATAAGGAGTTGTCAATGAAAGGCACTGTTTTTGCCGTTGCCCTCAATCATCAAAGCCAGCTTAACCATTGGCTAGAGGCATTCCAGCAAGCCCCTTATAAAACCCCACCAAAGACACCTGTGTGGTTTATTAAGCCGCGTAATACACGGATCAAGTCAGGGGAGCCTATATTGCACCCGGCTAATGAAGAAGTACAAAGTGGCGCAACACTGGCAATCGTGATTGGCAAAGAAGCTCGCAAAGTTAGCAAAGAAAAAGCAGCTGATTTTATCGCTGGTTTTGCATTAGCTAACGAAGTTAGCTTGCCAGAAGACACTTTTTATCGCCCTGCAATTAAATCGAAATGCCGCGATAGCTTCTGCCCGATTGGCGAAATGGTCAAAACCTCGCTATCTACACCCGTCGAAATAATGACATTAATTAATGGCAAAGAAGCCGACCGTTGGTCAACAAAAGACTTGATCCGCGATGCGAGTGAATTGGTTGCAGCATTAAGTGATTTTGCCACCTTAAAAGAAGGCGATGTCATCCTGATAGGCACACCACAACAACGCGTCACTATCAAACCCGGTGATGAAGTCGTTATTCAAGCGGAAGGCTTCCCAAGTCTGAAAAATACCGTTGTTGCGGCAGGAGGACAATAAGATGAGCAGCATAACCAAGCATGCAAAAATTCGCTATAAAGGCACTGAATATTCCGTCACTGTTGGCGACAACGAAGAGATTAAATTACCAAATGGTGATGTAATTTCAGGTACATCCGCAGATGTTGAATGGCTGCCACCCGCACAAGGTACATTGTTCGCCCTTGGTTTGAACTATGCTGACCATGCTGCTGAATTAGAATTTAAGCCACCTGAAGAGCCTCTGATTTTCCTAAAAGCAGAGAACAGTTTAACCGGACATCGCCAAGTTTCAGTACGTCCTGATAATGTGGAATATATGCATTATGAGTCTGAATTAGTTGTGGTTATAGGTAAAACCGCACACAAAGTCTCCCAAGAAGATGCAATGGACTATGTTGCTGGCTATACCGTGTGTAATGACTATGCGATCCGTGACTATTTAGAAAATTATTACCGTCCAAACCTACGCGTGAAAAGCCGCGATACGCTAACGCCAATTGGCCCTTGGATTGTTGATAAAGCTGATATTAAAGATCCCCATAACCTTGTGCTGTATACCTACGTTAATGGTGAATTACGCCAAAAAGGCACGACGGCGGATCTGATTTTTAATATCCCATTTTTAATTGCTTACCTAAGTGATTTCATGACATTACAACCCGGTGACATGATTGCAACTGGAACGCCTAAAGGGCTTTCTGATGTGGTTCCTGGGGATGAAGTGATTGTTGAGGTTGAAGGGGTAGGCAGGCTGGTTAATACCATTATCAGCGAAAAAGATTATGAGGAACGTGTGTAATGACTCAGATTAATCATTGGATCAATGGCAAAAATGTTGCCAGCAAAGAATATTTTGAAACCACTAACCCTGCCACAGGAGAAGTCTTAGCCGAAGTGGCTTCAGGTGGGCAAGATGAAATCAATCAAGCGGTTGCCGCTGCGAAAGAGGCCTTTCCAAAATGGGCCAATACGCCGATGAAAGAGCGTGCGCGTTTAATGCGTCGCCTTGGTGAATTGATTGATGAAAACGTTCCGCAAATCGCTGAAATGGAAACCAAAGATACCGGTTTACCTATCCATCAAACCAAAAATGTTTTGATCCCGCGAGCATCTCACAACTTTGAGTTTTTTGCCGAAATTTGTCAGCAGATGAATGGCCGCACCTACCCTGTTGATGACAAGATGATGAACTACACATTAGTTCAACCTGTTGGTGTCTGCGCGTTGATTTCCCCATGGAACGTGCCGTTTATGACCGCTACATGGAAAACCGCCCCATGTTTAGCGCTTGGTAATACCGCCGTACTGAAAATGTCAGAGCTATCGCCACTTTCAGCCAATCGTTTAGGTGAATTAGCCCTTGAAGCAGGTATTCCAGCGGGTGTCCTTAACGTGGTTCAAGGCTACGGAAGTACTGCGGGTGACGCTCTAGTTAAACACCATGATGTTCGTGCGGTGTCATTTACGGGCGGTACGGCGACAGGTCGTATGATCATGCAAAATGCGGGTCTGAAAAAATATTCAATGGAACTCGGCGGTAAATCTCCGGTTCTCATTTTTGAAGATGCCGATATCGAACGTGCATTAGATGCGGCTTTGTTTACTATTTTTTCTATTAATGGTGAACGTTGTACGGCTGGCTCACGTATTTTCATTCAAGAAAGCATTTACCCTGAGTTCGTTAAACGTTTTGCTGAACGCGCTAATCGCCTGATCGTCGGTGACCCGAACGATCCAAAAACCCAAGTAGGTGCATTGATTAGCCAGCAACACTGGGACAAAGTCTCCGGTTATATCCGAATCGGTATGGAAGAAGGCGCAACCTTATTAGCTGGAGGTCCAGACAAACCTACGGATCTACCTGCTCATCTGAAAGGTGGTAACTTCCTGCGTCCAACCGTACTGGCTGATGTCGATAACCGCATGCGTGTTGCCCAAGAAGAGATTTTCGGCCCAGTGGCTTGCTTGATCCCATTCAAATCTGAAGAAGATGGCCTGCGCATGGCAAATGACATTGAGTATGGTTTGGCTTCTTATATTTGGACACAAGATGTCAGCAAAATCCTGCGCTTATCACGCAATATCGAAGCGGGAATGGTGTTTGTTAACACCCAAAACGTTCGCGATCTACGCCAACCATTCGGCGGTGTCAAAGCCTCTGGTGTCGGCCGTGAAGGTGGTGAATATAGCTTCGATGTATTCGCAGAAATGAAAAACGTCTGCATTTCCTTCGGGGATCACAACATTCCTCGTTGGGGTGTTTAAGCTTTATTATCAGCCGTTTTATGAATTGTTATTAAATCTACGTCATACAAAATTAAGTCAAGCTATTGCTTATCCTAAATAATTCGTGATGTAGCAAGGCGGCAAACGATGACATCTCGGGGAGCATACATAAGTATGTGACCCGAGTGACAGAGTAAAGCCAACACAGCTATAGCGCGAAGTATGACGGATAAAAGGAGCATACTTAAGTATGTGACTCGGGTGGCTTAGTGAAAGCCAACACAGCTACAGCTCGAATTATTTAGGGTAAAGGATAAGGGTTATGGGGAAATTAGCACTCGCCGCAAAAGTCACACACGTACCATCGATGTACCTGTCAGAGCTGCCAGGTAAAAACTTTGGCTGTCGCCAATCTGCCATTGACGGGCACAAAGAAATCAGCCGCCGTTGTCGCGAATTAGGCGTTGATACCATTATTGTTTTTGATACTCACTGGCTAGTTAACAGTGCTTACCATATTAACTGCGCTGACCATTTTGAAGGCATTTATACCAGTAATGAACTCCCTCATTTTATTCGTGATATGGAATATAACTATGATGGGAACTCAGAACTTGGTCGGATGATCGGTGAAGAAGCACGTAAACTTGGCGTTCGAGCGCAGTCACACGAAATTCCAAGCTTAACGCTCGAATATGCCACATTAGTCCCAATGCGCTACATGAATAGCGATAAACACTTCAAAGTGATCTCTATTTCCGCATTCTGCACCTCTCACAGTTTTGAAGATAGTCGTAAGTTAGGTGAAGCCGTACTGACTGCCATTGAAAAATATGATGGCACTGTTGCAGTACTCGCCAGCGGCTCTTTATCTCACCGCTTTATCGATGACCAACGTGCTGAAGAAGGTATGAACAGCTACACACGTGAGTTTGACGAGCAAATGGATAAACGCGTGGTGAAATTATGGCGTGAAGGCCGCTTCGACGAATTCTGCAAAATGCTGCCTGAATACGCCGATTACTGTTACGGAGAAGGTCATATGCATGACACCGTGATGCTACTGGGTATGCTCGGCTGGGATAAATATGCGGAAGGCGTTGAAATCTTAACTGACCTGTTCCCTAGCTCTGGAACGGGACAATTAAATGCCATATTCCCGCTGCCTAAATATATTACCGAAAAAAAAGCGGTTAACGCATAAGGAGTTACCATGCCTCATTTTTATGCTGAATGCACTGACAATATTCGTGAAGAAGCCAAGCTACCAAGCTTGTTCGCTAAAGTGAATAGCGCGCTTGCTGACACGGGTATTTTCCCTTTAGCCGGTATTCGTAGCCGCGCTATTTGGTTAGATACTTGGCAAATGGCTGACGGTAAACAGGATTATGCGTTTGTGCATATGACGCTAAAAATTGGGGCAGGTCGTTCCCTCGAAGATAGAGAAAAAACAGCGGAAATGCTGTTTACGCTGATTAAAGCGCACTTTGCCGATTTAATGGCAGAACGTTATTTGGCACTCTCTTTTACCCTAGAAGAACTCGATCCGGTACTTAATTACAAGCAAAACAATGTGCACGCATTGTTTAAATAAAAATCATTTAAATAAAAATAGTTTAAATCGTAATTAATAAAGGCAGCGTAAAGGGGGGAGCTATGGTGACTAAATTCGAACAGCAGATACCTAAATGGCTTATTCCGCTACTCGGATCTCTGGTGGCTTTTGGCCCCTTATCGATTGATATGTATCTGCCTGCCCTTCCGCAAATGGGGCAAGCACTACACGCAACCCAAGGGCAAATGCAATATACCCTTGGGGCTTTCTTTGCCGGTTTCTGTATCGGAATGCTGTTTTATGGTCCGCTCAGTGACCAATTAGGCCGACGTAAAATGCTTTTGAGTGGGCTGGCAATTTTTACGGTCGCTAGCTTGCTCTGTGCGCAAGCCACTAGTGCGGATGCCTTGATATTTTTTAGAGCATTACAAGCCTTTGGAAGTGGCGCGGCCATTGTGATGGCAAGGGCTATCGCAAGGGATGTTTATCCCTCTAATGAGCTACCAAAAGTATTATCTCTGATGACGTTAGTCACGATGGTAGCCCCGCTACTCGCCCCTTTATTAGGTGGATTCTTGTTATTGCATTTCCAATGGCAAGCCATTTTTTATCTTCTGGCGTTAATTGGCCTAGTGTCGGTAGGCACGATTTTTTTCCTACTCCCTGAAACGCTACCCCATGAACGTGAGTCGACAAATTTAGTCAGTACCGCATTTCGTAACTATGCAAAGGTGCTTGCAGATAAAGAAGCACTGAGCATCATTGGCACAATGTCATTCTCTTTCGCCGGTATGTTCGCCTTTATCAGTGGCTCACCGTTTGTCTACATCAATTATTTCGGTGTTTCTGAACAATATTATGGTTTGCTTTTTGGCTGCAATATATTGGGAATGGTAGTGATGCTGCTACTTAATGTTCGGCTACTCAAAGTGTACAGCCTCAATCGCATACTGGGTATGCAAAGCGGGATCCAACTACTTTTTGGCTTGTTATTGTTAATTTTTTACCAACAAAGCCTGACTATTATTGTTATTCTGGTGGTGTTGTTTCTATCAATGGTTAATGCCATCGGTACCAACAGCTTGTCACTGCTACTGCAACAACGTGGAAAGATCGCTGGTAGCGCCAGTGCACTTGCTATCTCAATTCAATTTGCATTGGCTGCCCTCGCCAGCGTTGCTGTTTCAGTACTGCAAGATGAATCCCCATTTGCTATGGCACTCGTTATGGCAATTTGTGCCGGACTGAGTTTCACAAGCCAACGCTTGTCCGCTAAAAATGTTCACGCACAAATTCACTCGGTGTCTTCGGAGAAAAACGAAAAATGAGCATAAATACCAATTCTACATTATTCCGCCAGCAGGCTTATATCAACGGTCAATGGGTTGATGCCCAAGATGGCAGCGTGTTCGAGGTGACTAATCCTGCGAATAATGATGTTATTGCGAAGGTGAGTAATGTCGGGGCATTAGAGACCCAAAAAGCTATCGAAGCCGCTGAAAAAGCGCTGCCAGAATGGCGTGCCAAAAGTGCCAAAGAACGTAGCCAAATTTTAAATAAATGGTTCCGTTTAATGATGGATAACCAAAAAGAATTAGCGCAATTACTCAGTGCCGAACAAGGTAAATCGATTGCCGAATCAATGGGCGAAATTGCCTATGGTGCCAGCTTTATTGAGTGGTTTGCAGAAGAAGGTAAACGCATTTACGGCGAGACGATCCCATCCCCATTACCCGGTCGTCGCTTAGTGACTATCAAACAACCTGTTGGTGTTGTGGCGGCAATTACGCCTTGGAATTTTCCAAATGCGATGATCACTCGTAAAGTCGGCCCAGCGCTGGCAGCGGGTTGCACCATGGTACTAAAACCTGCCGCTGAAACGCCATTATCAGCCCTTGCGCTTGCTGCTCTCGGTGAGGAAGCCGGCATTCCCGCTGGTGTATTTAATATTGTTCCCGGTACCGATGCAAAAGCCATTGGCGGCGTGATGACCTCTAGCCCTATCGTTCGTAAACTGACATTCACGGGCTCTACCCGTGTTGGTAAATTGTTGATGGAACAATGTGCCAATACCGTGAAAAAAATGTCACTTGAACTCGGCGGTAATGCACCATTTATCGTGTTTGATGATGCCGATTTAGATGCCGCGGTTCAGGGGGCATTAGCGGCAAAATTCCGTAATAGTGGGCAAACTTGCGTTTGTGCTAATCGTATTTTAGTGCAAGAAGGTGTCTATGATGAGTTCGCATCTCGCTTAGCAAAAGCGGTAAACGAACTAAAAATTGGCCCTGCGACACAGCCAGATTCACAGCAAGGCCCGCTTATCAACCAAGCAGCGGTTGATAAAGTCAGTGAGCATATTGCTGATGCCGTTTCCCTCGGTGCAAAAGTAATTGCAGGCGGTAAACCGGCCAGTTTAGGCGGTCTATTCTTCCAGCCAACCGTGCTAACTGGTGTGACTAAATCAATGAAAGTCGCCAAAGAAGAAACTTTCGGCCCATTAGCGCCGCTGTTTAAATTCCGTGATGAAGCTGAAGCGATTGCCCTTGCTAACGATACTGAGTTTGGCTTGGCATCCTATTTCTATTCGCGGGATATTGGCAGAATTTACCGTGTTGCCGAAGCATTAGAAAGCGGCATGGTAGGTATTAACGAAGGCATTATCTCAAATGAAGTTGCCCCATTTGGTGGCATTAAGCAATCAGGTCTAGGTCGTGAAGGTTCACGCTATGGAATCGAAGATTATTTGGAAGTGAAATATCTCTGCTTCGGTGGGCTTTCTAATTAGAAAGCAACATTAGCTGGCGGTCTCCGCTTTTAAAATCTTAGCTGTAAATAAGCTCGAGGTGCATACATAAGTATGTAACTCGAGTTATCGAGTACCACGACGATTTGAAATATAACAAGTACAAAATAAGAGATTAATAGGATTACTCATGCTATCAAAAGAACTCATATCACAAATATCGCAGCGTCTAAATCAGGCTGAAAAATCACGTGAGCAAATACGTCAAATCTCGCTGGATCACCCAGAAATGACGATTGAAGATGCCTATGCCATTCAAAAAGAATGGGTTGGACTCAAGATTTCTGAAGGTAGAGTGCTAAAAGGCCATAAAATCGGTCTTACATCCAAAGCGATGCAAGCCAGTTCGCAAATTGATGAACCTGATTATGGTGCATTACTTGACGATATGTTTTTTGATGATGGCTGTGATATTCCAACAGACCGTTTTATCGTTCCACGTATTGAAGTTGAACTGGCATTTGTCTTAGCAAAACCACTGCGTGGTCCAAATTGCACCTTATTTGATGTCTATAATGCGACCGATTACGTGATACCGGCACTTGAACTCATTGATGCGCGTTGTCATAACATCGATCCTGAAACCAATCGTCCACGTAAAGTGTTCGATACTATCTCTGACAATGCCGCCAATGGGGCAGTAATTTTAGGCGGAAGGCCTATCAAACCTCGCGACCTCGATATGCGTTGGATCAGCGCATTGCTGTATCGCAATGGGGTAATTGAAGAGTCTGGCGTCGCCGCGGCCGTATTAAATCACCCAGCTAATGGCGTTGCATGGTTAGCCAATAAATTAGCACCACACAATGTTGAACTTGAACCCGGGCAAATCATACTTGGAGGATCATTTACGCGTCCAGTTGCCGCACGTAAAGGGGATGTTTTCCACGTTGATTATGGCGTGATGGGCTCAATTAGCTGCCGTTTTGTATAAGGAATTCACTATGGATCTGTTAGAGAACAAATTCAAAAAAGCCCTAAAAACAGGTCAGCCACAAATCGGCTTATGGCTTGGTTTATGCAGCCCATATAGCGCAGAACTACTGGCGGGCGCAGGCTTTGATTGGCTGTTAATTGACGGTGAGCATGCGCCAAATAATGTGCAAACGACGCTTGCTCAACTGCAAGCTATAGCGCCCTACCCATCACAACCTGTCGTGCGCCCACCGTGGAATGACCCTGTGATTATCAAACAGCTATTAGATATTGGTGCACAAACGTTGTTACTGCCGATGGTACAAAATGCAGAACAAGCGCAACAAGCTGTTCGTGCAACTCGCTATCCCCCCGCCGGTATTCGTGGTGTTGGCAGCGCATTAGCCCGTGCTTCTCGTTGGAATCGTATCCCTGATTACCTGCAACGTGCCAATGATGAAATGTGTGTGATTGTGCAGGTTGAAACACGTGAAGCGCTCAATAACCTTCCTGATATTCTTAAGGTTGAAGGGGTTGATGGCGTATTTATTGGCCCTGCCGATCTCAGTGCAGATATGGGGTTTTCGGGTAACCCGAATCACCCTGAAGTTAAAAAAGTCATCGAAGAGGCCATCAAACAAATTCGTGCAGCAGGCCTCGCGCCGGGTATTTTAATGGCCGCCCCGGATGTCGCTGAGCACTATATCAAGCTCGGTGCGCTGTTTGTGGCTGTTGGTGTAGATACCACCTTACTTGCTCGTGCCGCAGAAGCCCTAGCAGAAAAATTTGGTAAGGCTGTATCTGACATTACATCGACGACACCAAGTGTGTATTAGATAAAATAACGAAATCCTCTAAAGAGTGCTATTTACCCTACAGTTCAAGGCACTGCTTAGAAGACGAAAAAAATATCGCAATCACAACATAAGGCAGACATATAAATGACTGCTTAATAGACCCTTGTACCTATAATAACTTGTAATAGAGGGCATCACATGAGTAATCCACAACAGCCAGCTAATAGCAATCCGGCGGATCAACATAAAAATCTTACTGAGCCGCAACAGCAGGTCATTAATAAACTGTTTAAACGTTTAATCGTATTTTTATTTGTCCTGTTTGTTTTTTCATTTTTAGACCGTATTAATATTGGTTTTGCCGGTCTGACAATGGGTAAAGATATCGGGCTTTCTTCCACCATGTTCGGCTTAGCCGCGACCTTGTTTTATGTCACCTACGTTATTTTTGGTATTCCCAGTAATATCATGTTGGGTATCGTCGGTGCTCGCCGCTGGATAGCCACTATCATGGTGCTTTGGGGGATCGCATCCACGGCGACGATGTTCGCGACGGGGCCAACCAGTTTATATGTGCTACGTATGTTGGTGGGTATTGCTGAAGCGGGTTTCTTGCCGGGTATTTTAGTGTATCTCACTTATTGGTTTCCCGCCTATTTCCGTGCTCGCGCTAATGCATTATTTATGATTGCGATGCCAGTCACCATGGCATTCGGCTCTCTTGCTTCGGGCTATATTCTTGGTTTAGATGGCGTTTTAGACCTTAAAGGCTGGCAGTGGTTATTCTTGCTTGAAGGTTTTCCCTCTGTGATCCTCGGTGGCCTAGTTTGGTTTTACCTCGATGACTCACCGAAAAAAGCAAAATGGTTAACTCAAGAAGATAAAGATACGCTGCAAGAGATGATGGATCACGACCAACTTGAGCTGGTACAGCCTCATGGCTCAAAAAGTCATACTGCTTTGCAAAATAAGAGTTTATGGAAAGAAATTTTCACTCCAGTGATATTGATGTATACCGTGGCCTATTTCTGTCTAACAAACACCTTGAGTGCGATTAATATTTGGACGCCACAAATCATGCAAAGCTTTAATCAGGGCAGCAGTAATGCCATGATTGGACTGCTCACGGCCATCCCTCAGTTTTGTACGATCCTCGGGATGATTTATTGGAGCCGACGTTCTGACCGACTACAAGAACGGAAGATGCATACCGCCTTGCCGTACTTATTTGCCGCGGCAGGCTGGGTGCTTGCGGCAATGACAAGCCATTCCGTTGTTCAGTTGCTCGGTATCATTATGGCATCTACCGGTTCCTTTACTGCCATGGCGGTGTTCTGGACAACCCCAGATCAATCAATTAGTTTACGAGCCCGTGCAATCGGAATTGCGGTTATCAATGCAACAGGTAATATAGGCTCGGCGGTCAGTCCTCTGTTAATTGGCTGGCTAAAAGACCAAACCGGCAGTTTCAATTCTGGTCTCTATTTCGTGGCAGGTTTACTGGTCGTTGGTGCGTTGATCGTCATGGCTATCCCAATGAAAAGCTCCCGACCAAGGGCGACACCTTAGACTATAAAACTATCAAATTTAAAGAATTAAGTGCTGCAACAGATTGAAAAAATTGAATTTATTTACCCCCCCTAAATAGGGTTCAAAATAATTCAAGTTGTAGCTAGGCGGCAAGCAAGATAATCCCTAGGAGCATACACAAGTATGTGACTAGGGTTAGCTTGTGTAGCCAACAACGCTGCAGCTTGAAGAATGAAGAACAATTCGAGTTGTAGCTAGGCGGCGAGCGACGAAATCCCTAGGAGCATACATAAGTATGTGACTAGGGTTAGCTTGTGCAGCCAACAACGCTGCAGCTTGAAGTATGAAGGGGAACCAAAAATTGATTACCAATATAGACATCAGCAAAGACTACGACGAAACCCAAGGCAACGACGACGTCCACTACCAAACCTTCGGTAAAATGGCCGCCTTCTTTGGTCGCGACATGCAGGCACATCGTCATGATGGTTTTTTTCAACTTCACTATCTAGTCACTGGGCATATTACTTTGCAACTTGATGAGTTGCGTTATTCGGTTCAGGCACCTTTATTTATTTTGACCCCACCTTCGGTTGCTCATGCATTTTTTACCCAAGAGGATACTGATGGGCACGTTCTCACCGTTCGACAAGATTTAATCAGCCCTTTACTTGAGTCTTTATATCCCGCGAATAGAGATATTGTCGATATTCCGGCTATTTGCCTCTCAGTTGCTGATAAGCCCGATGATATTGATACCTTTAATCATTATTGGTCGTTAATGGCGCGTGAATCTGCCAATGCCTATTCAGGAAAAGATCAGGTCCTTTCATCCCTCGCTCAGGCCTTATTCACTTTTTTACTGCGATCGATTCCTTTGGATGACCACCCTGTTACGGGAGTCAGAGGGGAGCATCGTTTATTCCAACGCTTTAACCAGCTTATTGACCTACATTATTCTGAGCACCTAGCAGTCCCCGAATATGCCAAAAAGCTCGGAGTGACAGAGTCAAGGCTCAAAGATATGTGTCGACGTTTTGCTAACCGACCACCGAAACGACTTATATTTGATCGAATACTGCGTGAAGCAAAACGCATGCTGTTATTCAGTGATAGCCCTGTTTCAGAGATTGCATACCAGCTGGGTTTCAAAGATCCCGCTTACTTTGCTCGATTTTTTAATCGATTAGTCGGTTCATCTCCAAGCCTATGGCGCGAGGAAAATATTCATTAGCCTTCCCTCCCCTTCTTAGCTTTTCATTAGAATCTAATTTATTTTACATTATGCAAACATTTTTGATGCATTGTATCTTTATTTTAAATTATCTTTTATGTTGTTATTATTCACCTGAAAGTGAATGAGCTGATTAAATAACAACCAAACCAAGAAGAAAAATAAAAACATATTAATACAATTAATTCTCTTATCTAATTGATATTTAGTTGCTTTCAATCAAAAATAATAATTACATTAATATATAAACATCGATAGGATCACATTTCTTTCACAAAGACCCATTCTCAACGAAAAGTACCAGCGAACCTTTGGAAAGTCTCTTTAAAATCATCTCAGAAAACGATTCAATTAAGACACAGAAAACAAACATAAAATTAACATAACTTGATGCTTGCGACCTTTTGTTCCCTACATACGCGAGCCCTCTTTGTCAAATAACGAGGCAAACATGAAACCAGAAGATTTCCGTTCAGATGCTAAACGCCCTTTTAACAGTCAAGAATATCTAAAAAGCTTGCAAGATGGTCGTGAAATTTATATCTACGGTGAGCGCGTTAAAGATGTCACGACTCATCCCGCATTTCGTAATTCAGCAGCTTCCATAGGACAATTATATGATGCACTTCATGATAAGACGACTCATGACCAGCTTTGCTGGGGCACCGATACTGGCAACGGCGGATACACTCACAAATTCTTCCGTTTCGCCAAAAGTGCAGAAGAATTGCGCCAACAACGTGATGCAATCGCAGATTGGTCACGCCAAAGCTATGGATGGATGGGACGCACTCCAGACTATAAGGCGGCATTCGCCAGCTGTTTAGGTGCAAATCCAGAGTATTATGGTCAATTCGCCGATAACGCACGTCACTGGTACAAGCGCATTCAAGAAAGCGGCCTTTACTTTAACCATGCGATTGTTAACCCACCTATCGACCGCCATAAGCCTGCCGATGAAGTTAAAGATGTTTATATAAAACTAGAAAAAGAAACTGATGCAGGTATTATCGTCAGCGGTGCAAAAGTAGTCGCAACCAATTCAGCATTGACTCACTATAACTTTATCGGTTTCGGTTCTGCGCAAGTGATGGGAGATAACCCAGACTTCGCACTGATGTTTGTCGCACCAATGGATGCTGATGGCGTAAAATTAATTTCACGTGCATCTTATGAATTAGTGGCTGGTGCAACGGGATCACCTTTTGACTACCCACTATCAAGTCGTTTTGATGAAAATGATGCAATACTCGTGATGGATCATGTTTTGATCCCATGGGAAAACGTCTTGATTTATCGTGATTTTGACCGTGCACGCAACTGGGCAGTACAAGGCGGATTCGCGCGCCTGTTCCCATTACAAGCTTGTGTACGTTTGGCGGTAAAACTGGATTTCATTACTGGGCTTCTACAAAAAAGCCTTGAGTGTACGGGTGTTATCGATTTTCGTGGTGTACAAGCAGACTTAGGTGAAGTGGTTGCATGGCGTAATTTGTTCTGGTCATTGACCGATGCAATGACAGCAGAAGCAAAAGCGTGGGAAGGCGGTGCATTCTTACCAGACACCCAAGCTATCCAGACTTATCGTGTAATGGCACCAATGGCCTACACCAAAATCAAGAATATAATAGAAAGTAACGTCACCAGCGGCTTGATTTACCTGCCATCAAGTGTTCGTGATATGAATAATCCAGAAATTGATAAATATCTGGCTAAATATGTTCGTGGTTCTAACGGTATGGATCACGTTGAACGTATCAAGATTTTAAAATTAATGTGGGATGCTATCGGTAGTGAGTTCGGTGGTCGCCATGAGCTATATGAAATTAACTATGCGGGTAGCCAAGACGAAATTCGCCTGCAATGTCTACGTCATGCCCAAGGTTCTGGCAATATGAAAGCAATGACCGATATGGTTGACCGCTGCTTGTCTGATTACGATCAACACGGCTGGAAGCGTCCACACCTGTATAACAACAACGATATTAATCAGTTAGATTCGCTGCTGAAATAATCGGCAGCAGGAGGTCAATATGTCTTTAGAAAATGAACATCGCCTACGTTTCAGAGATGCGATGGCGAGTCTTGGTGCAGCAGTTAACATCGTCACCACGGATGGTACTGAAGGTTGCTGTGGAATTACTGCCACTGCAGTCTGTTCAGTTACCGATACGCCACCCACTTTGATGGTATGTGTCAACCGCAACAGTGCCATGAATGCGGTATTTCAAAAGAATGGCCGCCTGTGCGTAAACGTACTTAGCCATGACCAAGAAGAGATGGCCTGTCATTTTGCTGGGATGAAAGGTTCTACAATGGAAGAACGTTTCGGCTGGAATGTATGGGATAAAGGCATTTTACAGCAACCTCAACTCAAAAATGCACTGGCTAATTTAGAAGGTGAGATAACGCAAGTGCAAGATATCGGTACGCACTCGGTTTACATGGTTGAGATGAAGCAGATTATCGTCAATGATACAGGGCACGGGCTCGTTTACTTTAAACGTAAATTCCATCCGGTTATGCATCAGATTTTGGAAACAACTGAATAGCTTAGGTATACCCGTCATTCCTCACCGCTGACTAAAAAGCCTCTTTTTTGAGGCTTTTTTCCTTCCATAAAAATAAATGCCACCATTTAGTGAATTAATACAATAAATATTATTTTCTATTTAGACTTAAATTTAATTAACCATTTGATTTTAAATAATATAATTATTTCTCATAATGCCAATTTATTGACACATTACAAATTTAAGGTATAAACTAACTCTATACAGTTGTTATTAACCATAAATAAAACCAATCATAAAATGAAATATTTGATTAATAATATTATTAATTATGACAGTCATCTGGGGCTGTTATACTCCGACAATATTGATGATGCCATAAAATTGACAACAACGTTAAATCGCTTGTTATTGGTTTTAGTGCAAAATAATAATGATGTTTTAGATAGAGAGACTATCTTACATCGAGTGTGGGAAGACCATAATCAGGTTGTGTCTGACAATAACCTCAATAGCAGTATTTCTGTTTTGCGCCGCCACTTATCCTCTTTTTTTGATGGAGAAATCATTACCACTATACCTAAAGTGGGCATAAAATTTTCAGCAGAATTAGAATTTGAAGATAGCGAAAAGTATATTACGCCTAATACGCTTAATTCACTATCGTCGTTAGAAGATGAATATTCACTCGCAGTAAAAACAGAAATTAGCACTAAAGTCGTTACTGCTAAAAAAAATTACATGCTCAATAATCGCTACTTAGAAATAGCACTTATTGGTATTATTATTTTTTGCCTGCTTTACTTATTTAAAAGTTATTTCTTTGCCAATAGAACTGAGTACCCAGAGGTCGGGCGGATAGACCAATGTAGTATTCGCTATATTAATAGCTATCATAAACCAGATACAACAACGGTCAGTTTTTCTATCCTGCAAGAAAAATTGGCAGATCTCAGTATTGACTGTAAAAAACCGGCGACTATTTTCTATTATAATGTCGGTACAGTGACTCATGATAAAAACTTACATGATGATTTTTTATTTCTATCATATTGTCCTAGCACTCCAAAAGATGGTGCGACAGTGAGTTGTGAGAATTTTTATGTTAAATAAAAAACCGATAAGAGCAATTAGTTTACTTATTATTTCTACAATATTAATTTTCGCGAGTATTTATGTCTATTTTATTAAAAATACGCCAGTTATTCCCGAATGCAGTGCGACACTAAAGATAAACATTTCTGATAATCGCTCAAGTTTAAATGGATTTTATCTATTAAGTATCATACCTAACAAGAACGATCCTACTCACCACACCTTTGTAATGAATGGTGATATCAATTACAACGGCAAAGATTACTCTATATCTAGAAAATATTTGATAAAACATTCCTATCAAGGGGACCATTTTTTTTCACGTATTGAAAGTGTTTCTATCGACCCAAGCGACCAAGCCGGTGAAAATGTTAAAGTTAGAGGTATTCCTCAAATCGACCAACTTTATTTCACAAAGATAAAACAGCTAAATAGTAAAAATTATATTATTGAAGAAAATTTCTCCCCGCTTTTCATCTGCACTCAGTAACTCATTTCAATAAAACTCATACAAATGCATAAAATCCTCGTGGTTTTATGCATTTATTTTTTATTTTAAATAAAACCAACATTAAACAACCTTAAAAACACAAACATTAAATATTTATCACAATATTAAAATGGAATAAAAACATTAAATTTCATTTAAAAAACATTAATTTAAGATGAATTAACTGTATTTAATTAAAATTAAAGAATTTAATTTCAAATTACTCTTCTAGGGGATAAACTTATCTCAGTCGAAATGACTCACATTAAACATCACTGTATGGACACAGACATTCGTTATGTAACAGAAATTCATAATGGAATGGATATGAAAAATTACTCCTATTGTTTAGGTCATGCTATTTCAATAGGAATCTACTCTTACTTATTTTAAGGATGTACAACATGAAATTAAATAAACTTTCTCTTGCTGTTTTATTTGCTGCTTCAACTATCTCTACTGCTGCTTTAGCAAGTGGTAATACTGGTGAAATACATTTCAGCGGTCAAGTAGTTAACTCGCCATGTAATATTGAATCAGATAGCCTAAATCAAGAAGTTTCATTTGGCCAGCTTTCAAAAGCATCTTTAGAAGCAGGAAATTCTGCAGATAAAAATATCTCGATCAAATTAAAAGAATGTAACTTTAATGAGTTTAGTAAAGATGGTGAAGGTAATTGGGTTCCAGTAAAAGATATCAAAATCACTTTTGGCGGTAAGCACTATGAAGGTTCTAAGAAAGAATTCTTAGGTGTTACCGGTACTGCATCAAATATCGGTATTCAGATTAAAGACTTTAATTTTGATGAAGCGAAATCTGTAATGAGCCAAATCCGTAATCAACAAGGTGAAAACGTTCTTGAATTTACTGCAATGGCTAAACGTGTTGATGCTTCAACACCAGTAACAGAAGGTGAATTCAACTCTATCGCTGATTTCCAAATCGCTTACGAATAATTTTTATGGGAGGGGGAAACTCCTCCCAATAAAAAGGTTCATTATGAATAAAATACATTTTATATGGATAACTTTATTTTTAAATTCCACTTCATCTTATGCTGAATATACCATTGATGGCGGTATTCGCGGTGAAACCGTGATGCAAGGCTATATTGTGGCAGCACCTTGCTCAATAGAAACAGATAGCCAGTATCAATATATTAATTATGATTACGTTTCTAATGAAAAAACAAACTTATCTGTAATAAAGAAAACCAATCGTAAACCATTTAATATAAAACTAAATAACTGCATTAGTGAGTATGATAAAGAAAAACATAAAGGCATTAGAATTAAATTTCATGCACCTCAAGATATATATAGTAATGCAATTAAGCTGTCAGGCCCTACCACTGGGGTCGTTCTTTACATTTATGACATAAACAATAATTTATTAATCCCAAATAAATCATACTCAATTTTAGATAGCTCAATTTACTTTGATAAAAAGACTAAAACTAGCTATTTAAAATATGAAACAGAGATAGATACAATTAATAATGAAATCGAGCCAGGGGATTACTTTACCACTATTAAATTCAATGTAAGTTACGACTAATAAAACACTCATAATAAATTTGATGAAAAATACTATGGTTAAATTTAATATTTTCACCCGTTTAATTTTTGCTTCTTTTGTATCTACGCTTTCGACAAGCGCATTTTCTGTCGAATTTAATACCGATATGTTAGATACTAAAGATACTCAGAATATTGACTTTAGCCAATTTTCACAGGCAGGATTTATTATGCCTGGAACTTATCATTTGACGCTCAAAGTGAATAATGAGCGCTTAGGCAATGCAAAAGATATTACGGTTAATTCAGCTTCATCGCCAAATGATACTTTGTTTAACCTTGTTTGTATCCCCGCAGATGTCTTGATGCAATTAGGCCTAAAACCAGACGCAATTAAATTAGTTAAATATCGAAATAACGACCAATGTATTGACCTATCAGCACTGGAAGGTTCGGCATTAAACATCGATTTATCGACATTAACCTTATCAATCCTCATTCCACAAAGCTATATCGAATATACCGACCCAAGCTGGGTTCCCCCTGCTCGCTGGGAAGAAGGCGTCAATGGATTTTTACTTGATTATACTCTAACGGGTTCCTTGACACGTCGCAGCTCAGGATCAAAAGAATCTTATATTTCCGCCAATGGTACTACTGGTGTAAATCTCGGTGCTTGGCGTTTGCGCGCTGACTATCAGGCAAACTCACGAAAATCGACCGGAACCTATAATAACCAATACAGTGATTTCGTCTTCAGCCGTTTATTTGCTTATCGTTCGTTATCCAGTATTGCGTCTATTTTAACATTAGGGGAAAACTATTTTTATTCCTCAATTTTTGATGCTTGGCAATATACCGGTATTTCATTAGAAACTGATGAAAATATGATGCCACCTAAATTAACCGGTTACGCCCCGGAGATCATTGGTATCGCAAGAACCAATGCGACCGTCATTGTTAAGAGTCGCGATCGTATTGTATTAGAAACTACTGTTCCCGCAGGACCATTCCAAATTCAAACTCTGGATAGCTCTATTCGAGGGACACTTGATGTCACCGTTCGTGAAGAAAATGGTGAAGAACAAAAGTTCAGTATTACCACCGCTGCGTTACCTTACTTAACGCGCCCTGGCCAATATCGCTATAAATTTGCAGCGGGTAAACCACGCTATAATGGCCGTAGTTTAGAGGGTGATTTAACCGCATCAGGCGAAATTTCCTATGGCCTCAGTAATATTTGGTCAATCTATGGCGGTTCAATTTTATCAAAAAATTACCAAGCCTTATCGACAGGTTTTGGGCGCGATCTCTTTACATTCGGTAGTTTGTCATTTGACATCACCCAGTCTCGTGCCCAGTTACTGGAAAAAACATTACTTGGCCGTAGCTATCGATTGAGCTATTCAAAATCCTTTGATGAAGCCAGAACCGACATTACCTTTGCTGGCTACCGTTTCTCCGATAAGACCTATCGCACTCTGCAGCAAACATTAGATGAACGTCGCAGTAGTTTCGAGACTCAAGCGCAAAAAGAAAGCTATCAAGTTAATGTTAATAAATATTTTGATACATTTTCTCTTGGCGGTAACTACCAATACAACACCTATTGGAATAACCAAGCAGAAGAACAATATGGCGCCTACATAAATACCGCGCTTAATTTGCCATCACTAGGTTTAAAAAATATTAATGTAACCGCATCAGCAACACGTTCCACAAGAGCCGGTTATCGTGATGATGCGCTCAACCTTTATGTCACTATCCCAATGACGCTCGGTAGTAGCTTAAGTTTCTCTGAAGGCTACTCTCGAGATCAAAGTGGACAACGTAGTGCAACCCATAATGTCGGTTATAGCGGTTATAGCGATCAACGTAGCTATAACCTCAATGTGGGCTATCAAACTGGGGCGAATCAAGATGACATGACCAGTTTCAGTGGCTATCTAAATCAAAATTTATCTTATGCATCGCTATCCGCTAATGCCAGCTATGTACCGAGCCAATACCACAGCGTTGGTGGCTCAATTAATGGGGGAATAACCTTAATAAAAGAGGGTATTGCCATGCACCAAGCGGCTTATGGTGGTACGCGTCTGGTCGTCGAAACACCTGGTATAGCTAACGTTCCATTAAATGGCGGTGTGTATAAAACCAATGCCCTCGGTTTAACCGTTATTCCAAATGTCAGTAGCTACCGTAAAACCAGTGCATCAATTAATACCAGTAAGTTGCCAGAGAATGTCGAGGCACTCGAATCAGTAACGGATGTCACCTTGACTCGAGGTGCGATTGGCTACCGTAGCTTAAATGTTATCCAAGGGGAAAAAACCTTTGCACGCTTAAAGTTAGCAGATGACAGCTATCCACCCTTTGGCGCCAGTGTACGAAATAAAAACAATATTGAGCTCGGCATTGTCGGTGAACAAGGCATTACATGGATTGTAGGCGTTATACCACAAGAGCTACTCAGTATTTATTGGGGAAATAAACTTCAATGCAACATACAAATCCCTGATGTTATTCGTACACAAGATGCTTATCCAACTTTAATTTGTCATTGATAATAAGAGAACTAAGATGAAACTAAATTTACCTTTTTTTATTCGTACCAGCGCCTTCACAGCAATGATTGGCGTAATGAGTATTGCACAAGCCGCCGTCACACTTGATCGCACCCGTATTATTTTTGATGGTAACCAGCAATCTATCAATATCACCATCCGTAATGATAATCCGGAGCTACCATACCTCGCTCAGTCGTGGTTAGAAGACGCTTCAGAGAACAAACTTGAAGCAGGGCCAATTATTGCGACACCGCCCATTCAGCGTATGGAACCCAAGTCAACCAGCCTTGTACGCTTAAGTACTGCGCCCGATATTGGCAAACTCCCACAGGATAGGGAATCACTATTTTATTACAACCTAAGAGAGATCCCACCAAAATCAAGTGAAGCCGGTGTGTTGCAAATTGCGCTACAAAGCCGCGTAAAACTATTTTATCGCCCTGAAAGTGTTGTGGCCGAAAGCAAGAAAGAGTGGACCAAACAAATCACTCTAACCCCCACTGCGCAAGGTTATCAATTAAACAATCCGACTGGGTTTTATTTGACCGTAATTGGGCTAGGTAATAGCCAAAAGCAAGCCGAACAGAGTGATTTTGACGCGGTAATGATTCCACCAAAATCGACTCATAGCTTCAAATCTGCAAAATTTACCACGCCATATCTTACTTATATTAATGATTACGGCGGTAAGCCTTCTATTGCATTTAAATGCCAAGCAGCGCAATGCAGCGTAACGGAATAAGTGCCGCAGGATAAACAGGAGTATCAATATGAAATTATATCATTTGGGATTATGGATGCTAACAGTACCGGCTTTTGTGGCAATAGCAACGCCACAATTAACGGGAACTGTCTATGTCAATGCGCGTTTTGTCACTACGCCATGTCAACCTTATGTCACCCTACAACGCGCAATCAATTATGCCAGTGATCCTGTTTATCAATTTAAAATCAGTTTTGCACATTGTATGAAAACTAAGCAGTCTCACCAACGGCTGCCATTTTCACTTAAATTAGGGAGTGAGAAATTAGTTTTTTCAACTCCACTCACCAATAACACGGTTTCTTTTTTAGTACCTTCAAATAATTCGGCTCACCGTTTGGAGATGAGTTATGACTAAATATTTTTCCTCTATTTTCGGCTGTATTACCTTGCTGTTAATAGCAAATAATAGCGTTGCCAATAGTTTATCTGTTTATTTTGAAGGTAATCTTATACCTGCTGGCTGCCAATTATCAGACGATGACAACAAGAAAAAAATCTATTTATCCGGATTACGCTTTTCTTCACTCGAAAATTTGGGGCGTTCAGACACTCAGCCTTTTCAACTGGATATTGTTGATTGCTCCTCTACGGCACTCAATAAAACCATAAAAATCACCTTTAATACCCAAAGTACAGAAATACACAATGGAATCAACTATTTAACAACAACCGGTGAGTCAAATGTGTTACTTGCAATTACCAATAGCAAGGGAAAAGAACTTGAATTTAATACCCCCCTTGACGTCAGCACAATCACTGCAACTGGAAAAGGTTCTGTGAATACACTGACATTTGGTGTTTATGCACAAAAGCCTTTCAACGATCGCTTAAAAACCGGCAGTTTTTCGTCTTTGATTACTTTCAATCTCAATTATCAATAAGGAAAATAAGAATGAATGTAATCCGCTTTTTAATATTATTTACGCTATTGCTATCAGCAAACTTACGAGCAGATGTTCACATTAATATCGAAGCAACACTGGTGCGTCCTTCTTGTGTGATAACCGATGAAAATGGTGAAAAAGAGTTATTTGTTAATTTTCACAATATCGCACTCGACAAGCTAAAAGAAGAAAAACAAACTTTTGGTATTTTAATTAAACAATGTGATTTGAAAAAAAACTTACAAGTTTATCTCGCGCCGAAAGAAGGCGGCACTCTCAATATTAATAATGAGACGGTACTTGCCACCTCTATTGATGGGTTAGGGATCCGCTTCTCCCAATTAAATCAAAGTAGCGCATTAAACCTACATAAGTGGGAAAAATTTGCGCCTACTGTCAGTGGGGACACAGGAACAGTCACGATACAATCACAATTAGTGACTAATCAAGCGGTAGAAACCCTTGATGCAGGCCCATTTAGCGCCGCCTTATCCATCATGATTGATTATCTCTAACATTAGGTCACTATAATGATAAATATAAAAAGTATTTCATTTATTTCATTGTTTATATTGCTGTTTTCTTATAACCAAATGTCTTATGCCACTCGTTACTCAGGTAGTGGTGGTAGTTATCAGATGAATTTAGTAGCTAATAACTCCGTTGTTGCACAAACACCCACGATAGGAAGCAACAACGAAGAGTATTATTCCATTGCGCCTCCGAATAAGGAAGGTATTGAGGTCAATGAAAGCACGTCTCAGCCAAGTGGTATGGTGACTTGCCGTGTACACTATATAATAGGAACCTCTTATCTAAGAAGTGAGTATGCATACCATCGTGTATTTGCATATATGCCAGAAGCCGGTTTTACCCTTAAAGGGTTAACCGCATATCGGATTAATTCCAATACTTTTTTTACACTTTATTCTAATAATGGAATTACTCAAGATTGGAAAAATATTGAGGCTCATGGTTGTACTGCCAATATAACTGGACCACTAGATACTTCCTATTTTACGGTACAATTCCCTTTTGAAGTGCGCATTTATGTTAAAGAGCTTCCTCTTGATGGGAAAGTGGTTATTCCACAAGCGATGATCGCAGGCTATACCCGTATGTTCGAAAATACTGGCAAACCCACCGTTAATGTCCCGGCAGATAAAGCGACGGTTAAATTAAATTTAGCCCCATCTATTATCAATTTTCCATCAAACTGCACATCAAATATTGATAATTTAAATATAAATCATCAATCATTAGATTCGACTGAATTTGATAGTAAGGAAACCCGCACTGTAACTTATCAGTGTGAAAAGGCCCAATCCGTTAAAGTTAAAATTAGCTTAGATTATGTCACAGACAGTGACCCGCAAAAGCGGCTACCTTTAAAATCGGGAAGTAATACTATTTATTCTGAATTAATGCTTTATGACGATTCGAGTAACCTACGTGGAAAAACCATTGAAACAACGATTGAAAAAATAAAAAATATTCAAGTTGAAAGCCATTTATCAGGCTTAGATGCAGAACCAGGGAAATACAGTGGTAGCGCTTGGATTATTGCCACTTATTTGTAATTCTCAACATAAATAAACATTAACTAAAATGATTCTATTTTCTCGTTCACTTTTCATTGGTATATTTATTGTTTGGCATTTAGCCAGTATTATTTATATCGATAGTTTAGGTAGCTTACGCCAATCATTGCCTCAGAATATTATCAGCTGGCTGGCTATTGCACTGATAATATCTGTTATTGCATTTACGGTATTCTATCGAAAAAATAGAATCATTATTACATTACCTGCTATTTGTTATTGTTTTGCATTAATTATTTTAATAATAGATTTGATTTACTCGAAAGATAATGATATTCATTTTTGGTATTGGTCAGGTATTACGGCTGGAGTATTACTGTATATTGCAGGATTACAAGTGAGAAAAAAGTGGTTAATTCAATCTTTTTGTATTTACTGCTTTATTGCCGTTACTGGAATTCAAGTTGTGTTGACGGCTTACCAATATTTATATGAGTCTGATATTTTTTACCTCGCATCGGGTATGCGTTCAAATGGTTTATCACAACAAATCAATATATTATCGGTTGGAATGGCGACAGCATGCCTACTTTCGCTAACCGCATTAGTGTTATCACAGTTTACTTTAGCGTCTAAACGATATGAAAAATTTCGCGTTTTAATATTAGGCATTTTTATTTTTCTATTCACACTAATGATTGTAGTATTGCAATCTGTCACAACTTGGCTAAGTTTTATTGTTTCTATTTTAATTTTCATTTGTCTTTTTTATAAAAAAAATCAAACAAGAATAAGTGCAAGCTACTTTATTATTGCAATAGCATTTTTTATTGGTGTTTATCTGATAAAGCTTTGCCCTCAATATATTGACTCATCTGCAATGAACCAGTTCCACTTAAAACAAATGCTAAGATTTTCAATCACTTTATTTTTAGAGCAACCTTATGATGCATGGGGACTGTCATCTTTATTACAAGATAACTATGAACGAACTGCCATCCCATTTTTATCAGAAACAAGTTATATTGTTCCACATGCTCATAACGAAATATTATTATGGATAATGACAGGTAGTTATATCAGCATTGCTTTTATGTCATTGCTGATAACTGGCGGGGTGTATATTATCTTTCAATCTGTCATTAAGTATAAACTGAATGGAAATGGGTATTCACTCGCCATAATACTCTCTATCGTTCCCATACTAATTCATAATAATGTTGAATATCCATTTTTATTATCGGTACTCCACTGGGGAATCGTAATTTTATTCTCATCATTCTCTGATGCTGCATTTTCATTAGAGGAACAATCAATGTTTTACATTAATCAACAGTTGTCAACATTATTTAGTTTCATTATCTTTGCTTTAGGAATAAGTATATTCGTTATCGGTTTGTTTTTATTTAACGGAGAAAAATCATTTTATGCCAAAAATCAAAGTAATTTTGAACCTGTAAAAATGGAAATATTAACAACATAACTAACTCATCAATTTAATATTAATGTAACTAAAAAATCGCAAGTAAAATAAGAGCTTTATTATGAAAATATATCATACAGAAATATCTAACTCCTATATAGGGCAACAGCTCCGTAAGCGCCGCTTACATTTTGGGTGGAGTGCCAGTATTCTTGGTAAAAACACCGGGCTAAGCCAGCAACAAATTTCCCGTTACGAGCGTGGAACGCAAAACTTCACCATACATCGACTCTGTATATTCGCCAATATTCTGCAATGTGATTTAGATTATTTTCTTCAAGAAAATAATACTATGCATTGGCCACAATCTAAAAAATTTTGAGTTTTTCAAATAAGTAAAATCTGGTTCTATAACTAACACCGAGCCAGATTTTTTATATTATCGTCATATACCCCTCCTAATTTTCACTATCGAGCAGTTATATTAAACTATATATTAAATAAATAAAAACACTCAATGAATACTCATTTTATGAGTATAATTAATAATATTTATTACAAGTGAATATTTAACAAAAAATTTAGTTTTTTATTTTAATTTTCCATTCCTTTTTAGATTTAATTGGAACTATCATTTTAAATGAAAATAAAATCTAGATAATTTAAACGATAGCACCTTGTTTTAACAAGTAAAACTTTAAGTTACATTTCAACATACTTACATCTGCTATTTTTTGCTTGCTTTTAATCCCCCTTACCTTTGATTATAATAATAACACTTATTAAATAAAATAAATTACCGCAATAACAAATACAAAATTAATTTTGTTATTTAAATTTAAAAATCTAAATTTATTTAATCTTAGAATGGTTAGTTTTTATTTTACAGTTACACCTTGTAAGGAATTATTATGTTTAAGAAAAGCTTATATGCATTACCATTAATTTTTATATCTTGTTCAGCCTTATCAGCACCGGTAGCCAATTTAAAAGTTATAGGCGAAATTGTACCGCCAACCTGTACGATCAATGGCTTAAGTAATGCAAATATAGAATATGTATTTAATGTATCTCCAAATTTATTCCCTGATACAGCAAGCTATCAACTAGATGGTATATCTAAAAAAATTCAAATCATCTGTGATTCAACAACATATTTAACTTTTAATGCTCAAGACAACCGAGAAAATAGTGTAAATATCGGAGGAACGACTAACTATGCCTTTGGCTTAGGTATGTTCGATACCGATAAAAAAGTGGGCTATTATATTATCAATATGAAAAACCCGACAGTACAAGCAAATAACCAAAGTGGAGAAAAGCAAGTTGGTATGCTAGCAAATAATACTTATCTGGATGATGAAATGATTGTGACTAAAAGCTATACCATTGCATGGGCGGCTGCACAAAACCAACTCGCGAGTGGACAGGTTTTTTCAGCTGAATTTGAAGTAACACCCTATTTAAATGGAAACTTGAAAAACCATACCGGAGACGCATCTTTAGACGGGCATGCAACACTGACATTTGGTTTTGCCATTTAAACGCAATTTTACTTATTCAAAAAATAAAATTTAGCGTTAAATATCACAATATCCCCTTTGTATGCCAATAGAATTCAAGTTGCAAGGTTATTAATCATGCTCTACGACCCTGCAACTTGAAGAATGACAACTCGCTTATTAAAATAAATAAAATGAAAATTATTATCGCTTGTATTGATGTAATGCTAACTATTATTTCAGGCTAAAGATCTGGCTATACCCTTTTGGGTTTAAACGTAAAAAGAGCAATAAGGTAATCAATACTAAAACAACATGCATTCCCCAAACCCAAGTAAAGCTTTGGCTAACCTGTTGTAGCACTGCGGCAGCCAATGGGCCAAAACCTGCGATAATAAAGCCCCCTGCTTGCATAAATGCGGTTAATACCCCAGCACTGACCGGATGAGGCAAATGATCTAACGATGCAATAATGGTCAAGGCAAAACATCCCCCCAATCCACTGCCTAATAAGCCACACCACAGTAATGGCGAGAAATTAGGGAAAAGCATTAATCCAGCAAATCCTACGGCTTGGCTCACCAATGTCACAGTAAGCCAAAAACGGCGATCTATATTATGCGATGCCAACACAGGGATCATCAATGCAGCCGCCGCTTGAAAAAGAGTTAAAATCGCCAATAAGGAACCACTTTCAGAGGCACTTAGCCCCTGAGTTTGAAAAAAAGGCGCGAGCCAAGTCACGACAGTGCCGTAGCCTGCATTAATTAAACCAAAGCCCACCATCAATAACCATGCTCTAGGCTGTGAAAGATAGCCCCACACTGAGTTTTGTGTTGTCGCTACCGGTGAGGAGGATGCTCGGATGGTGATTATTATCGCAAATAATGCAACCAAGGCAGGAAGTGCCAACCACGCTAACGCACTTTGCCAATGCCCTGTCGACTCGGCCAATATCGGTGTTAGTTGTGCCCCTATTGCCCCGCCTATCATCATCGTTGCCGAATAGAGCCCCGTCATGGTGGCCATTTTTTTAGGGAATCGAGACTTAATTAATCCCGGTAACACAGCTTGAATATAAGCCGCCCCTAGCCCACAAAGGAAAGCCGTCATCAACAAGGCTAAACCATCAGAAACAAATAAGCGGCTAAACGACCCCAATAATAGAAGCAGCATCGCCCAGCTGATACCTCGGCGCTCACCCCAGCGCTGATTCAGTGCGGGGACGATCAACGCACCAACTCCCATCAACAGCATCGGTAACAAGGTGAGTAATGAAATACCTTGAAAACTCATCCCTGTCGTAAGGATAATATCGTCAATCACCGGGCCAGGCCCGGTCATAAATGGGCGTAAATTAATACCAATTAAAATAATGGTGACAACTAATCCTAATGAGGAAGCCGCTTGTTTACGCATTACTTTTGTTGTTCCTGCCAGAAACGGTAAAGCACTGGTTTAAATTCATTTTCTGGCTTGATTTGTTCGAAACTCAACCCAACTTGCTGCTGAGGTTCAACCCTTAAAGATTCAGCAATCGAAGCCGTTGATAAGCCAAAAGGTTCAGCATCTTGATTCGAATAGGCGTAAACAATGCGAGAAATCCCTGCCATGCGCATCGCCGCAAGGCACATTGGGCAAGGTTGCCCACTGGCATATACCACGCAACCCTCAAGCTTAATACGCCCTAAGGCCTCACCCGCTTGGCGAAGTGCCATTAGTTCTGCATGAGCCGTTGGGTCACTCAATTCAAGCATTTGATTTACACCTGTTGCAATGACTTGTCCTTCGCTTACTACCACTGCACCAAAAGGGCGTCCGCCCGCTTTGACATTTTCAGTTGCCAGTGAAATCGCCTGCTGTAAAAATTGTTTATCAGACATTATTTAGCTCCTGAACGCTCAAGGATTTCAATCAGGTTACGGTACCCTTTACTCTTAGCTAATGCTAATGGGGTATCACCCGAGGCATCGGCTAAATTCACATCCGCACCACCGTTAATCAATAAAGTAACGATTTGTGCATACTTATCGCTGCCATCACCAAGAATGATAGCTTCTATCAAGGCTGTCCAACCCAGTCGATTGACATGATTAACATCAACACCGGCATCAATTAAGCTTTTTACGGTTTGTACATGCCCCCGTTCAGCGGCAGGTATCAACGCTGTCCCACCGTAACGGTTGGTACTCTTTAAATTCGCCCCATGGGATAGTGTCATTTCAAGAATTTCTTGCAAACCACGGGCACCTGCATATAAATAAGGGGAGTCTTGAATGCTATCTTGTGCATTAACATCAGCCCCTTGCTCAATAAGGTAGCGAGCCACCGCAATTTGATTACCATGGGTTGCTGCCATTAATGGGGTACGCAAGCGAAGGTCACGCTGTTCGATATCAGCCCCTTGCTCAACCGCATGTTGTAACAATGATAGCTCGCCTTTTTCCGCTAATACGGTTAGTTGCTCAGGATTTGGTTTAGCCATTACTTTAGCCATAAATATCAAAGAAATAGAAAAAACACCAAGTAAATAGAACATCCACTTAGCCCGTAAATAGGTTATTTTCATGATTTATCTCCTCTCGTCTATTTAATCTACTCAAAATATATGCTATTTAGAAATTAAATAACTAAATGTTAGGTATTAATAAAATGAATTCATTACTCAATCTTGTTTTGCTAAAAACCTTTATTACCGTCGCTGAAACGGGGAATTTCACGGTAGCTTCACAGCACCTAAACTCTACCCAATCAACACTTAGCCAGCAAATTCAGCGATTAGAGACCTTGGTTGGACACCCTCTATTTATTCGTGGGCATCGAATGCTAACACTGACAGAAACGGGCGAGGTTTTATTAGGTTATGCAAAAAAAATCATTTCGCTTAATGATACTTTTTTTATGAAAATCACCGGTAATGCGGTTATTCAAACCCTAAGACTAGGTTTTCCCGAAGACTTAGCTTCTGGTCAGATTACCCCAACCCTCGCCGCCTTTATGCAAGCCAATCCAAATGTACGCCTTGAAGTTACGAGTGGTTTAAGCCGTCAGCTCTACCAACGTTACCAACATGCAGAACTGGACTTAATCATTGTGAAACAAAGAAAAGGTGAATTTAAAAGTGATTATCATTGGCCTGAACCTTTGTGTTGGCTGACCAGTAATTCAAGAGAACCTCTCAATGCAGGTTCATTACCTTTGATTGTCTTCCCTGAAAATGGTCTATATCGCAATGATATGTTTAGATTATTAGATAACGAACAGCGTCCTTGGCACATCACCTATACCTGTTCAAGTTTAGCCGGTATTCAAAGTGCAATTACTGATGGTTTAGGGGTAAGTTTATTGCCGTTACGAGCAAAACTACCACAACACCGCATTCTCACTGACGAAGAAGGATTCCCTACTGCTGAAGAAATGGAGATTGCACTACATTATCACGCAAGCTCCGACATCATCACTGATCTCGCCGAGAAACTTGCTTATCAATTAGGGCAGTTATAATGAAGAACGAATTGAAGCATATTATTGAGTTAGAAAAAAAATTACATGCCTCTATAAATAGGCAAAATATGGATTTCTTAATAGGGATCCTGCATGCGGATTTTTTTGAGTTTTGTCGCTCTGGTGTATCAACAGACAAAGCAGATACTTTAGCAAGTTTAGTTGAGGAGCTGCCAAAGCAAATTTATTCTGAAAATTATACGGCTGACTATTTAAATGAAAATACCGTACTTCTTACTTATCTCAGTTTTGAATTTAAAAATAACGCCAAAATAAAGCAGACAAATCGCTCATCGATTTGGTTAAAAAATTCAGCCAACCAATGGCAATTGAGGTTTCATCAGGGAACTGCAAAAAAATCCCCCAGCAAGTGACCTTACTGAGGGATGATGAGCGCTAACTCAATCGTTTTTCAAATTACAGAACGTCTACACAGTTCAGTTCTTTGAATGCTTGCTCTAAACGAACAACCATTGATTCTTGAGATTTACGCAGCCATACACGTGGATCGTAGTATTTTTTGTTAGGCTTATCAGCGCCTTCTGGGTTACCTAATTGAGCTTGTAGGTAGCCTTCTTTCGCTTTGTAGTATTGTAAAATACCATCCCACGTCGCCCACTGGGTATCGGTATCGATGTTCATTTTAATAACACCGTAGCCTACTGCTTCTTTGATTTCTTCAGCGCTTGAACCTGAACCACCGTGGAATACGAAGTCTAGGCTGTTATGCGGCAGATTGAATTTCTCAGAAACGTAGTCTTGTGAATTACGTAGAATTTTTGGCGTCAACTGCACGTTGCCTGGCTTATAAACACCGTGAACGTTACCGAATGAAGCAGCGATAGTGAAACGTGGGCTAACTGCGTTCAGTTTCTCATAAGCGTATGCAACATCTTCAGGTTGAGTGTATAGCTCAGAGCTGTCCATTCCAGTGTTATCAACACCGTCTTCTTCACCACCAGTACAACCTAACTCGATTTCTAGCGTCATGTCGATTTTAGCCATGCGCGCTAAATACTTAGCACAGATCTCAATATTTTCTTCTAATGATTCTTCTGACAAGTCAATCATATGTGAAGAGAACAGTGGTTTACCTGTTTTCGCGTAGTGTTTTTCACCCGCATCTAACAGACCGTCAATCCATGGTAGTAATTTACGTGCGCAGTGGTCAGTATGCAGAATAACTGGAACACCGTAATGTTCAGCCATTTGATGCACATGATGAGCGCCAGAAATAGCACCTAAAATCGCAGCTTGTTGGCCTTCCGCTTTCAGACCTTTACCTGCGATAAATGCTGCGCCACCGTTTGAGAACTGAACAATTACAGGAGCACGTACTTTAGCTGCCGCTTCAAGTACGGCGTTAATTGAATCAGTACCAACACAGTTCACCGCTGGCAATGCAAAGTTATTTTCTTTGGCAACTGCGAAAACTTTCTGTACATCATCACCCGTAAGAACACCCGGTTTAACAAAATCAAAAATTTTAGACATGTGAAAAGGTCCTGTGGTAAATAGGCAACCGATGCTACCTATTGTGTATGAACAAATTAATTACGCTTTAGCACGTTCTTCTAGCATCACAACAGCAGGGAGCTTTTTACCTTCAACGAATTCAAGGAAAGCGCCACCGCCAGTAGAGATATAGGAAATCTTATCAGCGATATTAAATAAATCGATAGCTGCTAGGGTGTCACCACCACCAGCGATAGAGAATGCATCACTTTCAGCAATTGCACGAGCGATGACTTCAGTTCCCTTACGGAAGTTAGGGAATTCAAATACACCTACTGGGCCATTCCAAAGAATGGTTTTAGCATTTTTCAAGATCTCAGCTAAACGCGCCGCAGATTCATCACCTAAGTCCAGAATTTGCTCGTCATCTTTGATTTCAGTACTTGATTTCAACGTTGCAGGCGCAGTTTCTGAGAACTCAGTGGCTACGCGGACATCGGTTGGCACTGGAATTTGGCAATGAGCCAGTAATTTTTTCGCTTCAGGGATCAAGTCAGCTTCGTACAGTGAACGGCCAACATTGTTGCCTTCAGCTGCGATAAAGGTATTTGCGATACCCCCACCGACGATCAGTTGGTCTGCTATTTTAGACAGTGAATCTAACACTGTCAGTTTAGTGGAAACTTTCGAACCACCCACAATCGCGACCATTGGGCGAGCTGGGTTACCCAGTGCTTTACCTAATGCTTCAAGTTCGTTGCTCAGCAATGGACCTGCACAAGCAACTGGCGCGAATTTTGCAACACCATGAGTTGATGCTTGAGCACGGTGAGCAGTACCGAATGCATCCATCACATAGACGTCACACAATGCCGCGTATTGTTTAGACAGCGTTTCATCGTCTTTTTTCTCGCCTTTGTTAAAGCGAACGTTTTCTAAAACGACTAGCTCGCCATCAGCAATATCAACACCGTTTAAATAGTCTTTGACTAAACGAACAGGGTAATCAATTTTTGCTGCCAGATAGTCAACAACAGGTTGTAAAGAAAACTCTTCGTTGTATTCACCTTCAGTCGGGCGACCGAGGTGAGAAGTGACCATGACTTTTGCACCTTGCTTGAGAGCATTTTCAATTGTTGGTAATGAAGCACGAATACGTGCATCAGAAGTAACTTTGCCATCTTTTACAGGAACGTTTAGGTCAGAACGGATGAAAACGCGTTTACCCGCTAGATCCAAATCGGTCATCTTAATTACAGACATGGTGAATCCTCTTGTTGATTCTCTATAAAATTTTCATCAACTACTGTGCAGGTGCAATATCAGTATAGTGCCCTGCTGTCTGTCAGTAGCCAACTAGTTAAAACCTTTTGCTGCCATCGCTAAAGTTGTGTCTAGCATCCGGTTAGCAAACCCCCATTCGTTATCACACCAAACGAGAGTTTTAATTAAATGTTTACTACTGACCCGCGTCTGAGTGCCATCGACAATCGCACTGTGGGGATCATGATTAAAATCCATCGAGACTAAGGGTAATTCAGTATAGTCTATTATACCACGAAAGTGCCCCTGCGCGGCGCTGCGTAATAGCGCGTTAACTTTCTCAATGCAAACATCATCCCGTACGGTAACACTCAAGTCTATTGCTGTCACATTTGTCGTCGGAACACGTACAGATATGGCCTCAAAATGATCTTTAAATTTCGGAAAAATACGCGTAATACCTGCTGCTAATTTTGTATCCACAGGAATGATTGATTGACTTGCTGCGCGGGTTCTTCTTAAGTCTTTATGATAAGCATCGATAACTGGCTGATCGTTCATGGAGGCATGGATCGTAGTCACAGTGCCCGATTCGATGCCAAAAGCGTCATCCAGCAATTTGATAATCGGAATAATACAGTTTGTGGTACAAGATGCATTGGAGACAATATTGTCTTCCATTTTGAGGTCGTCATGATTAACCCCATAAACAACGGTTGCATCAAGATCATCGGTGCCCGGATGGGAAAACAATACTTTCTTGGCACCAGCAGCAAGATGCATCAAACCATCTTCGCGGGAGCCATAGACCCCACTGCAATCCAACACAATATCGATGCCCAGTTCTTTCCAAGGTAACTCATTGATTTCGGATTGATGGAATAGACGAATATTATCATCACCAACCTGTAACAATGAGCCATTTAAACGAACATCCCAAGCAAAACGTCCATGGCTGGAATCGTACTTAAGTAAATGGGCGATCCCTTCAGGTTCAGCGAGCTCATTAATGGCTACCACGACGATCTCTGCCCGGCGGCTCGATTCGTATAAAGCTCTTAATACACTTCGGCCAATTCGGCCAAAGCCGTTTATGGCTACCCTGATTGTCATTTAACACCTTGTATCTGAGTGAAATCACACGGTTGCTAAGGATAACTGACTCGCACAAACTCTACTGCTCATTTTCGCTGTCAAACATCAAAAGTGTGCTTCAGTCGACATTTTTGACATTTTTTTTCAGTCAATTAAATCAAACTGAAACGGTTCAGCTTATTGATAATTAGATTAAGGGATCTATTTGTATAACGCAATAGAAAAACAGACACGAATGCACAAAAAAACAACGCCCCAGTATCTAAATTGATATTGGAGCGTATTTTCAGTACGTTAAGGTTATTGCCGCAAGTACAACGTCTAACGTAAGTACTTACAGCGATAAGCTAAGCACTTACTTCAACAATGATTTTGCAGCTTCAACTGCTTTCTCAGCTGTAATACCGAACTCTTTATACAGAAGCTCAGCAGGTGCTGATTCACCGAATGAATGCATTCCAATAATCGCACCATTCAGGCCTGTGTATTTAAACCAGTAGTCAGCAATACCCGCTTCAATCGCAACGCGAGCACTAACGCTTGAAGGCAGAACCGCTTCACGGTAAGCCGCATCTTGCTTATCAAATGCATCTGTCGATGGCATTGAAACGACACGAACTTTACGGCCTTCACCCGTCAATTGATCAGCCGCTTTCACTGCTAACTCAACTTCTGAACCTGTAGCGATAAAGATAAGCTCTGGCGTGCCAGCACAATCTTTAAGGATGTAAGCCCCTTTTTCGATATTCGCTAATTGCTCAGCGGTACGAGGCTGCTGTTCCAAGTTTTGACGAGAGAAAATGAGTGCACTTGGGCCATCTTGACGCTCAATCGCATATTTCCATGCAACCGCAGATTCAACTTGGTCACAAGGGCGCCATGTGCTTACGTTTGGTGTAACACGCAGACTTGCTAGTTGCTCAACCGGTTGGTGAGTTGGGCCATCTTCACCCAGACCAATCGAGTCATGAGTATAAACAAAGATGCTGCGAATTTTCATCAATGCCGCCATACGTACCGCATTACGCGCGTATTCGACGAACATTAAGAAAGTTGCACCGTAAGGAATGAAACCGCCGTGTAATGCGATACCGTTCATAATTGCAGACATCGCGAATTCGCGTACACCGTAATGGATGTAGTTACCCGCAATATCAACGTTCAGTGCTTTCGAACCTGACCACATGGTTAAGTTACTTGGCGCTAAGTCGGCAGAACCACCCATAAATTCAGGTAACACCTTACCGAATGCTTCTAATGCATTTTGTGATGCTTTACGGCTGGCGATATTTGCTGGATTCTGTTGCAGGTTCTCAACGAATTTCTTCGCTTCCGCATCAAAATTCGCTGGCAATTCGCCTTTCATGCGACGCGTAAACTCTTTCGCTAATTCAGGGAATGCAGCAGCATAAGCAGCAAATTTAGCATCCCAAGCATTTTCTTTTTCTTGACCTGCTTTGCGTGCATCCCACTCGGTATAGATTTCTTGCGGGATTTCGAAAGGACCATAAGTCCAACCTAATGCTTCACGAGTCGCTGCAATTTCAGCATCACCTAATGGTGCACCGTGAACAGACTCAGAACCTGCTTTGTTTGGCGAACCAAACCCGATAATGGTTTTGCAGATGATCAAAGTCGGTTTATCTGTTTGGCCTTTCGCTTCATTAACAGCAGCATTGATTTGAGAAGCATCATGGCCATCGATGTCACGGATAACATGCCAACCATAGGCTTCAAAACGTGCAGCAGTATCGTCAGTGAACCAACCTTCAACTTCACCATCAATAGAAATGCCGTTGTCATCATAGAAAGCGATCAGTTTGTTCAGTTTCAGCGTACCCGCTAAAGAACAAGCTTCATGGGAAATACCTTCCATCATACAACCATCACCCATGAATACATAAGTCTGGTGATCAACAACATCATGGCTTGAACGGTTAAATTGTGCGGCTAATGTGCGTTCTGCGATAGCAAAACCGACTGCGTTCGCAATACCTTGTCCCAAAGGACCGGTTGTCGTTTCAACACCTGGAGTATAGCCATATTCTGGGTGGCCCGGGGTTTTAGAATGCAATTGACGGAAATTTTTTAACTCTTCGATTGGTAAGTCATAACCTGTGAGGTGCAACAAGCTATAAATCAGCATTGAACCATGTCCGTTAGACAATACAAAACGGTCACGGTTAGCCCAGAGCGGATCGGCTGGGTTATGATTCATGTGGTCACGCCAAAGTACTTCAGCAATATCAGCCATGCCCATCGGCGCGCCAGGATGCCCTGATTTTGCTTTTTGAACCGCATCCATACTTAGAAAGCGGATAGCATTAGCAAGGGTTTTACGAGTCGTCATCAGTATACTCCAGGTAGGATAAAAACGTACTTAAACCAATTTTCACAACGCGATACGGATTTGTTGCCTTATTTCTTCATATATAGCCTAAATAATTAAGGCTATGGGTAGTAGAGTGAAACCAATACCCCCACAGAAGCTAGCGCAATTTTCTCCGTACGGCAATAATTTGCTACATTCATGGTGACAGAACGATAAAAATTTACGCTGCCACAAAGCTGAATCCATTCTATTGCGCAAAATATCCCTTAAGACGCCAGTTTTTGCGCAATTAACTGTCCTTATTAAACCTGAGTTCACGGTCTGGGATCAAGGTGATTTATGCTTCTTAGCTAATTAGCCGTGATATTAGTGATAATTGGCAAAGTTTTGTGTGAAAACGCAGCATGAATAACTGCGTCTTGTGCCTAGGGGCTATTGATATGAAAGTGTTTATTTGGAAGGACGTTAATATTTAGCAATGACTAAGAATAAATTACTATTCACAATTACCAATCGAATAATACTTATCAAAAATCACAATATATTTGCGACTTTTCTTTTTCAACTGAGCATGGCGATATTCTTGTTGTGGCAACAAGTAGAGCATTGAAGGCACTTCATCGTCATCATCAACTTGGCAACTATTATGAATGACCACTCTAAAATAGGTGTTACCAGTATTTTTTAGCACACCCTCGCTGGCGTTCATCTCATATTTAAAATCAATATTCTTCGGCCTAACCACAAAATAAGTTTCTAAACTCATTGTCGGATAAAACAACGGTTGTTTTTTCCTAGCATCATCATTTTGCATTTCCAGGGGCGTTTCACTAATGATGATTTTGTAATAACGTTCTTGATTATCATTTTTTCCACGATAAAAAATCTTAAAGAATTCCCGCTCTCCCGGTAATAATATTTTTTTTAATGGCGTGAAGATGATTTCACCCTCCGTGATAGGCTCACCGTGCTCCTTGCTTCCTGGTCTATCAATTTTATAAGCGCTAAAGTTATATAGGTTTGTCTTTTTAGTATCGTTAATATAAGACTTAGAAAAAAACGTTTTATCTGCTTCCATTGAGGAAATATCAGCATCAATATAAAGTGCATAAGCCTTACCATAAAGCGAAAACATCACCACAAACAGTAAGATTTTAAGCAAAAAATATAATTTTCTATCTCTCATTTTATTGTGCACTCTTACAAAAATTCATCTATCTATTGTATATCCGGACCAGTCCAAATTGCCTTCACTGCAACCGTTCCACTAGCAGACACTGTACCTAACCAATCAATACCATCAAGGGTAAACAATGAATTTGAATCATTCATCGGGAAACGTAAATCGAGGTTTGTGCGGTAAAAACGCCCTAAATCTTGATTCGGTTTATCCCACGGAGTTTCTTCCCATAATGCATTTTTTAACGATATTTCATTACTATCACAACTTGCTCGGTAGGAAGCTTCTGTACCATTCTCATTTTTAAAGGCCAGATAAGCAGAAAAAGGAACTTTAAATTTGTCATCATCAGAAGAGAACAAACAATAACTTTGCCCTTTTAGACTCACATTGGGGCCCTCTACTTTGGCAGTGATCGAATCTGCTTGTCGAGGTCCACTGGTTGTCACAATATAATTAAATTCAATTGGCGGCTCGCTGCTTCCCACTTTCCCTGTTTTAGATTGATTTGGATTAAAATCAGCTGGAATAATGCTAATTCCATAATCTCTCGGTTTTATTATTAGCGTATTTGATGGCGTAAACTCATAAAAGCCTGATTGTGGCACTGCTGTATTCGTAAATGAAAACGTAAAAAAGTCTTGGCTATTTGTGAAGTCGACACCCCGAGTGATTAACTGTTTTAAAAAAGTATTCGATAAAAAAATGGAAACATTCTTATTTGTCTTTTTAAAATAATAGTTTGCCGGATATGTTGTATTATAATAATACCAATTATTTGTCCCGTCATCGGGACCAATTAAAATTGTATTTGCGGCTGGCGTAAATGGAATTAATGTTGTATTTATCTTCAAGCTCAACCTGATATTGGCAAATATATCGCCACTAGTTTCATGATCAATCACTTGGCAAATAATTCCGTTCTGATTTGAAATAATACCAATACGACAAAACTGAGAACCGAGACCAATATTTGGATTTCCATTACTGTCGATAAATATTTCTTGTAATGCACCTGTTGATGTTAATTTAATATGCCCTGATTTAGTGATATTGAATTCATGCGAAGCAATAATATTGCCACCGACACTACGGCAAGACTCCCCTTTACTTGGGTCATAATCTGTTCTCGTCATACAGGCTCTATAACTATAAGTTTCCGCTGTTCCTACCGGTAATTTAAGGAAATATTGGTATGCTGAGTCACTAAATATTCCTCGAGCATAAGTAGATTCACCATTAAGATTACTTTGTACAATTTTATAGGCTCCATCTTTCTCTATATATCGGGCAGGCCAATAACCACTGTTATCACTACAATACCCACGCATACAACGGTTACCCGTAAATGGCCTATCTATTTGTGAATTCTCTAGCCAGATATCGACATTTTGATTGGCCTGAATACCGGTATTTACATATCCCATATATCCTAAACTAAGCTGTGAAGTTCCAGAGTAACGCGTATATTTATTCGAACCAGAAAAACGGGGATCCGTTGATCTTGGTGTAATAAAGAATTCATTATCAACATTATTTTCAACAAATACATAACTATTAGTCACAGTAGCAGCCGAAGCTGTCAGGCTTGTAAAACTATTTAAAATAGCGCAAGCAAAAAACATCAATAAAGTATTTTTTTTCATTAGGAATTTCTCATTATCTTTTAGCGACAGTTGATTGAGGGTCACAGGTAACATCGCCTACCCATAATGCGCCTCGTGCACCATCTAAATTTAAATCAGCTTCACAGATCGTTTTTTCATCTTCCTGTAAAAGCGAAATAACGGGATAACGTACATCGACATCCATTGAAAACTCACCATTATGATCTGTTTTAGTTCTACCAATATGGTTACGTATAGAAGCATATTTAATAAATTCACCTGTTGGCGATTTAAGACGACCAAATACCGTCACCAGCTGTCTCACTTCTGGCTGATAAATAGCAATATTACCGGGATACAACGTCACGGATTTATTTCGTCCTGACACAATGTCAAAACTGTCTTTTGATTTACCATCATTCATTAATTGAATGTCGTAATCAGAATATGGTGACAATGGAATAAATGTATTTTTTCCACTGATTGGATAATTTTGTCCGTTAACCTGTGCCACCATACTGCCATTGCCTTGAATATCAGAATTGATAATAATTCCGGCTTTTCCTTGCTGCCCACTTGGAGTTATTTTCCCTCCCCCATAAGCAACAGAGCCTCGTGACGTCAGGTTTCCGTTTATACGATCGCTATCCGGTCGGTTTATCGTGACAGTCCCTGAATTATATTTCATGTCATAGGATGCATAAGCTAATGTAGAAAAGTCAGACTCCCCGTTATTTTTATCGCGAACTAATTTAGAAACAGATACCCCTGCGTTAGTGATCACTGAATCTTCAAAACTCTTATTTGCATAAATATTCGCTTTTATATTGCCATTTGTTGATGAAACTCCAGTGCTAAGCCATGTGGATAATGGCAACGAAAAATCAAGGTTAATATATTTCTCATTGGTGCTACTTTGATTATCGTAATGATAGCGTTGTACACCCGTTCTCAACCCAATGGTGCCATAACGACCTGAAAATAAGGTATTTGCATATTCATAGTTAATGGAATCACTTCCTATGCGGCGATCCTTTGTATTACTGATAGTAAAACTGCCTGTTCTATCAATAATTTTATCGAAATTAAATGTGCCCCCATAGGAATAACTGTCAGCATCATAAAGTGGCAAATCGCCTTTTATTATAGTTTTTTCTTTTGATGCCCAAATTGCCCCATAGCCTTCAGGTATATTGACTGAAATAGTACCGATATTTCGATGGCTGCCATGATTTTCAATCATCCCTTGCCAAGACAAAGAAACATACTCGTTGACAGATAAATTCACACTAGTTTCATTTACCAAATACTTATCAAAACCATAATTAGACATGGTTAAATTAAGCCCAGATAATACTGGAAATCCTTTCGCCAACGAGCCTCCTAATAAATAGCTTTTACTTGGTGTTTGGCTATGTGAATCATCGCCTCTAACATAATTTTTTTTATCAAAATCAACATAACCACCATATATTTCCCAATTTACTTTATCGGAGTTGGCCGTCATCGCACCAAATGATTTATTAATTGTTTGGTTTTGAGTTGTGACAACTTTGCCATCAACGACCGTTTCAATCGTGACATCATAAATACCAAAAGGCAGTATGCTGGTATCAACCTCATAATTTCCCATAGGAAAATTTTGGATATTTAATAGCTTCCCTTGCCGATAAATCCGCACTTCTCCGGGACTATTCAAAAATGCATAAATAGGTGTCAATGAATATTGTTTATTGACGACAACACTTGACGAATTATTACCAATAGAAGCTGCATAAATTTTGCTACTACTGAGGGTAGTTAAACTCGCAATTGACTGTAAATTCCATGTACTCATTAAACCTATCGCAAAGCGAAAACCATTAAAATCACGCTCATACATTGCACGGTAAAGGTCAACACTGGAATTTGATTTTCCAATGCTATATGCCGATGCATTAATATTTAAATGGTGCTCTGCCGCAGCAAAAAGTGCATCCAAATTAAAATAACTACTGGATGAGTTTTTACTGTTCTTAACTTGGCTTTGAAATACACCTAAGTCATAATTTGCAACAGCTGAAATAGCATTAACCGAAGAATCACCTAAAGCAAATTGCCTCGTACGTTCTTTCGGTGAAAAAGCTTCTTTATCAACATCTAAAGATAAATTAAATGATGATATATTCAGTTTTAATGTCGAGTTACCATCGATCATGATGCCATTATTTTCATTAAAAAACGTATCTTGCTTATGTTCTATTTTTTCAATTAATACATTACTTAATTGAGGTCCTTGATTACTATCAATAAGGTGTATATTTGCAAGCTTAATTCTTCCTTGATCGATAATAATAATGGCATCCGCTATTTTATCTTCACTTTGATTCTGCTGTGACTCATTGTTTAATCGTAAGAATACCGGTACTGACATACCCTCTTCTAATGCCACCACAAAAGCAGGAGGGATTACATACCCTCCAATTTTAATACTTTTTAATTCTTTAGCATTAATGGCATTTGAAAAAATAACACTCATGATTGATAGTGCAATAACATTCTTACGCATATTTAAAGTCCATTCCTAATTATTTGACAACAATGAACTCCCCTTGATGCCAAATACCAACGCTTGATTTTTTATTATTAAGATCAACGAGTTTTAGTGTTACTGCTAAGTTAGGCATAAGGTAATAACGCTCACGACAAATACCATCAACACCCTCTTTTTGTTTCGCAATTAAGCAAGGCCCAGAAGCCACGACACGAAAAGAACTATTACCTAGATTTGAAACAACAAAGTCACTGTATTTATAATTAAATTTTTCTATTCTAGGTGTTACGACTAAAATAGTACTAATTGTCGCAGACGTAGTAGCCGAAGCCGATTTAGAACTTTGAGTAACTCCACTTTCACCAATAGGATCATCTTTCCAATTTAACCGATAATAACGTTCCTTATCATCTTTAGGACCTTGATAGATAATTTTAAAAACGTCCTTAGCATTACCCGGTAAAATTAAATTTGCCGGCGTCGATAATATTTCATTAGGATCGTTAACTGAAATAACTTTCCCACCATCTAAAGGTGAATCAATTTTTTCAATACTAAGATTAACTAACCTTGCTGTATTAACGGTATTTTCAATTTCTTTGGCTAATGTCTCTTCATTTGAAGATATAATCTCAGTAATATTCCCGACATTAACTGCTAGACTATTTTTAATTGGTAATAAAAATAATAAAACAGTAATAATTACTATTCTTTTCATAGGCATAAACTTCATAAATAGAATGACGATAAAGATACTATGTCCTTATATTATCTTTATCGTGATATTAAATAGTTACTTAAAAATCAAAAATAACTTATGGTGTAACAGGGGTGAAAGTGCCATCCCAAGTTGCAGTAAATTGCACTTTTACATCACCGTCCCAAACACCATCGGCTAAAGAATTAAAATCAGCAGAAGCACCTGCAGATTCAGCACTTGCAATAACAAAGGTGAATTCACCACGGTCTGTTGCACGGTCTGCGCTGTTATAAATACCATCAGCGGCTAAATTATCTAAACCTGAAGTTAAACCTTTAGAAGTATCAATTAATACAGTATCAGTTGTATTATTTAAATCTTCACCATTCCATTTAACACCAACGGTTAATTTAGAGTCATCAGTCGTTCTTGCTAATGTGTTTGCAATAACTTTAGATGCTAATTTAAAATCAGTTGCGCCAGCTTGCCCTTGAATAGCAATATCAAATGCGCCATTTTGTTGGTTAAAGCTTTTTTGACCTTCCGCATAATTAAATGTCAGGCTTTTTAATGGTGTAACAACTAGCATACTCGTAGTATCTTTAATTGCAGTCGCTTGCCATGTTGCGGTAGCTTGCGCTGTACGCGTCTCTGCATTTGCAATTGAAGTAAAAGAAGCAGCAATGATTGTAGACAACAATACCGATGTCATTTTTTTATTAAACATATTATTCTCTCTATTAATATTCATCATACAAAAATAATTACATAATATAAAAAACACTTTTAACTGTGTTTTTTATAAAAGATAATCGCCATCCATAGCTTTAATAGCCATAATTTAATTGGATTTATTATTTTTCATTAAAATAACATTAAAAACTTAATTTAGGTTATTACTTAATAATACTCTCTGTCAAATACTTACTTAATGAGTAATTATTAACGGGCTCTTTTTTATTTATTAACTTCTTTTCACACTCAATTTCAATTTCAATAGCCTGGATTAACTCCGCCCACGATTTATCTAAGGAAATTAATAGCAGGCTTAGCTGATCTAAAGTTAAAGATGTCCTCCCGGTTTCATATCGAGATATTTGTTGCTGACTAATATGCATTAATTTAGCTAATTGCTTACCTGTCATGTCTTTTTCTTTTCTTGCTTTTCGCAAGAATTTTCCTGCATAACAACTGATTGAATTATATTCCATAAACATATTTCCAATAGTGAATTGAATCTTTATTTATTATTTATTTACATGTCGTAATGTGTAGTAATGATATAGGGAGATAAAAATAAGAGTAAAATGTTTATACCATTCAAAATAAGTATTTTGATAGATTTTAACTATTGAGATGAGATTGTCAGTTGTTAATTGCTATTTCAGTACAGTAAAAACACGCAATAAGAGTAGTTTGTTTATTGGTAAGTATGTGATAAATCAATTGATTTTAAATGTAAAATATTGTTTTATATATGTTAAAAATTAGTATTTTATAATTTAGCTTATATGTATTTATATTAAAAAAACACACTTAACATCATCTATACTTTCAATTTGTTACATATTCAAATATTTTGAATTATTTAAAAAATCATTTAACTCACAATACGCGTAATAAGACTTTTTATCTAGATGAATAGGATTTAATAGTATTAAGATCGGGTGGGTTATTCTTTTTCCATGTAAATCAATAAATTAAAATATTGATTTAAGATGTTATAAGTAACCAATAATATGATTATAGATAATGTTATTACCTGATGTAATTATTTATCTATTCTATTGATAGCTTGTTTAAGTAAATCGGCGAATAAGCCATAAAAATGGGCTAATTCTGCTGATTGAATAAACACCACAATTAAACCTCGTTAGCGTTAATGTACTTTAGGTAATGAACTTCATACTAAAAACTGGATAGTGCTTTAGAAAAGTGAGATTAAACTGGAAGTTACACAGATAGGAATATATGTGAGTAGATATGTGATATTTATTTATATTAGAAATGCAGAAAGCCCCGAGTCATAGACTCAGGGCTTTCAATGTTTGGCGGAACGGACGGGACTCGAACCCGCGACCCCCTGCGTGACAGGCAGGTATTCTAACCAACTGAACTACCGCTCCGTGTGTTCCCTAGTGGGAACGCCATGCATATTACGAACACTTGATGTTTCAGTCAACACTTTTTCTTGATAAATCGCGCAGTTGAGCAGTTTTTAGCCTTGATAGTGAATTATCTACTCGCTAATGAAGGTTTTCTTCTTCATCTATAGATTGACGCCATAAACAGGGCTTCCCCCCTTTTTTATCAACAATATCTAAGCGGGCTTCATGTGCTACTATTTCTTCATCAGAAGCGTAAACAACTGTTAGGCCATTCGTAGGACGTGAAACTCTAAGTATCTCTTGCTCAGATTGCGAATTTGACGATTCCGAGTCCATCGAAAATGAAAGCGTAGTTTGCCCACCCGTCATGGCTAGATATACGTCAGATAAAATCTCAGCATCGAGTAAAGCGCCGTGCAATGACCGCTTAGAATTATCGATTAAATAACGATCACATAGTGCATCCAAGTTATTGCGTTTACCGGGAAATATTTTACGCGCTAAAACTAAGCTATCAGTGACGGTACAAAAGTCTGTAGTCGGTGGGATCCCTTTATTGAGCTTACGAAATTCATGATCCATAAACCCAATATCAAAGGGGGCATTATGAATAACCAATTCAGCGCCACGAATAAATTCGATAAATTCATCGGCAATATCGGCAAATATGGGCTTATCCTGCAAAAATTCATCGCTAATACCATGAATTTCAAATGCTTCAGGATCAACTAATCGGTCTGGTTTAACATAAACATGAAAATTACGCCCTGTTAGGCGACGATTAATCACCTCAACAGCACCAATTTCTATAATGTTATGGCCTTCATAGTGAACACCCAGCTTATTCATACCTGTGGTTTCAGTATCAAGGACAATTTGTCTTGTTATCGCCGTGCTCATCATCTTTTTTTGTGTCACACTATGATTAATAATTTATGAATAAGTAGAGTTTACCAGAAATGACAAAGCAGGTAGAAATTTTCACTGACGGTTCTTGTTTGGGCAACCCAGGACCTGGTGGTTATGGCGTCGTTCTTCGTTATCAACAGCATGAAAAAACACTCAGTGACGGTTTTTTTCTGACCACAAATAACCGTATGGAGCTTCTTGGCGCCATTGTCGCACTCGAATCTTTAAGCAGACCCTGTGATATTATTTTAACGACCGATAGCCAATATGTTCGCCAAGGGATTACTCAATGGATCCACAATTGGAAGCGTAGGCAATGGCGAAAAGCCGATAAATCCCCCGTGGTAAATGTCGATTTATGGAAGCGGCTTGATGAGGCTATTGTGGGTCATACTATTGATTGGCGTTGGGTAAAAGGCCATGCAGGCCATCCTGAAAATGAAAAATGCGATGAACTTGCACGTTTAGCGGCGTCTTCACCAACAAAAGAAGATACAGGCTACCAGCCAGCACAAGAATAAATAAATATCTTTACTTCATAACATGATCGCCCTTACTTATCTCTTTCGCCGCCCCTAATGCTGAGCCAATTTTTAGTTTTGGCTGTTTAAACTTTAACGGGGTTGGCGTAAGAGGGTATGTGCGTTTTCTGGCGACAATCACACTAAGAACACCGATTCCGCCCATATTTTTATTGATCCGTTTATCTGCCCCCATCCAAGGAATAACTTGGCAATTTCGGTGATATAACACCTCATAATTAAGTAAACTCAGCCAATCAAATACTCTGACCGAAGGAAAAAAACGGCTACAGTACGGTTGTTGTTTTCTTAAGATAGGGACTAATTTTGCTATTCCCGCTAAGCTAAATGGATTAAAACCAGAAATAATTAACCAGCCGTCATCCATCAATACTCGATCAATTTCTCGCATGACCCAATGAGGATCGTGACTATAAGCCAAACAATGGGACATCAAACAAGCATCAATCGATTTAGCCAAAAATGGTAATGCAGCAGGTTCTGCAATGAGATTAAAACGAGGATCGTTATTTCCGACATTAAATTGATGAGAGATCATACATTCTTTAGTCTGGATTTCAGTGCTCAAATGCCCTAACTTAAGCAGGTGAAATCCAAACATTTTCGGCCACCATGGACGAAGTTGGTTTTCCAACGCTTGACGGTATTGTTCACCAAAAGGGATATCTGACCAACTAACGGGCATTTGGAATTTTTTCTCAATACGCGCAGGCTTCATGAAATTCCCCTTAATTAATGTGTCGAGGTCATTATGGAGTTAGTACGAGTACCCGCTTTAAACGATAATTACATCTGGATCCTCGTTGATAACCAACATCAGTGTATCATCGTTGACCCCGCGGAGGCAGAGCCTGTCCTTGAAATAATTAACTTAAAACAGCTAACCCCTGTCGCCATCTTATTAACTCATCACCATAATGATCATACCGATGGCGTGAAAGGTATTTTAAATTCATACCCTAAGTTACCTGTTTTTGGCTCAAAAGAAACGAGATCAAAAGGAGCCACGGAGCTGGTCAATGAAGGGGATTCCGTGGTAATTAATCAATTTAACTTTAAAGTTATCGCGCTACCAGGACACACTTCCGAGCATATAGGCTTCTACCAAGCCCCTTATTTATTTTGCGGCGATACTCTATTTTCTGCTGGCTGCGGCCGTATTTTTGAAGGCACGCCAGAGCAAATGTTTCAATCTATCCAAAAAATTGCCGCCCTTCCCGACGAGACATTAATCTGCTGCGCTCATGAATATACCTTATCAAACTTAAATTTTGCGCATCATATTTGGCCAGAAAATACCGCTATATTGCAATATTTAGAAAAAGTAACAGCTGCAAGGGACAAACAACAACCTACCGTTCCTAGTCTATTGAAAAATGAAAGAAATATTAATATTTTTCTTCAATGTGGTAACCCAGAATTACAACATAAGCTTAATATAAGTATTCCAAATCCACCACTAAGAGCCGTTTTTACCCTGCTACGTCAATTAAAAGACCAATATTGAAGTTTAATGATTGTCATCTGCGAGTAGGATAAGTATTATTGTTCGACTTTTAAACATAATGATTAAGAATAATTGAAAACAATGAAGATAATAGCGACGCTTATCGCCATTGTTCTGCTGGCTGGATGCCAAACAGCCCCTAAAAAAATTAAGCAGAACAAATCTTCAGCCAATCATACTGTCGAAACTATTGCGTCACATAACCAGGCCGCAAGTAGACAACTTCCAAAAGTCGATTATGACCTTTGGGGTTATATCAGTGATGAGCTGAAAATGGATGTTCCCGATAACCCTAATATTAGGGAACTGGCAAACGGTTACTCAACAAAACAAAGTTTTATCTATGATGTAACTGTAAGGGCTGAACCTTATATGTACCTCATTGTAGATGAAATTAAAGAACGTAATTTACCGATGGAATTAGCATTAATTCCTATTATAGAAAGTTCATTTAATCCGAAAGCGACTTCCCCCGCACAAGCTGCTGGGCTTTGGCAAATTGTCCCTATTACTGCTCGCTCTTATGGATTGAAGCAAAACCAATGGGTTGATGAACGCCGCGATGTACTTACCTCGACGAAAGCCGCTTTCGATTTACTTGAAAACCTAAATGTGATGTTTGGCCATGACTGGGAACTGACCTTAGCTGCATATAATTGTGGTGAAGGGTGTGTCATGAATGCCATTAAAAAGAATGAAGCCGCAGGTTTGCCAACTGATTTTTGGTCATTATCTTTACCTAAAGAAACCAAACAATATGTCCCAAAAATTTTAGCGCTTAGTCAAGTATTAAGGGCACCTGAACAATACCAAGTGACACTTCCAACAAGTAATAAGAATAGAGCATTAACTCAAGTTGATGTTGGCCAGCAAATTACCTTAACTCAAGCTGCTGAATTATCGGGACTAACCGAGGAATCGATTAAAACCTATAATTCTGGATATAAACGTGGTGTAACCTCACCTGATGGTCCGCATTATATTTTATTACCAACTGCCAAAGCTGAGCAATTGAAGGTTTCGTTATCTGATCAAGATGTATTGAACAATATCCGCCTTGCCGTAGCTCAAAACCAACAAGTTAAAACAAAACAATCAACCGCTATTTCGAGCGCTCGCCAAAAACAAGCTAAAATCGCCAGCTATAAAGTACGTAAAGGTGAGTCAGTCGCCAGTATTGCCAAAAAATTCAATACTACAGCTAAAAATATTCAACAGCTAAATGGGCTTAAAACGAGTAGTATCATTAAGCCTGGTCAAACATTGAAAGTTTCAGCAACAAAAACGACAGCGACTAACAGTAAGATTAGAACCTATAAAGTCAGAAAAGGTGATTCTTATTACAGTATTGCTAAGCGTCATGGGATCAAACTGAATGACCTAATGAATTGGAATTCAGGTGTCAAAATGGCAGATCTAAAGCCAGGAGTTACCCTCAACTTATCCCTTTAGTCTTCGCTAAAGGAAAGATGAGAAAACCGTCAATAATAAAGCCCGATGAGCGTGTGATATATCGCGATTCGGGTGTTAACTTTTATATGCTCCTATGCCATAAATTCGTAATTTAAAGTATGATGCTTAGCAATTTTTCATTATTAATGTTTAATTGTTTTTATCCTATTCCATTATTGTAAATACATTATTTAAAAATGCTGAAATTCCTATATAAAGAATATGTCTTTTATAACATCTTTTGTTCACTTAACTAATATCATTTGTACTAGAATGAATAATCAGATTAAATGATATTAAATTTTTGATAAAATTAAGCTTAACCAATATCAAAATCATAAGCGGCTCCACCATCTACTACTCAAACAGAAAAAAGTAGTTGTTATGTGGTGACTTATGTAATAATAGTGCTATTATTATCAACACTACGAAAGCAGTTCGAACTGCCAGTCCGTATTCGAATATTAGTTATGTAACCATTGATAATCTTAAAAAGTTCACCTAATTAGTAATAATCTTATATTTATCAATATATTAAATACTCACATTTATATTGAACTTAGGTACTTTTATTTAGTTAACATTACACTATTATTGATATAAAAATACACACAGCAAAGGTCAGATTCGCCTGCGGAGGTGATTATGGATGAATATTCACCCAAAAAACATGATATAGCAGAGTTAAAGTATTTATGTAACAGTCTGAATCGAGACGCAATTTTAAGTTTACAAAAAACGAATACACACTGGATAAATGATCTCAGCTCACAACAAAGTGCCAATCTCAATGAACTTATCGAGCATATTGCTGCTTTTGTTTGGCGATTTAAAATTAAATATCCAAAAGAGAATCTCGTTATATCATTAGTTGAAGAGTATCTTGACGAGACCTATGACTTATTCGGTAGCCCTGTAATAACGCTTAGTGAGATTATTGACTGGGAAAGCATGAACCAAAATCTTGTCTCTGTTCTGGAAGATGATTTAAAATGTCTGACCAGTAAAACGTAAAGATATTATTTACCTTTAAGCAAACTATAACATAGTATGTTATAAATTTTTTCATAAAAGAAAGGGTGTTATGACCAAATTTGATTATCTAATGCGTTTAAGAAAATGCACAACAATTGAAACACTTGAGCGTGTCATTGAAAAAAATAAGTACGAGCTCTCTGAAGATGAGCTGGAGTTATTTTACTCAGCTGCTGATCATCGCCTAGCTGAGCTGACAATGAATAAACTTTACGACAAGATACCACCATCTGTTTGGAAGTTTGTTAGATAATATCTTATTAACACGCACAGATAGTAACTGGTTATAGCCGATAACATTTCTTATCGGCTCGACTTTTATTTTATTATTTCAATTTAAGCATTATAGAATGCTTAACCTACCGCGCCTAATTTTCATTCCATCTGCTTTTATATAAATAAATCCTTTAAATTTAACATTCAGTGTATTGCCAATTTTTGGGTTTTAATTATAAATAAAACTCGATTATTTTAGTTCTAATGATTAAATATGATAAAAATTCATATATTTATTTTAAATAAATCGAAATTTCACATCAGAAAGTAAGCAATGGCAAATAAAGAGATAAGAGAAGGGTTTTAATTTGGGTGGGAGCCCTGCCAGCGACATCCCGGCACACACGACCCCTGCCATGGCTGCTTCCTTCCGGACCTGACCAAGTTAACAAGTTAGCGTTGCGGGAGAACCAACAGAGCCCCCATTGAGTGCTTCTTTCAAAGCAGGGGCATTATGCTTGATAGACAGTAAAATAGCAAGGAAGCCGCTACTAAGTGCTGTTTTATTACGCAGATAATCCTAGAGGCTGATCATTTTTACATTAGAGGATTAAAATATATGCACTGCCTGTCAACGAGACTAATAACGTATAACGAACGAGAGATGAGTAATAAACAACTAGTTAGCAGGAACCACTAATACATCAACGTCCTTAGTTACTCCGTTATTAATAACTTCAATGACAGTATTTGAGATATACAGCAACTTCCCTTCCGAGTGAATGGAGGCACTTATTGTAATCTTAGCATCTGGGCGAATTTCATTTTTATGATACGTTAACACAAATGGAATAAAGGGCTGATTCCCCTGTGAGTCATAATATTTCTGCGATAAAACTAGCGCCGGCAGATCCATCATTGATGTATCCGCTAATGTAACGGTGATTTTCGCATTTTCAGGCAAAGCAGCATCCTGCATGATGATAACTTTACCATCAATTCTCCCCGAATCTATCTTCTGATTATTGTGTTCACTTTTAGTACGCAGTGTTCTCTCATTTGGTTTTGTTGCATTACCTTCACAACCAACTAAGAAAAACAGAATTAAAAAGCCAACTATGTAGCGGCATAAAACCATATAATTACCTATAAAACAAAAGCTTATATTAAAGCCCTCATTGTTTTTTATTAATATGCACATTTTCATGCATGAATAAAAAGTATAGCTAATATAATCATATTAATAAAATATTATTTCAAATTGTAATAATTAGTAAGCGTCAATTTTTCCATACAGGCTTTACATCCAAAAACTATCGATATCCAATCATTAAATTACATATCAATATTGGCAATACAGCCCATAAATAATGATGGGGGACAGTATACCTACCTATTTTCCTTAAATAATGGGAAAATAAACGTATCTAATATTTTTTAATTATCCTTAAGGTCACTATGAGCCCAGAATTACAAAATTTAATCCGACTAATTGAACTCGAAAAGATTGAAGAAGGTATTTTTCGGGGACAAAGTGAAGATCTTGGTTTACCTCAAGTTTTTGGCGGTCAAGTTGTAGGCCAGGCCATGTATGCCGCAGAGCAAACCACCCCTGAAGATCGGTTTATTACCTCTTTCCATAGCTATTTTTTACGTCCCGGCGACAGTATGAGACCCATTATTTATGATGTCGAAAACCTACGAGACGGCGGCAGTTTTAGTACCCGACGAGTCAGTGCAATTCAAAATGGTAAGCCTATCTTTTTTATGACCGCGTCATTCCAAACACAGGAAGAAGGCTTTAACCATCAAAACCTCATGCCTGATGTACCCGGCCCATCTCAATTAATTTCGCAAGACGACATCATTCAACGCTTTGCGGATAAATTGCCAGAGGCGGTAAAAAAATACGCATTACGACCAACACCATTTGAATTTCGTCCTATCGAATTCTATAGTCCATTTGATAGTGCACCTCAAGAACCATTTCGCTATATTTGGTTTAAAGCTAAAGGGGAACTTCCAGATATCCCTTCCTTACATCATTATTTATTAGGTTATGCATCCGATTACAATTTCTTGCCAGCAGCCTTACAACCACATGGTCGAGGTTTTATGGAGCGAGATCTACAAGTTGCCACTATCGATCACTCCATGTGGTTCCATCGTCCATTTAAATTAGATGATTGGCTACTTTATGCCGTTGAAAGCCCTTCGGCATCAGGAGGAAGAGGATTTGTTAAAGGCCAAATTTATAATCCGTCAGGGGATTTAGTGGCAACGACAGTGCAAGAGGGTGTAATCCGAAAGAGAAAGCCTCGTTAGTCGTAAATAAAGATAATAAGTAAGTAATTACTTACATGATAAAAGTGATGGTAGCACAATCGCTACCATCACTTTTATAGAGCATCAATTGCATCATCGTGAATATAGCGAGACTTAATTGTATGCACTCTCACCATGGGAAGTAATATCTAGCCCTTCCCGTTCTTGTTCTACACCAATACGTAATCCTGAAGTTTTATCGGCAATGGTAAATGCAATATAAGCCACTATAGCGGTCCAAATAACACAAACTAAAATACTAAATGCTTGTATGCCAACTTGTTTCATCATCGTCACACCATCTGCATAGCCACTTCCTCCTAGTGCTGTCGCAGTAAAGACCCCCGTAAGCAAGCAACCGACAATTCCACAAACACCATGAACACCAAATACGTCACATACATCGTCAACTTTCAGCCAACGTTTTAAAATGACGACTCCCCATAACCCTGCCATGCCGGAAAATACACCAATAATAAGTGCACCACCAATACCAACTGTTCCTGCGGCAGGTGTTATGCCGACTAATCCTGCCAAGCAGCCTGAACAAGCACCCAATAATGAAGGCTTATCTCGGAAAATCCACTCGGCAAATGTCCATGATAGTATTGCACCAGATGCGGCAGCAACGGTATTAACAAAGGCCAACGCAGCAATACCATTTGCACTGCCTGCTGAACCCGCATTAAAACCAAACCAACCAATGAATAGAATTGACGTCCCCATAAATACCATAGGCAGATTATGAGGCTTAATGGCTTCTTTGCCCAAACCTGTACGTTTACCGAGTAAGTAAGCACCAACTAAACCAGCGACTGCAGCATTAATATGCACAACTGTACCACCAGCAAAATCGAGGGCGCCATCTTGTGCTAACAACCCGCCCCCCCAAACCATATGAGCCATCGGTAAATAAGCAAAAGTTGTCCAAATAAGGGTAAAAATCAATATTGCTGAAAATTTAATGCGTTCTCCTAATGCCCCTACGATAAGTGCAACCGTCAAGCAGGCAAATGCGCCTTGAAAAGCGACATGCACAAATTGAGGAATGGTTGCCGATAAACTATCAACCGTAATACCTTTCAACATAAATTGGTCAAAACCACCAAAGAGACTATTCCCCTCACTAAATGCGAGGCTGTAGCCATAAACAATCCAAATAACCGAAACAAGTGCAAGTATGACCGTAGTTTGAGCCATCAATGAAAGTACATTTTTACTTCTAAGCAACCCGCCATAAAATAATGCAATACCCGGTACTATCATGAATAAAACCAATGCAGTACAAATCATCATAAATGCATTATCCGCTTTATCGAGACTTTCCCCAGAAGCAAGCACATTGATTGGAAAACTACCTAGTATTAGCAAATATAAGTATTGGAACCATCTACCCATAATTATTCTCCTAAAGTGCTTCATCTTGTTTTTCACCCGTACGAATACGTATGGCTTGCTCAAGCTGTAAGACAAATATTTTGCCGTCCCCTACTTGCCCTGTATTTGCCGTTTTTTCTATCGATTCAATAACATCCTCGACAAGTTCATCAGGTACTGCAATCTCCATTTTCACTTTAGGTAAGAAATCTACGGTATATTCAGCGCCACGGTATAACTCAGCATGGCCTTTTTGACGACCAAAACCCCGCACTTCTGTTATTGTAAGCCCCTGTATTCCGATATCAGAAAGCGCTTCTCTAACCTCATCTAATTTAAAAGGCTTAATGATTGCGATGATATATTTCATTTCCCCTCCAATAACTGCTGTGCTTAATAAATGTAATTACCCCTATATGACTGCACATATTAAATAGCAAATTACGTGCCATAAATTTTTATTCTTATTATTCAATAAGAAAGCACAAAATAAAAAACCACTCAATTGAGTGGTTAAATAGAATGCATTATTGAGGTGCAAAACAATTAGGTTAACAAAATTTCTGTTTCAATCTCATCATGGGCGTTTAATGATTCCCCCACTTGTTGTAACTGATACATCTGATAATAACGCCCTTTTTGCTGAAGCAAATGGCGGTGATCACCTTGCTCGACAATTGCACCACGATGAAGCACAACAACTTGATCTGCATCGACAATGGTTGATAAACGGTGCGCTATCACCACTAATGTGGTTGTTTTCCGGATCACTCGTAATGCTTTTTGAATCGCTTGCTCGGTACCCGAATCAATATTCGCCGTTGCTTCATCTAAAATTAAAATTTTAGGGGTAATAACAAGCACTCGTGCCATTGCCAATAACTGCCGTTGCCCCACAGAAAGCGTATTTCCCTGCTCACCAAGCAATGTATCTAGTCCATCAGGTAAATGCTGCACATGCTCTGCCAATTGTACCGTTTCTAATACTTGCCACACTTTTTCTGAAGACACATCGCGCCCTAATGCAATGTTATCAAAGAATGAGGCGGCGAGTACCACAGGGTCTTGCTGTACCATAGCAATCCCATTACGAAGTACTTGGTGTGAAAGTGAATTTAAATCACGTCCATCCAGCAAGATTTCCCCTTGCTGCCAAGGGTAATAACCCATGATTAAATTGGCTATGGTACTTTTACCGCTTCCCGTATGACCCACTAGTGCAATGAAGTTATTTTCAGGGACATAAAGGTTGATATCTTTAAGTACCATTTTGTCTTCTCGATACGCGAATGAAACATGGCGAATATCTATCGTTCCACCTTGTAATGGCACAATATTTTGACCATATCCCTGCTGCGGGCTATCCATTAACTCAAATACACGTTCACCAGAAACAACCGCTTGCTGTAGCATTGATTGCTGGGAAGTTAGTTCAATTAACGGTTCATTTAAGCGCCCTAAATAGTTGATAAACGCATAGAGCACCCCAACACCGATGGTGCTCGTACCATCAAAACCAAATAGCAACAATAACCCACATAATACAGAAGCTGAAAACAGGCTCAGTAGTGGGCGTAATAACAGCCCATCAAGCTTAAGTGCTTTCATTCGTGCAAGATAATGCTCTTGGCTAACATCTTGTATTTTAGCGCCAAACCTTGCTTGTTGTAGAAATTGTTGGACCACCGGCATACCATTGATGACTTCATTGAATCCGTTATTAATATCTGCAAGATAAGAACGTACACGCCGAACGATTGGTGTGCTTAGACGCTGATAAACCAGCATTACCACGAATACAGCTGGAAATATCATCACCGCTATTGATGCCATCCGCCACTCTAGCGAGAACATTGCCACCAACATGGCACAGATCAGCGCTAAGCTACGAAATACGGTTGGAACAACCATCACAAATAGGTCTTTAATCACCTCAGTATCGTTTGTCACTCTTGAAATTATTTGCCCTACGGGTTGTTTATCAAAAGCACTCAATGGTTGTCTCAATGCGGCGTTCATTACATCTGCCCTTAATGTCTGGACGACACCGACAGAGGCTTTATTAAATAAAATGGTTTGATAATAATGTAATAATGCGGCTATCAGTTGCAGCAAGATAAAGCCTATTGCCATATATAAGGCTAGGGGCATGATTATCTGTTTTTTTGCAACCATGTTATCAATAAAGTAACTCACCAGTAGCGGACCGCTCACTTCAGCAATTGCCGCAAGCCATAGCATTCCAATCGCAATTCCCATCGTGCTTCGATGAGGTTTTCCATAGGACAATAAGCGTTTTAATGCTGGCCACAGTGATTTTTTTTGGCTCATAGATCACCATCCAAAGCCGCTTCTATTTGCTGATAACGATACATATCCTTGTACCAGCCTGATTGTGTAATCAGCGATTCATGCTTACCTTGAACAGCAATCGTTCCTTGCGAAAGCACGAGAATATTATCCGCTTCAACTAATGCAGATAAACGGTGTGCACTAATAATTAGTGTCCGCCCCTGCCGCCAGTGATTTAAATTTTGTAAAATAGTAAATTCAGTTTGGCCATCAACTGCTGACAATGCATCATCTAAAATAAGAACTTCAGCATTCTGCAATATTGCTCTTGCTATGGAAATTCGCTGTTTTTGTCCACCTGAAAGCATAACCCCGCGTTCACCCACCTGAGTCTGATAGCCTTCAGGTAAACGCAAAATATCATCATGCACACAAGCAATACGAGCCGCTTCTTCTATTTCCTCGACTGATGCGTTAGGCCGACCAAGGGCGATATTACCGGCAACAGTATCGGAAAATAAAAAAGGCGATTGATTCACTATCGATAACCGAGCACGCCATTCATCTAGCCGAATGTCCGGTAATGGTCTATTTTGATAACGAATATCCCCCTCGGTCACATCAAATTGGCGCTGTAATAACGCAATTAATGTTGATTTTCCTGAGCCAGTAGGTCCACATAACCCTAAAAATTGGCCAGGTTTTAAATCAAAACAAACATTTTGTAATGCAATTCTGGATGCTTCTGGGTAGCTGAATGTGGTTATATTTGCCACTAACACCCCTTTTTCTACTTGCAAAGAATGGGGACCATCTTTAATTACTAAAGGCTCTTCAAGTAAGCTGAGAATACGGCTATAAGCGGCACTCCCTCGCTCAACAATATTAAACATCCAAGCCAGTGCGAGCATCGGCCAAATCATTAGCCCTAAATACATCACAAAGCTGGTTAACTCACCTAAAGTCAATGTACCTTCTAATACCATCCAGCTTCCGCCTGCGATAGCTAATAAATTAGCCATCCCAATTGCAATAAAAATAGTTGGATCAAAACGTGCGTCAATCTTAGCAACATGCATATTACGACGCCCAGCTTCTGTCGCAACTTGCTCAAATTGGTTTGATTGGTGATCTTCAAGGCCAAACGCCTTGATCATTCGAATGCTAGTTAAACTTTCTTGAGCATGGTTATTCAGTGTTGAAAAAGCACCTTGTGCATGCTTAAAGCGATGATGCAGTTGATCGCCATAACGTTTAATCACCATCGCCATAATAGGCATTGGGATCAGGGCGAGTAAAGTCAACTGCCAGCTAATTTCAACACTCATCATGATCAATACAGCGCAACCCATAACAAGGGAATCGACTAGGGTTAATACCCCTTCTCCGGCAGCAAAAACAACACGATCCACATCATTGGTGGTGCGAGCAATTAGATCGCCAGTGCGATAGCGAAGATAAAATGCTTGGTTTTGTAAACTCAATTGCCGATAAAATTTTTGACGCAGTTGTACTGCAAGTTTATAACTTGCACCAAATAACCATAAGCGCCATACATAACGAAGGCCATATACCATTAATGCAATAAATAGCATCAATAAAACATAAGAAACTAACTGATTTTTTGTCATTGAGTCTTTGCTTACGCCATCAACCACAATACCGACTAGACGTGGAGGAACGAGCTGTAAGATAGCAATGATAATTAAGAAGAAAATAGCGCCGAGATAGCGTCGCCATTCACTAACAAAATACCAGCGTAGTTGTGAAAATAATCGCACGTAATACTGCCTTGAGTGATGTTGATTTACTTGCCGATATTCGGCATTACATTATAGGTAAAGCAGCCCTTGGCTGCTTACTCCTTCAGTGACGTCATTAATCAGGGATTGGCAACACTGTTGTATATTTTATTTTTTCCATTGCAAAACTTGAGGTTACATCAATTAACCCCTGCACACCATTAACAAGCTTCTTATAAAATAAATCATAAGATTTCATGTCATGTACTTCAACTTGCATCAGATAATCATACTCTCCAGCCATACGATAAAATATCAAGACTTCAGGAAGTTGGCTAACAAAGGAGACAAATTGCTCATACCATTCGCTATTATGATGCTGTGTTTTTATCATCACAATCACCGTCAGTCCTAAACCTAATTTCTCGCCATCAAGCAGTGTCACGCGCCCTCGAATATAGCCATCATCCTCTAAGCGCTTTAACCTTTTCCAGCAAGGTGTTGATGTTAAATTGACAGCCTCTGCAAGAACATTTAGCGACAAGCTACTATCATTCTGTAATAGGCAAAGCAGTTTTTTATCTATCTTATCTAACACCCGCTGGCTCTCCTGACTAAAAGCTGTTTTACTTGTCATCTGATATGAAAGTAACGCTATATGAAAAACACATGGCTTGAATTATAGCGAATATAATAGAACTATTTTATATAAATAGGTTCAATACAGCATAAATAGTTTATTAACTGATAAGTTAATGAAAAAAATACCTACTAAACTCATTTTGCGTGGTTAACATCCTCTTTTGCAAAATGGCTTAGTTATCATGATTTATATTACCAAGGAGATCTTTATGAAACGTGCGGTTGTTGTCTTTAGTGGAGGGCAGGACTCAACGACATGCCTTATTCAAGCATTAAAGAACTATGATGAGGTTCATTGTGTCACCTTTGATTATGGCCAACGCCACCGTTTTGAAATCGAGGTTGCTCAAAAATTAAGCCAACATCTTGGTGCGACAGCACATAAAACATTAGATGTTACATTGCTCAATGAACTCGCCGTGAGTAGCTTAACAAGAGACAACATCCCTGTACCTGATTTTAATGAAAGTGAATCGAGTTCACTTCCTAGCACATTTGTTCCTGGCCGAAATATTTTATTTCTTACACTCGCGGCAATTTATGCTTATCAAGTACAAGCTGAAGCGGTTATTACAGGGGTTTGTGAAACGGATTTTTCAGGCTACCCAGATTGTCGAGATGAATTCGTCAAATCACTCAACCATGCCGTTAATCTTGGCCTCGCAAAAGATATCCGTTTTGAAACGCCACTTATGTGGCTAGATAAAGCGCAAACGTGGGCGCTTGCAGACTCCTTTGGGCACCTTCAAACAATAAGAGAACAAACCCTCACTTGTTATAATGGAATTCAAGGCGATGGCTGTGGTGAGTGTGCTGCATGCCACTTACGTAGCAAAGGTTTGAATTATTACTTAAGTAATAAAGAAGCCGTTATGCAGTCCTTACAACAGCTCTTAAAATAAGCGCGATATTTATCACGCCAACAACCAACCTACCGACGTCCAAAATAATTTGAATTGCCGGTAGCCAACAAGCGAACGGCAAGCTTAGCAACAATCAACAACCCTGCAATTCGAATAATAATGGGTAGATAACCAGAGAACATTAAGCTCTCTGGTTATCTAAAACTATACTTCGATAAAATCTTTGTTATTTGAAACAAATGACTCTAGTCGTTCACGTAACTCATCATCAATCGCAATGGCTTTATTTAATACCGTGTCGATAAAAACAAATGTGACATAAGCATCCGATACAACTTCTGATTGACCATTATTATTTCGGATGACTTGCTGGTAGCACAGTGCACTCTTCACACCAAATTTTTCCATGCGTGTCACAACAGTAAGCTCATCACCAAGTACTGCACCTTGAAAATAATTAACGTTGATATTAACCGCTGCCATCGCTATCTTATTTTTTAGCGCCCAATTGATAAAATCGAGTTCATTCATCCAATCCCATCTATCGGCTTCATAAAACTCCAGATAACGAGCATTATTCACATGTTGGAAGACGTCAATATGATAACCATGTACTTTAATATGCGTTGCCATAACTACTCCGACCAGTTTATTTTTGATAACATAAAAATAACAAATGTTCAGAGGATGTGCTGAAAAAATATGATTTATAAGACTCAGCTCGCAAATAAAGCACTCTTTTTCGGAAAAATAGAACAAAAAACAATCATTAAATAATTAAGCTTACTCGAATTGATAAAAATTAATGCGTACCCATAATTTTGTATAGGTACGCATTTTATTAGAATGCGAGTTTATCTCTATTTTTTTCTAAAAATGCAGGGCCGATCCCCTGAACCTCTAAAATGCTCTCGATTGAGTTAAATGCACCATATTTTTCGCGGTACTCCACAATGGCTTTCGCTTTTTGAGCCCCTATCCCATTAAGTTTTTGTGCCAACTCATCAGCACTAGCATGATTGATATTAACGGTATCGGATAGCCCCCGCTCATTCCCAACTTCCTTTTTTTGAATGGCTGCTGATGTTGGTTTCTCCGTATCGATTTTCTTTGCTAGAACAGATGATGAAAAAGGGAATAACATTGATAAAACCAATACTGCACCTAAACCTTTTTTAATTCGCTTTCTCCATAGCATAGCTTTTCCTCCTTTATGTATTGAGGCACTACAATGCCAAGGAAAAATCAAAAATGCTTTTTGCGAAAGATTAAAATGCAAAAGGCCACCTAAAGGTGGCCTTAAATTACAATTGTTACAAAATCAGCTGCGAAGCTGCTCGCAATTATTCAAGATTTTGCACTTCAATTTTTGCATTTGAGCGCAAATTAAGCATCAAAGCTTCATTAACAGCCGCACTCATCGCTCCTTGGTACTCACGTGTCAATTGGCTTAGTTCTTCTTCAGTCGGTTGACCTAAAGTAACTTTATCCAATTGAATAATAACAAGGTTATCTTGTTCATCACGCACTGTTGCGTAGGTTGCTTTACCATCAACAGGTTGCGCCATTTCCATAGCAGCATTAATAATCGCCGTTTGTGGCATTAAACGTGAAACTTTTTGCGCATCGGTAAACTTGATACCCGCAGCATTAAGGGCTTCATCCCCTTTACCTGCTTTTAGCTCAGTAACCAATTTATCGCCGTCTGCTTTTAACTGAGCATCGGCTTTTTGGCGTTTTACTAAAGCTTCGATATCTGATTTAACGGTCTCAAATGGCTCTGTCGTTTCAGCTTTATATTGAGCAACACGTACAACGAAAGCACGGTCACCTTCAACGTTAATCACATCTGAGTTAATCCCTGTAGAACCATTTTTATCCACTAAACGGTCACTGAATATCTCATTGATGACTTTCGGGAAGTTCAATTCAGCAGGTGGGTTATTACGATCAAACCAATCTGTCGTGACAACTTTTAAACCTGAAACATTTTCAACTGAGATCAACGATTCATTATCGTTAGTTGCAGCTTCACTGACTTTCTGTTGCAAGTCATAAAATTGCTTAATATTTTTATCTTGCAGTAAGCTGACTTCAATATTCTCTTTAACTTGCTCGAACGGCTTAGTTGCTTCTGGTTTGATATCATCTAAACGGAAAATAACAAAGTTATCTTGCGCCTTAATAGGTTCGGAAACTTGACCTTTTTCAGTGAGATTTGCACTGATAATCTCGCTTGGTGTCGAAGCCGCTTCCATCCAACCAATAGCACCTTTATTGCCTGCACTAAATTTATCTGTCGATTTTTCAGCAGCAAGTGCTACGAAGTCAGCGCCATTTTTTAATTGGCTAGTAATTTCTTTCGCTTCTTTTTCAGATGCCACTTGGATCATGCTGTAGTGCTTTTGCTCTGCCTGAGTGTAATTTTTCAGGTTTTGCTCATAATGTGTTTTAACTTCTTCATTCGTTACGGTTGCTTTTGGCATCGCCGCTGCATCCATGACAACATAGCTTACTTGCACTTTTTCAGGTGAAATAAAGCTATTTTGATTCGCATCATAGTATGCTTTCAACTCGTCATCTGTGACGGTTTGTTTTGCTTGTACTTGTGCTAAAGGCAGTATTGCCGTACGAATATCACGCTCTTGCATAAATAACTCAGCATAGGCTTTCACTTCTGACGGTAACGCGAAATCTGTACCGGTAAATGATTTAGCTAATTGTGCACGTGTTAAATCTTGGCGTATCTGCGCTGCGAAATCATCCGCATTAATATTGTACTGGCTTAATAGCTGGCGATACTTATCGCTATCAAATGTACCATTGGTTTGAAACACTGGCATTGCGAAAATAGCTTGCTCTATCTGCTTATCACTTGCGGATAGGCTTAATTCATTAGCATATTGATTAATTAATTGATTATTAATCAAATTATCAAGAGCTTGTCGTCGCAGCATATTCATGCTTTCTTCATTACTAGCCACTTCAGCGAATTTATCACCCAGATATTCTTGCAAAGACTGACGTTCCTGCTGAAAAGCCTGCTGTAATTGTTCTCTGCTAATAGGTTGACCATTCACTTCGGCAGCATTATTTCCACCACCGCCTAGGCCTCCCATCATCACGCCTGTCAGCACGAATGACAGCATAATAAGCGCTAATATTATTTTCATCAAAGGACTGTTCGCCTTTGTGCGTAGATTTTCCATCATAAAAAGGCTTAACTCCGCTTTATTGAATTCAATTTCCTAATAATACGCTAATCTTAACTCAGAAAGAAAAAAAAGCGCACCATTTCCATAGTGCGCTTATATATTAGCTGATTAAATGCATTCCGTCAGTTTGAGTTTTCGCTAAAATGTAAAAAGACAAAAAGACTAAAATAAGACTTAATTAGTTATTAACGGCGTCTTTAAGGCCTTTACCTGCACGGAAAGCAGGTACTTTAGCAGCAGCAATTTGAATTTCTTTACCGGTCTGCGGATTACGCCCTGTGCGAGCAGCACGCTCACGAACAGAGAATGTACCAAAGCCAACTAGAGCAACTTCATTTCCTTCGCTCAGAGTGCCCGTTACAGTAGCAACGAACGCGTCAACAACGCGACCAGCTGCAGCTTTAGAAATGTTCGCTTCAGAAGCGATTTGATCAATCAGTTGAGACTTATTCACTCTTATCATCCCCATTATTAGTTGGACTATAGATCTATTAATTAGCTATATCAGTATAGCTAATTAATGATGCAGTCGTTATATCAATCCTGATTACCAATGGCAAGAGAACAGATTGCATACAAAACAATTATCAGAATCATCGTTAAATTAGCGACGAAAAAAAAGGCTGACAAGCCCTAAATTAGCTGTCAGCCTTAGTTTTATACAAACTTCTTGATTCAGCTCACTCTTTTAGCTTTATTTTTAACAATCTCAGCACCAAATGCTGGGTTAACTAAAGCAAAAGCGAGGACTTCTTCAATTGTTTTTACCGGATGAATTTCAAGATCCGCGATCACATTTTCAGGAATTTCTTCTAAATCACGCTTATTTTCATCAGGGATAAGGACTGTTTTTATCCCTCCGCGATGTGCGGCCAGTAATTTTTCTTTCAATCCACCAATAGGTAAGACTAAGCCTCTTAAGGTAATTTCACCGGTCATCGCAACATCAGCTTTAACTGGATTACCTGTTAAACAAGAAACTAATGCAGTCGACATAGCGATACCTGCACTTGGACCATCTTTTGGTGTTGCACCTTCTGGTACGTGGACGTGGATATCGCGTTTTTCATAGAAATCGCTATTGATACCCAATTTTTCAGCGCGAGCGCGAACAACGGTTAAAGCTGTTTGAATCGACTCTTGCATGACTTCACCTAACGAACCGGTATAGGTTAATTTGCCTTTACCCGGTACACAGGCTGTTTCGATAGTCAGTAAGTCACCACCAACCTCTGTCCATGCCAGACCAGTCACCTGACCCACACGATTTTCAGTATCTGCTTGGCCGTAGTCAAAGCGACGAACCCCAAGATAATCTTTTAGGTTATCTGCGTTAATTTCAATGTGCTTAAGCTTTTTGTCCATTAATAGGGCTTTAACCGCTTTACGACACAGTTTTGAAATTTCACGCTCTAAACTACGCACACCCGCTTCACGCGTGTAGTAGCGAATGATGCTCATTAGTGCGCTATCATCGATGGTCAATTCGCCTTTTTTCAAGGCATTACGCCCAATTTGCTTAGATAATAGATGGCGTTTAGCAATATTCAGCTTTTCATCTTCGGTGTAACCGGAAAGACGAATAACCTCCATTCTATCTAGCAGTGGCGCAGGAATATTCATCGAGTTAGATGTTGCAACAAACATCACATCAGACAGATCGTAATCAACTTCCAGATAGTGGTCGTTAAATGCAACGTTCTGTTCTGGATCTAACACCTCGAGTAAAGCCGATGCCGGATCGCCACGCATGTCTGAAGACATTTTGTCAATTTCATCCAGCAAAAATAGCGGGTTTTTAACCCCAACTTTTGCCATTTTCTGTACGAGTTTGCCGGGCATTGAACCAATATAGGTACGACGATGACCACGAATTTCAGCCTCGTCACGTACGCCCCCTAACGCCATACGGGTATATTCACGTCCTGTTGCTTTCGCAATTGACTGCCCTAATGATGTTTTACCAACCCCTGGAGGCCCAACCAAGCACAGAATCGGTCCTTTAATTTTACTGACACGACTTTGAACTGCCAGATACTCTAAAATACGATCTTTAACACGTTCTAAACCATAGTGGTCAGTATCAAGAACTTCTTGGGCTTTCACGAGGTCTTTTTTAACTTTACTACGTTTATACCAAGGTACTTGTACCATCCAATCTATGTAGCTACGCACGACAGTAGCTTCAGCTGACATTGGCGACATCATTTTTAGCTTCTGCAGTTCTGCTTCCGCTTTTTCTTGTGCCTCTTTAGGCATTTTCGCTTCTTCGATTTTACGTTTCAGCGATTCATATTCATCTGGCGCATCATCCATTTCGCCAAGCTCTTTCTGAATCGCTTTCATTTGCTCATTCAGATAGTACTCACGCTGGCTTTTTTCCATCTGCTTTTTGACACGATTACGGATGCGTTTTTCCACTTGCAGCAGTTCAGTTTCTGACTCCATCATCGCCATCAGGAACTCAACACGTTCTGCAATATCCGCCATTTCGAGAACTCGCTGCTTATCTGCCAATTTAAGTGGCATGTGCGATGCGATGGTATCCGCTAGTTTGTCTAGTTGATCTTGTTCAATCGAATGCAAAGAAGTCAGTACTTCTGGTGGAATTTTTTTATTCAGTTTTATGTAACTTTCAAACTGACTTACAATCGTGCGATATAAAACTTCATGCTCTTTTTCATCGATAAGGCTAGGCGCTGCTTGAGGCGCCGCTTCATCATAGATAGCTTCGGTTGGTGTCACGATATCTTGAGATAAATATTCCGCTTGAGCTAAGAAATACTCACCATTGTCAGTCAAACTGGTAATACGAGCGCGTCGTAGTCCTTCAACTAACACTTTAACTGTACCGTCAGGTAATTTAAGCATCTGGATAACAGAAGCTACAGTACCAACAGCAAATAAATCATTCACCCCAGGTTCATCAGTTGAGGCTTCTTTTTGCGCAACCAGCATCACTTGCTTGTCATGATCCATTGCTGCTTCCAGACTGTGAATGGATTTTTCACGTCCAACAAACAGTGGGATCACCATATGTGGGTACACCACTACATCACGCAGAGGCAATACTGGTATTTCAATGCGTTCGGAACGCTCTGGATTCATAAAGCTCTCTCTTCGTTTAGCTCACGCTAGTTTAAGGGTTTCAGCCTATGGTTCTAAAAAATGTTTTAAAACAAGGAAACCACACCTCAGAATATAAACTATATGGGGACAAGATTTTAGCATTCAATGGCTAGTTAAACATAAAAAACAAAATGAGGGAGAGCCCTCATTTCGTTTGATTACTAATTGAACGCTTTTACAAGATTAGTTATCGCCGGAGGCTTGCGCATCAGGCTTACTATAAATAAGCAAAGGCTCAGATTGTTCGTTGATCACATTCTCATCGACAACGACTTTCTCAACATCACTCATTGAAGGCAGGTCATACATTGTATTTAACAGTGCGGCTTCTACAATTGAGCGTAAACCACGTGCACCTGTTTTACGTGCCATTGCTTTTTTCGCAATCGCCTTAAGCGCTTCTTCACGGAACTCAAGTTCAGTTCCTTCTAGGCTAAACAGGGCTTGATACTGTTTTGTTAATGCATTTTTAGGTTCTTGCAAAATTTGAATCAGTGCTTCTTCACTTAACTCAGTGAGGGTTGCCACAACAGGCAGACGACCAATAAATTCAGGGATCAAACCGAATTTTATCAGATCTTCAGGTTCCGCTTGTGTTAACAATTCACCTTCTGTCGCTTTATCCGATTCCGCTTTTACTTCTGCAGCAAAACCAATACCTGAACGTGTATTTAAACGCTGACCGATAACTTTATCTAGACCCGCGAATGCACCACCACAAATAAACAGAATTTTAGAGGTATCGACCTGCAAAAATTCTTGCTGAGGATGCTTACGACCACCTTGAGGTGGAACGGCAGCAATAGTACCTTCAATCAGTTTCAGTAATGCTTGCTGAACACCTTCACCGGATACATCACGCGTGATCGATGGATTGTCTGATTTACGAGAAATTTTATCAATTTCATCAATATAGACGATCCCACGCTGAGCTTTTTCAACGTCATAATCACATTTTTGCAGTAGTTTCTGGATGATATTTTCAACATCTTCACCCACGTAACCGGCTTCTGTTAATGTCGTTGCATCAGCCATTGTAAACGGAACATCTAAATAGCGCGCCAACGTTTCTGCCAGAAGGGTTTTACCGCTACCGGTTGGGCCTATCAGCAAAATATTACTTTTACCTAATTCAACACCATCACTTGTTTTATCACCATTGCGTAAACGCTTATAGTGATTATAAACAGCCACTGCCAAAACTTTTTTCGCTTTTTCTTGACCGATTACATAATCATCAAGGTGCTGTCTGATTTCATGGGGTGTAGGCAATTCACTACGCTCACGATGTGGCGTAAGTTCTTTAATTTCTTCGCGGATGATATCAAGACATAAGTCTACGCATTCATCACAGATATAGACTGACGGACCGGCAATCAGCTTACGTACTTCATGCTGACTTTTTCCGCAGAAAGAACAGTACAGTAGTTTACCTGTCCCCTCTTTGCGTTTATCTGTCATCAGTTGACCTCACTTTATATTTATATCACCTTGTTTTCTGTAATTAAACATTCAACAAGGCAATAAATTTCTAAAAATAATTCAAGGGTATTAACGTATTATACCAAATATCCAGCGGATTAACGGCTGGTGTATATGTGGTCAACAAGCCCATACTCTTTTGCTTCATTGGCGGATAAGAAACGATCACGCTCAGTATCACGATTAATTTCTTCAATAGACTTGCCCGTATGGCGAGCCATCAACTCATTCATGCGTGATTTCACTTTTAAAATTTCTTGGGCGTGAATTTCAATATCTGTCGCTTGACCTTGATAGCCACCTAAAGGTTGGTGGATCATCACACGTGAATTCGGCAAACAGAAACGTTTACCTTCTGTTCCTGCGGTCAGCAAAAATGCGCCCATGGAACATGCTTGCCCCATACAAATAGTACTAACATCCGGTTTAATAAACTGCATAGTGTCATAGATTGACATGCCCGCAGTGATCACGCCGCCTGGCGAATTTATATAGAGGTGGATATCTTTTTCTGGGTTTTCTGCTTCAAGAAATAGCATCTGAGCGACAATTAAGTTCGCCATATGATCTTCGACTTGCCCCGTCAGGAAGATAATACGTTCTTTTAATAAACGTGAATAAATATCGTATGAGCGCTCACCTCTTGAGGTTTGCTCAATGACCATTGGCACTAGTGCCATTTGGGATGCTAGCTGCTCCTGACCGCCAAAATGTGACATCGAAATCTCCTATTAAAAACTTTCTGGTGCTTACGCCTAATTTGCTGTCTATTCGCCATTTTGGGCAAAGATCGTGCTACAAATAATTTGTCTTTAAAAATTTCCTGTGTCGCACGCTTTAGTATTCACTTAATTTATAGCTATATTCATACAAAGTTGCTAACTCAATAAGTAAAAATTTAGCTAAGTATGCAACGGTAAACAAGACGCTCATTAAAATAGTTTAACACAAGTCTATCCCGTTACACGGAATTATACCCGCCACTACTTAAGTTGCATGGTTGTTAGCTTCATTCAACTTGAAAACGAAACTTACCGGTAAAAACCCTATACGTTATATCGTACATGTTTAAATTATAATTAGGGTTTAAATGTAGTTTTCAAGTCAACTTTATCTGAATTAACGAAAAATCATAAATTTAAAGACATTAATTGACAAAAAACCCGCAGTAAATACTACGGGTTTTATTTTTATCTTACTGAAAATAAAAATTAATTAGCTTGAACTTGGTTCATCAGTTCAGTGAAATTAGTTTCTTTTTCAGTTACTTTAGCCGCAGCAAGGATTGTTTCAACCGCTTGCTCTTCTAAAGCTAAGTTACGAACACTGTTCATCAGCTCTTCATTCTTGCTGTAGTATTCAATCACTTCTGATGGATCTTCGTAAGCAGATGCCATTTCTTCGATCAGTGTTTTCACACGATCTTCATCGGCTTTTAGCTCATTCTTGTTGATAACTTCACCTAACAATAGGCCAACAACAACACGACGTTTTGCTTGTTCTTCAAACAGTTCGCGTGGTAATTCCATCGCTTGTTGTTCGTTGCCACCAAAACGTTGAGCAGCTTGACGACGCAGAACATCAATTTCACCATCAATAACAGCGGCTGGAACATCGATATTGTTCGCGTCAACTAGACCGTCAAGAACTTGTGCTTTAACACGGTTACGAACTGCATTTTTCAGTTCACGTTCCATGTTTTTACGCACTTCTGCACGTAGACCCTCTAAAGAACCATCAGCGATACCAAAACGCTTGATGAACTCTTCAGTAAATTCTGGCAATTCGCGCTGTTCAACTTTCTTCAGAACGATTGCAAATTTAGCCGCTTTGCCTTTCAGATTTTCAGCATGGTAATCTTCAGGGAAGTTAACTTCGATTTCGAATTCTTCACCCGCTTTATGACCAACAACGCCTTCTTCGAAACCTGGGATCATACGGCCTTCGCCCATAACCAGTGCGAAGTCTTCTGCTTTACCACCTTCAAACTCTTCACCATCGATAGAACCAGTGAAGTTGATAGTGATACGTGAATCAGCAGCCGCTGCTTGTTCAACTTCTTTCCACTCTGCTTGTTGTTTACGCAGTGTTTCTAGCATGTTGTCCAGATCTTCATCTTTCACTGAAACAGCTGGTTTTTCAACTTCGATAGTTTCTAAACCTTTCAATTCGATTTCTGGATAAACTTCAAACTCAACAGAGTAAACAAAGTCTTTACCATCTTCGAGTTGCTCTGGCTTATAGCTAGGAGCACCGGCTGGATTGATTTTTTGTTCAATGATTGCATTGATAAAGTTACGTTGCATAACATCGCCCAGAACGTCTTGCATAACAGACGAACCGTAACGCTGTTTAACGATAGTCATTGGTACTTTTCCTTTACGGAAACCATCAACACGTACTTTCTTAGCAACGCTAACTAGCTCGCTATTTACTGCTTTTTCAATATCAGCGGCAGGAACGGTGATTGTTACACGACGCCCAAGGCCTTGAGTCGTTTCAACAGAAACTTGCATCTTCTTACCTCAAAATAAATCTTAGTGATCGGTCTACTCCAGAGTTATGCCATTAAATCATAATGGCTTTCTCCCTTCCAGAACCGGGGGCGTTGTTTTTGACAACACTCATCCCTGATATCAGAAGCGTCCCGAAACCTTACTGAAAATTAGACGCAACATTATACCGATGCATACGCCCTGAGTCGAGAAAAGCCGATAAAAGAAGCGATCATTCCTCTTTATTTGTGACTTTTCTGACTAAAAATTGCATTTCTTCATCAAAATTGAAGAAAAAGCCGCCATCAAACTCATTCTACGCACACCTAAAAGACAAAAAGCATAATTAAATGTGCGACAAAGAATAATAAATTAGCGGTTTACGCCACCAACACCACGGCATGCCGGTGATTTTAGTGCTGTATTCGCTAACTCTTCCCACTCTTTAGGGGTATAAGTATGCAAAGCCAGTGCGTGAATACCGCCCGCTAACTCGTCCGCTAAAATAGCATAAATTTCACGATGACGACCAAGCATACGTTTATTTTCAAATTTTTCACTGACTAAAACCACTTTAAAATGGCTTTCTGAACCGGGTAACACATTATGCTGGTAACTTTCATTGATAACTTCCAAATGAATAGGTTCAAAAGCAGCCTGTAATTTTTGGCTAACGCAAGATTGCATATCCAGCGATGTATTGGCGACCATAAAAAGCTCCTTCATTTAAGCTTTGCTGTCCTCGATATCCCTTAAAATGCATAATTATTAACCAAATTAAAGTCATAACGAGAATTTTGCTATTTTCTTATTATAGAAATATCGGATAATCACGCCACGATGTTATGATAACCCTACGTTGATGTGAATTTTTTTAAAAATTGTTGTCAAACAGTTCAGGATAAATAGGCGATCCTGTGCTGACGATTATTGCCGCTATCCGCACCATAACGGAACATTTTCAATTAGGAAAGATGAACTGGAAAAAATTATGTTAAAGAAACTGTGTTTTCCACTTTTTGCATTACTGTTACTTGCGGGTTGTTCCGCAAGTAATAATACGTTGTCTCTCGAACCCAAAATTACGTTACCTGCGAAAAATCCAACGCTGAATGCGACCTCGATTAGCGTAAGCAGTGTTGACAATCGTACCCAAAAATCATTGGCAGAGATTAATCGTAACGGGGCTTTAGTTGTTCTCAACCCTTCCCGTGACCCTCGTTATTTAATGCAGGAAGCCGTCGAAAAACAAATGGCAGCACGTGGTTTTATGGTGACGTCTCCTGCCAATATCAATTTAGTTGTTCAGTTGAATAAGCTAGATGCCAAAGTTAGCGAAGGCAGTTTACGCCACAACATCACTGTAAATTCAAGTGTGAGTGTCAATGCCACCGCCCCTAATGGTTCGACTAAAACTCGTTCATTTACGCGTAATTTCAATACGCAAGAACTTTTGGGTGCCACTAACGATAAAATTCAGGCCGCAATTAATAGTGCTTTGACTGATTTAATTACTGATATGGCGAACGACCAAGAACTGACTGATTTTATCAGACAAAATTCACGCTATTAATGCACGTAAATATATCCGTTAAATATTAAGCTAATAGGGAAGTATATATGTACTTCCCTATTGCTGAATGAAGCCTTTCCAAAAAGCATGAGATTTAGGTAGCTGAGTACTGGCAACACAGCTGTAATACGAAGTATGACGAGTAATAAAAGGAAAAAAATGCCACGCATCAAACTACCCACTAACATAATACTCATACTCTTGGGATTCGCATCAGGATTACCATTAGCGCTGACTGCTGGCACGTTACAAGCTTGGTTAACCGTTGAAAACGTCGATATTCGGACAATTGGCTTTTTCTCTCTTGTTGGTCAAGCTTATGTATTAAAATTCCTTTGGTCGCCAATGATGGATCGCTACACTCCACCTTTTTTAGGCCGGCGTCGAGGTTGGTTGCTGACGACCCAAATTTTACTGATTATTAGTATTGCCACGATGGGCTTTATGAACCCGTCACAACATTTGTGGTGGTTAGCAACGTTGGCCGTGGTGGTTGCTTTTTGTTCTGCCTCTCAAGACATTGTTTTCGATGCTTATAAAACTGACTTATTAAGCGCTGAAGAACGAGGAATTGGTGCAGCAACCTCGGTGATGGGTTATCGAATCAGTATGCTGGTTTCTGGTGGCTTGGCATTATGGCTAGCAGATAAGTTTTTGACATGGCAACAACTTTATTTGCTGATGGCAGGCCTTATGGTCATTGGTGTTATCGCCACATTGCTTTCTCGAGAACCCGAAGAAGACCTTGCACCTCCCGCATCTTTAAAAGATGCTATTTACGAGCCTCTCGCGGAATTTTTTAGCCGCAATAATGCGTGGTTAATTTTACTCTTGCTCGTTTTTTATAAAATGGGTGATGCTTTTGTTATGGCGCTCAATACTAACTTTTTGCTCAATGCATTAGGGTTTAGCCTGAGCGAAGTCGGAACGGTCAATAAAACGGTTGGTATGGCAGCAACGATTTTGGGGGCGCTCCTTGGTGGTTACCTCATGAGAAACATGAGCTTATTTAGAGCCTTATTGGTTTTTGGGCTTTTACAGGGCGTCTCTAATATTGGCTATTGGTTCTTAGCGGTTACCCCACCTCATATTATCAGCATGGGTTCGATTATTTTTCTTGAGAATATTTTCTCAGGAATGGGAACTGCTGCATTTGTCGCGCTACTAATGACGCTATGTAATAAATCATTATCCGCGACTCAATTTGCACTTTTATCTGCTTTATCCGCTGTCGGTCGGGTCTATATTGGTCCTGTCGCCAGTATCTTTGTGAGTACTTATGGTTGGCCTTTATTTTATTTAATTTCGATTGGGGTTGCTGTACCGGGGATATTACTGCTCCTAGCTTGTCGAACGTCATTGGTCTACACACAAACAACGGGCTTATTCCAACGCCGAGTGAAGTTTGCTAATAGCTATAAATTTGCGGTATACGCACTGCTGGCTGGCGTTAGTTGCTTGGCAATTTGGCTATTGAGCCTACTTATTTTTTCATTTAGCGCCGTCAAAATTTATTTCTTCACTTCACAGTTATCACTCTGGTTTGACTTACCTTACTACCAAAACCTAATATTCAATATCGGTATTGGTATCGGCGCTATCAGTTTAATTATCGGTGGTAGTTTAGATTTTCTTGCCGTCCGAAAAGTCACTAAACAATAAATAATCTTTTTCTTATCAATTATTAATTACCTAAATTAATTTTATTAGTTTAGGTAATTTGATTTATTAAAACCAATTCGATCCCTATCGCAAACCCTCTCGATAACGATAAATTATCGTGATCAATGTCACTTTTTCATTGAAATATATTTCTTAATTGCAATTTCAAAGTCTAATATCTCACATGTTTAGTTTATGTAAATAAATAGACGAACAATTCACCAAGCGATTAACTCCATCAATAATTAAATGAAAATAATACATTATGAAAAAACTGCTCTGTGTCGCAGCCTGTGTAACATTCACAGGTAACGCATACTCTGAAGATTTTCTTGGATATCAAAATGGGTTTGCGGATATCAATATCAACTATTTAGATTGGTCACATCGCACTGAAACCAAATCTGAAAAGACTACACGTAAAAAAGATTTTGCTTACATTGAACTTGAAGGAGGGGCTAACTTCAATTGGGGTGAGCTATATGGTTTTGCTGATTTAGAAAACCCATTTAACAAACAACATACCGATTCTGGTCGTAACCAACGTTATACCATCAAGACAACAGGACGCTTCTACCTAGGTGATACTGGATTTAATCTTTATGGGCATGTCTATGGTACCTGGTCTTTACCGGGAACTAAATATGGCGGGAATTTTCATGATGTGAATACATTATATGGATTCGGATACAACACATCATTTGGTGATCTGTGGTTTAAGCCTTTTGCAGCACTGCATTATGTTGACCAAACATTCTATTCGGGTAATAACGGGTATGTGGTCGGCTGGGTGGCGGGTTATAACTTCAATATGTTCGAAGAAAATTTCATGGTCACTAACTGGCACGAGATGGAATTCGCTCGTAACAAGCGCTATAACGGTGGAAAACGAAACGGTATCAATGGTGCATTAGCATTGTGGTGGAATGCAACGCCAAATATATCAGCCGGGGTGCAATACCGTTATGCTGACAATAAGTTGGGTGATACGTTTTACCAAGATGCAATCATTTATACATTAAAGTATACCTTCTGACTTTTTAAGACAGATTGTATAAATATTTTAAAAATTTCTTTTTTTATCAAAAAGTAATAATTTTTCTTCACTATTTCGCCAGTAAAGTACCTAATATTGCTTTGCTGGCACTAAATATCGTATTTTCCCCTAGTGATTAGCTTAACTTTTATATCAGTTCTGTGTTTTTTTATCTTCTTTTGTGTATATTTTTCCTTGAAAAATTACCAAGATAATTTAGTATTAATACGGTTTTATCAATACATGCATATAATTCCCATCGTTTTTAACTTTTTTGATATAAATTCTTCACATGTGATCATATTAACATAAAGAGCTAACAATTCAGTTTCTTTACCTTACAATCATTTACACTCGCATAACCTTACCGTAAAATGCCCGCACTGATGAAACGACAATTAGAATCTTTGTCATTTGGGGTCGTGGATGAGACTTATGAACTACAAAAAAAGTATTGGAGCAATCTCACTGGTTGTAGCAGCCTTACTATTGGGCGGTTGCGATATGGTGTTGATGGATCCTAAAGGCGCCGTTGGCGTGAAACAAAAAGAGCTAATTCTTATTGCAATTGGCTTGATGCTCCTTGTTGTGATTCCGGTAATCTTTATGGCATTTATCTTTGCCGTAAAATATCGAGAATCCAATAAGTCAGCAACCTATCGTCCTAACTGGGCTCACTCAAATAAAATTGAGCTAGTCTGCTGGACTGTTCCAATCATCATTATTGTTATTCTAGGTACAATTACTTGGAAAACGACTCATGAGCTGGATCCTTATCAGCCATTAGTCAGTGATCAGGAACCTGTCACAATTGAAGTTATTTCTGCTGACTGGAAATGGATATTTATTTATCCGGAGCAAGGTATCGCAACAGTCAATGAAATCGCATTCCCTACGGGCGTGCCAGTCAACTTCAAAATCACGTCTGATTCGGTGATGAACTCGTTCTTCATTCCATCTTTAGGTGGCCAAATCTACGCGATGGCAGGTATGCAAACTAAACTTCACTTAATCGCTAATGAACCCGGTACTTATAAAGGCTTCTCCGCAAGCTATAGTGGTAAAGGCTTCTCCGATATGAAGTTCAATGCTATTGCAACACCGGATCGCCAAGGTTTTGATGAGTGGGTACAGAAGGTAAAAGCTTCGCCTAAAACAATGGATACAATGCAGGCATTCGATGAAGTTGCGAAGCCAAGCATTAACGTTCCTGTTACCTACTTCTCTAGCGTGAAACCTAAACTGTATGACGAAATTGTTCTGAAGTTTGGTCATGAGCACCATCAAGGTCACGCGCCTGTAGAAACGAAAGAAGAATCTACAGGTCAATCTATGCATATGAGCCATAATGCTCATGCAGGCGCTGAGGAATAAGGGCATGTTCGGAAAATTAACACTCGATGCTGTTCCACTTCATGAGCCAATTATCGTCGTCACGCTGATTGCCATCGTCCTTGGTGGACTTGGCTTAGTTGGTGCGATTTCGTATTTTGGTAAATGGAAATGGCTGTGGAAAGAATGGTTAACCACTGTTGACCATAAAAAAATTGGTGTCATGTACATCATTGTGGCGATGGTCATGTTGTTCCGTGGCTTCGCCGATGCCATCATGATGCGTGGTCAGCAAGTTCTTGCTTCTGCTGGCCAAGAGGGCTATTTAAACCCTCATCACTATGACCAAATTTTTACCGCGCATGGCGTTATCATGATTTTCTTCATGGCAACCCCTTTTGTTGTCGGTTTAATGAACTTCGTTGTACCGCTGCAAATTGGTGCGCGTGACGTTGCTTTTCCATTCCTAAACTCATTGAGCTTCTGGTTCTTTGTTGTCGGTGTTGTTCTTATCAACATCTCTTTAGGGGTAGGTGAATTCGCGCAAACCGGTTGGTTAGCTTATCCGCCGTTGTCAGGCTTGGAGTACAATCCTGGAGTCGGGGTCGATTACTGGCTTTGGAGTCTCCAGATATCCGGTATCGGGACACTCTTAACGGGTGTTAACTTCATTGCGACTATTATCCGTATGCGTGCACCGGGTATGTCGATGATGAAAATGCCTGTATTTAGCTGGACCGCGCTTTGTACTAACGTGCTAATTGTCGCTGCATTCCCAATTTTGACTGTGACACTCACTCTGTTGACCTTAGACCGTTATATCGGTACCCATTTCTTCACAAATGATATGGGTGGCAACATGATGATGTACATCAACCTAATTTGGGCTTGGGGTCATCCAGAAGTTTATATCCTTGTACTACCTGTATTCGGTGTATTCTCTGAAGTCGCTGCAACATTCTCCAAAAAGCGCCTGTTTGGCTATACCTCATTAGTATGGGCAACCATCGCCATTACTGTGATGTCATTCGTCGTTTGGCTGCACCACTTCTTTACGATGGGTTCCGGTGCGAACGTTAACGCCTTCTTTGGCGTCGCCACCATGATTATTGCAATCCCAACAGGGGTTAAGATCTTCAACTGGCTGTTCACTATGTACCAAGGTCGTATCGAACTTAAATCACCAATGCTGTGGACAATCGGCTTTATCATCACGTTCTCTGTGGGTGGTATGACCGGTGTTCTATTAGCCGTACCGGGTGCAAACTTCGTTCTGCACAACAGCTTATTCCTGATTGCTCACTTCCATAACGTGATTATCGGTGGTGTTGTCTTCGGTTGTTTTGCTGGTATGACTTACTGGTTCCCGAAAGCCTACGGCTTTACACTAAATGAGAAATGGGGTGTTCGTGCCTTCTGGTTCTGGATCATCGGTTTCTTCTTAGCCTTTATGCCACTGTACATTCTGGGCTTCATGGGGATGACCCGTCGTTTAAGCCAGAATATTGACCCTGCTTACCACGCAATGCTAGTGACTGCTGCCGTTGGTGCTGCTGTCATCGCAATTGGTATTGCATGTCAAGTTATCCAAATTATTGTGAGTATCCGTGACCGTAATGAAAACCGTGATTTAACGGGAGATCCATGGGGCGGACGTACACTTGAATGGGCAACCTCTTCTCCTCCACCATTCTATAACTTCGCGATTGAACCACATATTCAAACTCGTGATGCTTGGTGGGACATGAAAGAAAAAGGTATCGCTCATAAGAAACCGACTTCATATGAAGAAATTCATATGCCGAAAAATACAGGCGCAGGCGTTATCATCGCTGCATTTAGCTTGGTTTTAGGTTTCGCAATGATTTGGCACATCTGGTGGCTGGCAATCATTGGTTTCGGTGGCATGATCGTAACTTGGATTGTAAAAAGCTTCGACGAAGATGTTGATTACTACGTACCTGTGGCTGAAATCGAGGAGATCGAGAATAAGCACTTTGAAGAATTACGTAAGGCAGGTGTGAACGATGTCAACTAATACAATGACTAATCAAAACGTAGCCCATGCCGAGCATGGGCACCATGATGCAGGTGGCACTAAAGTATTCGGTTTCTGGCTCTATATAATGAGCGACTTGATTCTGTTTGCGAGTTTATTTGCTACCTATGTTGTTTTGTCTGATGGAACTGCTGGCGGCCCTGCTGGTAAAGATATCTTCAGTCTGAAGTTCGTATTAGGCGAAACATTCTTACTACTTGTCAGTAGTATCACTTACGGCTTCGCAATGATTGCGATGCATAAAGGTAAGATTGCATCAGTCAATTTATGGCTATTCGCAACCTTCCTACTGGGTCTTGGCTTCGTTATCATGGAAGTGTATGAATTCCATGAGCTGATCGCTGAAGGTTTTGGTCCAGATCGTAGTGGCTTCTTATCTGGCTTTTTCGCCTTAGTTGCAACGCACGGTCTACACGTAACTGCGGGTCTGATTTGGATTATTATCATGATGATTCAAGTTTCTCGCCGTGGTCTGACCGAGGTGAACAAAACACGTTTAAATTGCCTAAGCTTATTCTGGCACTTCTTAGACGTGGTTTGGATCTGTGTATTTACCGTTGTTTATCTTCTGGGGGCTATTTAAATGAGTCATGCAAAAGATGCTCATACTGGAGCAAGCCACGGTAGCGTTAAGACATACCTGATTGGCTTTATTCTATCAGTGATCCTAACGGTGATACCTTTCTGGATGGTGATGGAAGGTACTGCGTCACAAGCAGCAATCCTATGGACTGTTGTCGGGATGGCGGTTGTACAAATTCTTGTGCATCTTGTTTGTTTCTTGCACATGAATACTTCATCAGAGGAACGCTGGAACTTAGTTGCATTCCTGTTCACTATGCTAATCATCGGTATCGTTGTTATTGGCTCTCTGTGGATTATGTACAACCTGAACATCAATATGATGCTCGACTAAAGAGTTGCCGATATGTTTAAGCAATACCTGCAAGTGACCAAACCAGGAATTATCTTCGGAAATCTGATTTCTGTGATCGGCGGTTTTCTTCTGGCCTCAAAAGGTTCAATTGACTACCCGCTGTTTATTGCGACTTTGCTGGGTGTATCACTGGTCGTGGCTTCTGGTTGTGTTTTCAACAACTACATCGACCGTGATATCGACCGTATCATGGAAAGAACCAAGAATCGCCCTTTAGTTAGAGGGCTGATTGACCCGAAAGTTAGCCTGATTTACGCTACTGTATTAGGTATTGCTGGTATGCTGCTACTACTTGTAGCAGCCAATGCACTAGCAATGCTACTTGCAGTGATCGGTTTCATCGTTTATGTAGGTGTTTACAGCCTATATATGAAACGTAAGTCAGTTTATGGCACGCTAATTGGCAGCCTATCTGGCGCAGCACCGCCGGTTATCGGCTACTGCGCCGTCACAAATGAATTTGATATGGGTGCACTTATCCTATTATTAATTTTCAGCTTGTGGCAGATGCCGCATTCCTATGCGATTGCCATTTTCCGCTTCAAGGATTATAAAGCAGCTAACATTCCTGTGTTACCGGTTATCAAGGGAATATCTGTCGCTAAGACGCATATCTTCTTGTACATCCTCGCGTTTATGGTCGCAACATTAATGTTAGCAGTCAGTGGATATGCGGGTTATAAATATCTGATTGTTGGCGCAGCAGTCAGTTTATGGTGGCTCGGCATGGCAATTTCCGGCTTCAAAAGCGAAAATGATGACCGTGTTTGGGCAAGAAAACTGTTTATCTTCTCTATCGTAGCGATCACTTCGCTCAGTGTGATGATGTCAGTTGACCCTATCGTTTCAAGCGATACTGTTATAGCGCTCGTCAGATAATTTACCTCATTATCGATGACTGAACCGTCTAAACGGCAGGCCTTCCCTGCCGTTTTTATTTTTTACCCCCCAATGCGATCACCTCACTTTTATCGAATCAATCTATGCTATTGAATAACTTTTATGATTAAATAGCCGCTTCTCAGCTTTTGATAAAGTCAGATGGGTGATTAATCCCTCTCAATAATGCAAGTTAATTAAAATTAACACCCTGATTTTATTAAAGAATAACACTGCTACAGCCCGAAATATAAAAAGTTTTTAATACTCAAAATAGTTCGAGTTGTAGCAAGGCGGCAAGTGAAGCTAATCCCTAGGAACGTAGATAACTACGTGACTAGGGTTAGTGAGCGTAGCCAATACGGCTATAGCTTGAAATACAACGAGTATCTAATACTCTAAATAATTCGAGTTGTAGCAAGGCGGCAAGTGAAGCTAATCCCTAGGAACGTAGATAACTACGTGACTAGGGTTAGTGAGCGTAGCCAACACCGCTATAGCTTGAAATACAACGAGTATCTAATACTCTAAATAATTCGAGTTGTAGCAAGGCGGCAAGTGAAGCTAATCCCTAGGAACGTAGATAACTACGTGACTAGGGTTAGTGAGCATAGCCAACACGGCTATAGCTTGAAATACAACGAGTATCTAATACTCTAAATAGTTCGAGTTGTAGCAAGGCGGCAAGTGAAGCTAATCCCTAGGAACGTAGATAACTACGTGACTAGGGTTAGT